>JACKDF010000001.1 GCA_020633655.1 Deferribacteres bacterium
AACAGTAGCAGTGGTCACATATACAGTAAAAAATATTCCCGATCCACTTTATAAGAAATTAAAAGAAAATGCTCGAATTAATAACAGAAGCATTAATGATGAAATTATAGTTTGCCTTGAAAATTCACTGTGCTGCCACGAGATTAGTCCGAAAAAATTTCTTCAAGACGTTCGTAAACTTCGAGAAACTATTAAAGCACCATTACTGACAGATGACATTTTAAGAGATTGTCGAAATGATAAAAGGATGTGAATATGAATCTAAACTTAGACAAAAAAATAGCACTTGTCACCGGCGGGAGCCGCGGTATCGGGCAAGGAATTGTTGAAGCCATCGCAGCGGAAGGTTGCACTGTGGTGACCTGCGCACGCAATGAAAGTGAGCTGCAGGCCTCCGTCGTGGAAATGCAGGTAAAAGGCTACGATGTCATCGGAATAGCGACGGATATAACCGAAAAAAGCGCCGCCGATGCACTCGTTGAGCAGGTTGTCGCAAAGTATGGCCGAATCGATGTACTGGTAAACAACGTCGGTGGCAACCAACGCGGCGAATTTGACGTGTTAAGTGATGAAAACTGGGAAGATTTGCTCAATCTCAATCTGACTTCACACATTCGTGTCAGCCGCGCCGCAGTGAAAAACATGAAAGAACAAGGCAGCGGATCGATCATTTTTATCGCTTCGATCTTTGGCCGCGAAGCCGGCGGGAAAGGGCTTTCCATTTACAATACCACGAAATCGGCGATGATCAGCATGGCGAAAATTATGGCTATCGAGCTGGCTGGACAAGGTATTCGAGTGAATTCCGTGGCGCCCGGCAGTATTCGCTTCCCTGGCGGCAGCTGGGACAAGCGCTGCATCGAAGACCCGGAAGGTATGGCGAAATTTACCGAACAAAATTTGCCCCTCGGCCGCTTTGGCACCCGCGAAGAAGTCGCCAATGTCGTGACGTTTTTGGCGTCGGAGAAAGCCAGTCTTGTGACGGGCACATGCATAAATGTCGATGGCTGCCAGTCGAAGTCGTTGATTTAATTCCAATTTCTCCGGACTTGTACAGTTGATATGTCCCGTTGACAGGTGAATCCGAAAAATGAAGAATAACACAACACTCTTCGTCCTTATATTTTTCTCAACGCTAATCGTGAACACATCCGTTTACACCCAAAGCCTGTTTCTGGAATCTGCAGAGCAGGCTGTTTCACTTGAATTGATTGGAAAAGGTATACGTCCCGGTATTTATTACGAACGCGCTGTTCTTACCGGGAGCATCGAAAATTTCACCTGCGCTGCAGGAGTAAGCTCGTTTTTCATGAAACCTGGTGATTCCAGGCTTGATTTATCATTTCCAACCTGGACGTTCAGCGCAATTAAATATAAAAGCATTGGCGATATTTCGTGGACATATCTCGAATTCGGACTCTCAGTTTATAATACCACAAACGGCACTGCAAAAATGCCCGCCTGGGCGGCCGGCTACTGTCTAAGTCCTTTTGATAATAATCTTTTTTTTAAGTTGGGCCTGACATCCGTGTCACTGCTGCCTAATTTTCATCTGCAAGTGGGATGGCGTTTTGAATAACTGATCGCTATTCAGTACAAGCTGAATTTGAGTGAAATCATGCTTTTTTTTACTTGATTTTTCGTTCAGCCGTGTGTTTTTCCAACAATCCGACAATTTCCTGATGCTTCATTCTCCTGGCGATTGCAAGGGCTGCATCCCCACTATCCTTTCCAACTAAATCTGTTCTCGCTCCAAATTTTAATAGCAATCTGACCATATCCGTGTGGCCAAAATAAGTGGCCCAGTTGATCGGCGGATCATTATTGATATCCACTTTGTTTACATCTGCCCCTGCTGAGATCAGCATATTTGCGACTGCAACATTCCCATTTCTTGATGCTTCCATCAATGGGGTGGTGTTGTATCTGTTTTTATTCGAGGCATTTACATCGGCACCGTTGTCAAGCAATATGTGCATGATTTTTAATGCTTCCCATCGGGCAGCTAAGGATAGAGGGTGGTATCCTGAGCAATGTTGATAATTTGGATCCGCGTCTAAAGCAAGGAGTTGTTTCACCCCACCAAGATCATTATTCAAAACAGCAGGGATTAGCTTTGATCCGAGGGAATCCAGCGTATTTTTCGATTCATTGACTGATGCATAGTATTCTACGAGTCTTTTAAAAACATCTTTGTGGTTCCTTTCAATGGCATAATCTAGTGCTGAATATCCATTTTCGTATCTGTAATCCAGATCGATTGAATCCTGCAACAGGAAAATGTTCAAACTATCAATTTGATCGCGTGCGGCAGCAAAGAGAATTTTCTCATTGATATCCTGTGCAAACAAACCGCTTGAGCATAAACTTAAAATCAAAATAAATCGCATCTGCATCTCCTTTGCTACTTCTCCCTAATCGAGTAAACCCGTACAAGTGTACTTAAAACATAATAGGCCGAGCCGAGCGTTATTTACTATACTACATGACCGTAAGTAATTGAGATTGTTTAATTCAAAATTCCATTTTGATAAAATTGATAGTTTGACGACGCACCAATTGAGATCAGAATTGATTTATACGCGAAAATTCAAGGAAGATTATCGCGGAGACCACTAGGCTGACATCCGCGATGGCGTGGGACGGAGATTGTTGCAAGTATCTCCACAATAATCAAAGTAACATTGATCTACTGTGGTAAATTAGCTTTTTCACCTCTTATCATTTTCTAACACCACGCAGTGCTATTTTTCCTCCCAACCATCCCATCGGTAAATACGCACCGACAATATCAACCACCGCAAACCACAGCGGTGATGGCAGCAGAAAAACATTCGTTATTCCACCAATGAGAAAAAAAGCACCAATACCTAACGCAAATTTCATTTTATGACTTGCAGCAATCAAAGCTGCAACAAAAGCTCCTGCCAATGTCCCCAGCGCATGGGCGAAAAATGGAAACAGAAAGTGTTTCGCTTGAAACAAGTGCATCGATGTCTTGAGGCTTTCCATATTGGTTACATCGACGCCTGGTGGAGGTGGAATAATACTGCCACTGATCATGATAATACCCATATTGACGGCGCTACCAATCACAAGCCCCGCGATAACAGCCAGTATATTTCGAATTATTGGATGCATAACTCCCTCTTAGATTTTTATAGGAATTTTCGTTTTACAGTTTAAAGATTCGATCAATCTCATTTCTTCTTGCTAAAATGCAGCGTTTTCTCAATCATCGCGCACTCAACACCATTTTCATCAATCAAGGAAACATTATAAACACGGTCAAGCTTTTCCTTCATTTCCAGTTCTCGTCGAATCAGCTCAATCTCTGCATCTTCCACAGAAAAATTTCCCCTCAACGTGGAACGTCCCGGTGTTTTGTAGCGAATTTTCCCTGCCTTGTCCCAAACGACGTATTTCGGACCCAGAATTTTCATGAACATAATCATATAAATCGGATCAGTAGCGCCATACATGCTGCCGCCAAACATCGTTCCGACATAATTACGGGTTTTCCAGTTAAGCGGAATCTTGATATGAATATGGCGGAATTCATCGGAGATAAACGTCACTTTGCCACCAGTTCTTCTGTAGACCGGAAATAAATTAAATCCCCAGCGCATCAGTCGAGTGCGCATTGATTCCTGCATGTTTCTTCATCCTTTTTTATCAAAATTTAAAATAGAGCTGGTCGATGCGTATAATCCAGGAATGCCGCAACTGTCCCTGGTGAAATATCCTGCAAAAAACAGGAAATGGTTTCCAGTGCGGTCTCCGGAATTTTATAGCGTGTGATGAACTGCACCGGAATTATATTGTCGTCCTGACCAGCATCTAATTCCTGCCTGCCATTTCCAAACAAATCACCAATCACTAATTCGTTGGGATTTAGAATTGTAACAGCTCTTCCCTCTTCAGCAAATGCCCGAATAAACAGTCCTTTACGATAGCCATAGTGGGTACAAGCAAGGTAAGCCAGATAGTGATCGCATTTTTCCTGAGAATTATCAACAGCTTCGCCGACGTACGCTATTATTTTATTCCAGGCCAGCGATCCTTCGCGATCTTCAGAAATTGTATCGGCGAGGGAAGGACAGGCTTGCGAAATGATTCTACTGCCGTCTATGCCTTCTTTTTGCAGCCGCTTCAAATAAGTCTGCTCCGCAATTGTTGTTACCGTGCCAAAAATAATCGTGGTGGCACCGCGCACCTGTTGTAATTCGTAAAGAAGTCGATTCACCCCGGTCTCGACGATTCCACGAACAGGCACTGATTGATTTTGTGAAAATCCCGTATCGGAAAACAAAACCGACAACGTATTGCAGGCGATATAAATCATGTCCGGTTCATAGGTTTGCTCAACGATGTGAAGGAATCGGTCGAAATTCGCAACTTTTTCCTCACGTGAGCTCATTGCATTGTAACCGAAATCATTTTCCGGCGAGGCATTTACATAGGTCAGCTCAACCGGTTCATCAATGTGATGCGTGCGCAAAAATCGCTCGATGTAGGCGCAGACTGACAACCCACCAACACCGGAATCAGTAATCAACAAGTGCATGAATTATCTTGTTCCTGTGGAATTATTTAAGTTCAATTTGATTATTGTTGGATATATGATTTTCATCCTACTGAGCCAAATGAAATACCTTCATTTGTTTTATCGTGAGAGATATTCACTGTTTTTTTTAACGCCGAGTCGCAGAGTACTGCATAGTTTTTTTCACTTCCTCTGCGTATCTCTGCGACTCGGCGTCTCAGCGTTAAATTCATTTTTCAAAAAATATTATAAGCTAAATCTGAAAATTCACAGCGTAGCCGATTTAATTCTCTGGCTCCACCACAGGAATTTGCAGTTTAAACTCGGGCAAATACCACACATTTTTTTCGAGATCGATTCCTCCGCCCATGTGTTCCTGCACCACCCGGTCGATGATAAAAACGCCCTTCTGAGCCATGGCCGAAAACGTATCGATGCCGTCATTGGGAAAACCAATGCGCGTGCGGTGAATGTGAAATTTCTCAGAAAATTGCCGACCGAATGCCTGCTCCACACCGTTTTTGCCAAGCATAAACCCCAGCAAACCGCCCCACGTCGACGTCGGATTATCTGAATCCCAGCCTGCCAATGCACCAATTTTTATTGTTTCGAGGATATCACCTTCACCCCAAAAAAGACTGACCAAACTGGCAGCGAAGTTGATGCCCGCAGCAAAACAAGCGTTGCAGTGTAAATTTCGTGAAGTCATTGTGTACCCGTCGGCTTGCTCCACCTGATAGCGCTGGTAAACATTATCGCGCGCTTCTTCCCAGGTGAGCCCTGCGCCATATTGTGATTTAACAAAATCATACATTTTTGCACAATAAGCGCTGTCCGGCAAATGCAATCTCGCCTGTTCCGCCATCCACTGAATTTGTTCTTTCATGGATAAACTTGCATCGACCTGTAGTGCCAGCGAATGCATGATTACATAAAATTCAGCGATCCAGGCTGCATTTTCCCGCGCGGTTGTGCGAATGGGCAACCAGGCCATCTTTAACGCGATATCGGGTCGCGTGGGTGCGTAAAGACCAAATATTTCCGTCGTCAATTGAGCATCGATCATCTCGTAATGCTCATTGTATCGTGGATCGCTGGTTTGCGGTGGAACCATCCCCTGACGCATACGATCGAATGCTTTTTGGTTGGAAACCCAGAGATAATTTTCTTCCTCCGGTTTAATATGCGTCAACCAGCCCTGACTAATCTGCTCACCGGTTAAAAAGCTGGTTTTATTCGAATACAAAATATCCTGATAAATATACTCGATGTCGGTATCATCGTCTGCGCCCCAGATGCTGTCCGGTTCCGCCCAGATAAAATCGATGGTTTTTGACAGTGTGGATGTTTCACCATCATTCCAGATATTTGGCTGATCCGCCTGGTTCCAATTTTCTCGCGTATAAAAAGCGCCGGTTTTGATGCTGCCAATGTTACCGATTTTGTCCATTTCGGTGATAATGCCGGTCCAGTTGGCAATGCACTGTCCGAGCCAAAAACCATAAAGTTTCTCCGCATAATCAGCACGGGAAATAGCGCGATGGGTGGAATCCGGAGTAAAGGAGTAGTAAACCAAATTGGGATCGGCAATTGGTACGGTGTGGTTGGATTTTTGGCAGGCGGCTACTATGCCAAAGACGATAAATAAAACGACTATCGTTGCAACAGATTGACTGTTTTTCATCATGTTTCCTCGTAACAGAATGCGTAATATGAACTCTGACAAGACTGTCGAAAAACATGCAAATTCGGACCCTGAGCTTGCCGAAGGGCCAGAATTCGAGCGTGGAATCGGGCGTTTCGACACTTCGACTTTACTCAGTGCAGGCAAGCTCAACGTCCGGTTTATCCCTTTTTCAACAGTCTCGACAGGGTTTGGAACCCTGTCAGAGTTGTCCATTTCAATACCTAAATCCAATCCTGTTTTTCGACTGGAACAGTTAATTCATCTTCCATGCTACCTGTGTGAGCCGTGGCCTTCGGTTTAAATAAAAGGATATGTGCTTCTTCAATCGCTTCCGGTTTATGTTCAGTCCCTTTCGGTACAATAAGACATTCGCCTTCGTTCAACCGTATGTTGTGGTCACGAAAATGGATGACAATACAACCTTTGATCACCTGAAAATATTCGTCTTCATCTTCGTGCGTGTGCCAGACAAACTCGCCTTTAAATTTAGCCAGTTTAATGTACTGTCCGTTCAGTTCTCCAATGATTTTTGGTGACCAGTAGCTTTTGATCAAGTGAAATTTTTCTTCGAGAGTTATTTTTTGCACGGGTTTATTTCCTCGATTTCCATTACTCCATAGATTCCACTGTAATCCAATAATGCCCTGCACTTAATTCAAAGGAGGAATCATCGTTTCCTTCCGGTCGTGATGATACAATCTGTTTCTTATCAGCATCCATCACTTTCATTTTCTGTCCAGCGTTCAAAGGGAGTTTCACGTGCGCAGCCGTGCCGGCTGGAATTTTAATTTCGAACTCCTTTCTGCCATCATCATTTATCCAGTTTGAAATGATTTCACCATGTGGGGAATAATAGGAGCAATTCACCGAAGCCAAACCTTCCGGCAAAACCGGGTTGATAATAAATTTCTTAAAACCTGGATGCTGCTGATCAGGCCGAATACCGCCAAGCCATTTATAAAACCATTCCGAGACCGAGCCGAACATCGGGTGGCAATTGGAAAAAGTATTATTGCTTTCTTTCCAGGTTTCCCAAATGGTCGTTGCGCCACGATCAATCATGTGCCCCCAACCCGGAAAAGCCGTGCTATTGACGATTGCATATACTTTATCAGCATGCCCCTCCTTCGAGAGCGCTTCAAGAATGAATTTCGTGCCGAAAATGCCGGTGATAAAATGCCCGGCCGGCGCCTCAGCGAGTGAAGCAAGCAAAGAATCGACTCCCGCCTGTTTTTCCGCTTCTGGCAAAATATCGTAGTAAAGGAGTGTAGCGAACAAGGTTTGTCTATTGATCTCATCTTTGATTGGCTGTCGCCAAAATCGATCCCGAATGAGTCCGGAAAGCTTTAAGGCGAGAGCACTAAATTTCTTTTCATTCTCAACGTCCTGCATGACAGCAGCAAATTGTGCCATAATGCGTGCACATTCAAGATGGTGGGCGGTTCCCGTTAACGCAACCGGTACCGGTTTCAATGATTCATGATCACTCAAGCCTTTTTCAACCAGACCCTCCGGATGAATGCGTGCGACTTTTTCCATCCAAGCGAGATCTTTTGTATACAATTCTTTGACGAGCGCAACGTCGTTGTAGTACAGGTAAAGTTTATATTGGGTGATCAAAAACGCCGATTCCCAGCTCAAACCACAATACTGGATTCCAACAAACGGCGCCGTGTCGATAAATCCGGTGTCGCTAATGGCATCAACCCAGTCGTAAATGGTCTTGCGATAAAAGGATTGCATGTCAAAATTGTAGATGAACGCTTCGCTGGTGGCATTGAGATCACCTCCGTATCCAAATTTTTCCCGTGCCGGGCAGTCCGATTGCACGCTTTGTAAATTAGCGAGAAACGTCCGTTCCGTCGCCTCCTGAATTGAATTGATGAGGTCTGACGAACAGGAAAATGCATTTTTGTTTTCGACATTCGTGTTCAGCGCCAAGCCTTCAATGTCCTGGAGCATTGGTTTTTGCTGCAATCCGGAAATTTCCATATACCGGTAAGTGTGAAACGTAAATTCGGGACTGTACCAGACATTTTTTTGTTTTCCGAAAATATAGGTATCCGCCTGCCAAGCGGTATCCGGCGCCCCGGGGCCACCTTTACCAGGCTTTTTAAGCTGGCCGGCTACAGTCGTCATTGGATTGAGCTCTCCGTTTTCATAAACGCGTTCGCCGAAGCGGAAAGTCACGGAATCACCCGGTTCGCCAGCAAGGTGGACATGGTATAATCCGGTGAAATTCACCCCCATATCCACGAGATATTTTCCGACGGAGAGTGCAGTAATTGATACGGGTTCTTTCCTGCCGGTGACTTGAATTGGTGGGAAAAACGCTTCCTGCAAGATTCCACCGGGGCCATCCAGTTCGACAGCTCCCATCCATTGCGTATCGTCGAAACCTGCCTTTTCCCAGCCAGGAATCTCCTGATTGGCATCGTAAACTGCACCGAGATAAACATTGTTTTTGCGAATCGGACCGGAGGCATATTTCCACGAATAATCCGTTGCAATTTCTTCAACCTGTCCATTTTCGTATTCAATGCGCAAACTGGCTATAAAAACCGGATTACCGGTAGGAAGAAATTTTCGCAGGTTGAGATAGCCCCACATCGTCATGGGCAACGGATTATAAAAGCCATTGCCCAATGTGACACCGAGGCAATTCTGCCCGGTTTTCAGTTCATTGGTTAAATTATAGGTCCTGTAATAAATGCGTTTACTAAAATTTGTCCACGCAGGATCGAGGTAGTTTCTGCCGATTTTTTCCCCGTTTAATTGAGCGTTGTAATAACCGGCTGCCGTAATTGTCAGGATTGCTGAACGGACGTTGTCCTTTACATTAAATTCACGGCGAAATATGGGTGCGGAGTTGTCGCCGTAGAGCTGGATTTCGGATTGTACCGAAACCTTCTGCGAACCAATCCACGAAGCATTTGCCAGATCATTCGTGGTTTTTTCAGAGGCGAGACACACTGTAACAAAATTCATTGTGTTCACTATTATAATAAAGAAAAGGACAGGCGAAAGTCTGTCAAGATTTATAACCTGTAAACGAGAGTTTTTTGCACTTCTCAGCAGCAATTGAAAGGGGAAATACCCTGATTTTATAAGCGTCATTTGTTCTCCCGATAGACGTTGTGAAGAGTCTGGTAAGGGTAATAATGAAACCAAAGAAATTCAGCAAGTAGAATTTGTTGCAATAATTCTAAAAAGAACTTGGCATTGTTCCAAGGAAAAGTTGGATAATTAGTCAATATCTGTGATAAATGAAGGAAATTGGAACGGAGAGATGAGTAAAGCGGTCAATAATTTTATAGATACAATAGACGATGTATACAAAACGATGGCTCAGGGGACATCCCCTGAGCCATCGTGGTATTGTCAATACTCGATAAAAAAGGCAATTATATATTTTTCACCGTCTCTTCAATGATGCGTCCCCCGAGTTCTTTCGTACCGACGAGCTTGCCTTCGATTTGAATATCGCCGGTGTGGTAGCCCTGCTTCAACACCGTTTCCACAGCAGTGCTTATGGTTTTCGCTGCTTCAGGACGTTCGAAAGAATAGTGCAGCAACATGGCCACAGAATTGATCATCGCGATGGGATTGGCTTTGTCTTTCCCTGCAATATCCGGCGCCGTGCCGTGCACGGGTTCGTACATCGGGGTGCCGTCGCCGAGGCTGGCGCTGGGCAGCATGCCGATGGAACCGGTAAGCTGACTGGCTTCGTCGCTGAGAATATCACCGAACATATTTTCGGTGAGAATCACATCGAATTGCTTTGGTGCACGCACGAGCTGCATAGCACAATTATCGACGAGCATGTGCTCGAGTTTCACATCAGGATAATCACCGGCAACTTCGGTGACCACCGCACGCCAGAGCTGCGAAACAGACAGTACATTGGCTTTATCCACCGAGGTAACTTTTCCCCGGCGCAGGCGGGCCAGTTCGAAAGCTTTAATGGCGATGCGTCGAATTTCATCTTCACCATAGGTCATGGTGCTGATACCAAAGCGTTTGTTTTTGCGTTGTTCAATGCCGGAAGGTTGACCAAAATACAATCCTCCACAGAGCTCCCGTACGACCATCAAATCAAGTCCTTCTATGAATTCTTTTTTCAAAGGACTCGCATCCACAAGGATATCGTAAAGTTGTGCAGGACGCAGGTTGCAATAGACGCCCAATTCGCCACGCAATCCGAGCAGTGCTTTCTCCGGGCGTAAGTGTGAGGGATTGTTATCATATTCAGGCAAACCAACGGCGCCGAGTAATACAGCATCCGCGTTTTTGCATTTCGTGTAGGTTTTTTCACGAATGGGAACGTTGTATTCACGCAGGCAAGCGCCACCAACGAGGTCTTCGGAAAATTCGAATTCCATATCCAATGAGTTTGCAAGCGCGCCCAGCAAAGCAACACCCTGTGTCATTACTTCGGGTCCGATGCCGTCACCGGGCAGGGTTACGATTCGCTTCAATTTAGGCATCAGCGGTCTCCTTTAACATTCCCGATTTGCGTGCGTAGGAAAAAATCCCACCAGCATCGATGATGTTTGAAACTTGCCCCAAATCGTTGATTGGATAAGACTCGCCAGTGCGTTTATTGGTCACTGTCTTTGCATCCAGGTCAAGGACGGCTTCATCGCCTGTGTGAAAAAAAGGAACCAGAGATTGCTGCGATTCGGCTGGAATTAAAAAACCGCCATCCACAGCATTGCGGTAGAAAATTCGTGCATAGGTTGGTGCAATCACCGCTTCTACGCCTGCAATTTCCAATGCCGCGGGAGCATGCTCCCGTGAAGATCCGCAACCGAAATTTTTTGCTGCAATAATGATTGCATACTCCGATTCATGTTCGCCGTTTTTAACAAAAGGGATATTACCCTCGGGCAAACCAGCCTGTGCTGTTGGGACACCCGATAGCGCGTATTCACCATATTTCTTTCTCTCTTCCGGATCTTCCAGACTGTAAACCAAATGCGCCGCCGGAATAATCTGATCGGTATCGATATCGTCGCCGAGCACGTACACACGGCCTGTGATTTTATTTTGCATGGTCATCTTTCTAAAACTATGAAGGTTAAAAAGTTAAAAAGTTTAAACGTTCAATCGTTTACACACTAACCCAAAAACTCTCGCGGATCCGTGATCTTACCCGTCAGAGCGGATGCTGCAACAGTGTACGGGGAAGCTAAATACACTTGAGAAGACTTTGAACCCATACGTCCGGGGAAATTCCGGTTTGTCGTCGAGATGCAGATTTCCTCACCATGCGTGCGGCCGAAAGTATCCGCAGGGCCACCGAGACAGGCAGCACAGGACGGTTTGCCAACCTGCGCACCGGCATCTTCAAATACTTGCATCATCGATTTGCCATCAATCATTGTGGTTCGCAGCAATCGATCCACCTCTGTTGTCGCAGGAACGATAAACGTATCGACAGCCACTTGTTGCCCTTTAAGAATTTCCGCTGCGGCGACAAAATCCGAAAATTTGCCACCTGTGCAGGAACCGATATAAGCACGGGTAATTTTTTCGGTTTGCACTTCCCGCACCGACGCTTTGTTGTCCGGTGAATGGGGTTTTGCTACCATCGGCGTCAATTCTTCGGCTTTGTAATACCAGGTTGAATGGTACTTTGCATCCATGTCATTTTGGTATATTTTGTACGGTGCATTCGTACGCGCCTTCACAAATTCTTCCGTTTTTGCATCCGCGGCAACAACGCCGTTTTTCCCACCTGCTTCGATCACCATGTTGCATAAAGTCATACGGTCTTCCATGGTCATTGCTTCGACGCCGCTGCCGGCAAATTCCATCGTGCGGTAGGATGCGCCATCCACACCGATATCGCCGATAATTTGCAGTATGATATCTTTCGCCATAATATGGGGTGGTATTTTACCATCGATGATGAATTGCATGGTTTCGGGCACTTTCACCCAGAGTTTACCGGTGCCAAGAATAAACGCAGCATCTGTGTTACCGATACCAGTGGCAAACTGGCCGAATGCACCAGCGGTGCAAGTGTGGCTGTCTGTACCGAAAAGTACATCACCGGGTCGGCACCAGCCCTCTTCCGCAAGAGCAACATGGCACACACCTTTGTAGCGTTCACCGCCAACATCGTAATAATTTGGCAAATTATGCTCACGGGCAAATTCACGCAAAATATCGATATTGCGGTTGGCATGCATATCTTTGGTGAAAATATAATGATCCGGGATGATCACCACTTTGTTTTTGTCAAAAACCTGAGCTTTTTCGCCAAATTCTTTTTTAAAAATACCGATTGTTGGCGGACCACAGACATCGTGCGTCATCAGCACGTCGGCATCAATCCAGATGTTCTCTCCCGGGGACACATGTTTAAGTCCGGCGTGCGCAGCCAATATTTTTTCGGTAATGGTCATGGACATGGTTATTTGTTCCTTTTATCTACTGTTTAATTGGTATCGATTTCTAACGACTTATTTAAAAATGCATTTGCCGCACAATCCTGAAGATTATTATTCTATTTCGTGATAATTCAATTGATTTTATAGGATGAAAAATTATGGAAAAATGTGTATCAGGTCGGTATCCCCACTTATTTTTCTATTACGCACTTCTAGCGAAGCGAACCTTTGTTTCTGATACAACAGCAAAACGTCCATCTATTTTATCAGCATATTTGTAAAGAAAACGCTTGATTGTTTGCACTTTGGAAACTGAACGCTCATCCATAAGTCTGAGAAAAATAACACCATTATGCATGTGTTTCTCTCTGAAAATTCTTTCTCCAAACCCTTTATCATTTGTAACTAATATCCATTTTTCCTGGATTGCTTTTTCAAGTATTTTTTCATCATTCATGCCACGAGCTTGTTCATAGACTGAAAAAACCTCATGGTTTTGTTCCCGTAGCCATTGTGCGACTCGTACACCAGTGCATTCATCGACAAGAAAACGCATTTATGCCATCTCGATTTCAAGCGGCATAAAATCCGTATTTTCAAGGGATTTTGTCGCAAAAAGCAAACATGCCTGGATATCTTCGCGTGTTAATCCGTTGTATTCTGCTATTATTTCTTCAAATGTGGCTCCATGAGCAAGCAAATTGAGTATGTATTCAACTGCAAGTCGAGTTCCTTTTATAACAGGTTTTCCAACAAGTATTTTAGGATTAATTGTGATTCGCTCGAGCAATTGTTGTTCTGTCATGAATACATGCCCTCCTTTTAAAATTCAGCAAGCGTAAACTAAATTAAGAATCAAACCAACATTTTCTTTTACATTACTCTCCTTTTCGCGGAAAGTGAATACATCGTACTTAAAACAATTGAAAAGTTAGCAGAAAATTTAAATTATGCCACCGAAATAGATTTTTCTTTTTTCCCGTTTTGTACTTGCGATGGGTGCTTTTTGTACAGGAAAAAAGTAAACGAATCGACGAGCGCTTCCCAGCTTGCTTCGATTATGTTCTCGGAAACACCAATCGTCGTCCAGCAGTCATTGCCACATTGTGATTCGATGAGCACACGCACTTTTGCGGCTGTTCCATCATCCTCCGAGAGAACACGGACTTTATAGTCGATCAGGTGCATCAAGGCGACATCGGGGTAGAATCGCAGCAATGCCTTGCGCAAAGCATTATCCAGTGCGTTCACCGGGCCGTCCCCCTCAGCTGCGGTGTGCTCCACATGCCCATCAACAATAACACGTATGCTGGCTTCAGAGCGTGGAATGACATGATGACTGTCTCTTTCAACACTGATTCGAAATCCTTGCAAATCAAAAAATGCCGGAACCAATTCCCGGTTGCGCTGCACCAAAAGTTCAAAACTGGCTTCCGCGGCTTCAAAATGGTACCCTTCATTCTCCAGCTTTTTGATTTCCTGAACAATTTTTCCGGTTTCTGCAGCATCGCCATCCGCAAGATCGAGTTCCGACATCTTGTACTTCACGTTGCTGCGTCCGCTAAGATCACTCACTAAAACGCGACGCCGATTGCCTACAGCCTCGGGATTAATGTGTTCATAAGTCGTCGGATCTTTCATGACGGCACTGACATGCACGCCGCCCTTATGAGCAAATGCGCTTCTGCCGATGAAAGCAGCTTCATCGCGTGGTGCAAGATTCGCCAGTTCAAATACAAAATTTGAGAGTTCGGTGAGATGTTTGAGTGCCTGCGGATCGAGGCATTGAAATTTCAATTTGAGCTGAAGATTAGCGATTACTGAAAGAATATTGGCATTTCCGCAACGTTCGCCAAAGCCGTTGATAGTGCCTTGCACATGCCGGGCGCCGGCTACCACTGCAGCGATGGAATTGGCCACGGCCAGCTCGCTGTCGTTATGGGCATGGATACCGAGAACACCGTCGATATTCTTGCGCACATGGGCAACAATTTCACTTATTTCATGGGGAAGCGTTCCACCATTGGTATCGCAAAGGGTCAAAATATCGGCACCACCCTGCTGGGCTGCCCGCAACGTTTGCATGGCATATTCAGGATCACTTTTGTATCCGTCAAAAAAATGCTCGGCATCGTAAATGACTTCACGGCCATTTTCTTTTAACCATGCAACCGATTCGGTAATCATGGCATCGTTTTCTTCCCGGGTAACCAGCAGCGCTTTTTCCAGGTGTTTAATCCAGGTTTTGCCGAAAATAGTTACCGTCGGTGTTTCGGCAGCAAGCAGCATATTCAAATTCCCATCTTTTTTTGCGCTTACGCCACTTCGGCGTGTGCTGCCAAAAGCGCAAATTTTTGCATGCTGCCAATCTATTTTTTTCGCACCGTCAAAGAACAAAGCGTCTTTCGGATTAGAACCCGGCCAGCCACCCTCAATATAATCAAAACCGAATTCATCCAGCTTGCGGGCAATGCGCAGCTTTTCATCTACGGAAAAAGAAACTTTCTCTCCCTGTGTTCCATCACGCAGTGTTGTGTCAAATGTTTGTATTTTCATAATAGAATCGTTTGAACGTGTGAATGTTTGTGTGTATGAATGTGGAGAGATGGAAACGTTTGAACGTTAATGCCATCTCACCTTCCAACGTTTATTTCTTCAACCAGCTCATCATGCCGCGCAGTTTTTTGCCGACCACTTCGATCGGGTGTTTGGCAAGTTGCCGACGATAAGAGCGCAGCTTCGGTTGTTGTGCGACATTTTCCAAAATCCATTCGTGGGCAAAACTGCCATCCTGTACCCGGCCTAAAATTTCTTTCATCGCTTTTTTCGTTTCTGCGGTTACGACTTTTGGGCCTTCGGCCATACCACCGTATTCTGCCGTCTCAGAAACCGACCAGTACATGTGCTCGATGCCACCTTCATAAATCAAATCGACGATGAGCTTCAATTCGTGCAGACACTCAAAATAGGCAATCTCTGGCTGATAGCCTGCTTCCGTCAACGTCTCGAATCCGGTTTTGATGAGTTCGGAAACGCCACCACAAAGCACGGCTTGTTCACCGAATAAATCGGTTTCGGTTTCCTCATCGAAAGTTGTTTCGATAATTCCGGCACGAGTACCACCAAGTCCATCGGCGTAGGCCATTGCCATATCACGAGCCTTGCCGCTGGCATCCTGATAAACGGCGAACAGACAGGGAGTACCCTTTCCTTCGGTGTAAACACGGCGGACAAGGTGGCCGGGACTTTTCGGAGCGACCATCCAGACATCAACCTCGGCTGGCGGTGCGATCTGACCGTAGTGAATATTAAAGCCATGAGCAAATGCCAGCGTTTTGCCAGCACTCAGGTGTGGAGCCACTTCCTTCTCATAAAGGGATTTTTGTGTCTGGTCCGGCACAAGAAACATAATGATATCCGCTGTTTTTGCCGCGTCGGCAACGCTTGCCACTTTTAAACCGGCAGCTTCTGCATCTTTTCTGGATTTGCTGCCCTCGTAAAGGCCAACGATAACGTTGTAACCGCTTTCTTTCAGGTTGTTGGCGTGGGCATGGCCCTGGCTTCCATATCCGAGAATCGCGATTGTTTTATCTTTTAAAATGTTTTTGTTCACATCTTTTTCATAGTAGAGTTGCATTTTTTCTCCCAAAACAAAGTTTTTATTATTGGATTAATGGATTATAGGATTATTAGGCTTTGAACGTCAAATCGATATTATTGCAAGTACAGGAGGGTAATAATGCAATGCTCCGTTACTCCATCAATCCAACAATCCATATTTATTACACTGTCACACCCTGAAATTCGCGCTTCAAGGCGATTCGGCCTGTGCGCGAAACTTCTTTTAAACCGAAGGGTTGCAGCATCGAAATTATCGCATTGATTTTATCTTCGGTTCCGGTCGCTTCAACCGTCAATGCTGTGGGCGACAAGTCGATAATTTTTGCCCGAAAAACTTCCGCAATTTGCATAATCTCCGAACGTTCTGTTGGTGTTGCCTGAACCTTGATCAAGGCCAATTCGCGGTGCACAAAGGCTTCACCGGTCAAATCGAAGACTTTGACAACGTTAATGCATTTGTTAAGCTGCTTGTTGATTTGTTCAATGATTTCATCGTCACCATGGGTTACGATGGTCATACGCGACAAACCTTCTTCCTCGGAACTGCCGACGGAAATACTATCGATGTTGAATCCCCGGCCACTGAACATGCCGGCAATGCGTAAAAGGCTGCCGACATTGTTTTCGACTAATAGATTGATTGTGTGTTTCATTCTTCTGCTTCCATAATATTTTCGAAACTGCCGTTTGCCGGTATCATCGGATAGACTTTTTCCTGCTGATCCACGATAACATCCAACACAACCGGACGGTCGGTGATCGTCATCATTTTTTCGAAAGCATCCTGTAATTCATCCAAAGTTTTCACCTGCATCGCCCAGGCGCCATAACTTTCTGCCAGTTTCTTAAAATCCGGATTTGAAGGATTAAGGTGGGTGTTTGAGTAGCGTTTTTCAAAGAAAAGCTCCTGCCACTGGCGCACCATTCCGAGATAGCCGTTGTTCAAAATAATAAATTTCACCGGAATATTGTACCTTACCGCCGTAGCGATTTCCATCGATGTCATTTGAAAACCACCATCACCAACGATTCCCACAACGGTACGATCCGGGCATGCAACCTGAGCTCCGAGCGCCGCAGGAACACCAAACCCCATCGTTCCCAAACCACCGGAAGAGAGATGGCTGCGTGGCTGGGTAAATTTGTACCACTGGGCAATCCACATTTGATGCTGACCAACATCCGAAGCGATGATGGCATTTCCTTCGGTTACTTTGGATAGCTCTTCGATAACCTGTTGCGGTTTCAAAACATCATTACTTTTTGAATAACGCAGTGGATGTTCTTTTTTCCATTGGGCTATTTGCTGCAACCAGGCGTCACTTTCACATTTTTCAAGAACAGGATTCAATTCTTCGAGAACGGATTTTATATCGCCAACAATTGGTAAATCGACGGGAACGTTTTTGCCTATGCAGCTCGGATCGATATCGATTTGCATCTTTTTCGAATGCGGGGAAAATTTCTCAAGATTCCCAGTGACGCGGTCGTCAAAACGGGCTCCAACAGCGATAAGCAGGTCGCACTCATCAACGGCTTTGTTAGCATACCAGGTACCGTGCATTCCCAACATGCCAAGGGAGAGATCATCGGTTTCAGGAAAAGCACCGAGACCGAGTAAGGTCGTTGTAACAGGTGCATTCAACTTGCGGGCAAATTCCGTAACTTCGGCTGCCGCATCGCTTAAAATTGCGCCACCGCCAACATAAACAACGGGTTTTTTAGCGCCTTGCAAGAATTTTGCAGCATTGCGAACTTGTTTGAAACTCCCCTTCACAGTTGGTTTGTAACCCCGTAAATCGATTTCAACCGCAGGGAAATATGCGGTTTTAGAAGCAAGCATATCTTTTGGCAAATCGATCAGTACAGGGCCTGGTCTGCCGGTTGTGGCAATATGAAAAGATTTATGAATGATGTCGGCAAGCTCCTCAACATTCGTTGCCAGATAGCTGTGTTTGGTGATTGGTCGGGTGATGCCGAGAATATCTGCTTCCTGAAAAGCGTCATTCCCAATCATGTGGGAGGGCACCTGGCCAGTAAAGACAACCATTGGAATACTATCCATGTACGCAGTAGCAATTCCGGTGACCGTATTGGTTGCGCCGGGACCGGATGTTACCAGAACAACACCCGGTTTTCCGGTGGCACGGGCGTAGCCATCGGCAGCGTGCGTGCCACCTTGCTCGTGGGTTACCAACAGATGTCGCAGGCGTTTTTCTTTGAAAAGATAATCATAAAGGCTGATCAGCGCACCGCCAGGATAACCAAAAATCGTATCCACACCTTCACGCACCAATGATTCGAGGAAAATCTCTGCACCGGTCAAAATTTGCGGTGCAACCATTTTTTCATCCGTGGCCGATTTTTCAACTTCCGGACTTGATGTGACAAGCATTGAATTTCTCCTTATTCTATACTCTCAAAACAGCACCCGTGTTTGCTGAAGTAACCATTGCCGCATACCTTTGTAGCCAACGGCTGTCCACACGGTTTTCACGAGGCTGCCATTTTTCTTTTCTCTTCTGCAATTCAGATTCACTAACTTCCAATTGTAATTTATTTTCAGGGATATTTATCGAAATGATATCGCCCGGTTTGATCAGAGCGATCGGGCCTCCAGCAGCTGCTTCCGGAGATACGTGACCAATGCAAGCGCCGCGTGTGCCTCCGGAAAAACGTCCATCGGTGATGAGCGCAACACTGGAACCTAATCCCATTCCCATGATGTTCGCTGTGGGAGCCAGCATTTCCTGCATTCCGGGACCACCTTTGGGGCCTTCATAGCGGATAACGACAACATCGCCTTCTTTTACTTTACCACCAAGAATACCGGCACAGGCTTCATCCTGGGATTCGAATACCACCGCCGGTCCACTGTGAATCATCATTTTCGGATGCACAGCGCCGGTTTTCACCACAGCACCTTGCGGGGCTAAATTGCCGAACAAAACCGCAAGACCTCCTTTCTCGGAATGAGGTTTTTCGAGGGGAAGAATGACTTCATAATCCAGGATTTCAGCATTCTCGATATTTTCTCCCAGGGTTTTACCAGTCACTGTTTTCTGGCCGAGATGCAGTATGCCGGATTTTTTACTGATTTCTTTCAGAATGGCACTGATACCACCGGCACGGTCGACATCTTCAATGTGCCAATTGGAGGCTGGACTTACTTTGCAAATTTGCGGGACACGTTCAGCCAAGGCGTTTAATCTTTCAAGAGAATACGCAATCCCGGCTTCGTCAGCAATAGCAAGACCGTGTAAAACGGTATTTGTACTGCCCCCCATGGCGACGTCCAAAGCAAAGGCATTGTCCATGGTTTCCGGTGTGACGATATCGCTTGGTTTCACATCTTTATCGATCAAGTCCATAATGCGTTCCGCTGCGATTTTGAGCAGATCGCGACGTTTTTGTGTTGTAGCGAGAAAAGTCCCGTTGCCAGGCAAAGCCAAACCTATGGCTTCCATCAGGCAGTTCATCGAATTTGCAGTGAACATACCGGAGCAGGAACCACAGGTAGGACAGGCATTATCTTCGAGTTCTTTTAACTCAGCGTTGTCGATATCACCTGTCTGGAATTTTCCAACACCTTCAAAAACCGAGATTAAATCCACGGTGCGGCCATCACTGGTTTTTCCGGCTGCCATCGGCCCACCGGAAACAAAAATAGTCGGCACATTGACGCGCAATGCCCCCATGATCATTCCGGGTACTATTTTATCGCAATTGGGGATACAAATGAGGCCATCCAGTTGGTGCGCGTTGGCAACAGTTTCTACTGAATCTGCAATGAGCTCACGGCTTGGCAGGCTGTATTTCATCCCATCGTGTCCCATAGCAATACCATCATCGACACCGATAGTATTGAATTCAAACGGTACACCGCCTGCTTCCCTTACAGCATCTTTTACGATTTTACCCAATTCCTGCAGATGCACGTGACCGGGAATGATTTCAATAAATGAATTGCAAATGCCGATGAAGGGTTTTTTGAAGTCCTCATCTTTCACACCCGTCGCCTTAAGCAGGCTACGGTGAGGCGCCCGTTCAAACCCTTTTTTAATGATGTCACTGCGCATCCGGTCTCCTGTGTTCACTATCATAAAGTTGAAGTCAAAAAAATTACACCCTTCGATTTTGATTTCGAAAATCGAAGGGAAATTCCATTTCTACGGCCGTTCCCTCAAGGCTGAAGATACACGTTTCTTTCAGAAGCGAGTCCCAAGTGTGGTTTAAAGTGTGAGTTTGAAAATTTTTTTGTGTTTGGTTAGGATTCGCTTCTGTCTTTTTACAGGCTGACTATAATCAGGCTAATAAGCAGAATCCCAATAATGTGGAGGATCACCGGGCTAATAATAATGCCCACGATGCTCACCGTGATGATGTTGATGATCGGGCCAATAATGAGGGATAAAGAAAAGAGGACAGAAAGAGACACAAGTTCGCCATTCAATGCGACAGCTTTTGCAGCAGTGTTACTTTTGTTAAGCGATATTGTCTTATTTCTGTTTTGCATAATTCAACCAATTTCGACTAGAAAATTAGGGGCTAAATATAAGCATGTGAACCAAAATGTCAAGACTTTTATTTTATTAAGCTAAAATTTAATTTTCCCTTAATATTTTAGGATTCAATAAAACTCATCTTTAACGAGTGTATGCTTCGGAATACAATCGTTTAATGGAGTGCAATCCTTAAAAGTTTGCACTCCAGGTTCGTATTTAATAATCCATGAATTATACGGGTTAAAGAATTCTACTAAAAATCATCAATATCATTATAATATCGAATACGCTGCAGCTTAAATTTGCTAAACTTCTCCAGCAAACTTTTTGCTTCCTGCTCTTTATGAAGATGATAACTCGAATAAGGGTAATCATGCACATCTTCAACGTAACCGTGTTTCACCGGATTGCAGAAAATATATGTGACAGTTTCAAGAAAGTGTCTTTCATCCCGAATACAATGATCCCAATATTAGTACCAAAACGGTTTTACCTCGAAATTGCATTCTTTTTTAACATGAAAAGCACTGGTTTGATGAAGTGTATTGAAAAAGCGCGGAATTTGTTCTCCGTACGGGACTTTCGCTAAGAAGTGATAATGGTTATCCAGTACCACCCATTCATACAGTTGCCAATGGTATTCAGATATATAATGAAAAAATTTCTCCAGAAAAATTGTTTTGGCCCGAGATGTTTTTAACAGTGGTGCTTTTTGGTATACTGATGCTGTGAAAAAATAAATGGAATTATCTATGAACCAATGGGTTGGCGCATGGTCATAATTTTTAATTGTGATATTCATTATTCCCCCTTAATCGGACGTTCATCGGAGTGCAATCCTTTAAAGGATTGCGCTCCGGGATTACTTTAACCATTCAACAATTTTCTCCACCGCCTCACGCTCACGCGGCATTTTCAGGCGGGTAAAGATCGCCAGCGATTGCTGGGCATAGTCCAACGCTTTGACTTTTTTCTTCTGTTCTTCAAACAAGAGCGACAAGCTCCAATAACAATATGCCAAACCCGACTGATTGCCCAGCTCGAGACAGATTGCTTCTTTTTTCTTATGCAGCGCCAGCGCTTCTTCCAGTTTTCCCCAGGCCTGTAAAATCAACGCCTGGTTGCCGTAGCTTCTTTGCAGGCTGTCTTTATTGCCCAGCTCGAGACAGATTTCTTCTTGTTTCTTATGCAGCGCCAGCGCTTCTTCCAGTTTTCCCCAGGCTTTTAAAATCAACGCCTGGTTGCCGTAGCTTCTTTGCAGGCTGTCTTTATTGCCCAGCTCGAGACAGATTTCTTCTTTTTTCTTATGCAGCGCCAGCGCTTCTTCCAGTTTTCCCCAGTCCTGTAAAATCAACGCCTGGTTGCCGTAGCTTGCTTGTAATCCATCTTTATTGCCCAGCTCGAGACAGATTGCTTCTTGTTTCTTATGCAGCGCCAGCGCTTCTTCCAGTTTTCCCCAGTCCTGTAAAATCAACGCCTGGTTGCCGTAGCTTGCTTGTAATCCATCTTTATTGCCCAGCTCGAGACAGATTGCTTCTTTTTTCTTATGCAGCGCCAGCGCTTCTTCCAGTTTTCCCCAGGCTTCTAAAATCAACCCCTGGTTGCCGTAGCTTCTTTGCAGGCTGTCTTTATTGCCCAGCTCGAGACAGATTGCTTCTTGTTTCTTATGCAGCGCCAGCGCTTCTTCCAGTTTTCCCCAGGCTTTTAAAATCAACCCCTGGTTGCCGTAGCTTATTTGCAGGCTGTCTTTATTGCCCAGCTCGAGACAGATTGCTTCTTTTTTCTTATGCAGCGCCAGCGCTTCTTCCAGTTTTCCCCAGGCTTTTAAAATCAACCCCTGGTTGCCGTAGCTTATTTGCAGGCTGTCTTTATTGCCCAGCTCGAGACAGATTGCTTCTTTTTTCTTATGCAGCGCCAGCGCTTCTTCCAGTTTTCCCCAGGCCTGTAAAATCAACGCCTGGTTGCCGTAGCTTATTTGCAGGCTGTCTTTATTGCCCAGCTCGAGACAGATTGCTTCTTTTTTCTTATGCAGCGCCAGCGCTTCTTCCAGTTTTCCCCAGTCCTGTAAAATCAACGCCTGGTTGCCGTAGCTTATTTGCAGGCCGTCTTTATCATCTAATTGTAGAGCCAGTTTTTCGTATTCCTGCATGAATTCCAGCGCTTCCTGCAAGCGGCCGATGCGGCTGCAAAGGGAATAAGCATAATAAAGCAACCAATATCCAGTTTCTGAATTATTGGAATGCAGAACCCACTCTGTTGCCTGGCGCGCTTCCGGCAGAAAATCCTGCAAAACCTGCCAGTTGTTTTCCCAGAGTTTAAAATCGTCCCTGAGCAAACGTGCATGTTTTTCCGGCAAAGCAGCAAAAAAAGGCAAACGCGCAGCGGCCTGCCTGATCAGGGCGTGCACAAAATAGCGCTGTTGTTCACGGTCAAGTTCGCGCACCAGGTTGGAATTGAACAACAATTGCAGGCCGGGCAAAAGGTCCTTTGCTTCACGGCCAGCTACACGGCACGCCAGGCTAAAAAAGAATCCTTCTGCAGCACATGCCGTCATGGCGCAGAGCAGTTTCTGGTTCTCCTGCGGAAGGCTGGTTATGGCCTCGGTAAGCAATTTATCCACGTTCACTTTGCTGTTGTGCAATTCCGCAAGGCCGCTGTTTTCGCTCAGAAAAGCACGCAGGCTGGCAAAAGTCCATTTCACACTGTCCTTCAATAAACTCGCTGCGACAGCAATTGCTACAGGCAGGTGCCCCAGAGCAGTAAATAGTGCACGGGCCTCTTCAGGATGTCTATCCACCTCGTCACCAAGAATCTTGCGAAACAGGTCTGTGCATTCTGTCTGACTGAAAAGCTGCAAATCCAGCACTTCATTTTCCACAAGAAAGGGCAGGTCGCGGCGGCGGCTGGTGATCAGTACACTCACCTGCCCACCGGGCAACAGCGTTTCAATGTGATCGTGTTGCACATCGTCGAGAATAAGCAGTAAACGACGGGACGCCAGGGCATTTTTCAGTCGCTGCACCGCTTTTTCAAAGGGCAGGTTGTGCACCTCCACAGAGGCAGCTTCACACATTTCACTCACGATGGTTTCTAACGAATTGCCGCTGCAAGCCTGAAAAAGAATGCCGCCGGGGAATTCACTCTGCTGCACACACTGATGGGCGAACTGTATGGCAAGATAGCTTTTTCCCAGGCCACCCATACCATGCACCCCGGCCGTGCGACCGCCTACAATTTGGGCAACACCTTGCTGTGTCACCAGAAAATCATGCAATTTTTGCAAATCATCTTCCCTGCCAACAAATCGAGGTTGAACAGGCGGGAGATTGTAAAGTGGTACAGGTGCAGCAGGTTTGAGTTGATCTATCTTGTTTTCTATGCGCCTTGTGGTTTTGTCCATTTCCGTACTTAAAAAATAATGCGTGACATCCAGGCGGTGGATCAGGTTTTCATTTTTTGCAAATTCACGATAAAAAACCTGCACAACCTCCTCGGCTGTCGCCTGAGCGTCGCGTCCGGGCAGCAGTTCAGTAAACAGCGGTGTAAGAATATCCGCTTGCGGTGGCTGGCCTTTTTCACAGTCGGCAATGGCTTGCGAAATAGCCGGATCGGTGAGCATTTTCAAAACGAATTGCCGTTTGATCTGCTTGTTTTCCATTTCCAGGCTGGCAAAGGCCTTTTCAAACAGCGGCGACACGTCGCTGCTGTTGAGAAAATTGTCCAAAGCTTTTTTTATAGAATCAGGCACCGTGTGGTCGATAACTTTGATGGCAATTTTTTTACGTTTGTCTTTTAGAGCATCCGTCAGGCCAAGGCTATCAGCCAGTTTTTTCAGCACAACGAACGAAAAGAAAGTGGTGGTTGGTTCCATGCATTCCCCGGTTGGAAGTAAATGGATTGGAATGAAATAACCGGATAAAATAGGAAAGGATTGTTTTTTAAGAAAGTAAAAAAGGAGAGCAATCTTTTAAAAGGTTGCTCTCCTTTTTTTCGCAGACTGAGCGATGACTTAATTCACTGGTTCCAGTTTCACCAGATTAAAACGATTCGCAACCGGACCGTTTTCCAAACGCAACACACCACGGGGGCACACAGCAGCACAGACGCCACAACCGACGCAAGAGGCTCGCACTATGTTTTCACCTCGCTGAGCATAGGCGCGCACATCAATTCCCATCTCACAATAAGTGGAACAATTGCCACAGGAAATACATTGGCCACCATTGGTCGTTATACGGAACCGTGATTTGAAGCGCTGAACAATACCCATGATCGCTGCGAGGGGACAACCAAAACGGCACCATACGCGGTTTCCCATAAAAGGATAAAATCCCGTCCCGATAACACCTGCGAAAGCCGCTCCAATGAGAAAGCTGTATACCTGATTCAACGCACCACTCAGTCCACCAAACAAAGTACCATTGGTCGAATAACTGACAATCTGCAAAATCGTCATAACCGAAGCAAAAACCAGCACGCCATAAATGGAAATGCGTTCCACTTTCCAGGCACGCAGACTTTTATTGGAAAGTTGGCGAAAAGGATCGCCCATAGTTTCGGCCAGGCCACCACAACCACATACCCAGGAACAGTACCAGCGTTTACCAAAGAAATAAGTCAAAACAGGCACAAGCACAATGCTTAGAACGATGCCCCAGACAAACATAAAGACACCCAAATTTCCGCTGCTAAGTAAATTTCTTATATTCCAATCGGCGAAAAAATAATAATTCAGTGGCCATGCATTTTTTAAATCCAAGCCTGGCATACTCAAGCGTTCCATTAAAGAGGGGAGTATAAAAGCAAAAATGGTTTGAAAAAACATAATTGAAATTGTGCGCACGATATGATAACGCGAATGTCTGTACTTGGCCAACATGCGCAATCCCATAACGAAAACGGTCACAGTATATAAAAATCCATAAAGGAACCACTGATCGGCGGGCAAATTACGAATAAAATAACTCACTGGATCCACCAGCACTACCACATTGACAATATATTGGGGAAACCAATAGAGCAGCACGTAAAAGACTATTAATAAAGAACCAATTGTAATTCCAATAGCACCACGGCCAGTTGTTGAACTGAACCAGATGTTATTGTTTTTAATACCTGGTAAGTTATCAAAAAAGTGAGGGATGATGTACAGTAGTCCGCCCATCGTGGCAAGCATTAAACTTAAGAGCAAATAGAGACGCGTGTACTTGCGCAGTGAACCCGTTACAGCATTTTTTAGTATCCAGAATTGGATTACCCCCAGTTCATAGTTTTTGATATCGGGTTCGCTTCGCTTGAGGGTAGCTTTAATATCCGCTAAGGCCACGGACTTTGATGTGTATTCTTTGCCGATGAGTACCTGCAGGTGTTGCAAGTGTTCTGCAGCGACTTTTTGCTCGCTCATGCGCAAAGTTTGCGAAGTAATTTGGTAATCACTGATAAACAAGCTTGCAATGAAAATCAAGACACCTGAGAGAAACAAGAGGAAGCCAAATGCCTTGATCCAAACATAGTGATTATTTTTGTTTGTATGATTACTTGAGTGGGTAATTTTTATTAGTTTCACGAGTAGCCTCGATCGTGTTCATTCGTAATATTCCGATTTTAATTTCACAGGAAGTACTATAATGCGGGGTTTACAGGAAATTTAACAATCCCCTTTTTTTACGTGAATGCAGGTTTTTCTCTGGAAATTGCCTATTGTATAATGCGACTATTTCACGTTCAAATTCCCTGTAAAATTCAGGATCAAAGTCTGCTTCGCCAAGATTTTCCAAAACATATTCCAGCGAACGTTTTTCGCGAATCCAGGCTTCGAAAACCCTGTGTCGCATGCGGATACCAAAGACATTCATTCCAAGGAGTGCATGACTTTTTTGTTCATAAACCAGATGCAGACACTTGCGATCATCGGGGTGTTCCCAATAAAAAGAATCTTCTCCATCTCTCGGAATATTGCTGACGTACCCGTATGTCTGGTATTCAATATCCAGAAATTTCGCAGAATTGAACCAAATACCGCGATTGTATGCTGTCCGTTCACCGCACAATGTTTTTGCCAGGGCCATGCCTTGCATGCGGCCAGTATACCATAATTGTTCAATTTTATTGTTTGCGCTATCAGATTCCGTGATTTCAGCACAATCGCCAGCTGCATAAACATTACGGATATTTGTCTCGAGAAACTCATTGACGAGAACACCTCGATTGGTTGCTATTTTTGAATTTTTTGCAAGTTCAATATTTGGAGAAACTCCGGGAGTCAATCCAACGATCTCACAGGGTATTTCTTCCCCATTGTCCGTTATCATTGCCTGCACTCGTCCCTCAGAGCCTGGTACTAATTCTTTTAAATTAACCTTGCAGCGAAGGTCGATACCATGTTCTCTGATATGCCGGCTAACCAGCTCAGACTCGCGTTGGGGCAAAATATTATTCCAATAGCTCTCTTCACGCACGAGCATTGTCACTGCGATATGCCGTGAGAGCAGCATTTCTGCGAACTCGATTCCTATAAGCCCTCCTCCCACGATAACAGCTCGCTTAGCACCTACACAATTTTTTTCAAGGAGCTCAATATCCGGCAATCCGTAGAATCCTTGCACCCCGGGGAGATCCTGACCAGGCCAGCCAAACTTGTTAGGCTTTGAACCGGTCGCTATAAGTAACTGATCATAGCTAATTTTTTCATCGTTGTTAAGATGCACCATGCTCTGATCCGTATCGATCCCCGTAACAAATCCCCGAACGAGATTTATTGTATTTTTTTGCCAGAACCAATCTTCGTATGGTTTGGTATCCGAATAGCGCATGTGGCCCATAAAAATATACATTAAGGCAGGGCGTGAGTAAAAATGATCTGATTCATTGGAAATGATAGTTATTTGCTTATTGCTGAGTTTGCGAACATGGCGTGCAGTTGTGATTCCGGTTATTCCATTTCCAATAATGACGAGATGATCCATAGTTATCCTTATAGTTATCGCAGTGACCGTCGAAACAGCATAAAAACGATAAGTTCAATTGGTCACTGAGCTTTGTCATACAGTCCGGCCTATTCTGAACTGGATACTCAGCTGTAACATGCTTATATAAAAGATTATTTCGTAAATGAAAAGAAAATCGGAGGGATACGACGCAGAGAAAAGGGCGGCATTCTCTATTAAGCGTTTAATGCAAGCTTTTGGGTAAAAAATTTGGCAGGGATTACTTGACTCGTTTTTTTAGGAGCTGCATACTTAGGGGCCACAATAAACACGATTAACTAATAAAAATTGATAAATACGATGTTTTAGAATTCGAAGCCGGGAAAAATACTGCTTATAGTGCTAGTTCAGTCGTAAAATTCGAAAGTCTATTGATCTCACTCTGAATCTTTTTCTTAATCGCTACTTCGGAGCTTGTATGTCCTGCGCACACGATATGCAATCGAGATTCCGGCAACTTTTCATGAAGTTGAAACGCGTATTTTGGAGGACAGATAAAATCGTAGCGACCATGAACTATTGAAACAGGAATGTGCGCAATTTTTGATGCATTTTCCAGAATATAATTATCCGGTAGGAAACAATCATTCAGCATGTAATGTGCCTCGAGGGGACTGAGTGATTTATAGGAATACTCTTCTAGGAGTTCCACAATTTCCTTTTCTTTTGTTTTCAATTTATAGATCGAAAACTCATAATAAGCCCATTCGTAAGCGTATTTTTCACGGATGGCTCCTTCGTAGGACAGCATTTGCTTTAAATAATAACCAACGATGTTATGACGCTCGTTTATTGGAACGTGTCGCACAAAACGCTCCCAGGCATCCGGAAAGTGATCAACAACGCCCCCACCAATGTAATGCTGAATACTCGCATGAGATCCCAGAAAAAGACCACGTAAGAGAATACTCAGACTCTTTTCAGGGTATTGAATAGCATAGGCGAGAGCAAGAGTGGCTCCCCAGGACCCCCCAAAAAGATGACAACTTCTTACATTTATATGATCAAGTAGTTTGTTAATATCAGCGATTAAATGAGAAGTAGTGTTATTTTGAATGCTCGCAAATGGCGTGCTTCGACCTGAACCACGCTGATCGAAAAAAAGTAATCGGTGAAGTCTTGGATTAAAAAATTGGTGATCATCCTTTAGAAAACCTGCTCCAGGTCCTCCATGGAAAAACAGAATCGGAATACCGTGTGGATCACCCCATTGTTCATAATAAATTCTATGCCCATCGGATACCGGTAAATATCCCGCATCGAAAGCATGTTTGATTTTGACGGTTTCACGTAAACCATGCATGGCCAACACTCCCATCTTATAATATCCCATTGTCCCAATTGAAAAGTAAAGTTCAGCCCGAATTCATCTTTTCAATAAATGCTTGCCTCATATTGAAATTAGTATGAACGATGTTTGCCAGTATATATTAAATGAGCTCGTGCACACAGATGAAAAATCCGACAATGCGTAACTCACTTAAAATTCTTTCATACTTATTCATTTTCATCCAGATTATGAAAAACTTAAAACCTTGCCTGATTTTTAATAATCAAGCGGATACCTTTATACAATTGAATAGCAGTTTTAAAAAAAATAGTCACATAGGATTGAGTATCAGGTTGGGTATTTCATCAAGTTCGATATCATTTCTAGAATACATTTTTTGGAGTCAAACGAGAAATCGGTGCCTGATTCTTTCTTGACGCATACTTTCATTTCAAGCGAAAAATGCATGTGGAATTGCGTATTTATTCACGGTCGGTACTTGTGAAGTCAACTTTTTATAAAATAAATCCCAAACTGAATTTTTTAACCCATCCATGGAGGAAAAAAGCAACTTCAGCAGACGTAGGTCGAAAAGATAAACAAGCAAAGTCGAAAAGCTATGCCATAGTGTTATAGATCGAATAATTAGATCAAGGAAACTCCTTTTCAGCCAAATATCAACTTGAATAGCATACGGACCAGCCCATGAGTTCATATTGAAATTTTCATATTGTGGAATTAAAAAGAGAATGAGCTTCTTTTTGTCTGACGTGGAAAAAATGAAATGTGGATTTTGTATACCGTTTGGATGTGTACCACAAAAATGAATGGAGTTTATTTGTCCTGCATCAGCACTCTTCGAAGGAACAAAACACAATTTGAGAATGTCCAAAACTACAATTCCATCGATACTAATATAGGGCATATATGCAAGCTGGGAGAAATTTAATCCCGGCAAAAGAACACGCTTAGAAAAATTCTGGGGTCGTCCTATTCGATTCATTCCGAGTCTGCAAAAACTGGTTCTGGTCGCGCGTATTCTGATTTAATCCCTTCTCATTATACAAAAAATATTATTACTAGCATAATAAAAAATTGAACCGCGTTTAATTCATGGAAAAATCAGGCAGGAATTAGAGTCAATATACCACCCTAAACTCCATTACTGGGACATTCGGCTAAATTCATTAAAATTCGATTACATACTCCGACATCCATACGCGCACCCGTCATATTTCACTATTTATGAAACTTCTTTTCGTAAAAGCTGTCTTATAAGGCACACGCAATTCTTCAAAAATTAAGAAAGGAATGAAAAATGGTTACAGCACTATTCATTTTAACGTTGGCTGTTTCTGTTTACGTTGCGATGAAAGCAGCAAAGGATGAGCAATTGAGACAGGCATGGCGCCAACGTTGTCGGGTCGATCATTTTAAGGCCTGATACTTTACTATAAAAAGCGGTTTTCGATTACAGTTCGAAACCGCTTTTTTTGATACATTCCCCACAATTTCTTCATTCAAAACCACTTTTGAGAAATATCCTGCCTATTCACATTGCATATATCAATAAAATGTCATTTAATACAATTGCTTTCATACAACACAGTTATTTGACATGTGCCCATTGAATACAGAATTTTTCCATCCCAAACCGGGAGTAATTTTTTGAAAATATTTATTTTTCTTACCATCGTATTTTTATTCGTCTCCAACCTTTGCGCACAAGTGATTTCTCCGGTGACGTGGCATTATTATCCATCGGGGGCACTCACAAAAATCGGTGTGACATCCTGGGCAAGTGGTGGGACTGGAGTTGCAAACGTCCTTGACGCAACAGCTGGTTTTGCCAACCCTGCGTTAAAAAATAGCTATAAGAATTTGTTCCACGCCGAATTTGGTAAGCGCTTCGAAACAGAAAATGCTCTTGAAAATTGGATAAAATTGGACAATCAATATTTATTCCCTGCGTTCGTCGCTTTTAGCAACTCCCCATACAATAAGGATTTTGGTTTGGGTTATGCTCACTATGACAGCGATCATATACAAGCAACGGTTTTCCTGCCGACTATCGATTCAACGGATGCTTCCGCGCTTACCCTGATAAGAAACGTCGATGTTCATACATTTTTTATTTCAACACGCTACGAGTTTTCGTCAAAATTGGCATTCGGTGTTAACTTCGGCCTGAATTACAGCACACTTTATATGAAGCTGTATAACGATTATTCAAAAAAAGGAAGTGGTTTCGGCTATCAAACGACAACTGGACTTGTTTTCACACCGACGAGCACTATTAATTTTTCAGCAGCTTATAGGTTGAATTCTGATATTGAGATGTCGTTTTCATCCAAAGAATTCATCGCCATAAATCCAATTGATCAGCTCGGTTCAAACGAAAATCTAATAAAAATGCAAACAATCGAGGAGAAACACATAGCCGTATTTCCGCATGTCTTTTCGGTGGGAGCAGGTATCAAACTCACACAAAACTGGCACTACAATCTTCAGATCGATTTCGAAAAATGGGCTCCTTTGGAAGAATACTACGATGATGTCTTTCAATTTCACACCGGGACAAACTATTCAGCGTCTAAAAACATCATTGTCATGGTGGGATATTTCAACCAGGCACATCCAGACAAATCCACAAGCCAATATTATATGCAAAAATTTCTAACCTGCGGTTTTCTTTTAAAGCTCCCGTGGCGTACTAATCTTAGCCTAGCACTAATCGACAGCCATTTATTCGATAATAAGCAATCGGACGAAAAAAAGGATTTGTACAAACAAACCTATCTCACTACCGGAATATCTTTTGACTATTAAATTCCTTGAACATGCCGAATTTAGTGCCACCACAAACGACACATCTTTTCTCATTAAAAGTTGCAAAAATCAAAATAAATCCTATCATTAAACATTCGCAACGTACAAGTATTCTCACTTACAAAACCAGATGAAACGACCTATGTCAGATAAAAAATATACCCTCACGAACCTTGCAAGCTCCTGCGGCTGAGCGGCTAAGGCAAGCCCGGTCGGGCTAAGTGAATTACTGGAAAAAATTTCAACAAATGACGACCCGAACCTGCTCGTTGGTTTCACAACCAGTGACGATGCAGGCGTCTATAAAATAAACGAAGAGACAGCGCTGGTTACGACAGCTGACTTTATCACACCGCCAACCGACGATCCTTACTTTTTTGGTCAAATCAGCGCGGCAAATTCAATAAGTGATGTCTACGCCATGGGTGCGCGACCACTGACTTGCCTGAATTTGCTGGCCACGCCCTCCGGGAAACTTGGCCCCGAGATCACGCAAGGGATCATCGAGGGTGCCCTGAGTAAAATTTCTGAAGCAGGAGCCGTGCTGGCCGGTGGTCACACCGTCGATGACAATGAACCTAAATTCGGCCTTGCCGTAACAGGTATTGTTCATCCCAATAAAATCTGGCGCAATAATGGTGCAAAGCCGGGGGATGCTCTCATTCTTACAAAACCCATCGGAAGTGGTGGGCTCTTCAACGCCAATTTGCGCGGGTGGTTACCAGAATCTGATCTGCAGGCAAGCATGAAAATATTATCGACGCTGAGTCGCGCTGCCTATGAAACGTTTCTGAGATTCGAGGTGCATGCAGCAACGGATGTTACAGGATTCGGCCTGGTTGGACATGGATTTGAAATGGCCTCCGGCTCGCACGTCACATTTGACATCCAGTTTGACACTATACCAATTCTACCCGGCTCTGCAGCAATGTATGAAAAAGGAATCAACACCGGTTCAAACGCCCTCAATTTCCAGCTTGTAGGTGAACGACTGGTTTTCGTCAATGAACGACCATTTGCCAAACAACAGCTTTTAGCTGATCCTATGACCAATGGTGGTTTATTGGTTTCGCTGCCCTCTTCCCAGGCGAGAGGGGCATTGCAGCAATTACACGATGCCGGTGTGGAACATGCGCGAATTATCGGTGAAGTCACTGAAAAGATCGATAATTTAGCGTTGAGAATATTTTAATCTCCCTGCACGGACAACTTTAATAAGTAGCCCAACTCTGACCAAACCGTCGAAAAAGGGATAAACCCGACGTTGCGCCTGCTTGCTCAGAGTAAAGTCGACGTGTCGAAATACCCGGTTCCATACTCAAATTCGGGCCCTTCGACAAGCTCTGGGTCCGAATTTACCAGTTTTTTACCAGTTTAGACAGTGCTTGTAACCCTGTCAGAGCGTTTTCAGAGCGCTTTATTTAAATCTAAGCCTGCATATTTTCCAATGAGATATGATTCAGTACCTAAATTTCTGCCTGGTTATCCGGACTTATGAAAGCATTCAACCTACTCCTACTCCTTCTCCTTTCTCTGATGCTATCGGCTTGCTCCAATAATATCACCATCAAGCTCAACGCAATAGACGCAGAACAAATCGCACCTGTCAAAGTCCACATTTTCGAGCACATTCTTGCACAACCTTACCTCATCGAAACGAAAAATACGCTTTTTGTCGTGGATCCGGGTGCTGCTGGCAATGAAAAAATGATCATCGAAAAAATGCAACAACTCGGTCGTAAGGATTTAGCCTTCATTTTTATCACGCACAGCCATTTTGATCACTATGGCGCTGCGGCAGCATTGAAAACAAAATACAAAGTACCGGTCATTATTCAAAAAGAGGATGCATTGGCCATGGCTGCTGGGGAGACACGATTACCGAAAGTAAACGGATGGGGGTATGTTGGGCGTTTTTTCCTGCCTTTAGGCGAACTCCTCTGGCCGCCGGGTAAAATAAAAGCTGACATCTTTTTTGATAAAGAATTCAATTTTAAACGCTTTGGTGTTGATGCCATTGCGCTGCATACGCCTGGACATACACCAGGCTCAAGTGTTCTGGTCCTGAACGATAAATTTATTTTTGCCGGCGATTTAATCTCAGCAAAAAGGGGAAAACCAACGGTGCAGCGCTTTTATGCAGACGATTGGTCACAAATTGCAGAAAGTTTTTATAAAGTTAAGACCACGGAGCCAGAGCTGGTTTTTCCGGGGCATGGCAAACCAGTTTCAGGAAGCGAATTTCAAAAGCTCGTACCGGTTGTAATACCGAGTACGGAATAATCCTGCTTTTGCAAATCGTGTTATTTGTCAAGACTGTGCAAAAAACCCTCAGGCGTAGCACGTCTAAGCGTCCGATTAAACTTATAGGCTATGTTAAACGAACGATATGAATTATTCCATGTTTTCTGGCCAACAAAAAAAACAAAATTTAGTCTAACACCGAGCCGCAAAGGTGCTGAGATTGGCAGAGTTTTTTTTAATTTTTGCTCTGCGTAACTCTGCTTCTCGGCGACTCTACGTTTTAAAAATTCCAATTATTTGGCTAGTAATTCAGACCTTTCCTGAAACAGTGCGAATTTATATTATTCACAAAGTCGGGACCATTTTCGAAATCTGAAAAAGTAATGTTCCTTAAAATTCAAGCGATGTTTTAAATAATTCCAATGGAATGAAAATTTCATTCTCTGCGTTGATCCATACAGACTTATCTTATTTTTTATTCAGAATTTAAGGATTAAATAATGAAAGCCTCTGATCTCTTTGTAAAAGCCCTTGAAGCCGAAGGTGTTGAGTATATTTTCGCTGTTCCCGGAGAAGAAAATCTGGATTTCTTAAACTCCCTGAAAAACTCCAGTATCAAACTTATCCTGAACCGGCACGAACAAGCTGCTGGTTTTATGGCGGCAACCTACGGCCGTCTCACAGGAAAAGCAGGCGTATGCCTCGCGACACTTGGTCCCGGTGCCACAAATCTTGTCACCGCAGCGGCGTATGCCCAGCTTGGCGCCATGCCTCTCCTCATGATTACAGGCCAGAAGCCCATTAAAAGCAGCAAACAAGGCAAATTTCAAATCGTTGACGTTGTTGACATGATGCGACCTTTAACAAAATATACGCACACAATGGTGAGCAGTGACAACATTCCTTCCCGTGTACGGGAGGTTTTCCGACTTATTGAGGAAGAGAGACCCGGAGCCGGCCATATCGAGCTACCGGAAGATATTGCCATCGAGGAGACAAAAGCGAGAATCATCCCCAAAAGCCGCACACGCAGAGCCATCGCCGAAAAAAAGGCCATCGATCAGGCGGTACAAATGATCGAAAATGCAATTCACCCCTTGCTGCTTATCGGCGCTGGTGCAAACCGAAAAATGACTTCAAAAACTCTCAACCAGTTCATAGAAAAAACAGGAATACCCTTTTTCAGCACACAAATGGGCAAGGGATTGATCGATGAACGCCACCCGCTCTTTCTCGGAAATGCTGCACTTTCTGCAAACGACCTGTTGCATCGTGCCATTGAAAGCTCCGATTTAATCATCAACGTCGGCCACGATGTCGTTGAAAAACCGCCGTTTTTTATGGATCATGAAAGCTTTAAGGTCATCCATATCAATTTTTCCTCCGCTGTGGTCGACCCGGTCTATTTTCCCCAGCAGGAAGTTGTCGGGGATATCGCCAATAGCGTCTGGCAAATTACGGAAAAGCTCAGGGTTCAGGATCACTGGGATTTTTCCCGCTTCCTACGGATCAAGGAGCACGTCGATGCTTTCATGAAGGTGTGCATTGATGATGAAAACTTTCCCATATGCCCGCCACGCCTGGTCGCTGACGTACGAAAAGTCATGCCTTCAGACGGCATTATCGCACTGGACAACGGTGTTTACAAAATATGGTTTGCTCGTAACTACCTCGCCCACCAGCCGAATACCGTCTTGCTGGACAATGCCCTCGCTTCCATGGGTGCCGGCTTACCGTCCGCAATGGCAGCCCGGCTGGTATACCCGAACCGCAAAGTCATGGCGATTTGCGGAGACGGTGGTTTTATGATGAATTCACAAGAGCTGGAAACTGCCGTTCGCTTAAATATGAATCTCGTCGTCCTCATCTTGCGGGACGACGCCTATGGCATGATTAAATGGAAACAAACAGGAATGGGCTTTGAAAGTTTTGGACTCGATTACGGCAATCCCAACTTTGTAAAATATGCTGAGAGTTACGGTGCGCATGGCCACCGCATAACAAAGGCCGGAGATCTGGTGCCAATTATGGAGAAATGTTTAAACGAACCCGGCGTACACGTGGTTGATTGTCCGGTGGATTACTCACAAAATGATACAATACTGACCAAAGAGGTCAAGCGCTTGGCGAAGTTTATTTGATGGATGCAGATAAAGTGTAAACGTGAGAAGGTGGAAAAGTAGGGAAGTTACAAGTTTCAAGTTTCAAGTTACAAGTTTCAAGTTACAAGTTTCAGGTTTCAAATATTCCTACGTTCTAACGTTCTAACTTTCAAACGTTCAAACCATCTCACATTTTAACGTTTAATCTAAGGAATTCCAATGGCACAAAAATACGCGCTTATGGTACCCGGTGCTGGTTCAAATGATGGGTATTTAAAAGTTTTTGCTCCCTTTGACAACAGCCTCATTGCGGAAGTGGAGGCTGCCGACAATGCAGTAGTCGAAATGGCTCTTGACACTGCCTATAAACTATACAAAAACCGTGACGCCTGGTTGCATCCTTCAAGACGCATCGACATATTAACGATGGCGGCGGCACTAATGCAGGATCGCGCCGAAGAATTGGCTCTGGAAGCTGCTCGTGAAGGCGGCAAACCACTGATGGATTCAAAGGTTGAGATAGCGCGTGCCATCGACAGTATGAAGAGCTGCGTCGAAACGATGCGAACCGAAGCAGGTAGGGAAATACCCATGAACCTGAATGCGGCATCAACCGGAAAACTGGCGGTAACCCGCTACGAGCCTATTGGCGTCGTTGTGGCGCTGAGTGCTTTTAATCATCCGCTCAATCTCATCGTACACCAGGTCGGCCCGGCCATCGCAGCAGGTTGTCCGGTTATTGTTAAACCGGCGGAGACCACGCCATTATCCTGCCTGCGTCTGGTAGAAATTTTACGGGAAGCTGGATTGCCGGAAGCGTGGTGTCAGGCACTGGTAGTGAATGATTTGTCCGTCGCGCAAAAACTCGTGACCGATGAGCGTGTTGGATTTCTTACCTTCATCGGCAGCGCCAAAGTCGGGTGGATGCTAAAATCAAAACTGGCTCCGGGAGCACGATGTGCCCTTGAACATGGTGGTGCCGCACCGGTCATCGTCGACAAGGAAGCCGATGTGGATGCAGCCATTGCGCCCTTGGCAAAAGGTGGATTTTATCACGCAGGTCAGGTCTGCGTCTCTGTACAGCGGGTTTACGTCCATGATTCCATCGCAGAAGAATTCAGCGCAAAACTGGCTTTAGCTGCAGAAAAAATGATTGTCGGTGATCCGACTTTACCGACCACGGAAATTGGACCACTCATTCGCCATGGCGAAGTTGATCGCGTCGAGGAATGGGTACAGGAAGCCATAAATAGCGGCGCCAAACTCCTTTGCGGTGGGGAACGTCTTTCTGATTCCTGTTATAAATGTACAGTTCTGTACGATCCGCCAGCGGAGGCCAAAGTCAGCACGATGGAAATATTCGGGCCTGTGATTTGTGTCTATCCCTACAGCGACATCGACGAAGCACTCGAGCGTGCCAACGCCCTGCCCTTTGCATTCCAGGCAGCTGTTTTCTCCCAAAACATCGATACGGCGATGTACTGCTACAACCGTCTTGATGCTGCCGCCGTGATGATAAACGAGCACACCGCATTCCGTGTCGACTGGATGCCCTTCGCCGGTGCAAAGCAGTCGGGCTATGGAATCGGCGGGATTAAATACACCATGCGGGACATGCAGGTTGAAAAACTGCTGGTGTTGAAATCAAAAGGTTTGTAATCCTGAAAGAGAAGTACGGTCGATGAATCGCAAAAACGCGCTTTGTTATCGTCGTTAAGTTTTCCCGTTACTAAAAAAACTTGTACGAGACAGTCGAGAAACATGCAAATTCGGTCCCTGAGCTTGCCGAAGGGCCCGAATTTGAGCGTGGAACCGGGTGTTTCGACACGTCGACTTTACTTAGTGCAGACAAGCTCAACGTCCGGTTTATCACTTTTCCAACCGTCGCCAAAGATTTCACCACAATCGCTAGACTCTCTGTGCAGTTGCGAAAATTCCAAAACCCACGAGCTTTGAACTTTTGTTACAGCTGCAATCCTTACACTTGTGCGCCAGGTTTTCCATTTACCTCAGCAAAAAACAGCTTTCATTCTTATTGTTTTTTTGGCCAAAATTTTTAACGTAATTCATGTCAAAACTGCCCGGCTTACAATCACAAAATTGAGGTTTCAGGTCGGTTGAGTAAATGACAGTATGAGCACACCATTTCATTTTGGTGACTTACCAATTTCCATGAAAAAAAATCGATAACACGATCCACGACATGATAATCAGCAATACCTATTGGCCAATTCGAATAATCGGAATAGTGCTTCTTATTTCATCCATTGCCGGTTGCAAACAGTACAGCTATAACAATCCCGTCGATCCCGAAGTTACCCTGGATACACCCTCCGCATTGCGGATTCGCGCTGCCCGGGACACACAAATTATTATTTCATGGGATCAACCGAGTGTAACCAGTCTGTATGAAATTAAGCGCAAGAGAAGCGACGAAATGGGCTACACTATTCTCGATAGCATCAGCGGGCGCTCAAATGGTTTTATCGATTACAGTGGAATCGAAACCGAAGTGCCATATACCTATGCTTTAACCGCTGTTGCTGATGAGAATAGGAGCGATACGGTCACCGAAGGTTTTGTCCTGCCATTTCCCGAACCAACGAATCTGCGATTGGAATTGGTGAGTGAACGCCTGGTAAAATTAACCTGGAATCAAAATGCCTACTTTGCGATCTGGGTGCGTGTGGAACGAAAAGTCGGCGATGGAGAGTTCGAACTGATAGGTCAGATCGCGAAGCAAATACCGGAATTTTATGATTCTTTTACCGAATACTACCGGACATACAGCTATCGCGTGTACGCAAAAACCTCGATTAATGCCTCGGATTATTCTGAAATCCTCAGCTTTACACCAGTCCCACCGGACTCGAATTAAAAGCAACCACAATCCCACGAAACCGGAGAATTTTCGTGAACAAGAAAAAACAACTGGGCTTTGCCATTGTTGGAATGGGATCCATTTCACAATTTCATGCAAAAAGCATTCAAAGTCTTAAGCGGGGGCGCCTCGTCGCCCTTTGCAGTCGTAGTGGCGCGAAGGTACGGGCTGCGGCAGAAGAGTACGGCGTCGACTGGACAACCGATCTTGAAAAAATACTGCAGCGGGAGGATATCGATGTGGTGAATATCTGCACCGCCAGCGGCATGCATCTGGAGCCGGCCCTTGCTGCGGCCCGGGCGGGTAAACATGTTATGGTCGAAAAACCATTGGATGTCACTCTGGAACGGGCTGATGAAATGATTGCTGCATGCGAAAAAGCCGGTGTCAAACTGGCCTGTATTTTCCAGACCCGCTTCAATCCGGATTTTATCAAATTAAAAGCAGCTGTCGACGCCGGCAAACTGGGTAAACCGGTGACCGGTAGTGCCTACATCAAATGGTTCCGGCCGCAAAGCTACTACGACGCCAACGACTGGCGTGGCACCCTTCGTGGTGACGGTGGCGCAGCATTGATCAATCAATCGATCCATACCATCGATTTATTGCAGTGTATAATGGGCCCGGTGCAGACAGTTTTTGGCAAAACAGCAACTCGCACGCATTCTATTGAAGGAGAAGATATCGGCCTGGCGATATTGCAATTTTCCAGCGGTGCCCTCGGACTCATCGAAGGCAGCACCGCCATCGTCCCGGGTTACCCGGAGCGCCTGGAAATTCACGGTGAAAAGGGCACAATCGTGCTCGAAGGCGGGAGGATCAAAAACTGGGATATCAAAGGCGAAGAATCGAATATAAAAAATAACAACGGCTCTGGAACCGGGGCTGCTGATCCCCTGGCTATCCCCCTCACCGGCCACATGCGACAAATCGATGACATGATCGACGCCATTCTCGAAGACCGTCCCCCGAAAATCGATGGCCACGAAGGTCGCAAAGCATTGCAGATTGTATTGGCCATTTACGAATCAGCCAAAACCGGTCGGGAGGTCAGATTATCGTAGAAGCCCCCTTGTGGGCAAAATTTTGCCAAAGTTCCCATTCTTGAAAAAAGGAGCAAACAGATTTTGGAACGTTTAGCGGAAAAATCAAGCGCCGTCCGAAGTTAAGCGAAGCAGGTGGTAAAATGCCATGCACACAACCGCCCCTGATTCAAATTCTGAACGAATTTGAATCTGTCCCCGCCTTGAAGAGGCGGGAACTAATTCTATCCATCTAATTCCTATACAAAAATACCGACGGCACCACTGGCATACCGCACCATCCGGCAATTTTGTTGTAATTCTCCGCAATGTATCGTATGAAATTGCCATCGTCTCGCCTTAAATTGAATACCGAGCACGTTATTTTAATATCCCCGGCCATTTTTTAATTGTTTATCTGTTCATCCGTTTGCCAGAAGTGCCCGGGGTTAAAGTGGCACGCACTTTATCACGGTATCCCCGGTTGTATTTCATCTGCCTGTCCTTTCGTCACGTCTGAAGTGCGTGGCACTTCAGACGGACCATGGCACTTGCATTTTATTAAAAATTCATTTTCTTATGAAGCTTACAAAATCGTTTCCTTGTTATCACAGGTTCAATCGAAATTTTTAGAATTTTTACATAGGAGAAGTAACAAATGGACGAGCAACAAAAGAAAACTGCACTGCGCATGATTCCATACGGGCTGTATGTGCTCACCTGCGAAAAAGGTGAAAATGTCGCCACGGCAACGATCAGTTGGTTGACACAAACATCCTTTTCACCACCGCTGATTACTATGGGCGTGAAGGTAGGCTCTGGTGTGCACAGCCTGATTAAAGAGCAAAAAAGTTATGCGATCAGCATTTTAGGCAAAGACAACGCAGCGGCTGCCTATGCTTTTTTCAAGTCGACGGAACGCAAGGGAGATGAACTCAACGGACAAAAAGTTTTTTCCGGCTCTCTTGGGCACCCGATTCTCGACGATGTCCCGGCCTATCTGGAATGTAAACTGGTGCAATTCATCGAAACTGGTGATCACAGTATCGTCGTTGGTGAAGTGGTGAATGCCAGCGTAAAAGGTGAGCTCTCAGGTCGCCCGGATGGCGAGACGCTGACATTAAAGGACCTGGGTGAAAAAGTGCATTACGGCGGTTAAGATATTTCTACTCTGAGGAGACAGTAGAAAAACTTGAAGCGATGCGCACATTCGGGCCCTTCGACACGCTCAGGGTCCGAATTCTCGGTTTTTCGAAAAGCGCAGATGCCGAGTTTTCGGTTTTTCGACAATCATCTCAGAATTTCCCCAAACTCTCTCCTTAAAACCTGACTTCCATAGCCAATCCCAGAGCGGTGGGGTCAATTCGAACGGCCACATAATTTTTTGGATGAACCCGAACATAACGCACCTGATAATATATCGCCACGGCGGAGAAAAAGCCGGCTGTTTGCAGAATCCCGTTATTGATTGAGACGCGTTTCTCTAAACTTTTCCGGTAATCTGCGGCCTCTTTGCTCGAATGCGTATTCACATACAGGTTATGTAATTTTTGATTCTCAATATATAAATAAGAGCCTGTGGTAAAAAGGATAGCTGCACTGGCGAATGCAAAGTTTCGCCGCTTCTGGTATTTCGCTTTGACCGCCCAGTAGGCATCGGTCAGGGGAATGAGCGGAATATCGAATACAGTTTCCCTCCCCCCAGGAATCGTCAATTTTTCATTGAATGTTCGATATCCCGCTGCTTCAACAAGCAACCGGTACTTTCCTTCAGGCACGTGTTTGATCTCTTTCGGGCCGGTCCCGTAAAATATTTTGCTTTTTTCATCAGAAAGCGTGAAGGAAGCTGTGTCCGGAGAAATGAGCAATTTTACATCCCCCAGGGCTTGCGTATTGAAAAGCTTTACCCGCAGATGTTTTTGTTTTTCGATATGCACTTCCTTTTTGACCGGAGCATATCCCGGGCAGGTCGCACGCAGGGTGATTTTTTGCGGCAGGAGACGAACATTTTCCAATTGCGGCAACGGATTATAATCGTAGGTGACCTTCGCTTCCGGTCGTGCGAGGACGGTCAAGGTACCGAAAGAGGCCTGGCTGTGCAATTTTACTCTGCTTGTGGTGTTTTCATCGAGATTTACTTTAATTATCTGCGTATGGTAAAATTTGGATTCTGCATGAACACGATAGACACCTGGCTCTAACTGAAACGTGTATGGCGTTTGCTGATTCTGCGGTTTGCCGTTTATGAAAATATCCAGTCCGCTTTCCGGAGCGGATTCCACAATCAGCAAGGTATTCTCAGATTTCGTTTGTGCAACCAGGTTTGGGAGTAAAACAAGCAGGAGAAACAGGTGAAATTTTTTAAACATCTGATGCATTTATGGCTTTTTAAAAGGTTAATTTAAATTAAAATGATATTATTAAATGACGCCCTAAATTTCAAGAAAAAGCGCTCTATTGAAAACAGAATCAGCAAAAAAAATCGTAATTGTTTCGGTCTTCGAACCTGCTTTCTTCATAAACATCAGGATTGGTGAAGGGATATCCCCTGTCCACCATCCTTTCTGGTCATTCAATAAATAAAACAGGCAAAAAAAAGTTGTAATAAATTTACGGGTCGCTACTCTAAAAATGAAAAGCGATTTGCCTAATATCCATGTAAAAAATTGGCCAATTCATGGAAAAACGCAACAAAGAACATTTGTTCGAGAACCTGTTTCAGGAAAATAAAGATAAAATCTACCGTTTGTGCTGCGGTTATTTTAGCGACGACAATGATGTAGATGATCTATTTCAGGAAATCATGCTGAACATTTGGAAGAACCTGGACTCTTTTCGTGCTGAGGCAAAAATCAGCACATGGATTTACCGAATAGCTGTAAACACAGCATTGCTTTTTTCCAAACGCCAACAAAGGAACCGCAATCTGTTTCTGAGAATTGAGCCTGAAATTTTCATCCCTCAGACGAAAGGTGAAGTTCCGGATCCCCATCAGCAACTCGAATTGGAAAATCTGCAGCGTTGTATCACTTCACTGGCGAAACAGGATCGCCTGCTCGTTTCCATGCTTCTTGATGGTTTAAGTTACAAAGAAATGGCTGAAATTCTTGGGATGAGCGTCTCGCATGTTGGTGTGAAGATAAATCGCATCAAACATTCCCTGGCAGAATTAATGAAGGAGGCGAGCCATGGAAAACTTTGAAAATTTGAAGGGACTGTGGCAGCAACAAAAATTTGCAGTGGGCGAGAAAAATCTGCAGAAAGACATGCCGCAGATCATGAAAAAATTGCACCAATTTGAGAAGAAGAATACACGAATTAATTTTGTGAAAACGGTTGCAATTAGTCTTATTCTCCTTCTCCTCGGCATTCACCTCGACGGATTTTCAGCGGTGCCACCCACATCGATGGCGGGTTTTGTCTGGATGATCTGCGTGACACTTGTTTTTATCATTCTCTATTGGAAGATGCAATTTCAACTGGATCATCTGGACATGCAGCTGGAAAGTGGCGTCTTTTTACGAAACGCCAGCAGGTTACTGGAGAAGCAAAAATGGTTGTTCCGCTGGCCATTCCGATTCTTCGTCCTGGCAATGCTCCTTGGTGTAAATCTCACAACCATTTCTTCAACTTTGAACATGGTTCTTTGGGAGAAAATCGCGCTGCACTCCGGCTCTTCATTTATTATACTCCTAGCATTTTTTCTCGGCATCAAAATTCGGCAAATTCGCTTTAAAAAGGAAATCGATCCCTTATTAGTTGAAATTGGACATTTAATACATCAATTGGAGGACAAGCCCCATGACGGATAGATTCACTTTACGTACAAAACTCCTTCTCGTATCTTTAATTTTCTTCAGCGCCATCTCTGTTTTTTATTTCATGCACAGCCAGCACAATCCTATCGGAGCTGATTTCTTTATTGGTTTGCGCGACGGCATTATTGGGACGACGGTTGGCATTTGGTTTTTCGGACTGATTTTTCTCTCGGTGCGCAAACGCAGGTTGCAGCAGCAGGGGCCGTCCACCGAAACAAAACACCAAATTTTGTTGGCAGCAGGCTTTTTATCGATGCTCTGCGGGATATGGCTCAACCGATTCGGAGAAGCGAATGAAGTTTATGCGGGCACAAGCATGATTTTTTTCCTCATTTCTGCGGTAACGAATTTGATTTATATCCATAAAATACGCACAGGACGGACTCGAAAAAGTGAATTGGAGTAAGGAAGAATGCCCAATCTTGCCGGAAAAAACATCAAAATTAATGAGAGAAAACAGGAAAATCGCAAATTAGTACACTGAATTACAATCTTTACCAGGTGTGTCAACGAGCTGTAGTTGAGTCTTCGAATTAATTGAGTTAATTTCCGGCAAAAAAAATCAAAGCTTTCACAGTGTTATTATTCATTCCCCGGCTCCATGAAATCGAATATCAGGTAGAACTGGCAAGATGAGTGCAATACAGGACAGTACAGCCCGACGCAATTTTAACGCATTTTTATGGCATGCAATCTTTCTTGCCCTCACCACCACCTTCACTGACGTTAACACCATCCTGCCCTCGTTGGTTGTCAAATCCGGCGGCAGCGATTTGCAACTGGGTATTTTAACGGCCATCATGGTCGGCACACCCATTCTCGGAGAGTTATTTTTTGCCAGCTTCCTGCATCTAAAACCACGTAAAAGACCTTATTTGTTGTTCAGTATCAACTTGCGCGTTGTCACACTTTCGGTTACGGCCATGGTGCTGTGGAAAGCAGAATCCCTTGCTGGTCAGGGACTCATTTCGCTGATTTTCATGCTCATGTTTATCTTTGCCATTGCAGGAACTTTTGCTGGCGTATCCTATACAGATATTCTCGGCAAATCACTGCCGGAAGTATTACGTAAAAGCTTTTTTGTGAAGCGGCAAATATTCACCAGTATTGCGATTCTCATTTCTGCACTCATAGCGCGATCCATTCTGGCCGAAATGCGTTATCCGGCAAATTACGTTCTTCTGTTCATTCTCGCTGCAACGCTGCTGCTGGTCGCCTCCATCGGATTTTGGCGAATCAGGGAAAAACCTGTCGCTATTACGGCAAACACGCACAGCTTTCTCAAAGTCATCAGATCCATTCCAGCTACTTTTAAAAAACATCCCCAATTGCGGTCTTTCATTTTATTCAGCAATTTCTCCGGTTTCGGTTTGACGCTCATGCCGTTTTTCATTGCGTTAGCGAAAACCAGCTATGAATTAACAGGGGAGCAAATCGGCATGTTTTTATTGCTGCAGATCGTGGGGATGATCGTCTCAAATTTTTTATGGGCGAAAATTATCAAACAACATCATTTCATCGGCATCATCAAAGGGTGCGTTGCGCTTGGTTCATTCCTGCCTATTCTCGCATTAATATTCGTTAATCTTCCCATCCATTTTTATTGGTTCATTTTCTTTCTCATGGGTTTTACGATGAGCGCACGCCGCATCGGTTACGAGGGACTTTTTATCGAGATAACAGAAGACGAAAACCGGGCGCTGCATAAAGGGATTGTCGGGGCCACCCGGCTTTCCACAGCATTTTTTCCCCTGGTTGCCGGATGGTTGATCGGTCATGTCGGCTACGAAATAATCTTTATTTTAAGCTCAGTCATGATTGCGACAAGTTTATATTTCATTCGGCAATTAAGATTCCCGTCCTCACAGCCCTCCTCCTGAAGGATAGACAAGCCAATATCGAGATAGAGAATGCTCGTGGTTTTGCTTTTGCCCACCCGACCAATTTCCCACACACCCATTAAAATCATTCAAAACACCTGAACCCGACCGACTTGTCGATTCCGGCGACGAGCGCGTCGAAGTATAAAGTCATTTCGATTATAAAAAGCCAGGCTTGCTGTCAAGCTAATTCTATATAATAAATGGATTTAAAACAATAGAATTAAATTTGGCACATCCCTTGAATAAGGAGAATGCGAAAATGAAAAGTAAATTCAAATCTCTCTCTCAACCTTTTAAATCTATTAGGAGCATGAACATGAAACGCATCTCTTCTCTCTTCACTCTGACGGCGGTCTTATTGGCACTCGGTTTTTATTTCACGGCAAGCTCGACGGTATTTGCCCAGGGAAAACCCGAGGGCAAAGGTTTCGTTGACGCGAATAATGATGGCTACAATGACAATGCCATGGACGATGACGGCGATGGCATCCCCAACGGACAAGATCCGGATTATGTACCGGTTGAAGGTGTAACACACAATGGCCATGGCTTTCTCGACGCTGATGGTGATGGCGTCAATGATTATGCACAAGATGCGGATGGTGACGGCATTCCAAACGGTCAGGATCCCGACTGGGTCGCTCCGGCCGATGGCAGTGGACAGCAAGCCGCAAATGGCCGTGGACAGCGTTCAGGCAACAGTTATAAAGGTTCACATGGTTTTGTCGATGCTGATGGTGACGGCTTTAATGACAACGCTCAGGATGCAGATCTCGATGGGATTCCAAACGGACAAGATGCAGACTATGTAAGTCAAAATCCTGGCCGGGGCAAAGGCGTTATGGGTTTTGTTGACGAAGATGGTGATGGTATCAATGACAATGCATTGGACGATGATGGCGACGGTATTCCCAATGGCAAAGATGAAGATTTCGTGCGCGCTCAGGATGGAACTGGTAGAAATGCGGGTGCTGGTCGCGGACAACGTGGTTCAGGTACACAATTGGGTACCGGCGAATGTGATGGTACTGGATCTGCAGTTAGCCCAATGGGTACAAGAGGACAAAAACGCGGTGGTCGCAACTAAAAATAACCTTCAGTATCCATGCTGAAACCAAAGAGCGAGTGTTTGCAAAAATGCTCGCTTTTTGTGTTTTGTCAATTTGAATTAAGGATTGTTTTATTAGAATTTTCAGGAGAACAGCATGTGGCATTTTGGAATTCAGGCAAAAATCACTCCCTCACTTTTTTCCATTCTTTTGGCGATGTCAGGCATTGTGCTCGCGCAGTCGACGGGTTTACCAACCAGCGAATCATCACTTTTTAGCGGCTCAGCAAATTGTGCCTGGTGTCACTCATCCCTTAGCAATGCTTTAACAGACAGTAAAGGCAATGACCTTTCCATCGACACGGACTGGCGTTCCACCATGATGGCCAATTCCGGGAAAGATCCCCTGTGGCTGGCCAAAGTTGAGAGTGAAGTACTGGAAAATCCGGCTCTTCAGGCAGTGATTGAAGACAAATGTACCACATGCCATATACCGATGGGACGTACGCAAGCTGTTTATGAGGGTGCCAGTGGTTATACGCTCGCAGCAGCCAGTGCCGATGAACTCGCGATGGATGGAGTTAGTTGCACTTTATGCCATCAGATACAAGACGAAAACTTGGGTACAGATGACAGTTATTCCGGTAAATACGTGATAGCTGACAGCAGGCAGATTTTCGGTCCTTACAAGAATATCAGTCCCATGCCAATGTTCAACCAGACAGGTTACACACCGCAGTTTGGAGAGCATATCGGTAGCTCGGAAATGTGCGCCACATGCCACACCCTCTTCACACCGTTCATCGATGATGAAGGGCAAATTGCCGGCACCTTTCCTGAACAAACACCTTTTCTTGAATGGGAGAACAGCATTTTCTCCACACAGGACAAGGAATGCCAGAGTTGCCACATGCAGCGAATAGACGAAGCCGTTACCATTTCCAACAGCCCACCCTGGGTCGGAACCCAAAGTCCGTTCTGGCGTCACACATTCGTCGGCGCCAATACATTTGTGCAAGGCATTTTGCGGGATAATCCAAACGATATCTTCGTTACGGCGACCACTGCCCAATTCGACAGTACAATCGCCCGAACACAATCCATGCTCCTTGAACAGACAGCTAAATTGACTGTGGAGTCTGCATGGGAGGATGAGACACTCCTCTTAACCGTGAGTTTGGAAAATCTCACTGGTCATAAATTTCCTACCGGCATTCCGATACGCCGTGCCTGGTTACATGTACAGGTTCAAACTGAAAACGGCGAAACGGTTTTCGAATCCGGGGAATACGATACGAATGGTCGGATTCTCAATCTGTCATCGGATTTTGAAGCCCACCATGGTGTGATCAATTCGGCGAACCAGGTACAGATTTATGAAGCAGTCATGGCAGATGTGAATGACGAAATTACCTATACGCTACTACGCGCTGCGAAGTACAAAAAAGACAATCGTCTGCCCCCAAAAGGCTTTGTAAGCACCGCAGAGCGATATGATGATATGGCAATTGTTGGCGAGGCGGCGAAAGACCCCAGTTTTAATTATAACGACGGCAAAGAGGGCAGCGGCACAGACATCGTTCGCTATGAAATCCGTGATTTATCTGAAAAAGAATTAAAGGTAGAAGTGGAATTAGTCTACCAAACGGTAAAGCCTGCCTTCATCGACGATCTTTTATCGCATGAATCTGCAGCTGTGGACAGGTTCACTGCTCCTTATGAAAATGCCAACAAAATGCCTGTTGTTATTCAGTCGGCAGAACTTGAACTTGGTGAATCGACACGTGTAGGTGAAACAGCGAATAAAGCACCTGAAAATTTTGCCCTGCAACAAAATTACCCCAATCCGTTCAATGGCGAAACCATTATCCCTTTCTCTGTTGGTGAAGGAATGAATTATGTGGAATTACAGATATTCGATATCGCCGGCCAATTTGTAAAAACACTGATTAAAAATGAATTAAATCCAGGGGAATACACCGCAAAATGGAACGGGTCAAACGAGCGTGGTGAATCGGTGAGCACCGGTGTTTATATCTACACCCTGCGTAGTGAAAACATCATTTTGAATCGAAAATTTCTCTATTTGAAATAAGGAAAACGCTGCTCTCCTGCGTTTTTTATGCCCATTGGTTTCGCTGATGCGCGCAGTGGAATCGATGGGCTTTTTTTTATCATTCAGCAATTTCGATAAATCAACTCCGTAGCTCTTGACAAATTGGATGCATCTCCCAAATCCCATGTGTCTTCCAATTTACAAAAGAGTAATGTGAATTACCGCACGCCTCAATACGGGTGTACGAAATGTTACGCATATTACCAGACTGTGTGAACAGGTAAGGAAGCAGGCTCGTCGAGGCCGGATTAAGTTCAAACGGTTTGGGTGACATCCCATTCCCATCATTCTGCTGGAGTATCTCACGCATAAATGAGAATAAAAATCTCTAAATTTTTCTTGCAAATATTCCTTCTGTTTCTTACAATTTGCACCGAAATACGTAATCAACTAACTTAGTTGTTTACTTAAAAATTTTTAGGAGAAAACGATGGCAAATTCACCGCAAACAATGGGACAACAGCACCAGCGTCGGTCGTGGGCTGAACCCTGGAAAATAAAAATGGTTGAACCCATTGCCGTGCTCTCCCGTGAAGAGCGTGAGCAGGCAGCCAGGGAAGCCGGATACAACACATTTCTGCTCAAATCCGATAAAGTTTACATCGATTTGCTCACCGATAGCGGCACCAGCGCCATGAGTGACCGCCAGTGGTCCGGCATGATGCTGGGCGATGAAGCCTATGCGGGTAGTCGCAACTTCTACAACCTTGAAGCTTCGATGCAAAAATATTATGGCTACAAACATTTGGTACCCACCCATCAGGGCCGCGGCGCGGAGCATCTCATCAGCCAGGCGCTGATAAAAAAAGGCGATTACATTCCCGGCAATATGTATTTCACCACCACACGCCTGCACCAGGAACTGGCCGGTGGCACTTTCGTCGATGTGATCATCGATGAGGCGCACGATCCGACTAATGAACACCCTTTTAAAGGCAACGTCGATCTCAACAAAATGCAAGCGTTAGTCGATCGTGTTGGTGCGAAGAATATACCGTACGTGAGTTTGGCCGGAACGGTTAATATGGCTGGTGGACAGCCTGTGAGCATGGCAAACGTCAAAGAACTAAAACAGTTCTGCGACAAACATGGTATTCGGCTTTATCTCGATGCCACACGTATGGTGGAAAATTGCTTTTTTATACAGGAAAGAGAAGCCGGCTACGCCAATAAAAGCATTGCGGAGATTCTGTTGGAATTCTGCAGCTACACTGACGGCGCATGGATGAGTTCGAAAAAGGATCATCTGGTCAATATTGGTGGCTGGCTTGCGGTGAATGACGAAGAAGTCTTTGAAGCGGCGCGCAACATGGTTGTGGTTTACGAAGGCTTGCACACTTACGGCGGCATGGCCGGGCGCGATATGGAAGCGCTGGCGATTGGTATTACCGAATCCGTGCAGGATGACCACGTACGCAGCCGCATCGGGCAAGTGCGCTATCTCGGCGAATTGTTGAGCAGTTGGGGTGTGCCTATCGTGCAGCCGGTTGGTGGACACGCCATCTTCCTCGATGCGAAAAAATTCTATCCCCACCTGAAGCAGGACATGTTCCCGGCACAAACGCTAGCCGCCGAGATCTACCTCGATTCCGGTGTGCGCACCATGGAGCGTGGTATCGCCAGCGCCGGCCGTGATCCGGAAACCGGCGACCATCGCTACCCGGCTCTGGAATTAACGCGTGTGACAATTCCCCGTCGCGTTTACACCCAGGCGCACATGGACGTCGTAGCTGAATCCATTAAAGCGGTGTACGATAATCGTGATCAGGCCCGCGGCTTGAAAATGGTTTACGAACCGAAATACCTGCGTTTCTTTCAGGCGAGATTTGATTGGTTATAAATACAGGTTATCCCGGTTTGCGATTTGGGCGATACCGGGATATTTTGAACAGTGGGCACTATGGTTGGTTGTGTGTTGAGTTAAAAAGGGATGTTGGCGCATCCCTTTTTTTATTACTCGTGATGTGATTCGCGCTTGGAAGACTTGAATTGAAAGAAATGCGGATGTGTTTCTGATTGTTTTCTCTAACCTTAAGAATCATCATCCGGCAGCGCTTCGAATTCTCGCTTTTTTCTTTCGTACCAGGCCTGCATCGCATCTGGCGTTTTCATGAGTCCCTGCATGGCAGTCATCGCTTTGAGATGGGCTTCATCTTGTTTCTGAAACATTGCCATACCGTGCTGCTTGCTGAGTTCCGCCATTTCTTCAAATGTATTAGCCTGAAATGCCTGATCACAGGCACCGCCCAATTGTTTGCATGTCATTGTTTTCATTTCATCTCCAATCTTAAATTCGTACTCGTAAATTTACTCGTTATCCGACTCCTACATGTTTTCTCAATTTAAATTGGCTTCAACACCAACCGGCCATAGGCTATAAAAGCACAGAATGCCGCCACGACCAACCAGTATGCCATTGGACCGTAAGCTGGATCCCCGGAAGCCAGATGAACTCCACAAAAGAGCAGCATTTCTGACGCAATAAACAATGCAACTATAGGGACTAATTTACCGAATGAACGAATTAAAGCCGGAATCACCAAGCCTACAGCACAGAGTATCTCCACGATACCCAATATCATCCAAAGTCCATCGGGAATTGCGCCAAGGGATTGCATGGTCTGTCCCGCGGAATTTGAGAATTTCCACAGGGCGCCGGTAACAGTATGAAGGGCAAGCAGTATTTGTAGTACCCATAAAAGAATATTCATATTTTACCTCCACAATTCATGAATACATCCAATGTTCACTGCGTTTTTTATAAAAATATGAACTGCCATGTGTTTCAAGATAGCATTATACAGTTCAAACAATGACTATTGGATTGATTTTACTCCACCCCGCCATGATAAAAAATATATTGAAATTTTATCAGAGATTGTGCGTATATTAATTTAATTGTTTTAAATCTTAAATAAATCTTAATTTTTCACACTTCCATTTTTTTGTTTAATGAAAATATGAAAGTAACTAATTTACGCATCATCAAATTTGGCAAAACCACAGAAAAGTCAAGTCCATGAACGCTGTTTTCACAATTGGTATTTTCCTGGCATTTTTTTTATCGTTGTTATTGGCGACGAAAAAAAATAAAAATTTATCGGATATTTTGCTTGCGATCTGGCTATTTATCATCGGGATCCATTTAACGAGTTATTCTATTTATTCTCTTGGATATTGGGAAAAATACCCGCATCTCGTTGGCGTTACCCTGCCTGTACCTTTGTTGCATGGGCCAATGCTTTTTCTTTACACTCTCTATTCCCTGCGAAACGATCGCAAATTGCGAAAACAGGATTATTTACATTTTGCCCCGGCTTTTCTTTTCTATCTCTATATGTGCCGATTTTATTTTTTTTATTCAGCGGAACAAAAGATTCTGGTGGATAAAGGTCTGATTGATGATTTCGCAATCTTTTCAGTCGTAGCTTTGATTAGCTTTATTCTCTCCGGTTTGACCTATCCGGTTGTATCGTACATCCAGCTTGGCAAATATAAAAAACTCCTCGATGACAACTTTTCTTATGACGGTCGAATGAGTCTAGAATGGCTGCAAAACAGCATTCTGGGCGTCGGTCTTTTATATTTGGTTGTCGCAATCATTTCGCTTCTGCGAGAAGGAATTGGCCTCCATTTTTCTTTTAATGCAGACTATATTATCTACTCCATAATTATTCTATTTGTATTCAGTATTGGATTTTTTGGCATTCGCCAGCAACATCTGTTCTCAGCAAATTCAACTTATGAGGGCGATCTGATTGGCCAGGACAAGCCTGCCGGAGATTATAAAAAATCGGGTTTAAAACCGGAAGTCGCAAAAGAAATCCATCAGCGTCTATTAAATGTCATGTCGCAAAAAAAATTGTACACAAATCCGCAGTTAACATTATCGGATCTAGCACAGGGTATTGATGTTTCGGTCAATCATCTGTCACAGGTGATCAACCAATACGAAAAAGTGAACTTTCATGATTTTGTCAATAAATACAGAATCGATGAATTCATTAAAAATGCCACACGAAACAAAGAATTCAGCCTGCTCGCTCATGCGTATGACGCCGGTTTTAATTCAAAATCGTCCTTTAACAGTGTATTTAAAAAGCATAATGGCATGACGCCATCAAAGTACATCGCGCAACTTACACGGCAAACCTGAAATTTTATATCCATTCTCCTATCTCGCTGCATTTTCGTTTTTCATTTTTGAATCTGGAGTCCCTTATTTTTTTAGCAATGTGTTTACAATCCATAAATGGATTGTACTCCGTTTTTCGATTCCATTTCATCGTGAAAATCACCCCACCATTACCCAATAGACATCTCCCAATATGCCTCAAGCATTACGCCTGAATTAAGTTGTTTGAATAAAACCACACCTTGTCCACCCTTTGCATATTTTCTATAATGAACTGAAATAAATAAACTTAAATGTCCATCCCTGTAAGTTTGCACCTGTACTTTCGTCCAAACCTACACGCCTGGGCGAAAGTTTTCAGGTTATGAAGTATTTTTCGGCGAACACAATAACTCAACTGAAAGGAATGTGCTATGATCGTCGAAAGATTTAAACACCCGCTGCGTTTTTATTTCCTCGCAACACTTTTTCCATGGACATTCTGGTTCATCGCTGCCTTCTTTAGCCATAGTGAGGCGGCAGGTTCTTCCTTATTACAAACAGTATTCGCGCTTGCCGGTCTTCTTGCACCCAATTTTATCGCATTCGTGATGATCTATCAGGACAAGAAATTGCTCTCTGACTTGCTTGGAAGAATTTTCAATTTTAAAGAGATTAAGCTGCGATATTGGTTTATCACCTTTTTTCTCATGTTGATGAGCATTTTACTTGCCCAGGCTATTTCTGTATTTTTCGGATACAGCATTGATCAATTTCAAATTGCGAAATCCTTCTCTTTTACTTCAGGTGTATTTCCCGTTTGGTTTCTGTTAATTGCTGCCCCAACGCTTGAAGAGCTTGCCTGGCATTCCTACGGAACGGACAGTTTGCGTGCACGCTTCAACCTGTTTACTGCATCCGTCCTCTTTGCACTCTACTGGGGAATCTGGCACATGCCGCTTTCATTCATCAAAGATTATTATCACAGCAATCTGGTGGAAACTGGCGCACTTTATTCGCTGAACTTTCTCTTCAGCCTCATCCCCTTCGTTTTGATCATGAACTGGTTGTATTACAAAACGAATCGCAACATTCTCATTACCATCATTTTCCATGTCACAGCCGGTTATTTTAATGAGATCTTTTGCACACATCCGATGAGTAAAGTAATCCAGACTGGTTTACTCCTCCTGTTCTCAGCTTATACAATGATCAAAGACAAGAAATTTTTCTTTGCTAAATAACTATGAAAATCCAAAAGGAATACCACTATGAAAAATATAATCATTACTCTCGCTGCAATGTTCACCGTCGTTATAACATCGTTTGCACAAACGATCACACAGTCCGTACAAGGCACGGTGTTCGATGCAGTAACCAAAGCACCGCTACCCTTTGCCAATATCGTTGTTTTGGACACGGAACCGCTTATGGGTACAACTTCCGATTTGGAGGGACATTTTGTCCTTCCTAAAGTACCGGTAGGACGACACACCATCAAAATAATGATGATGGGTTATGAAAGCCGGTTGATGAGTGAAATTTTGATCACTACCGGGAAACAAATTAGCCTCAATATTGGGCTGGAACAAACGGTTATCGACATGGAAGAAGTTGTTGTCCGGGTGAGTAAAGATATACCGCTCAACGCCATGGCTTCAGTAAGCAGCAGGCAGTTTACCGTTGAAGAAACGCAGCGATATGCCGGTGGTTTCGATGACCCTGCTCGCCTGGCATCATCTTTTGCCGGTGTTTCCACCCCTTCCGTTAGCAGTAATGGAATTTCTGTCCGAGGCAATAATCCGGAGGGCATCCTTTGGCGAATCGAAGGTGTCGAATCACCGAACCCAAACCATTTCGCGGATCTGACCGTCGTCGGCGGAGGATTGCTCACCGCTTTGAGTAGCCAGATGATGGGAAACAGTGATTTTTACACTGGCGCCTTTCCGGCGGAATTCGGCAACGCCACCTCTGGTGTATTTGATATCAATTTAAATACCGGAAACACAGAAGAACGAGAATACACCTTCCAGGCTGGCGTAATAGGGATTGATTTCGCCGCAGAAGGCCCATTTCATCGTGGCGGTCACGCTTCGTATTTAATGAATTACCGGTATTCAACAATGGGTCTTGTCGCACCGATATTGCCGGAAGATACAGGCATTCTCAAATACCAGGATTTCGCTTTTAAAACCAATTTCCCAACGCGAAATGCAGGCATATTTACAATCTGGGGAATCAGTGCCCTCGATTACCAAAGAATGAATCCAGCTGACAGCGTCGATTGGAGGTCAGATTTCGACAGGGATGCATCCCAAACATCGCTTTATATGGTCACAACAGGTTTGACCCACAAAATATCACTGAATAAAAACACTTTTCTTCGCACAACTTTCGCTGCGACAGGAAATGGATTAACGCACAAAGAAAAACGGCTGGACTCTAATTTATTGTTCCATCCACAAACGTATGTGGATAATAATGAACGGCGTTACTCGGTGCAATCAATTCTCAATAAACGCTTCAGTAAAACACACAGCAATCAAAGTGGTTTTTCCTACAGCAACCTGGGCTACCAGCTCGATATCGAACAAGCGGAAGTGGATGGGAATGAATTGAACACGCTGGTCAAGCAATCGGGAAATTCGGGACTAATCCAACTGTATACCCAGTCAAAATTTATGATGTCCCCGCATCTATCGCTCAATATCGGCGTGCACTCGTCCTATTTTCTGCTTAACGACAACTATTCAATCGAGCCCCGGGCTGGCTTAAAGTACGATTTCAATAACAAACAAAATATCGCCTTCGCCTATGGCAAACACAGCCGCATCGAACGCTTGCCGATTTATTTTGTCAATGACAACGGCGTAAGGTCCAACAAAACACTGGATATGTTAACATCATCCCACTATGTGCTGGCATACAACGCAAAACTCAATCAAAACTTGCGGTTATGCATTGAACCATATTATCAGTCGCTGGCAAACATTCCAGTCTCACCGGACACCTACATTTCGACGATCAATTTGCAGGATGATATCTTCTTCAATGAACGCTTGATCAGCGCAGGCACGGGCAGAAATATAGGCGTTGATGTTACCCTGGAACGGTTTTTACATAACGGACTTTATTATTTGTTCACGGCTTCACTATTTGATTCAAAATACAAAGACGCCAAAGGCATTACCAGAAACTCACGTTTTAATAAAAATTACGTGCTTAACCTATTAGCAGGGAAAGAGTGGATTGTTGGTAAGAAAAAGAACAATATTCTCAGCACGAGTATCCGGTTAAATTATCTCGGTGGGAACCGCCGGGAAGCAATTGATATCGATACATCCCTTTTAGCGAAAGAAGTAGTCTACGGAGAAGCGAATCAGGAGCGTGCTTTCAGCCAGCGGTTTGATGATATACCCGTGTTTTCCGTTGCCGTTTCCTACCGAAAAAACAAACCCACTTATTCCTCCGTCTGGACACTGCACATCCTGAATGCAACAAGTACGCAGGAATATGCCAATGATTTTTATAATCTGAAAACCGGAAAAGTTGAGACCAGTTTTGAAGGAATAATGGTGCCAAATCTTAGCTATAAAATTGAATTCTGATTTTGTTTTGAAAACGGCTCAGCAGGATGTAATTCCAAATTTGCAACCTGCTGACAGCCTTAATAATTTTATACCCGCAGAAACTTGCTTCAGGTTTGGAAACCTGGGACGCCAGCTCCGCAGATCCCCGGTTTGACCAACCGCAAAAACTCCGTACAAAATTTTTCATATCAGACAGGAACCTGCAGTTATGTATGCCTTTGCCAAAAGCCAGGATTGAGGGAATGATTGACAAAAATTTGTACAAATCTATACAATGTTGTCTTAAATTGACGATTTCCAGGATTTTCCTCTAAATTCAAATCAATTTGGAGAACTCGCAAAGGGTATCGCCGCCTACACACTTATAAAATTTCCAGAACTTTTTCCGGTGGTCTCCCCAACACGGCTTTGCCATTGATGACAACAATTGGCCGTTCGATGATTGCCGGATTTTTAACCATGAAATCAATCCATTCCTCCACGCTGCGAGTGTCCTTTGGGGAGAGGCCGAGTTCCCTGGTGTTCTTATCCTTAAAGCGAATAATTTCCCCTGGTGAAAGCTTCATCATTTCGAGCAATTTTTTCAATTCCTCAGGTGTGGGCGGTGTTTCGAGATATTTGACGATTTGTGGCTGCACATGGTGATCCAATAAAACTTGCAGTGTCTGCCTGCTTTTGCTGCAACGTGGATTATGGTATATTTTCGCTTGCATGATTTTTCCTTTCTGTTTGCCCGCAAGGGGCAAGGCTACACATTGTCTACAACGTAAAAACTTGTAGCCCAGGCTCTTGTGGCCTGATTGCATAATTTTGTAGGTGAGATTTTAATTGCAACCTGTGTCAATGCCTCCCTGATAAAAGAGATGATGAATCCTTATCCAAAAACAGATAAGTCTGCGGGTGCTTTTGCAAAACCGACGCCGGAACCTGCGGAGTGATGCTGCCTTCTACCGCATTTTTAACAGCCATCGCCTTGCGTTGGTCAGGCACTGTACAAATGATTGCCTGTGATTTTAAAATTTGCTTTATGGACATGCTGATGGCGCTTTGCGGGACCTCATTCAAGGTCTTGAACCAGCCTTCGCCAAGCTGTTGCTGCCGGCACGCCTCGTCCAACTGCACGACAAGGTATGCCTCATCGGTATCGAAATCCGCCGGCGGATCATTAAAAGCAAGATGGCCGTTCTCGCCAATTCCCACAAAAGCCACATCGATTTCCTGCTGCGCAATTAAGGAACCGAGACGCTTGCATTCTGCATACGGCTCGGCATCTCCCTGAACATAATGAAATTCTTTTAAAGCAACCTTTTCCACGAACCGCTCCTTAAGATATTTTCGAAAGGAGGCCGGGTGTGTTGCAGGAATGCCAATATATTCATCCAGGTGAAAAGCTGTAATTTTTGACCAATCAATATCCTGTTTCACCAGAATTTCCAGCATTTCAAATTGCGAAGCACCGGTTGCCACGATAATGTGTGCTTCCCCCTTTCGCGCGATCGCTTCGCGAATGAATTCTGCACCTTTCAGCGCCGCCTGTTCACCAAGCGCATTTTTATTCTGCGCGATGACTACATTTAATGCCATATCATTCTCCTTCTCTGGGGTTCATGTGTGACGCACTTCCGCGTTTGATATGCGAAAAATTCATAAATTTCTATCCGCTCCGTGCTAAAGTGCGTCGCACATCTCGCATACCTTTCCAAGTGCCAAAGCTATCCGGTTATTATAAGCTTTTTTCCACAACAGCGCAGATCCATTGGAAATGCTGTGGAAAATGCGTTTCCTGAATTGGATTATTCTCCCCAATGATGCCTTTGATAACATTCAAGCCATTCTTCTGAATGGTTAAAAACTGGTACTGCGCATTTTCACCTTTTGGAACGGGTAATATACCTTCACCGGCCACTTCGATTATACCTACACCTTCTGTTTTAAATGCTTGCCACTTCTCCGTTGTTCGGAATTTTGGGTTGCGAAAAATGAGGTAACATACATAATCCGCGCCTTGTTTGTGCACGATCAAATTGCATGTATTCCTGCCGGGATCCATCGTCTTCCATGCATGAATCAGTTCGCCACAGACCTCAATAAATTTCGTTCTGTTCTGCATTATAATTTTACAGCACGCCATGGGAAAATTCAACAATCCAAAAGTAATTTTCTCCGATTCGTTCCTTTGCAAATCACTGTGGTATTTCGCCTGCATAATTGGCAGGTGCAGCTTTTCGAAAACCTGGTAATGGTGGTGCGCAAGTATGGAAGCGCCCGCCCATTCGACATCACTATTCGAGCAGCCAACATAATCGGGTGCCATATCCACAAAATGCACGAGATCGGCGACGCTGTTCTTGTCCATACGCATGGGATTTTTTGCAAGTTCAACGAGAACAAAATGCTTTTCCCGCAATGGGTAGGGGGTTAATTGAATAAAAAATTTCCGGTTTTGCGGTAAACGAAATTGAAAAACACGAAGATTTTCCTTACCAGGCAAACCGATATTTTCAATACAAATGAGGCAATGCAATTTCATGCCATTAGCTGCTTGCATGGGTAGCGGCTGGTATCGATCGCGCTGGTAATTGATTTGAATGGTGAACCTGACCCCGGTTTCCTGATCCAGATAAGAATAATGCTTGTTAACTTTTAACATCTCGGGGGAATAGTAGCCGGTTCTCTGCCCCCATTGCACCAGCAATTCAAGCACATGCTGGAAATTATTCTTCTCATACTCTAATTCCAGATAAGCCTGAATTTCTTCCTGGCTAGTATTTAAAGTATATTTTTCAAATTCATTTTTTAAACGAGAGTAGGTTATATCCATAAATCCAATTATCCTGAAAACATTCCAGCGGGAAACCAGTTTTATGTTACGGAATACAGAAAAAATGGAATATAAAAGAAAATCCAGAGAATTGCTTAATTTTTTGGGCTATGAAGCACAATTGTGGTGGGAGAAAATTGTAGGTAGAAGTTGGATTTTTTCGATTCCCGGAGAGATGGTCCCGCGGACTGATGTGGAAAAATGCAAAGGTCAAATAGGGATATCATATCAATAACACGAATCGTACTTTTATGAATAACAGCAACGGGTGAGGGACATTACCTGCCTCTCACCCATTCAGCCTTGTATGGTTTGCTTAAACTATGCAGAATATTCAAGGTGTTCGTCATTTTCCAGAACACGCTCCAGTGCATACTTCAAATCGCTGAGATCGGAAGATTTCACTACGAAATCTTCTGCAGCCCAGCACATAAAGTTTTCCTTGTAATGAGTATAGGCACTATTGATAATCACTGGCAGATGCGAGTTGATCGATAATATTCCCTGCAAAACATCGAGACCGGACATATCCGGTAGAACCAGGTCAAGGACGACTGCGTTTGGATTTTCCTTCCTTACTTTTTCAATAGCATCTACGCCGCTTTCTGCAAATAACACCTTATATCCCATTGCGGAGAGCTCCATTTCGTACAATATGCATAAAAACCGATCATCATCGACAATTAATATTTTTTTCATGATCCACCTCCACGGTGGCTTGTTTTTAAATAGTAAACTCCATATCATTGAAAAGTAAAAACAAAATCTTTGAGGGCACAAATAAATCCATTGGTGACGATTTGTGCTCACAAATTTCAATAAGAATCACATTCACTGGCGCCATTCATTTTGCAATCTTTGCGCTAATATTTTCTCAAAACGTGTCTCCAGCTTTGAATTGATATCCGTCGCTGCTGGCCAATTTCCATCTTTTCCCGTACAATATTTTTTATCCAGTTCCAGCTCCTGGTCCGAATAAATCCCGTATAAGTGAATTTCCGCTGGTTTAATCTCCCTCTTTTTTAGATATTCGATCAAACCACAAATGGAGGAAGATTGGCAATTGCAATTTATGGTTTCCTCGCTATTACCGTAAAGTGCATGCATTCTGGCTTCATAGATGTATGGGCGAATGGTATGACGCTCTGTTTTAGTCTGTAAAACTTTATTAATCGTATCCATTTCAACCTCACAACGATATTATTTATTCATCCCCGTTAAATTTCTCCTGTTAAAAAGCATCTCTCCCCGATCAATCCAGATCCCCCAGCAAATTAATTACAGACTGTTCCGGGAAATCTTCACTGCCGCTCTGGGAATCCAAAACTGCAATCGCTGTCATATTCACAATATCGATCTCGTCGTTACCACCAATTTGCAGCAGGTGCACAGGTTTTCGCATTCCCATTAAAATTGGGCCGACAGCAACAGCATTTCCCAAGCGTTGCAGTAGTTTGTAGGCAACGTTGCCCGCTTCAAGGTTGGGAAAGATCAATACATTGGCGCCGCCTTTGCCCGACAGTTCGCTAAACGGAAAAACGTCCTCGATTATTTGCGGCACAACCGCTGTATCCGCCTGCATTTCGCCATCGATGAGCACATCCCGGTCAAATTGCCTCACCAGCTCCGTCGCTCGTCGCATTTTGTCGGCGAGAGGATGGTGCGAACTGCCAAAATTGGAAAAAGACAACATGGCAATTTTAGGTTCGACACCGAAACGGCGTACCGTCTTCGCGCTGAGAATCGCAATTTTTGCCAGATCCTCGGCAGTAGGTTCAATATTCACGGTGGCATCAGCAAAGAAGTAAATCTGATCTTTTAGAATCATCATGTATAAACCGGCTACTTTCGCGACATCCGGGCGCGTTCCGATTATTTGCAGGGCAGGCCGAATCACATCAGAATAGTGTTGCATCAATCCCGCAACGAGACCATCTGCGTCGCCTAGTTCCACCATCATCGTTGCGAAATAATTGTAATCGCGAACCCACTGGTGCGCCTCCGATTCGACCAATCCTTTCCGTTTCCGCATTTCGTACAGTTTCTTTGCATATCTGTCAATATTCGGTGACGCTTCGGGATGAATGATTTCCACACCTTGTAAAATATTCATGTGCAGACTTTCCAATTTTTCTTCAATCACGTGCCGATCGCCCAACAGGACCGGATAGGCAAGATTTTCATCCAAAATAATTTCGCACGCTTTCAGGATGGCTTCATGTTCCCCTTCCGGATAAACGATGCGTTTGGGTACTTTTTTCGCCCGGTTGATGAAAACGCGCATCACATGACGTGATAGCCCCAGACGGTCTTCGAGTTTTTCTTTGTACTTCTCGATATCGATTTTCAAGGTTGCAACGCCGGAATCGATCGCTGCCTGTGCTACAGCGGAAGCTTCCCACAAAAGAACACGCGGATCAAAAGGTTTGGGAATGATGTATTCGGGTCCAAATTCCAGCTTTTGTGAGCGATACGCTTTCATTACTGAATACGGGACGGGTTCTTTCGCTAAAGCAGCGAGGGCTTTCGCTGCAGCAATTTTCATCGCCTCATTGATTTGTGTTGCCCGCACATCCAGGGCGCCGCGGAAAATAAACGGAAATCCCAAAACGTTGTTCGCCTGGTTGGGATAATCACTGCGCCCGGTCGCCATAATGACATCGTCTCTGGCGGCTTTTGCTTCTTCATAGGTAATTTCCGGATCTGGATTCGCCATAGCAAAAATGATCGGATTATCTGCCATGGATTTCACCATCTCACGGCTGATGAGGTTCGCACTTGAAACACCGGCAAACATGTCCGCTCCTTGCATCGCTTCTTCTAGTGTGCGAATTTTTGTGTCCCTGGCAAAATACTCTTTGTATGGATTCATCCCCTCAGTTCGGCCTTTGTAAATAACACCTTTGCTATCGAGCATAAGAATATTTTCCAATCGTGCCCCCAATTGGATATAAAATTTGGCGCAGGCAATACCTGCAGCGCCGGCACCCATAAAAACGATTTTGATATCTTCGATGCGTTTATTGGCCAATTCAAGAGCATTCAACAAACCGGCGCCGGAAATAATCGCTGTTCCATGCTGGTCATCATGAAAAACCGGGATGTTCATTTGTTTCTTCAGTTCTTCCTCGATATAAAAACACTCCGGTGCTTTAATATCTTCGAGATTGATGCCGCCAAAGGTAGGCTCCAGCAGGCGTACAGTGCGAATGATTTCATCCGGATCGTGGGTGTCGAGCTCAAGATCAAAAACATCGATATCTGCAAAACGTTTGAAAAGCACGCCCTTCCCTTCCATAACGGGTTTTCCCGCTGCAGCGCCAATATCACCAAGGCCCAGAACAGCGGTTCCATTACTCACAACCGCCACCAAATTACCCTTTGCAGTATAATTAAATACTTCTGCAGGATTTTTCTCAATTTCACGACACGGTTCAGCAACTCCGGGTGTGTAGGCAAGGGAAAGATCCCGTTGAGTGATGCATGGTTTCGTTGTGCTCACTTCAATTTTTCCCCGTCTTCCGCGACGATGATAACCTAAGGCTTCCTCTCTATAATTCATTTCCTATTCCTTTCATTTTACCCAAAGGCGACAAGATACCGTTATCCGCAATGTAAAAACGTGAAGCTCAGGTCCTTGTGGCCTGTTTTCGGGAGAGTAATTCGACTTTTCATTTTTAGTTAAAATAACGGGTTATTGGTACCTCAAGATGTATATTGTGAGTTTAGTGATCGAATCGTCCAGGCTGTATGAAAATGCAGCGTAAACCGGTCGCTGAGCCTGTCGAAGCGCCCGGTTGAGCGTGAGCCCGGCTTCGACACTTCGACTTGACGCAGTGCAGGCAAGCTCAGCCTCCGTGAAGTTTAAACGTTTTCACACAGTATTGTCAGCCGGTTTGCGTTTTTTTGCAATGCAGGAATGACATCGTAACCGACTCACAATTTTAAGCTTGACAGTCCACTAAGACGACTCTTCCAGACTCCTTTGTTTCTGCAAAAACAACTGATGATGGTGCGAACCTTCCCGCAGCATTTTCGCACTGCATTTCGGGCATTTTTCTTCCTGACACCGGACGCCAGGCGTATGTTCGATTTTTTCACCACATTTTGGGCAAACACAATTGCCCTGTGATCCCAATTGCTCGCCATGTTCATTTATGCGCCTGTGCCTATGCTGTTGATGATGTCCGTTTTCATGACTATGATGTTTGCAGCTTTCATTGTCGTGTTTGTGATGTTTATGTCGTTCATTCATAATCTTACTCCTGATTCTTATTCTGATTGACTAGCCAACATCGTGAAGAGTTTTAACTTATACAGCCATTTTTTCAAGAAACATAGTCTGTTTTCCAACTATTTTTTTGTCTCACCATCCAAACCAATACACTGCTCCACCAACCATGAGAGCGGCAACAACATTGAATAATTTTATCAATAATGAATCACGAATTGTATAAGACAGCAACGGCAGCATTCCATGGCCATCCTGCGAAATCGAACTGGCAAGAAGCACGGAAAAGGGAATCACGCCATACGCAAACATCATAACGACGACCAAATGCGGGCCGGACTCCGGCAGGATGCCCATCAAAACGCTCAAAATCAACACCAATCCCATATGTTCTTTTACGAAGGTTTCAAGCTGCCAGTATTCCAGGGCCACATGCACCAGCAGTAGTGCGAAAAAAGTCCAAAGAAAGACACGCCAGATATGCTTTTTTAGTATATGATTCCACACATGCTGTTTCAGGTAATGGCCACGTTCTTTTTCATCCTTGTGAATTTTGTGCATGTCGCAATCGCGGCAGGGTTCAATATGCAATTTTTGGGCAATCATATCCGATATTTTGCCAAGAGGAATTGCTAAAACGAAAAGAACGACGAAGAGAAACAAAGCCTGCTGGGGAAACTCTGCCAGCATCACAAATGCTTCATCCCCGGAGGTGGCAATCATCCCGGCGACGATAGCCCCGAAGGAAAGAAATCCGTGAATATACAAAGTCACATTCATAAAACTACCCAGGCACCCCGGAGTCGCTCCTAAAAAGGAAGCAGCCATATATTGCCGCCACTGCCCACCTTTAATAAACTGTCGCAAACTGCCCTTGGTTTTAACATCGAGATAGTCTATGAGGAGCATCATAAAAAAGACGAGCAGCGTAATTTTAATCGCATGCAGTAAAATGCTTAATACGAACATCTTTTTCCCGGGAATAATGAGTTAGGGTTTATTCAGGTTTATTTACTTGCAGCCTAAGGCTCATTGGATCCAGCCCAATGCTCAGCAATCGTTGTCGTGCAGTGGTATTCAAGGAAATCGTGTAAAATTTCACTTATACATTCATCCCGGAAAGCCTGATTAAGTTCAGCACAGATTTCCTGAGCATGTTCGATCGATTTAGCTGCCGGTATTCGCTCATCGACGTAGCGAAAATAGCGGGCGGTGAGTTCTTTTTCGCGTGATGTACTAAAATGTTCTTCTTTGAGGTGCCCGGTGCTTTTATCTCCCATTGAAAATACCTCCAATTCTCTTGGTTGTTGAATTCTAGTCTTACCGGGAAGGTTTTTCAGTGAGCAGCGTACCCTGTAAATATTGTTCGAGTATTGTTTCTGCTTCACCACTAATCCAGGGGATGATTTGGATGTGTCGATCACTGAGTCGGTTTTCAAAAAATTCTGTGATGCCATTGCAGATGAGCACATCGATTCCCAAATTGGCCAACAGACCCAATTTCGAAAAAGAATCGATTTCTGCCAAATGACAGGTGTCACGTTTAATTACTTGTCCATTTTCGATCGAAACCAGCAGCACGTTTTCGCTGCAATCCAAACGGTTGGAAATTCGATCGCCAAAAACCGGTATCGCTACCCGTTGCATTGGTTTTCCTTTCCATTGTTGGTTTCCATAAGGCAATCTGCGGACCAGAAAAGAAAGTGAGGAATGAAAAAAAACAGCCTCAGAACAAGCAAGGAAAGAGAGGTGGATAAGAAATAACAACCGTTGAAGGGTTGCGGAAACGCGACAGTCATTTGCAACTGTCGCAAAACCGTGTAGTTTGTGGCTTACAAACCGTGTTTTTTCATTTTACGATAAAGCGTCGCGCGATGAACACCGAGCTCTTTTGCGGTGGCAACTTTATTCCAATCATGTTTCTCGAGAACTTCCCTCAGTAAATGCTGCTCAGCCGCCTGTAATGGCATCGGTTCTTGTTGGTTCAATGGATTTGTTGGCTTTCTTTGCGAAAATTCGATTGGCAAGTGGTGCAGTTGAATAATTTCACCGCGGCACATAACGAAGGCATGTTCGATAATATTTTCCAGTTCGCGAATATTGCCGGGAAAATCGTATTGCATTAGTAGCTGTAAAACGTTGCCGGATACACTTTCAATCCGTCGCCGCATTTTGTGATTAAATTTTTCGATAAAATGCTCCACAAGAATCGGAATATCGTCGCGTCGCTCTCTCAAAAGAGGAAGTTCGAGCTTGACGACATTCAGCCGGAAAAACAAATCATCACGGAAAGTGCCGTCGTTAACCATTTCGGACAACACATTCTTTGTTGCCGCAATGACGCGAACATCCGTCTGCACCGCTGAAATAGCCCCCAGCGGTTCGAATTCCTTTTCCTGTAAAACGCGCAAGAGTTTCACCTGCATCGCCGGTGATAAACTCTCCACTTCATCGAGAAAAACAGTACCCCCTTTAGCCAGGGCAAAACGTCCCGGTTTATTTTTTTTCGCATCCGTAAAGGCGCCTTTGACATAACCGAACAATTCCGATTCGAGCAGCGTATCCGGCAATGCACCACAATTTATCGCAATAAATGCGTGTTGATTGCGCGGGCTCAGATTATGGATTGCGCGGGCAAACAGCTCCTTACCTGAACCGCTTGGCCCTTGAATCAACACTGTACTGTCGCTCTCCGCAATGTTGGGTAAAATATCAAATATTTGCCGTATACGGTGGTTTTTCGATATAATATCTTCGAGGGTATAGGCACACCTGATTTCTTTTTGCAAAACTTCAAAGGGAGAAAGGTCGCGTAAAGTCTCCACACCGCCGACTTTATTTCCTTCTTCATCCCGCAAAACGGCGGTGCTTATACTCACGGGAATTTGTTTGCCATCTGTACGAAGAATATTCACGTGTTTGTTGACGACTTCCGATTCCGATTCAAGAGAACAACGCAGCGCACAACTTTTCTCACAAATATTCGCTTTTAAAATATCAAAGCAAAACTGTCCCACAGCCTGGTCACGGGTTATACCGGTTATTTTCTCCGCTGCACGATTGAAATAGGTAATGCGCATATCTTCATCAACCGTAAAAACGCCATCTGCGACGCTATCCAGAATGATATTCGTGTGGTTTTCCGTCAGCGATTCATAAAATTTTGAGTTCATCGCAAATTTCCATCTATGTATTGTATGAGTTGCTGAACACCAGCAGCTTCAGGCAGTATTTTTTGCAGTTTTTCGGCATAAACATGCGCCTGTTGCCATTCTTCATCCTGGGCGTAAAAAACAGCCAACGCGTAGAGTATATCGGCAGAGTTTCTGTTTAAGGAGAAAGCCTTGAGGAAAGCAGATTCTGCATCATCGCGTCGTTGCAGTTTTTGCAAGGCCAAAGCGTAGTTGTAGAGAATGCGTTCCTGGGCAGGCAGATATTTTACAGCCAGCGCAAGGTGTTGCACTGCATCCTGCAACCGGTTCGCTTCAGCAAGTAAAAGCCCAAGGGAATAATGGCATTGCCCATCTGTCGGTGTAAATTTTAAGGCAGTGCGGAGTGTTTGTTCGGCAAGGGAATTTTGCTGCATTCGGCTGTACAAATTGGCAAGATTTAAATAAGCTGGTGAAAAATAGGGATCCCTGGCAATGGTTTTTTGATAGAAAAAAATAGCCGAATCCGCTTTTTGTTGATGTTCAAAAAATATGGCCAAATTCATTAGCGAAGAGGGCTTGTCTGCATTTGCAAATTGCGATTCTTTATATTCCACAAGTGCATGCTGATAGGCATCCTGACAGGAGGAATCCATGTTCACGTCAGGTCGCAGCGCAAATCCACGCGCTGCTTCAATTCGTACTGCCCGAATTGAATCCGAAAGCAAAGGAAGAAGCGGACTTAAATTTCCTTGTGGAGTCACATGGGAAAATCGCTCCGCCGCCGTCGCTCGAATGAGTGGTTCTTGATTATTTAATGCCGTATGAACAACGGCCACACTTTGTTCATCAGTCCCTTCGATTAATTCCAGGGCAGTCGCACGCACGATCGCAGGTTGTGTTGAGTCTGCCACCAAAGGAACCAATGTCCTGGCTGTGCCAGCGTTTCCATTGCGTGCCAGAGCAATCGTCTCCGCAAAGTTTTTTTCCTGATTTTTCTTCGTGCCATACCACTTTTCTACGAACGACAGCGCCCATTCCGTGGATTTATCCGCGTGGCACCCATTGCAGGCATTGGGTACACCAAGCGCAAGGGATAAATCCGGACGGGGAATTTTCATACTATGATCACGCCGAGGATCGACAATCATATAGGTTCTCCCCGGCATGTGGCAAGCCACACAACTGGCGCCAGCAGAATCCAGTTTATGAAAATGATGCGTTGGTGAATCGTAATTTACCAGGGGCAGACCAGGGAACGCCGGGTTCACCAACGGCTGATGGCATTGGGTGCACAGTGCATTACCTTGCAATTTAAGCTTTAAACTGTGGGGATTGTGACAATGCATGCATGTCACACCAGCCTGATACATTTTACTCTGCAGAAAGGAGCCATAAACATAAACTTCATCCAATATTTGCCCGTCAGGAAAGTAAAGTCCCTCTCGCAGCAGCGATGGAACAAAATTGTCGAGATAAGGCCGATCAACTTGATCATCGTGGGTAATCTGACTACGGCGTGAATGACAGGGTGCGCAATTATCCACCGTCTGCCATGGACTCGTTTTATAATCGATGAACAATCCGGTATTTTTATAGTTTTTCGCCGCGGGAGTATCTTTCACTTTTGCCCATTCCAGGTGTTTCGTCCCTGGGCCGTGGCACGCCTGGCAACTCACATCGATAACATCCCAGGTGGTGCGATAGGAATCTGTCGTAAAATCATAGTTCTTCTGTAAATTTGTGGAATGGCATTCCGCGCACATGTGATTCCAGTTCTGATAGGTGCCAGTCCAATGCAATGGGTCATTGTGGGCTATTTTCTCATCCGGATAGAGATGGAACCAACGATTTTCCAGCGTATCCCAGGCGATACCCAAACACTGCAACCGTCCACCGGGAAATTCGATCAAGTACTGTTGCAATGGGGTGAATCCGAAGGTGTATTTAATTTCGAAATCTGCCGGATAACCCTCTGCACCTTCTGTGTTTACGTAGAATTTGCCATCCTTTTTAAAAAATCTGCTCTCAACTCCAAAATGAGAGAAAGTGGTCTCGTCGAAATTCCCCAGAACGGTAGAGTCATTTGCGACCTGCATTGCCAAATCGTGATGCGAATTTTTCCATTCTGCAAATTCTTTCGGATGACAGGAGATACATGTTTGCGGATTAACATAATCCGACGTCGGCACATTATTGCAGGATAACAGGGAAAAGAAAGCAATCCAGTATCCAATGATTCCAGAATAATGATGCAAAATGCCTGATAATTTCGTTCTATTAAGCATGGAATTTCATTTTAGGGGGAAAAATTTTTTATTGATTGTACCACGACAGAACTGATTTATCCACCATGAAAATAAAAAATTTTCAATCAAAATGAAACTTGCATTCGCATATTTTCTGCGGTAATTTGTTTGAGCATAAAATCAGACCACAAGAGCCTGGGCTACAATTGTTGGGTATGAGAATAAACTTGTAGCCATACTCCTTATGGGGAATTTGTGGTGCAGAAAATAATATAAAAAGAACTCTGACGAGACTGTTACAAAAAGATAAACCGGACGTTGAGCTTGTCGAAACGACCGGTTCCACGCTCAAATTCGTGCCCTTCGGCAAGCTCAGGGACCGAATTTGCATGTTTTTCGACAGTCTCGTCAGAGTTAACACAACAGGAAATTCAAAAGGAAAATCAAATGAAAAAATTTCCACCTGGATTTGTATGGGGAACAGCGACTTCGAGCTATCAAATCGAAGGTGCATGGCTCGAAGGCGGCAAAGGCTTATCAATTTGGGATGCCTTCAGCCACACGCCCGGAAAAATAAAAAATCACGACACCGGCGATATCGCTTGTGACCATTACCACCGTTTCAAGGACGATGTTAAAATGATGGCTGACATGGGCTTGCATGCCTATCGTTTTTCCATATCCTGGCCGCGAATTCAACCGACAGGCGTGGGGAAAGCCAATCCGGAGGGTATTCGTTTCTATTCAAATTTGATCGATACGCTGCTAGAACACAACATCACGCCATGGATCACGCTTTATCACTGGGATCTTCCGCTTGTTTTGCAGTTCGAGCACGACGGCTGGCTCAATCCTGCAATCGCAGACTATTTTGCAAATTATGCAGCCATTTGTTTTGAGGCTTTTGGCGATCGGGTCAAACACTGGATAACCCTGAACGAACCCTGGTGCAGTGCCCTACTCGGGTATAGCATCGGCCACCATCCGCCAGGCCGAATTTCCCGTGACGATCGCTATCGTGCAGCGCACAATCTGCTACGCGCTCATGCATTCGCAGTCGAAAAGTACCGATCGCATTTTCAGCAAAAACAAAAAGGTATCATTGGTATCACCAATAATTGCGACTGGCGTGATCCATTAACAGACAGCGATGCCGATAGAGCTGCTGCGGAGCGTGCAGTGCAATTCTTTCTCGGCTGGTTCGCTGACCCAATCTACAAGGGTGATTACCCTGAGGTCATGCGTGAGCAACTCGGAAAGCGACTTCCGCAATTCACAGCCAAAGAACAGGAGTTAATCACAGGTTCAAGTGATTTCTTTGGCTTGAACCACTACTCCACCATGTATGCTGCCAACGCCCCGATCGTAGAAAACTCAGCGATCGCCGATGGCATGTGGCAGGATCAAAAAGTAATACTCAGCTCTGATCCCTCCTGGGAAAAGACACTGATGAACTGGAATATAGTACCGGAGGGATTTCGTCGATTACTGCAATGGGTTGATCAACGCTACGGCTCACCAGAAATTTATGTAACAGAAAACGGCTGTTCGTTGAATGACACGCTGGAAAATGGAAGTGTAAACGACCCAAAGCGGATTGCATTTTTCAACGGCTATTTAAACGCCGCACTCGGTGCCATTGCAAATAACGTCAAATTAAAAGGGTACTTTGCCTGGTCTTTCATGGATAATTTTGAATGGACTGAGGGTTATGCACAACGTTTTGGCTTGCATTTCGTGAATTACAAGACAGGCGAACGGATACCCAAAGCATCGGCAAAGTGGTTTGCACGGGTAATTCAACAAAATGGATTGATTGACTGAAATCATTCGTTCTTTGGACAGCCGATTAATGTATCCTCAGGCGTACTTATTAACGATGTATGTTACTGAATATTCTTTAATTGACTTTTAATCGAAATTTTATAATTTCCTTTGACCAATTACGTAACCACTCCGGTTCAACATTAGTGCTACCAGAGTGTTATCCCACCTTTATTCAACTGGAAACGGCAACAAGCGCTGCATACGAAACAAAACCAACCACAACACGGAGGAAGTAGAAATGTTCAAAGAGTTCAAAGAATTTGCAATGCGCGGTAATGTCCTGGACATGGCTGTCGGTATCATTATCGGAGCTGCATTTGGTGTAATTGTTAAATCACTTGTGGCGGACATCCTTATGCCACCGATCGGTTTATTGTTGGGGAATGTGGATTTCTCTAATTTATTTGTTGTGCTCAAAGATGGTGCGACAGCTGCAGCCCCCTACGCATCGCTTGCCGATGCACAAGCTGCCGGTGCGGTTACCATCAATTATGGCGTGTTTGCCAATCACGTTATCAGCTTTCTTATCGTAGCTTTTGCCGTATTTATGCTTGTACGCGGCATGAATAAGCTGAAACGTAAAGAAGAAGAAAAACCCGCCGAACCACCAAAACCAAGTGATGAAGTTCTGCTGCTTACGGAAATTCGTGACGCATTGAAAAAATAATTATCCTCAATTTTGTCTGTTTAGGTGCATCTGTCCGGACGTCATTTTGCTCGCCTGCCTTCGGTTCGGCACGTTTTTAGCCGAAACGAAGTTCGGCGAAGCAAAATCCATTTCTATTCGCCTCATACAATAGTGGATTCCGCAACGACGAAAAAAAGCGATTCCGGACGGATACCACTCAACTTGAAAAGTCCCATCTGTTTTCATCTCAAGTCAATCACATAGATTTCACGAAGGTTTTTAAAGATGAAAAAATATTTATTAACAATCACCGCCGCCGTCTACGTGCTCTTTCTGGCATGCAATCAAGTAGAAAAACCTGGTGAAGACGCGGCCAGTAAACAGGAAATAATGACCCTGTTACAAAACCAGGTGAATGCATGGAATCAGGGCGATATTGATGGATTTATGGCTGGTTACTGGCGTTCTGATTCACTGCGGTTCGCATCCGGCGGTGATGTGACCTTCGGATGGGAAACAACATTGCAGCGTTACAAAAAAGCATATCCTGACAAGGCCACTATGGGCATATTATCCTTTGAAATCCATGATATCACTTTTTTTTCCCCGGATGCCGCGCTTGCGTTCGGTAAATGGCAATTGCAGCGAAGCCAGGATCAACCTTCGGGTTTGTTTACTCTCATCCTTCGAAAAATGGAAACGGGTTGGTTTATTGTTCACGATCATACATCTTCCGCAAAAAAGTAAAATTACATTTTCATATTCGTTAAAAAGGCCACGAGGCTTTTGGCTACAATATTCGGTATTTTTAAATATGTAGCTCAACCCTTTGTGGTCAATTTCATTGGGAGAGTTTATGCAAAAACTTATGAAAATCGTGCTGCCCATGGGATTTAGTGCTGTTTTCTTTTTTATTTTGGGCGCCCAAACCAGCAAAGAAGCTTTAAACAGGGCTACTGTGTCCGAAGCGGCAAAACTGTTTGGGCTGGAATTTACGGAGGCCGAGCGCGATTCCATGCTCAGTGATCTCGAATCGAATCGCACAGAATATGCAGCCCTACGGTCTGTCGATATTGACAATAGCATTCCTCCTGCCCAGAATTTTAATCCGATTCCTGTGGGCATGAAATTCGATACAAAACGAAGTGCTGCGGTTGTTAGCCCACCACAAAAAACACAGGCACCTGAAAATTTTGAAGCACTTGCCTTTTATTCTGTTCGGGACCTGAGCGAGCTGATTCGTACACGCAAAATCACCTCACTGCAATTAACCCAAATGTATTTGGCCAGGCTCAAAAAATACGATCCCATTTTAAAGTGTGTGATTACGCTCACAGAAGATTTGGCGTTGCAACAAGCAAAACGCGCGGATGCAGAAATCGCAGCCGGGAAGTACCGTGGGCTGCTCCACGGTATTCCTTATGGTGCTAAGGATTTACTCGCGGTGAAAGGCTACAAAACCACCTGGGGCGCCATGCCTTATAAAGATCAGGTCATCGATGCCGATGCCACCGTCGTCAAAAAACTTGAGGACGCCGGAGCAGTTTTGCTCGCAAAGCTGACTCTTGGCGCTCTCGCCTGGGGTGATGTTTGGTACGGAGGGAAAACCCGCAATCCCTGGAACACAGAACAAGGTTCCAGCGGCTCTTCTGCAGGGCCGGCATCCGCGACGGCAGCCGGGCTTGTCGCCTTCTCCATTGGTTCTGAGACATGGGGTTCCATTGTTTCACCTTCGACGCGGTGCGGAAACACTGGTTTGCGGCCAACTTACGGCCGTGTAAGCCGTACTGGTGCAATGGCTTTGAGCTGGACGATGGACAAACTTGGTCCGATTTGCCGGACGGTAGAAGATTGCGCCATCGTTTTTAACGCAATCATTGGTGAAGACAGCATCGATCAAACACTAATCGATGTCCCCTTCAACTACAATTATCAAATCGATATGCATAAAATACGCATCGGATACGTCAAGAGTGCCTTTGCAAGTGAATACGAGAATCATGATTTTGATCAGGCAACGCTTGAAAAACTACGTGCTCTTGGTACTGAGCTTGTGCCCATCGAATTACCCGAAATGCCAATTTCCTCTATGAGTATCATTTTAAGCGCCGAGGCTGCGGCAGCTTTCGATGAATTGACGCGCAGCAACAGAGATGATTTGCTCGTTCGCCAGATCAAAAATGCCTGGCCGAATTCCTTTCGCTCCTCGCGTTTTATACCGGCAGTCGAGTACATTCAGGCCAATCGCTTGCGCTATATGGCCATTCAGGAAATGCAAAAAACTTTGGATGCGGTGGATTTATACATCGCCCCTTCCTTTGTTGGTAACAACCTGCTACTCACGAACCTGACAGGCCATCCATGCGTTGTACTACCCAACGGATTTAACGAAAAGAACTCCCCGGTCAGCATCACGTTCATGGGTAAACTTTATGAGGAAGCGACATTGCTGGCGGTTGCGAAAAAGTATCAGGATGCAACAGATTTTCATCTTCGATTTCCTGCTGATTTTCAATAGAGCATCCAAAGGAAATTGAACAAGATTTCACAAACTTATGACACTTTCATGGCATTCTCTTGCGCTGGTTTGATAGCTTACCTGAACAAATTTAAACACCAAAATCAGGAGAGTCTATCATGCGAAAAATTGTAAAATTCCTCGGTTTGTTACTTTTTCCAGTTTTTGTTATTGCGCAAAACCCCAACATCGAGCCGCCGGAGGGTATGATATTTATTCCCGAAGGCGACTTTGAAATGGGCATTCCCGATGATTCAATAGCAGCTTTGGCAGAATTAGGTAAAAAAGTGCCCCACATGAATATTTCTCATGCGGAATCGTGGTTCGGCGATGAACGCACCAATCATCTGGTAAAAATTGCCCCGTTTTTTTTGGATAAATACGAAGTCACCAATGAGCAATTCCAAAAATTTGTTCAGGAGACCGACTACAAAGCAGAAGGCGATTGGCAGACCTATGCAACCACAGAACGCATGTTGCATCCCGTTGTTTGCGTAACCTGGAATGACGCAACGGCCTTCGCCGCATGGGCAGGAAAACGCCTGCCAACGGAAGTGGAATGGGAATATGCAGCAAAAGGTGGAAAGAATCTGAAATGGTTTTCCTGGGGTGAAAAACCGGACAACAAGAAAGCACAATGGCGCCATCAAGGCGAATCCTTTTGGGATGGATTGATGCGTTTGGTGTTTGGCAGAGACATCAATACCGTGCCTGTTGGTAGTTTTGTACCGAATGGGTATGGGCTTTATGATATGATTGGCAACGTTCGCGAATGGTGTTCGGATTCTTACGCACCCTATCCAGGCTTGCAGGAATCCGACTGGAAGCACACGAAATACCGGCCCTTCGCGGACAGCGCGGCGATCAAAAAATTACGCATTTCACGAGGCGGCCACTGGGACAGTCCGAATCCGGTATTCATACGTCTCACACGAAGACAACATTTTGAAACCAGCTACTTCAGCTATCATCAGGGCTTTCGCTGCGCCCGGTCGATTCCTTAGAGACCACATCTCTCCAAATAGAGTTTATCCGGAAATGCTTTGTTTTTCGTCATTCCGTAACGCGGTTATCCGGAATTCAGTATTAGTTGAGGTTGACAGAAATGGATTTTGCTTCGCCGAACTTCGTTTCGGTTAAAAATTTAACGAAATGCCGCCATCCCGGACGGACTTTAAATAGCAATCAACACCGTCGATGATCGAAATCTTGCCGGGGAAGGACACATGTTTTTCTTGACATTAGACAAGTTTCTCTTAATTTTCCTTATATCTTAAATTATCCACTCTTCTAATTTTTCCATCCCAAGGACACACTCATGGTTGATCTCTTTATCGCCGTTGCCGTCTTTATAGTCGTCATCGCTGTGATGATTATTATTCGGGCAAAATTTCTAAAAGACAATGAAATCAAACAAACTGATATTCTGGTTGCGCTCATCCCCATCGTTCTCTGGCTCTTTTTCTCCGGCAGAATCGAGAAACTTGAATTCGGTGATCTGAAAATTCAATCGGCTTTTCTTGAGGCGTCGACAACACCCATCACCGAACAGATTACGCCACTCAAATTTCCAGTACGTCTGGTTAGCAGCAACAGTAAAAGCAGAATTGCGGAGCTGCCACGGTTGATCAATGCGAAAACCGAAGCTTTGGTCTTCACACTGAACTATCCTGGTTATGCTGATTTTGCCATTGAAGAATACTTGAAAAGGCTGACCCAATATACGTTTTTCAATTATATTGTATTGAATAATGCTGATGACACCTTTGCCGGCATGGCAAACGCACGCGAACTGTACGCCATATTTCGCCGACCCGATAGCGATTTCAGTTCAAAAGATTTTACCGACTGGCTTCATAACGGCGATATGAAAGCGCTCGTGAAATTGCCTGACTTTATCGGAGCAGAAAATGCCATTGAAGCGGATGTCGATAAAAAAGCAGTGCTCGAAAAAATGGAATCACTCAATCTGGATATACTACCGGTGGTTGATGCAAATGGCAAATTCACCGGAGTTGTGGAAAGATCACGTTTGACGGCCAGTTTAATCATCGATGTTGCGAACAAAGTAAAATAAATGAGTGGATATGAAATCGACCTGAACGATTGCAAGTATAACTTAGACTTTCTGTATGATCGAAGTAAAAAAACTTAAATTTACTTATCCCGGAAATTCAGAACCGACGATAAGAACCATTGATTTCACAATTCCCAGAGGTGAAATTTTTGGATTTTTAGGGCCAAATGGGGCAGGAAAAAGCACAACGCAAAAGATCCTTATCGGAATCCTTAAAAATTATGAGGGTTATGTGCAGGTAATGCGTCAGGAGCCGAAAAATCTCCACGCAGAGTACTATGAGTCCATCGGAGTCGCTTTCGAATTTCCCAATCTCTACTCCAAATTTACCGCGCTGGAAAATCTCGATTTTTTTCGCAAGCTTTATAACGGTGAAACCAAGGAGCCACGCACTTTGCTCGCCCTTGTTGGATTGGAAAATGACGGCCATACTCGCGTGGCAGATTATTCTAAAGGCATGAAGATGCGTCTAAACTTTTGCCGTGCGCTCTTGAATAATCCTGAAATTCTCTTTTTAGATGAACCAACATCCGGGCTTGATCCGGTAAACTTGCGACGAATTGCCGGGATTATCAAGGATTTGAAATCACAAGGAAAGACAATTTGTATTACGACGCACGATATGCATGTTGCTGAAAGCCTGTGCGACCGGGTGGCTTTTATAGTCGATGGGAAAATCGTGCTCATCAATTCACCGCGTGAGCTCAAATTGCAAAACGGGATTCGAACCTTGAAGCTGGAATATCGGGAGGATGGCAACATTGTTAAAAAAGACTTCAGCCTTGAGAATCTCGGTGAAAACATGGAATTTCTTTCATTATTGAAAAACAAAAATATCGAAACGATGCACACACAGGAAGCGACACTGGAAGATATCTTCATTAAAACGACCGGCAGGAGTCTGTTATGAGATTACTCAACGCCATTCGTTATGACATGCTCTTCCAATTTCGCCACCGATTTTATCATGCCTATCTGGTTATCACAATTTTATATATCATACTCTTAAAATTTCTCCCCGGGACATTAAAACCGATTGCAACGATAATTCTCCTGTTCAGTGACACAGCCGCCCTCGGATTTTTCTTCATTGGGGCCATTATTTTGCTGGAGAAGGATCAGCACATCCTGGATTGCTTATTCGTTACTCCACTGAGAATTACTGAATATGTTTTGGCGAAAATCGTTTCTCTCGCGATTATTTCACTCGTTTCCAGCCTTGCCATCGTGGTTTTTACTTTTGGTATATCTGAAAATTTACTGGTTTTTATTCCCGGATTTCTTTGTGTTACCAGCTTCTACACATTAATCGGGATTCTTTTTTCACTTATTTCGAAAAGCGTAAACGATTATTTTGCAAAAACTCTTGTCGTTGGTCTCGTTGCTGCCATTTCGATTCTGCCTTATTTTTCCCTATTAAAATCACCTATTTTTTCGCTCATGCCAACATTGGCAACGCTTACTTTAATCGATGTCCTTTTCAAAGCACACCCTCGTGGGGAAATCATTTTTGCCTTTTGTAATGTTGGATTCTGGCTGCTGGTAACTTCATTTTTTGTCAGGCGCATTTTCAATAAATACATCCTATTCAAGGCTGGTTCGGTGCGATGAAAAAAATTCTAGTGCTCTCTCTCGGAGACTTCAGAAATATTGCACGGGACGCAACCATGCTTCTCATGCTGTTCGCTCCCCTGGCGATCTTTCTTTTATTACGTTTTGCGGTACCGGCTGCTACGGAATTTCTACAGAACGAACACGATTTTCAACTCGTACCATATTACGCATTCATCGTTTGCTTTATGAGTATGATTCCAACAATGCTGTTTGGATTGATTTTTGGCCTTCTCATTCTCGACGAGAGGGATGAAGATATCATCACTTTCATCACAGTAACTCCTCTGGGGAAATCCGGTTATACTGCCTATAAACTTTTTGCTTCCTATGTCATCAGCTTTCTATTTGTCTTTGTTGTGATCTACGGCACGCATCTCATGACCTTGGAAATAATTTACACAATTCCTATCGCTGCTGCAATCGCGCTTGAAGCACCCTTATGTTCGCTTTTTCTCGCGGCATTTGCTGAAAATAAAGTTGCAGGATTGGCATACGGCAAAATTATTGGATTAATGTATATTGCACCGTTTATTGTATTTTTTGTAAATTCAAACTGGCAACTGCTGGCATCACCACTACCTCCGTACTGGATTGCCAAAGCATTTATCGCAGCTCTTGGAAAAGAAACATTATTTTGGCCGTATATTCTCGTTGGTTTCGCCGTACATGTAGGTTTTGCAGTTATATTACTAAAAAAGTTCTTCAAGGCGCACAGCTGAAACTAACGATCCGAGCACGGCCGCTTTGTTCTTTGTGCAAATAACCTAACAGGATATACATTAGACAGGAAAAAATCCCAGCAAAATATTAAATGGAACCTCTGTGCAAATACTGAAAAATCTCTATCAGGTCGGCGGCGATTTAAACGGAATTACGTGGGACGGAGTTGACATCGGCTATAACGATTGTAATACCTATGTTCTTAAACGCCCGGATGGTTTAATCATGTTCGATTGCGGCTGCGGTGATACCTTGCAGCAAATCTTTGCGAACATGCGTTATTGGGGACTCGATCCAGCGGATATTCGCTACTGCATTTTAACCCATGCCCATCTCGATCATTCGGGGGCCGGTCATTTGCTAAAAAAACAAGGGGTACGCTTCATATCAAGCAATGAAACCGCTGACGCCGTTGGTGAAGGCGACGAACGTTGTTGTACGTACCTGTATCACAAAGAATTCACGCCTTTTATTATTGATCGAACAATTACGGATGGCGAAAAAATTTCATTACTGGATATGGAGCTGAAAGTTCTTCTTCTCCCCGGGCATACCATGGGATGCACAGCCTGGATTTTCGAACATGAAAAAAGAAGACTTGTCGTTAGCGGTGACATCATCGGCACACTGCTGGACGGCCATTTCGGATGGAGCGGATCCATAGATTTCGATCGCGAGAAATATATTAAATCCCTGCGCCGCTTTGCACGAGTGGATATGGATATTATGTTGCCAGGTCATGGAATGGTTTATTTTCACAAGCCACGCAGGCGCGTAGAAAATGTTTTGAGTATTGCTTTAAGCGAGTGGCGAACTTAGTAACTTCATGGGGATTTATGGTATAATAAAACTATCAACGCACAGGCGAAAAAGGACATGAGTAAATGATCACTTTTTATTTTTCGCCATCCTCATTCTCTCATCCTCAATGATTTGTCGAAACATGTCATCAAACTCAGAGATACGAAATTTCCAATCAAACTTTTTACTGCTTGCGTAGAGTTTTTCTTTTAGCTCCTGGTATTTATCGAGATTGAGCAATAAGTGGCGGAGTTTGTTGAGAAGTTCTGTATCGTTCTTATATAGAAAGTATTTATGGAACTCCTGATCAAGGATTTCAGGATAAGAAAGGCGATTGGGCAACAAAGGTAAATTTTTAGAATACATGGCTTCAATTACAGCAAAACCAAAGTTCTCCTGCACTGCGGTGGAAATAACAATATCGCCGAGGTTTAGAAAGTGTGCATAGTCTTCCTCAGTGTCCACATATCCAAAATGAACGATGCGATCACTTAGGCGTTCTTTCGCTTCCAGAAATTCTTTCGGATGAACCTGATGGTTTTCTCCCAGGATAATCAGTTTAAAAGGTACATTCTCCTCAGCTAATTTATACAAAACATCAAAAAAGACCGCAGGTTGCTTATCAAAAGCCCAGCGATGATTCCACAAAATATGCGGAATCGCATTGGCTTTCGCACGATTCGCCCTTAATAAAGCAAAGTCACTTCCCATATAGACAACTTTGCTTTTTTTCATGATCTTATCATGCGCTAAAACCGGGATAAATTCCGGTATCCGGTTTTGGAACTGCCGCAGTTCGTGATCGAATTTTCTCAACTGAAAATCCGAATTAAAAAGGTTAACATTTGCCGTCAGTGCAGAAGTACAATTCGCAACGACAAAATGATAGTCCGGGCTTTGAAGATTGGTTTTTGGATAAGTCAATTGATTTTCATGAAAGAACATGATACTGGGGCCGTGATATCCCGTCATTGCCTTTAGTTCCGCCAGATTAATCATATCCGTTGCAATCAATAAATCATAATGCGACAAATCCCCGTTTATTTGCTCGGCGAAATACATCGCAGCTGTACGAAGCCGCCATTTCCAGAAACGCGCGGGTAAAGTAAAAGTATCAATATCATGCGTGCTGTATTTTTGCAAACCATCGAGAAAGCTTTTATGGGAACCACCATAAAAACTTTCGACAAATGCTATTTTCATTCATTCTCTCACAGAACTTGAATTTACAGATCGCGCAATTTTTAACTTCGAGCACAAAAAAAGCCACCTTACGGTGGCTCTCAATTAAAACAGTTTAAGTTTACGTGCCATTTTTCGCAACTTCCTACCAAAACGCACGGGTACTATCTTCACAAATCGTTCGTCACCTTCCCCAATCGACGTCGTCTCGACGCTTTCATCATCTTTTAAAACATCGTGGACGATGAAGCGCTCATAATTGCTCATCGGATGAAGTTCAATTTCCTCGCCGGTTTTTACTGCTTCACGTGCTTTCTCGAGAACATATTCACGTATTTTACCAACTGGAAAAATCCACAGCAGGTGCTCCTCACCGTTCCGATAGGTTTTGGTTTCGAAATCTCCTTTGTTGTCAAAAAACTGATGGACACGCATGCGCTCATAAGCATTTAATTCCTCAAGACATACTGCATGAATTGAATCCTGGAGCATCTCTTGCGCATTACGAATAGTTCTTTGAATTTTTTCATCATCCTCACGATTTCTATTTCTTTGCTGGCCCCTTCCCTGATAGGAGCCGCGTCGTGAACCACCGCGATCTGAATTTCGTGATGGTCTTCTCCTGTTCTGATTCATAGAGTAACTTCACTCTTCCTTTCTTCTGTGATCTATGATTAATCTCTCGGCGAATCTATCTGGCATATGAGCGAATTCTCCATTGCTCATGAAAACGAAAACGTCCTTTCCGGTTTTGTTTTCGAATAAATAATGCAGCATTTCTTCACCGGGAGACATGATATGTGCTTTAATATTTTTTTCGTTTAATATTGTTATAATATTTTCAACTGACAAACGTTCGGCAGTTTGCACTTTATCCGGTCGATGCAATGGTGTTATTATAACCTCATCCGCGAAATCAAATGCATCATAATAGTGCTTCTCGAAAATTTTGCGCTTGGCGGAAGCGGAGCGAGGCTCAAACAACGCCCATATTTTTTTATCAGGGTATCGTTTTTTTACGCCACGCAGTGTTTGCGACACCGCTGTTGCATGGTGCGCAAAATCATCAAAAACCAATATCTCCCCTACCTGTTTTTTCAATGTTAACCGGCGTTTAACGCCTTTAAATTCTTTGAGTGCGGCAACAACTTTGTCAACTGAAATACCCAGAGTGCAAGCACTTACAAAGGCAGCCAGTGCGTTGCGAATATTATGTTCGCCCGACTGACTGATTTGTACTTCTGCCTGCCAGCTACCATTGAAGTAAATGGAAAAGCTACTTGATTCATTGCCAAAGTTAAGATCCTTCGCTTGCCATTGTGCCTCATTATGAAGAGCCATCGTTTCAACTTGAGAGAAAGATTTTTGCACTATATCCGCAACCACAGGATCATCGATATTGGCAATAATTTTTCCGTTTCCAGGCACAATATTAATGAGCTGGCGGAAAGCCTTTTCTATCTCCTCAAGCGAATTGTAGATGTCAGCGTGATCAAACTCAATATTGTTAATAACGAGTAAATCAGGCTGATAGTGCAAAAATTTGGCACGTTTATCAAAAAAAGCGCTATCGTATTCGTCTCCCTCAAGGACGATATGTTCACCTTGGGCAACCTGAAAACCGCCATTGAAATTTTCTGGCATTCCTCCGATGAAAAATGAGGGCTTTCGACCTGCGTATTCCAAAATCCAGGCTAGCATGGAACTTGTGGTGGTTTTCCCGTGAGTGCCTGTCACAACGCATGAAATTTTTTCTTGAATAAAAAACCGGTTTAGAGCCGCGGGTAGGGATATATAAGGAATTTTTTCATTTAAAACAAATTCAACTTCCGGATTCCCCCTCGACATAGCGTTCCCAATAACAACAAGATCCGGTTTTTCATTTAAATGCGTTTTGTCGAATCCTTGAAAAACTGGAATGTTTTGTTGTTCCAGAAAGGTGCTCATAGGTGGATATACATTCTCATCCACACCATAAACAATGTATCCCTTAGATTTAAACATGGCAGCCAGAGAGGCCATCCCCGTACCGCATATCGCGATAAAATATATTTTTTTCATTCGTTTATGGACGGTTCAGTCAAAGTATTTAGCAATAGTTTGCAAGCAAACTGAATATAGATAAAAAGAAATCATTAAAGCAATGTGTTGTCGCATAATTGCATTTAAAAATCTGCAATAAATCGCACGGCCCGGTTAAGCAAAGAATTGATTTAAAAACCGTATATATACTATATTGGGTTCTCACCTGTGCCCTTCCCACGCAGTGCATTTTCCTTTACTGTTGTTCAAGCGAGTCGTTTTCAACAGGCTCCGCGGGTAATTCAGTATTCGTCTCGGCAGGTTTTACTGGATTTCGTCTATATGGATGGATCCCACTCTGATCTATCTGTATAAATCGTACCTGGCCTCGCTGGCCGATGGCTTGCAATTCCTTTTCATTCAAATACATTTTAATACCGCCGGCATTCCCGATCTGCAGGCTGAAATGTTTTAATGCCCGATAACTCTTCGCATGTCCTGGGGTAAAAATTGCTTCGCTTTCATCTGTATCATCGATGATTACTTTTACCCATACACTGTCAATAGCTTCAATACGCAGGTTCAATGCTTCCTTTTGTACCTCCGTATCCCTGTGCACAACTTCCGTTTTTTGCGTTACGCTATCTTTGTTCACTTCTTGCAGTACTTGTTCAAATGGAATGGGCGTCACAATTTTTTCTTCAGGTGCATTGTTTATTTGCGGTTCTGGTGGTTTTTTTTCGGTGAAAGTGCTTATAAGGATAATAATGATGACGACGGCCGCTAATCCGGCCCCGACGATGATTTCATTTTGAAATATTTTTTTGGCCCGAATGGATTTTTCTTTTGGAGATGGTGCATGTTTTTCCAAAACGATTTCATCGCTGCTTACACTTTCGTCAGCTTTCGGAGTTGCCGGTCCTTTCTGCCACAGATCAAGCAGTGCGTGAGCGTCCATATTGAGAAATTCGGCATACGACTTCACAAATGCACGAACATAAGGCAGAGGTAAAAATCCCATATCACCAGATTCAATCTTCTGCAAATATTCTGTATTGATGCGAAGTTTTTTTGAGACTTCTTCAATGGAAAGATTATTTGCCAGACGATTTTGTTTTATCTCCGCTCCGATTGCTGCGGAGTTTTGTTTATTTGTACTCATTTGGTCCCTTGCTTCATAGCAAATAGTCGAAGGCATTGCTGATAAAAGGCAGCAACGGGAAAACCGACGACATTATAAAAACAACCATCAATTTTTTTGACAAACACTGCACTGATATCCTGTATTCCATACGCTCCTGCTTTATCCATGGGATGCCCTGTATCGATGTATCCATACTTCTCTTCATCACTCAAATTTTTAAATACAACTTTCGTCGTTTCAGTAAAATTTATTTCTTGTTGCTTGTCCAGAGAGTTTAAATATACACCTGTAATAACCTCATGTTCGCGCCCTGAAAGCCTTGTTAAAAGGCTGTATGCATCCGCTCTATCTACAGGTTTTCCCAGTATTTCATTATCAATAACAACTATGGTATCGGCGGCGACAACTATACCCTCATTGTGTTTATTTCGTATAACTTCTCCTTTTTCCTTCGCAAGGTCCTGTGCTATTTCATTCGGTTGGCGTTCCAATGAAAAACTTTCATCAGTCAAAGGAACATCGACGATATAGTTCAAACCCATCATTGTGAAGAGCTGCTTTCTTCGTGGGGAACCGGAGGCCAGAATAAAATTTTTATCTCTAAAAAGAGAATTTACTACCATTTATTTTTGTCTGCTTTCAATCATTAGCGTGACAGGTCCTTCGTTTTTGATAAGGATCTGCATCATTGCGCCGAACTCTCCGGTTGCAACTCGAACATTGCTTCTCCGCACCTCAGAAACAAAGTCATTGTATAAAGGCTCGGCTATTTCCGGTGGAGCAGCATCTGAAAATCCAGGACGTCTCCCTTTGCGGGCATCACCATAAAGTGTGAATTGAGATATAATCAGCATTTCACCACCTATTTCCAGCAAAGATTTATTTAAGTTCCCACTTTCATCATTAAATATCCGTAAATTGACACATTTGTTGGCTATATATTTTATATCTTCCAGATTATCACCGTTTTTAATTCCCAAGAGAAGAACGATGCCAGTACCGATTTTGCCAACAACCTTCCCTTCAATGGTAACCGATCCCTGGGAAACACGCTGTATTAATGCACGCACTGCATAGTCCTTAACTTCCTATATAAATAGCGAATAATCCCACAAGCATGTCAATTTTTAAAATCGTACTGTAAAGTTTCAATTGAGGGCGTGAGCTTTTTGACCATAACAAAAAACTTACACCAGCAACGACCACATTTACACCCAAAACAACTGTTTTTAAATACAATAAATTATAATAACCTATTAAATAGGGGATAAAAGTGAACAGGATGAGAATTGCAAATACTGCAATTACTATAATTTTGGCCGTCTCCTCCCCGTAAACAACCGGCAACGTGTTTGCTCCATGTTTTGCATCACCTGCAACATCTTCCATGTCTTTAATAATTTCCCGGCCCAAATGAAACAGGAAAGCCAAAAGTGCAGGTACAATTCCACCCGTTACATTTCCACCGGCAAGTGCTCCATAGATAAATGCAAGTCCGCTTACGAGACTTACAACCAGGTTGCCCCAAAGAACCCGTCGCTTCAAAGTAGCACTATAAAAAACGAGAAGCGCAGTGCTGAACAGCGAGATTATTACAGCATATAAACCAATGAATATACTAAAAATAATACCGCAAGCAAATGAAAATATTGCCGCGTAAAAGCCTGCTCGTGCACTGATTAAACCAGCCGGCAGAACACGTTCCGGGCGATTAATTCGATCAATTTCAATGTCATACCAATCATTAATTGCATTCGCTCCTGCTGTAATGAACATGCTTGAAATGACGGCAAACACAACTCCATGCCATGAAACTGTAATGCCTGCTACAAAAGCAGCAATGAAAACACTTAATCCACCAATCAGGCAATTTATCGGACGACTCAACTTGATGAGTGCTTTTAACCTGTCATAATAAAAAGACATCCACCATCCATTCAAAGAATGCTGTTTGTAATTTGTTCACTATCCGAAAAGTTTTCCGGGAAAAAATATATTTTTTCGTGTCTGATGACTTTGCGGTCTATGATCAACCGGTTTAAACCTTCCTCATGAATCTTGCATTTTTAACAATGCAGTACCGGTTGTAACAAGAACACTGATTTTAGAGCCTGCTCGCTAAAATTAGTGTTCTTTTTTTTTTTGCGATAACGAATACAAAATCTCAATCTTACTCGAGTAATCAATCAAAAATTATTTTGTCGAAACAGGTTTGTCCTTTTTATCAGAAGCCATGGATTTCATAGAATTATTTTGCATTATAATTTCTTCTTATTTTTCCGTCATTGCCAGAACACGCTGTTATTCTAATGCGGTATGTTAATAGCTGAATCGTGTTGGCTTAGAAAATCAAAGAAAGATATTAGTGCAATTTTTAGGCAAAAATCTACAGTCTATTTCTCAATTGAAGTCAATATTTAGTAAAAAAGTATGAATAATAAAATATCAATTACAATTTAATTAAAAGAAACAACATAAATTGTCTCAACAATGAACCGATAAAAATAGCAACTGCAACAGGAATTGACACCAAAATTTTTATAAAACTGGCAGAAAAACATCCAATGAAGATCATCCGATACAATCCTGAACAAGATTCGTTTACATCCTATTCGTTGACACGGTATAAACTCATCATTTTCCCAATTATTACTATTGGTGCGTTATTGGTTTTCTCCCTGGGATTTTCGGCATTTTATTTTAAGTATCAGGAAAGCAAGCAACTGAGAAACTTAAAAAAGCAAACAGAATACCTTTGGGGCTTAGTCGATCATTTGGAACAAAAGAACGCGGCAATCAACAAACAGATTGCGCAAATTCAGACACAAGCAGCGCGATTAAGCGAGTTTGCAGAACTCCCAATTCTGGATGCCGAAAAATGGGAAATCGGGTCGGGTGGCTTGGAAGCAACGCCTGGAATTGATAATTATATCATCGACAAACAGTTGCGAACAAAACTACTTGAATCCGACCACGACCTGGAGAAATTTAGCAGACAGGTCAGTTGGTTGTATGCCGAATTAAAAGCTGTAGAAGATAAATTTGATAATGACAAAAATCTTCGCGTCCATTTTCCGTCTATCAAACCAGTACCAACCGGTATCATGACAAGTGGATACGGCATGCGGCACGATCCTTTTACTGGCGTTCGGAAACACCACAACGGGTTGGATTTTTTCGCACGTACTGGAACAAACATACTTGCTCCGGCTGATGGAGTCGTTGAATTAGCACGGGTTAATTACGCTCAAAATCAAACTTTTGGGAAATTAATCATCATTAACCATGGTTCTGGAATCAAAACGCGATACGGGCATTTGGGAGAAGTTTTCGTCAAAAAGGGAGATCGCGTTAAGCGTCGTCAGGTTATCGGTACAATTGGTAACAGCGGCCGCTCCACCGGCCCCCATTTACACTATGAAGTATTGAAAAATGACAAACATAAAAATCCGTACTATTTCTTTTTCGATTAATTTTTACTGAAATTGTTCAATTCCGGTTTTCGCAAATCACAAGTAGCCGAGTTCGAAAAATTCGGCTACAAGGATGCCATCAAATCAACTTTCGCTAACGCTACTACCTTTCCTGCTTCATCAGCTTCCCAGAACATATCTTCCACAAGAAATTTATCAAGCGGTTTTAAAGTGCGAATATCGAAATTAATCCAGGGCGTACCCGAGCCAGTTGAAAATCCTACAGATTTGGCATTTGGCCTGGCAATATCTTTTCGAATCGCTCGTTCATCAACAATAGGCTGCAGCTCATCTTCCCAGCCAGCATATAATAGATCTGGTGCATAAGTCGCAGCATAAAAAAGGGCAATGCGCGTATTTTTACCATCCAGATAGGTGCCAATCTGTGGATTTTTACTGGAAAGTCTCTTGTAAGTCAACCATGCTTCGCGCTCGATAATACCAATATATTTAGTCGGTACATCCCCAAGGGGGGCTCGTCTCTCCGAATCGGAAAATTTATATTCAACAAAAAAAGTAAAAAGTCCCGTATCGTTCACAGATGCTGCCTGTTCCAGCATTTCGGGTCGCACAAGCCTTGCATCCCAGGTTGGTAATATTCGCCATCGATCCAGATAAAGACTATCCGGGAAATACCGCAAAAGATCTGTCGTCGGCCCCATAGAGCGGTACAGGATTTCATGAACTTTGTCAGCATCTTTCCCAAAGCGATGTTCAATTCCAGTCGGAATATGAAAATACCGATCAGGTGTGAAAATATTTTTTTGAACCGCGTTTATAAATAAGTCGGTCTTATTGGAACGGCGTGAAAATCCCCCTGAATTTATAGCACCCTGCATAATGAACTGCTCTTTTATGGAAAATAAGAAGTTAGGCGGGAATATAGAATGAGTGATATAACTTTGCAAGGGAAAAGGAAATTCAGGATAGATCGGACTGCATCAAAAAGGTGCGGTTTCTATAACCAAACAATAAATTCCGGTTGATACAAAATGTTCTGTGCATCGATCAAATCTCCCCTTAGAATAATTCGAAAAAACCAGGTTTTACATATTTAACGTTTAATTTTGAGTATTTTATCCAAATGAACAGCGCAAAAAGCCTGAAAAAGATTATCATGGATGCCTGCAATTATCAGCCCCCGGCGCTCACGCTGCATTGTTTTATGCAATTTTAAAAGCTGGCCAATAGCAGCACTATTCATGGATGGGACATAACTCATATCAAGGGACACTTTATCATATTCAGTCCGAAAAATTTTATCACATTCTTTGGCGAAATGCTCACCTTCCGTTCCGGCAATTTGACCGACAAATTTAACCACCAGAACATCTGCGGCTGGATGATAGGTTGCTTCCATATCACTTTTCTATTATTTGGATTCTTCAAAAATAAAGTCTGCCTAATTTTATTTTTATCGGTAAGCTGCTGAAATTTTGATATGTTATTCCGGAAAATAAATAAAAAAAGCCGGAAATATTCATTCCCGGCTTTCACATAATTGCTTAGTCTTTAGCGAACGAGCAGCATTTTTTGTTTCGCAAAATAGACTTGTCGCCCACCAGTTGTCACCCGCAGTACAACAAAATAAGTACCGCTTGCATGATTCTGTGCATTCCAGGTAACTTTATGGCTTCCGGCAGCCATCGTTTCATTGACAAGTGTGCCAAGGCGATGCCCGGTTATATTGTAAACTGTAAGTTCAACATGCCCTTGTTCTTTCAAATCAAATGGTATCGCTGTTTGTGGATTAAATGGATTCGGATAATTCATCTTCAGCATGAATTCTTCTGGTAATTGTCCCTCCTGCTCGCTCACTGAAGTATTTGCAAGGACAGTAATTTTCACTTTTATACTGGTACTCGCGTTCTCATTATCCTTAACGGTGAAGGTAACTTCCTCGCTGCCAACCCATTGCGCATTGAGAGGTGCAATTGTTACTTTAAATCCGATCAACCCAATAAAGAAATTGGAGGAGCTACCAGCGGATACGACGAGTGTTTCCTTTGGCTGCTCGATATCTGAGATGTAATTCAACAAATCAAATTGAGCGAAACTTTCACCAACAAGTGCTGTCTGTTCTTCGATTTGTTGAAATTTTGGAGGATCATTCACCGGTGTTACGGTAAAAAACGTTTTTGTCGTATCGGCATATCCATCCGGATCTGTGACGACGAAAGAAACAGCGTCCGTTCCAGCCCACTCAGAATCGGGAATAGCAATACTGACAATACTGTCCGCCAGTGAAACTGCAAGGACGGTATTCCCATAAAAAGTCCACGATAGCTGGTTCTTCAAGTACTTTTCGTGTTGGACGTAAACGTTAAGATTTATTTTCTGGAAAACTTCACCTTCAGCAATAACTTGCATCGGGATATCGCTTAGTATTGGGCGGTAATTATTCACTTTAATGATAACATTCGCAACGGCCTCACCCCCATCATCATCGACAACTTTCACCTTCACAGTGTAGGAACCGCTATCGGCATAAACAACCTGAGCATCCGCACCGGGAGTTTCGAATGTTCCATCCCCGTCAAGATCCCAGGAGAACGCATGTGTATCGTTCACTCCGGCGTCTGTAGCTGTGGCGGAGAGTGTGATTGCCCGGCCTGTTGTCGTGCTATATGGACTGTTGGTGTGTAAAACAGGCGCTGCGTTATTTATGGTAATGGAAAAACTCGCCTTTCCAACAAGACTATCGCTATCCATTACGTACAAAGTAGCTGTTCCGGAGTAGTCATCGGTGAAAATTCGCTGTGTCGTCGGTTGATCTGATGTTACATCGACAATGGCATCATTATTCCAATCCCAACCATAACTGATGATTGTTTTGTCCCCATCGGCTTTGGAAGCTGAGGCATCGAAGGTGATGGCACTGCCTTCAACACCAATATAAGGACCACCAGCGTTGGCTTCCGGTTCAAATTCGAATTGTGCGATGCGCAGGTAGATATTTCCTTCGGAGGGATAAACTACATAAAAAAACGATTTCCAGGCCTTCAAAGCCTCTTTCTCGCGGCCTTCAGAGCCACCGGAAGCCGTCGCTAACATAGTGAAATCCGACCAGGTTACGCCGCCATCGCCTGAATAACGCGAACGCAATTCGCTTTCATCAGCCAGATTATAGGTTGCAACCACATAACGACCGTTATCGGAAGCAGCAATACTTCCTTTTCCCAGGCTGTGTTGCCATTCCTGCAACTCACCCTTTTTTGAAACGATAACATCACGGGCCTGCGTACCATTTTCAAAACGTGCATAGCGCAAAGCACGATCGCCATCAATCGCCGTATCAACTGAGCTCCCATAGGCTACGTGGACATTACCTGATTGATCGGCATAAATATCGCAGTTGCCATTGCGGTAGGTTGCAAAGCTGGAATGAATGTCACCAACGTTTTCAAGGGTCAATCCTCCATCTGTAGAACGCCAATAAGTCACTGGCCCACCTGGCACACCGTTGTAACTTTTATCTGGTGCACTTAAAATGATATGCAAAATATCATCATCGCTTATCGAAATTTCCAATCGATCATCAGCCCGATAGCGGTCGAGGCTTTCCTGTGTACGAACGACACTTCCGTTAACGATTCGATAGTAATTTGCACTTCCAAAAATATCCGGATCACTATCCGATTTCCCTACGAGTGCATGAGCGACGCCGTGGGAGTCAACATCGAGGCGTACAACATAGGAGCGATAGGTATTTTCCATCAATTGTAAGGCGTTGCTCCAGCTGCCGTCTGTTTTTTGATACGTGTAATATACGTTGAAATACTTATTTCCAAGGTGCCTTCTGTAGAGCACATGTGGTTTACCTGTTGTTGGATCAAACGCAATGGAAGGGCCATAATGAAAACCACCCCAACTGTCTTCACCGGAGGTCCTCTCGATGGGTTCTTTAAGAAGAATTTGACCTGTTGGTGAAATGACCGTGTAAATTGAAATATTGTCTTCATTGTAAATCACATGCATATTTCCTGTCGCACGATCAACGTCGAAATCTGGTGTAGCTCCAGGACCAAGATTGATTGCCTCACTCCATTGTTGTGCGGTGAGGGTACCAACCCCCATCAACATCAGAAATAAAATCCTTTTAAAACCGCTTTTTTTCATCATATGCCTCAAAAATAGAGATTAAAAATTCATCCAATTTCAAGTAAATTCTCCCACTTGAAATTGTTTCGCATCGTTTAATTGGTTTGACTACTGCAACAATCCGTCCACTTCATCGGATCAATAAAACCTTGCGTCTCTCCCTGAAAAGGAGCTTTTGCTCGGCTGTAACTTGTATCACCATGAGATATGTACCACTCGCATACGCCGTTGCATCCCACACGATTTTGTGGCTTCCAGCATGCATGTACGCATCAACTACCTGACCAACGACACGACCCGTAATACTATAAATGGTAATATTGACATCGCCGGACTGCATTAAATCAAACGCAATTGTTGTTTGCGGATTAAATGGATTAGGGTAGTTCTGATGGAATGCAAATTTTTCCGGAAGTGTGTTTTCCTGAACTGATGTTGCCGTATTTTTCCCACGGAACACAGCCGCAACAGAAGCAAAAGCGCCAGCGGGATCTCTGATTATAAAAGTCAACGAATCAGCACCGACCCAATCATCCTTTGGCTTGCTGATTTTTGCGACCAATCCATCGACGTTCACGTTTAGTTCATTAATCCCCACCACAAAAAGCGTCAGCTCGTTTATCGAATTATCAACATCACTGACAAGCGGTGTAAAATCGATATCCGCGAATGTTTCTCCCACACTTACTTCCTGGTCAGGGATAGCAGCAATCACCGGCGGATCATTCACCGCAACAACCGTAAAGGTCACCTGGGTTGTATCGGCATAGCCTTTGGGATCGGTGCTGACAAAGGAGATGATTTCGGAACCAGCCCACTCAGAATCTGCAGCAGCTATTGAAAAAGAAAAAAGGCTATTCTGTTGCCGGACTTCAATCTTGCGGTTTCCATAAGAAAACCAAATCAGCTCTGCCAGGCTGTTATCCCCATCGCTTGTGTAGTTTTGCAAATCAAGATCGTGGAATGCCGCATTCTCATAGGTCATTTGTACCGGGATAGCAGCAAAAACCGGTGGCGTAATAGCACTATCATTATGCCGTTTTATATAAGCTGGTTGCTCGCCTTCAATAACATGCAGGCGCTGGTTCGAAGCCACATCGACCAATTTCGTTGTGCCACCAGCCGGCCAATGAATGATAAGGCTATCAGCAAAATCAACAGGGCCAAGTCCAAAGTGAACTGGAACGATACTTCCGGAGACAAATCCATCGGCTGCGAGCATCGCTCGCTTTTGCCGCATGCCATTCGCATAAAGCTCAAATTCGGCACCAATAGCATCCCGATTACTTGTACGGCCTTCCGGTTTGATAACCAACCAGCTCGTAGGGCCGGATAAATTATCATAAAGAGCGCTCTTCTGGCCAGCGTCGACAACAAAAAGATCAACGTCGCCATCCTGGTCAAAATCTGTGACGCAGGATCCGTAGCTATTATTATTTACAAGAAATAAACTATCTTGCTCTGTAAATGTGCCATCGCCGTTGTTTCTAAAAAGCCTATCCTTTCCAAAATTAAGGACGGCAAGATCGAGCCAGCCATCATTATCAAAATCTGCGAAATTACAACCTGTAGAGCGATCAAAATCCTGCAAACCGGCACTGGAAGTTACATTTGAAAAATAGGCGTTGCCATTATTGCGGAACAGTGTATTGCTTCCTCTGGAATTGCAAACAAAGAAATCAAAATCACCGTCATTATCATAATCCCCTACGGTAACCCCCTGCCCATGCGATTCGAGAAGTCCAACACCTCGCTCCCCTGCTTTTTCAGAGAAGGTATTATTTCCGTTATTGATATAGAAAAGATTGGCATAATTTATCCCCGTGTTATCATCCGTGCCACGAGAGATAAAAACATCCAAATCGCCGTCGCCATCAGCATCGAAAACGGCACCGCCAATGGTATACCTATAAGCACCGAATTTAAACTCAGCTGTTTGTGTAAGAAAATTATGCGCTGAGGTCTGCAGAAAAAATTTGAATTGGTCCCTGAAATTCAAGGAAATTAAATCGAGCAAGCCATCATTGTTTAAATCACCCCAAAGTGCAGCTTGTGCTTGACCATTATCACTAACCCCAATTAAACTCGAGACTTCAGTGAATTTATTGGTGCCATCATTTCGAAATACCTGACTGTATCCGCCGGAGACATTGAGATAAATGTCAACAAAGCCGTCGTTGTTATAATCTGCAGCCGAAATCCCGCGATCATTCCATGGAATCTCTCCGCTTACATTCCATTTTCCTGCTTGTTCAGTATATGTACTGTTTCCTTCGTTTATGAACAGGGTGTTTACGGTATCATAATTGACAATATAGATGTCCGTAAAACCGTCGTTGTTATAATCAGCGCAGGCGACACCGTGTCCCCACCCTTCCTTGCCAGGTGGACTCACAATGTTCGCGGTTGGTGCGATATTTTGAAATTTAATTGGGCCATTTCCGGGATTCACGATAATCTGAGTCACAAAACTCGAGCGTTCTGATACAGTTTTATTTCCATTTGCATCGACAGATAGAGCGCGAAAGAAATATTCGACACCCGATTCCAGACCATACAGCAGAATACTGTGTGATAAAACATGGGCTGTATCCATGGGCACATATGTTCCCATGGTGGTTTCTTGTCCATATTCAACTTGGGAAGTGGCAATTTCATCGGTTGACCAAGTTACCCGAGCAGAATGTGAGGTAATTTCAGTCACAGCAACTGAGGTAATTTCCGGGAAAGCGGTATCGGGTCTTTTTGTTTGAAATGAATAAATATCCGATACAGATTCGTTCCCGCTGCTGTTTTTGGAAATCACTCTGTAGAAATATTCTGTGTTTGGCAGCAAATTGAATAACGAAATGGTATGCGTCGTTTCCAGTTCAGAAATATGATCTGATACAAGCTGAAGGTTGGCCGTTGTCCCGTATTCGACAAACGCATCTGCAGGTTCGTGCGTACGCCAGAAAATTTTCACGGAGGAGGTATCGACATCGATCGCCTGCACTTCGGAAATCAGAGGTGCACCGGCAATCACTTTTACAATAGATTGTTTGGACGTTTCGCCTCCATCCCCATCGCTTACTTTTACCTGAATTGGTTGCTCGCCAAGCGTGCTGAAAGAAGCAGAAATTACATTGCCAGTTTGTTCGAAGGTACCATTATTGTCCAAATCCCAGAAGAATTGCAATGTATCATTTACGCCGACATCATTTGCTGAGGCAGATAAATTTATTGAGGCAAATTGTAATGCAGAAAAAGAACTCGCAACCTCAAGCTGAGGAGCCACATTGGCGATTGTTACAGGAAAAGTAATCTCACCGCTAAAGCCCTCATCATCAACAACAGCAAGAATCGCATTTCCGGAAAAATCATCAGGATAGGTGTGTTCAGCCTTTGCATTTTCCGATTCAAAATCCCAGTTGCCATCCCCATCCCAATCCCATCGATAGTTGACGATTTTACCATCGGGATCCTTTGAGGCGCTTGCATCAAAGGCAACCGGCGTCCCTTCAGAACCGGAATATGGTCCCCCGGCATTTGCAACCGGCGGTTCACCCATAGTGATTTTTCGTAGTTGAACCGTTGCGCCATCCGGATAAATAATGTAAAAATTATTTTTCCAGGATCGAATAACCTGCTTGTTGCGACCCTCCGATTCACGAGAACTGCCACCGATTCCCTCCGGCTCAGACCAGGTACCACCACCGTCCCGGGAAATGCGATAACGGATCGAACCGGTATCGCTCTTTCGATAGGTTAAAATTAAAAAGTTGCCATCCCTGGTTGTGGCAATGGAACCGATCCCCAGTGAATGGTGCCACTCTTGTAATTCTCCGGCATCGCTGATCGCAACGTCCCTAACCCGATGTCCGTTTTCCCAGCGGGCATAGCGCACACTCGGAACACCACCCAAGGATTTGTCGCTTTTCGAACCGTAGGCGAAATGGGCGACACCGTTGCCATCGACGAAAATATCCGCATTTCCGTTGCGTAGCGTTGCGTCACTGTGATGAATATCACCGGCTGAGCGCAACGTGTTACCCCCATCATAAGAGCGATAGTAGGTGACGGCTCCGCCATAGGAGGGATCACTGGTTTCTCGCGGATAACTCAAAACCAAATGGACTTCGTTATTTGGACCACAACTCAATTCGACATGGTCGTCTGCACGATACAAATTCAAATTGCCAATAGAGTTTATCAGATCGCCGTTGGCGTCAATGCGCAGATAGGTTGCAGGGCCATAGACGCTCCCGTCCGATCCCGCCGAACCGTGGACGACATGCGTAATTCCCTGATCATCCACATCCACACGAACGGCATAGGCACGTCGAACGTCATCCACGATTTTTTTTGCGGTACTCCAACTGCCGCTGGAAAGACGGCTGATTAGATAGATATCATAATAATCATCGTGTGTATTAACGCGATAGCAAACCCTCGGTTCACCAGTCGTTGGATCGACTCCAATGGTCGCACCAAATTTCCAACCGACTTCGTCGTTGTCCGCACCAGAACCCGGTACAGATTCCTGAATGAGCACATCGCCATCGGCGTTCATGCGTGTATATTTGACCCCACCACTGTGATGCACAATATGAAGATATCCTGTTGATTCTTCAATATCCAGATCCGGGACTCCACCATCCCCAACCCGAATTGCATCACTTAAGGTTTGAGAAAATAAATGCGAGTTAAACAAAAATAAAAGTGTGAGAACTGTCAGAAGCAGTGCGTGTCCATGATGAGACATTTGTATAAATTTTCGACAAGACAAATCCTTCAATCTCCTGAAAAAAATGATTCCTAAGTGATTTTATTATTGTGGTTTAAATAACGGAGAAACGCGCATAAAAAGAGTAATGGATTACAATCCATTACTTTCGTGAGGGACGATAAGCACAATTAATGCCATTCCTTTGTTCATCGCATGGTTATCATTCCAAATGACACAACGCTTGCGCAAGTGATCTAAACAGGAAGGAAACTATGTGCATACAGTCCCCCTGAAAAACGAAACAAAGCAAAGGTAAAAAATCGTGTGGCCTGCCCGACATGGCTTTTACAAGTAAATTCTAACACAATCCCAGAGCCCTGCAAACATTTCCGTAAATTCTCTGTGTACTTTACACTTAGATAGTGGGAAATGCAGAGGAATTTATTTCAGTAGAAGTGAAAAATTGAACCTAAACTCTAGTTCCATGGTTTTTAAGGGGATCAGAGCGAAATTCGCGAGGAAATATTACGTTTTATTCTTGCTTTAAGTATCAATGATTGTTTATTTTTACCCATTATTCAATTAGGCAATCGATGACACCCGAGTCAATCGTCGATCGTTCTGATTACAACCACAAACATTCTAAACTCGACAATGAGAGCTGACATAAAATCGCTCTCGACTCATTTACAGCGTTAAATCTAAAGCTCTAATCTACTGCACCGGCTGGAATTAATTTAATAAAAGTAATAATGTATTAGTATCCCCTACGAGATTTGTTTTGACAACTTATCATGGAAGAAGGTTCGTCTTGCAGGATCCCGTCATGGCAATTAAAACACCCGATAGCAGCTAAAACCGAGAAATAGCTCGCCTCAGGATGAATTGTATTTGGTAAAGGATTTCGTGAAAAATGCTAAATCGTTATACAAAACTGAGTAATGTTGAACTTATTGAAAAGTGTAAACGGGATCCCATAGACGAGCGGGCATGGCATGAATTCTATAATCGTTTTCATCGCGTCATTTCAAGATATGTGTATAAGTGGAGTGTATACTATAAGATTGGGACAAATTCACAGCAGGGTACGAATGGAATCGAAGACATCAAGCAGAGCATTTTTCTCAAACTGAGTGATGATAATCGTAAAGCTATAAAATTTTTTCGAAATGAATCAGAAAACTCCATATTTGCTTATTTAGCGAAAATGATAAAGTACGAGGTCATTAATAACGCCAAACACGACAGTGCCATGAAACGCAAAGCGCACACGATCTCTATACACGAATCAGCAGCTTCAAGCAAAGATGAAAACAATTTAGAAATACTTGATTTTTTAGCATCATCAATCGATAGTCTGGAGTACGAACAAGATTATAAAGATCAACTTGAAGCGTTTCGCAGCTTCATTGGTGATAAAAAAAAGAATAAATTCTGGAAACGTGACCTCATTATATTCGATTTACATTTTATCTACGGTTTAAAAGCAAATGAAATTGCGGATATTGCCCCCTTGGAAAAGAAAATCTCAAATAAAAGAATAGCAAATAGAATTACAGAATTGAAGGAACTGCTCAACAATTTAAAATAAATTTTTCTTGGGAAATTTGCACAATAAAATTGTCCAACACTACACACAAATGGTACTCAAATTTATACGATATTGTATGTTTAGTTTGGGGTAACGCCATCATTCAACACTTAATTAACTGCTTTTAAATAAGTTACTTAAATTCTAACCAAATAGAATTAATTCGCATCCAGTCAAAAACCATGTTCATCTTATAAATACATAAGCCGCTTAGGAACAATTCCATGCCAAATCAAGATCGGGATTCCCAGGATGCAAATGATGCATCCGATGTCAGTAAATATATACATTATATCAACGGGGAGCTATCCAATGAGGAAATGGAGGCATTTGAGGAAAGCCTTCTAAAGGATAAAAAAAATATAAAAGTGCTGGGAGCACTTCTCAAAGAAATCAATCCGGAGTTAACACCTGAAGAAGAAATCGAATTCAATTTACTCTACAAGAAACCAAAACGGAGGGATAGGAAAAATTTCATTCGGGCAGTGATTGCAAATAGTCCCAAGCCAGCTTATAAAAAATACACGAATATTCATTTCACTCCAGCTTTTAAAATGACCCTCGCACTTTCATTCTCAGCACTTCTCATTTTCATTTCCATAAAATATTACCAATCAATCAATCCCGTATCAGCGAATATCACAAAAGCAAATTTTCAGACAGAGGTTAAAAAAGATTCCCTGTTTAATTCTTTGGAATCCAGGGCTGTAGGCGATAGCAGACTAAACTTAAGATCGATGGAAGGTGTAACAGATCGATCAAATCAACTCCCATTGCTGAGAACACAATTCGAAACGAATTATAAATACTTCAGAAAGGGTCATTTCAATCTTGTGATTGAGCATTTGCAATTTATCGTAAACAATCCACAATACGCAGACGATCTTGAATCAAGCTTTGAAGGCCAATTACTGCTTGGGGATATCCAATTTTTATACGCAATCTCTCATTTTAGTTTAGCGCTGGAAAAACCACAATCGGAGGTAATTTCCAGCGAACATTTGGAAAAAGCTATTTTCTACCTTAAAATTGTTAAAAAAATCGATTCCCAAATCGAGTTAAGCAATTCAGAGCGGGGAAATTTCTTTCTTGGACTCGCCTACAATTATCAAAACGATCTGAAAGCTGCAAGAAGCTGCTTATCATCAATCAAAACAGGTTCGTATTTCTTCCATAGAGCACATAAAATTTTATCAGACATCAAGCAAGACTAAATTTTTCTGCATTCCTACCCTAAAGTAATCGTGCTGAGTTGGTTACAGAAACGACAACTCAGCATCGCACCCAAAAAAATTCCATTCAGAATTATCGCTTTTCATTTATCTTAAAAATGTGCATTTTCCGGCAAACAATTAAATAATCTTTAAGAAGGAATTAAATAATTATGAAGCTGATCTCCTGGAATGTCAATGGTATTCGAGCCGCTTTAAATAAAGGATTCACGGATTTCTTAAAAAACGAAGACATGGATATTTTGTGCCTTCAGGAAACTAAAGCAGAAGCAAGTCAAGTTGATATAGATTTGAATGGCTATTATGGTTTCTGGAATTCTGCTGAGAAAAAAGGGTATTCCGGTACAGCAATTTTTTCAAAAATAGAGCCTATCGATGTTCAGTATGGCATAAATATTCCCGAACACGATTCGGAAGGCCGTGTTATCACGCTCGAATTTGAGAAGTTCTTTATAGTAACTGTTTACACACCAAATTCTCAACGAGAGCTCGCACGCCTGGATTACAGGCAAAATAAATGGGATATTGATTTTCTCAAATATGTCAAAGCTTTAGAAGCAAAAAAACCTGTCATATTTTGCGGGGATCTCAATGTGGCTCATAAAGAAATAGACCTGGCAAATCCCAAAAACAATCGCAGAAATGCTGGTTTTACTGACGAGGAGAGAGATGGATTTGATAACATTATCAAGGCAGGATTTATTGATACATTTCGTGAATTTAATACGGAAGGCGGGCAATATACCTGGTGGACTTATCGAATGAATGCAAGAGCAAGGAACATTGGCTGGCGAATTGATTATTTTTGTATTTCATCCGCGTTACGTCCCCATCTGGAGGATGCTTTTATACGCTCAGAAGTGATGGGTTCAGACCACTGTCCCATTGGCATTATCATGAATGATCTGGTTTGAAATCCCTTAATTTTCCGCTCCATACTCAAGGGATTCATCTCAGTGCAATTCAAGGGCTGCGCTAACACCATCCTGCACTTGCTCCATATAAAGAGCAGGAAGTGAGCCAACCCGGCGAATAATTCGATTCCGATCAATGCTGCGAATTTGAAAAGAGAGAATGATACTGTTTTTTCCAAGTCCTGTTACATCCTGCGGTAGAAAAGTCGCTCCAATGCGCGATTCACTTATCCCGTTAGCATCAACAATCGGACACACGATTAATGTATCAAGGTTTGCATTCAGCGTATCACTGGATATAACGACGGCGGGAGAAACAAATTGTGAAGTCGAATTTGGTGTGCCGTTGCTCAAATCAACCAAGACAACGTCACCTCGACTGTACAGATTCATGATGCCCATCCATCAGATTCTGTTCGGCCCCATGCCTGTAGACGTTGACCATCAAATTTCCGCAACATAAGACAGGATTCCTCCAATTGGCGTCGGCGTTCTTCCTGGCGCCTGTCATTCAAATAGGACTCAAATGCGTCTCGTGCAAAGTCTGCTAAAGTTGTACCGTCACGGTTTACACAGGCTGTAATCTCGTTGCGTAACTCCTGGGAAATATACAATACGAATCTCTTTCCATTTTTTGTAACCAGTTTTTGGGACATACATATTCTCCTTTCTGTAAGAACCTATTACGATCGGTTAAATTAGAGATAAGGCTTTTTAATTGCCGTACCGGAATCAACCTTACGGGACTGAATTCAAGTTGTTTCCTGGATTTCCCCGCTACAGTAGATATCCCGCAAAATTTAACAAGAATTAACTTAAGTTGCTGGCGACCTGTTGCCACTATGAATATGGAATCGTCGCGAAACACAAAATGAAATGTCGCTTTCACAATAATGTCATTTTGAGTGGCACAGGTTCTACTGTAATATCTCGAGCACATCATCCATTCATTTTGACACAGGAATTGGTGAAATTGTTTAGTGAAATTTTAAACTGGAAGAAATTAAAATGAATTGACCAAACTCACATGTATTTTGCCCTGGCTCAGACCATCGCCTTTTCCAAGTCCGAAGTCCAGACCAACAATCCCCAACTTTGTTTCCATGCGAACACCGAGCCCAAAACTGGTAAAAATCTCGTTCCCCGTATTTTCATTATCTGCTGAAATTGAACCTGCATCGAAAAAAAGAAAGGCGCGACTACTTCTCCCCAACAAATAGCGGTATTCAAGATTTGCCCAGGCAAGGCGATCTCCACGAAATTGCTCTTCACGGTAACCGCGCAAAGTTTTCGCTCCACCCAGACGGTATTGATCTGCAAAAGTGATACGTTCTTCAGTGCTTGAAATATCGCGCCAGTGGAGTTCACTACTGAATACCTGCAACCGCCAGAGCGGCAAAAGCCAATGGAAGTCCACCGCAACTTTCTGCTGTTTAAAATGGCCGTTCGCCTGTTTCTGAACTGATTCGACTATTGTATAATAATAAACACCACGTTGTGGATTATACGTATTATTGCGCGAATCGTATCGCAAGCCAAACCCGGCGGAAAAGGAACTACTTTTTTGCAGGTTAAAAAGTTCAATACCAAATGAATCAGGATTCACCGTTGTTCGTTCAAGCTTCCCGACAAAATTAACAATATCGCGGAAAGGCCATTCCACTGCAAAGTCAAAGCGTCTTTCCACATAAAGCGTATCCTGTATCAATTGCTGGAATCCACCTTGCAAATGTACAGGATAATTGAGAAACCATGGTTCGAAATAATGAATTGCCAATTCCTGCGCGTGACGATTCCTTTTTTCCCATCGGGCCGCCATCTTACGCCCGGTACCCAACAAATTCCCAAATTGCAAATCGAGAGTACCAGTTAGATACCCGGATTCACCGTCATTCCCGGGATTGTACCCGGCAACACCATTAAAAATATTTGTACTTCCTTCACGCACAGCAATTTGGAGCACAGAACGGCCATTTTCATAAAACAACTGGGGTTCACCTACCGTCGAAAAAATACCCATGCGTTGCAGACGATCGCGCACCTCACGCACACGGGATGCCTTGTAGACATCACCGATTTTGATTCCGGTTTCACGTCGAATCACTTTATCTTGCGTTAGCGAATTACCGCGTATCTCTATGGTGTCCAGCACAACGTATGGGCCAAACAAAACATGTGATGAAGATTTAATATCACCGAAATCAGTATTATTTTTTTCAACTGTAACTGAATCGAAGATGATTTTAGCAAAGGGATATCCATGCTCACTTAACTCCTCGAGAATCGTGAAAATCCCATCTTTAATGCCTGCGATCGAGTTGGTGTGTGCGATCGATTTCTGCCATTGCTGTTGGTAAACGTTGTTGGAAGGTTTGATAGAGATATGCAGATTCTTGCTTTTTACACCAGCATTTATGCAAAGAAAAATATGCGGTTTTGGTTGCTGCCGTTTTTCCAGCGTATCGATGGAGGCGAAATAATACCCATCGGAATTCAGCCAATTTAAACTGCGCTGCGCAAGCTCGCTTAACTGCAAATTCGTTACTGGATTCCGTATATTTAAACCCAACGCTTGCAGCAAAGGAGCATCATTTCTCCCATCTTGAAAACGCACTTCAAGCGGGTATTGTGTGGAATCTCCCTCTGCCATTTCGAGAAGCTTGTTCGAGCCATCCACTTCCGAAACAACAAATAGTAACATCAAAGTGGAGACGATTGCAACAGTCCCACTACTGCTTCTTACTCGAACAATGAATTTAGTCCACAAGTCTGGCATAGTGTGCAAAATTTTCCAATTTTTGGTTGTGATCAATCTTAAAAAATCCAGTTTCTATTCATCAAGGGCGTCAAGTTTGCACTCGCTAACTTAAAATTTTACAAACATTAAAAATAGGCACGCATTTCAACTTTTGCTACATGAATCGTCTGATCCCGCTGCGGTTCATCCCGTCCCTGATAACTTATGGAACTGTTTAAATTCGTCGACATTCGGTAATCGAACGACAAATTCCATCTCATGGACCGTCCCAGACGATTCCCTTGTGCCATCTCATAGGGAATGATTCGCGAGTCCTCATTGGCAGTCACTTTGGTGTATTCAAATTCTGCGCGCAGGCGGCCACGGCCACTAAAAGAATAAGTCGTGCGTGGTTTGAGCGTCATTTGCCTCACTTCTGTCTGTGGTTTATAAGCTTTATCTGCATCAAATCCATAAACATTGTGTAAAGCTACTTCGAGACGGTTTTGAGGTCGCCAGGAAACCTCCGATTCAAAACGCAGCCCACGTATGAATCTGTCGGGACGCGTTTCGCTGGAAAATGTTTTATCTTCTATTGTTCGAATCAGCTCAAACCGCCCTCCCCACTGACGCGTCGGTGGGGCATTTAATCGCCATTCGTGGCGAATGTACCTTCTTTTCTGTTTGCTATCGATAAATTGATTGTTGATGCTCTTACTGGACAGCAGGCGATAACGAAGAGAAATATCCCGTCTCATTTCAAAAAGTGTAATATCCTGTCGCAAAGACATGTTGCCAAGAATGGTCGTATCGGGATTTTGAAATTTGGAGAGGTTCAGAAAATAAATATCACGGACTTTCGGTTCTTGTGTCTTCTCTTCAATGCGTAGGAAGGTTTCGCTACTGATATTGGCGAGAAATTTCTTATAAAAAGAGGATGTTTTCGTTGTTCGCAACGCAGTTTTTGGACTTAAACGCACATTGATTCGCCCTTTGAGTTCGACCACCGGAATGAATTCATCCGTTGGTAATAGGCGAAGCACATATTCACCAAATGGATCCGGAATGTATTCATCCAACGCTGCGTCATAGCTATAATTTCCGTCGCCCTCACGAACTTTGAAATAAACTTCTTCTTGTTTGCCCACTTGTGTATTTGTGATCTGATAATGACTGGAAAATTTAACTGCATTTTTCCATTGAGACGAACCAATATTGATTTCCGCTAAATCGGTGCGAGTATCCGATAAGCCAGCAGCGTTGTAATCCCTTGTGCGATGAATATATGAACCAGAAAAATTGAAATTTTTAATATTTTGTGTTGCCAAATTAAACTGGCGTGTATGAGCTGTACTTTTAGGCAGAAAACTTTGTTCAAACCGGTCGTCGTCTTCACGTTGCGTGTATTCTATTCCAGCGGCGATATGTTTAAATCGCGCCAGCTCCACTCCCGAAGCAAGCTGCGTAAATCGAAATCCCGAGCGTAGGCTATCGGCTAAGGGCGTTTCTTTCTTTGTCTCACTTTCGAATTCTATTTTAGGGGTCAGATACCACATGGTTCGGAATACAGCGCCATTTTGCCTTAACCATGAATTCGGCGTGGCAATCGTCTCATTCTTTTTTTCGATTTTTTCAATATTGTAGTTCAGCTCCAGAAATTGTGGTGTTTGCCATCGTGTTCCACCACTGATTTTTTTAGAGGAAATTCCATTCCCATCCTGATTCAAAAAACCACCGCTGCCGAAAAAATGCATCCTGTCGCGCGGTATGTAACGAATTTTCGCCTCGGTTATCCGCTCATTCCCGGTTTTCTTTTCATCTGCGATATCCCATTGCCTACCAAATTCAATTTCATCTGCGCGATCAATATCCTTATATCGTTCACTGCGAAATCGGTGGTGAACATGAAGATCTGCTCTACCGAAATTGATGCCGTGCAAGGTAAGCGACTGCGGCTGCGCAGCGAGGGAAAGCAGCCAGGCCTGGCCTGTGTTGTCCCCATCATCCAAGCTCGAGTAGAGATTGTTGTCCAAATTACTCACGGCAAGTTCTGTACTAACTTTAATCGCTGCGCTTGTTTGAAAATCCATTCGCAAGTCGGCCACATCGTGTTTTTTTGCCGTGGGAAGTAAAACGACGGGGGCATAGCGTGCTGCTCCCTGGCCAATAAAGCGATAGCGTCCAAAGCCTTCGTATTCATAACTGCCCTGTCCCGGGCCAAGGTCGGAAAAACGCACCTGATAATCACCTTGATCGATACCAACATAAATAAAAATAGAATCCTGAAGAATGTAACTGCCGCTGTCCGCACCAACATAATTGGCGCCATTACTCACCGCCTGTCCATCACCCGCGCTCGACAGCGCGTCACGGATTTCATCTGTTAAAGTGATTCCTAAGGGATTGTCCGCATCATCTTTTTCTCGTAGCAAAGTCGATTTGATTGCCAATTTCTCATCGAACAATTTCGCTCCTGCTTCGAGAGCATAAAGATTGCGTTGAAATCTTTCATCTGAAAATTGAAAATCAACAGAAATGCGGGAATCTGCTGTTATGAGCCGCTTGCGAGTGAAGGTAATTTCGCCGCTTCCATATTCGATGACGTAGTCGTTGTTTTCACCGCGAACCATTTCTTCGCCGTCAATCCAGATGCGTTCTGTTCCTGCGAGCACCAGGATATCAATCTGTCCGCGTTCACCGGTAAGCTGATAAGGTCCCTGATTCCCCTCAATGCCTTGAAATTCCTGCGTGCGGAATTGCCCTTTTGAGACTGCGCCAGAAAAAGTGACATGCGCATCATTTTGTGGATAAACTGTTGCCATTGCCCCTTGCAACTTTCGTTGGTAGCGGGTAAACTCAGTGCCGGTTAAATCAAGATTGTAGTCGCCCATCGTGGTTTCAAACTGACGGGATTTGAGTTTAATAAAGACTTTGTCGATTTCCTGCAGGGTTTGCGTATTGCCTTCCGGTTGAATGGGCGTACTCTGATCCGTAAGCGCAGCGACTATTTCGACGCCCTCGGTTACCTCACCGGAAACCTGTAAACGCAAACCTGAATCAACTTTCAAGCCCTGGTTTGAACCCAGGGATATGCCACGAACGAGACTGCCACTTTTGCGAAGGTTTGACGTGTATTCATCGGTTTCTGCTGATTCCTGTCGGCTAAACATTGTTGCAATAGAATTTGAGGACGAAAGTGAATCGGGCTTTGTTTGTGGTTTTTGCAGGAAGTATGTCTTTCGCAATGGCCAATTCAACTTTTGGTAGGAGATAAATATCGAGTCCCCAGCCTGAATATTTGGAGTCAATAAAACCAACCGGGATTGAGAAAAATTAATGCGGTAATCGAGGTCCCGCTGTAAATGGGTGTCGTGAAAAACCAGGCTGTCCGTTTCAGCGAGAATAAATGAATCGGGCAAAGCGATAACCTTGCTTGTATCCATAAAAAAAGCAAAATACCGGACTTGAAAATTGTTCAAGGGAGTGTCGATTTCTTGTGCACTTAACGAAGGGAAAAGAGTGCAGGTAAGCAGAGTAAGCTGCATTACTTTGTAGATCAAGCCATATCTTTTTATAACTCCGGAAAGCCTGAAAGCATATTTATTCTCAAACTGGCTCATTTACCCCGGTTGCTCATTGTGTAAACATGAATTAACTTCTGGTTATCATCGAGAAAGTACAAACGGTTCCTTTGTATACACAAATCGGTTATCTGGCGTGTTTTTGTTGTTGATTGTTGAATTACTGGTGAAAAATCGACAAATATTTCACCGGTTTCCGAAGAAACAGCACATCTATTTGATTTACCATCGAGGACAAATATTTTATTTTGCAGCCAGGAAATTGCCTCGATTTGTGCCATAGAATGAAAAGGCAATTCCTGTAAAAAGTTCCCATAATAATCAAATTTTATTACACTTCGACGTCCTCGATCGGCAACGAAAATCTTATTCTCATCACTTACACATAAATTCACGGGAGTAACCAAACGCCCGGCGCCTTCATCGTAATCTCCAAAAGTTCGTAGCGGCTCACCGAGTTCATTAAACTGAATCACTCGTTGCAGCTCCGATTCAATAATAAATAAATCACCAAAACGGGACCAGGCGACAGCAACAGGAAAAGCAAACTTTTTTTCATCCGCCAAAATTTCATCACCTATTATCGCGGAGACAAAATTTAATGTCCGGTCAAAACGCTGGATACGTGAATTATTATAATCAGCCACAAATACATCCAGTGCATTCTCAGCCCAAACTGCTGTTGGCTGGTCGAATTGCTGCAATTCCCAACCAAAGCCACCAACTTCACGAATGAAATGCCCAAGACTGTCCGTCATCAAAATTCTGTTTAAACCGGCATCAACAATATAAATCAGGTTTTCAGTGCTTACCGAGAGATTATTGAAAGTTGTCGCAGTATTGGTCGCACAAGCAGAAAGATCGATTTGGTGATGAAATTTTATTTGTAATTCCTGTGGATGCAATCTCACCGTGCTTAGAATGAAAAGGATCCAAAAACTGGAAAGGAATTTTTTGTGCATATTTTTTCTCAAAATGAGTTAACTGATTTATTCTCGATTAAATACCGGAAAATAAAGAGGAAAAGGGTATTGCTAATTTTTGAATCGATACCTTAAACAAAAAAAGCCTGTAAACTTCACATTCACAGGCTTTAAATCTTCTCACAAAAAACTCAGACTTCCATTATCTCAGCTTCTTTATGCTGAAGTACTTCATCGAGCATCTTAATGTGTTTATCCGTCGATTGTTGAATTTCATCCAGGTGATTAAAGACTTCATCTTCCGACATGTCATGACTCTTTTCGAGTTTTTTGTACTGATCGTTCCCATCACGTCTGATATTGCGAATCGCAACCCGTCCGTCTTCGACAACTTTGCGACATAGTTTAACCAAATCGTTGCGCCGCTCCTCATTTAATGGAGGGAGTGGAACACGGATTACCGTCCCGTCATTAGAGGGATTCAACCCCAGGTCGGATTTTAGAATAGCTTTTTCAATGGCTCCGATTAAGCTCTTGTCCCACGGCTGGACGAGAATGAGCCGGGGATCCGGAGTTGTAACGGTTGCAACCTGATTCAAAGGCATTTTGCCTCCGTAAGCCTCAACCCGGACCGGGTCAAGTAATGCGGGAGTAGCCTTTCCTGATCTTATTTTTGACAATTCATCTCGAGTAGACTCAAGAGTTTTGTCCATACGGTCCTGCACATCTTTAACTATTTCGTGAGTTTTCATATCAGCTCCCCGAAATTAAAGTTCCGATTTGCTCACCGAGAATTGCTCGGCGAAGATTACCTGTATTATTCATATTAAGCACTATTATTGGCAAATCATTGTCCATACACAACGTGGCTGCAGTAGAATCCATCACTTTTAAGCTATCCTTGATGATGTCAATGTGGGAAAGAAAGTCATATTTAATTGCCTCTGGATTCTTCATTGGATCAGAGTTGTAGACACCATCCACTTTTGTCGCTTTCAAAATTACGTCAGCTTCGATTTCCACAGCACGAAGAGCCGCTGCTGTATCGGTTGTAAAATAAGGATTTCCTGTACCGGATGCAAATATAACAACGCGACCTTTTTCCAGGTGGCGAACAGCACGGCGTCGAATAAACGGCTCGGCAATTTCTTCCATTTTAATCGCTGTTTGCACACGGGTATAAACATTGTAGCGTTCAAGATAATCCTGCAAAGCCAAAGCATTGATGATCGTTGCGAGCATTCCCATGTAATCCGCCTGCACGCGATCCATACCACGCGCGCTCGCAGAGAGACCACGAAAGATATTACCGCCGCCGATAACAATAGCAAGCTCGACACCCAGTTCCCGTATGGTTTTGATTTCTTTTGCAAGATTTTCTACGATTTGTGGGTCGATGCCAAGCCCTTTTGAACCCATCAGCGCTTCGCCACTCAATTTCAGAAGCACACGTTTATATTTCAAGTCAGCCAATGAATCACCCACATTTAAAATATTCAGGAGGAAATAGAAAGCGGTTGAGTTACCTTTCAACCGCCGTATGTTGTATTTTCGAAAGGTGTCTGATTATAACTCTTCGCCGAGCTGGTAGCGTACAAAACGACGTACCGTGATATTTTCACCCAGTTTTGCAATGACTTCTGTAATGATATCACGAATAGATTTTTTCGGATCCTTAACGAAACCTTGCTCCATCAAGGCAGTTTCCTGATAAAATTTATTCAACTTACCATCAACATATCGATCGATGATTTTGTCAGGTTTACCTTCGTTTTTAGCCTGGTGCGTATAAATTTCACGTTCCTTTGCAATAAGATCTTCCGGAATTTCTTCGCGACTAACCGAAACCGGATTCGCTGCTGCGATCTGCATTGCGATATCACGGGCTAATTGCTTAAATTCTTCCGTTTTAGCAACGAAATCAGTCTCGCAATTAATCTCGACCATGACGCCAAGTTTGGAACCAGCATGAACATAGGTTTCGATAACGCCATCATTTGTTGCACGTCCGCCTTTTTTCTCAGCGATTGCGGCGCCTTTTTCCCGCAAGTACTGTATCGCTTTCTCTATATCACCTTCAACTTCCATCAAAGCCTTTTTACAATCCATCATTCCAGCTCCGGTCATATCACGGAGTGTCTTTACATCGGCAGCTGAGATTGCCATATCTATTCTCCAAATTGCAAATTGTTCTTGATTACTCTATTTTAAAACTCTCACCGTGCTGTGATGAGAAATATTCATTATGGGGATTAATTCATACAAAAATTAATCTTCCGAATCGTCGTCATCATCGGCAACGGCGTCTTCAATGAGTTCTTTGACATCATCCTGATCGGCTTCATCTTCTTTTTGGTCTTCTTTCTCGACACGACCACTGCGACCTTCAAGAATTGCATCTGTCATTGCTTCAACAATCAATGCAATGGATTTAAAAGCATCATCATTTGCAGGAATAATGTAGTCAACCATCGATGGATCACAATTTGTGTCGACGATAGCGAAAACAGGAATGTCCAGGCGACGTAATTCCGCTACAGCAATCGCTTCTTTTTTGGGATCTACCACAAGCGCCGCGCCAGGCAGTCTGTTCATATCCCGAATACCACCAAGAACGCGATCGAGTTTTTCTAATTCCCGTTCAATTGATAAAATTTCTTTTTTGTTGATTTTATCGTAGGTTCCATCAGTGGCTTTTTTCTCGAGATTTTTCATCCGTTTGATGCTCTTTTTAATCGTCGAGAAATTGGTGAGAGTACCACCTAACCAGCGTTCGGTAACATAATGCATATCGCATTTTTCAGCTGCTGCTTTGATGATGTCGCGAGCTTGTTTTTTTGTACCGACAAAAAGCACAGATTCACCACTGCGGACGAGTTCAATCATCGCAGCTTGTGCTTCTTTGACGAGTTTGAGGGTTTTATTGAGGTCGATGACATGAATCCCGTTGCGTTCCATAAAAATGTATTTTTTCATTTTGGGATTCCAGCGACGGGTCAAGTGTCCAAAGTGAACACCAGCGGCTAAAAGATCATTAAGTTGAACTTCTTTCACGTGAGTCTCCATGAGTAAGGGTTAGTCCACCACTCGTTTTTATGCCTCATCCAAACTTTCCGAGGAAAGCACCCATGAACCGGCGAACGAGTGTGCGTGATAATAATTTGAATCTGTTATTTTAACTACAAAAAACCCATTTCGGAATCCGAAACGGGTTTAGAATTTTTATCGCCACTATTTTAATCTTACCTTTTAGAGAATTGAAATCTCTTACGAGCACCGGCAAGACCGTATTTTTTACGTTCTTTAACGCGAGCATCCCGGGTCAGGAATCCCGCTCGTTTCAGGGATGAACGTAATTCTTCATCATAAATCTGCAACGCACGTGCAATGCCCAATCGCATCGCACCGGCCTGACCTGTTAAGCCACCGCCATGCACTGTTGCTACCACATCAAATTTTCCGATGGTATCGGTTGTATCGAAAGGCTGTTCGATGATCATTTTCAACGTTTCACGCTTCAAATAGTCCAGGCACTCGCGCTTGTTGATCGTAATATTTCCAGTTCCAGGCAATAACCTGACACGAGCGACGGAGCCTTTACGACGACCAGTTGCAGCATAAGCATTTGTTTTCATAAAATTTCTGCTCTCTCTAACTAAAATTTCATTTCCTGGGGTTGTTGTGCCTGATGTGGATGTTCAGCACCTGCATAAACTTTTAAATGTTTGATAACTTTGCGTCCAAGGCGATTATGTGGAAGCATACCCCAAACTGCTTTCGTAACAATTCTTTCAGGATGATTGCGAATTAAATCATCGAAACTGACTTGACGTAACCCGCCTGGGTAGCCAGTAAAACGGGAATACAGTTTTTCCTGCGTTTTTTTACCGGTCACGACTATTTTCTCTGCATTGACGACAATTACAAAATCACCGGTATCCATATGCGGTGTAAACATTGGTTTATGTTTACCGCGTAAAATTTGTGCGATATTGCTCGCCAATCTTCCAAGTGTTAAGCCTTCAGCGTCGACTATGAACCAGTCTTTCTTGATTTCGCTGACTTTAGGAATGTATGTTTTCAACGCTCTATGCCTCCTTCGCATAAAATTTCAGACTGGGATGATAACTATTTTTATGTAATTTGTCAAGCTGAAAGATGAAAAAATTTGTACCCGAACATCTTATAGCCTAACTTCGCTGCTAAAAAATCCGATGTCTGCAATCCGGGAATTGGCATCAGCTCAACAATATCTGCGGCAACCACAGTGCGTTGCTGAAAAACCATGCGCAGAAACTGCAAAGTTTCATACCAGTAAAAGCCACCGGGTTCCGGCGTTCCAACCGAAGGCATTATTGACGGATCAAGAAAATCGAGATCAAAAGTGATATAAACGTTTTCTGTCAGTCCATCGATGGCTTTTTGCATCCAGTCATGCGTTCCCTGAATTTTTCCGGCGTAAAATAACTGCGCATCGGAACGTATATTTTCGCCTTCTCTGCGAATACCGCTTCGCAAACCAACGCTTACAAACGGACACATTTCATTAACCCGCGCCATAACACATGCGTGATTCAGTGGTGATCCTTCATAGCTGTCGCGCAGGTCACTGTGTGCATCGAGCTGCAGCACGGACAAATTATCAAAGCGCTCAACAGCCGCCTTCACCAAAGGTATTGTGACACTATGCTCACCACCCAAAGAGAGAACGAATTTATCGCCAGCAAACAATTCGTTTGCCTTCTTTTGCATCGCATCAAGTGCCTCTTGATGTGACCGATCATCCATCGAAAAAATCGGCAACGTGGCGATACCAGTTTGACATGGCTCCAAATCAAGTTCGTCATCCCAAAATTCCACCTGGTGTGAGGCTTCAAGAATGGCAGCGGGGCCGTTCGCCGTTCCTTTGGCATAGGATGTCGTTGCTTCATGGGCGATAGGCCAGACAAGTCCACGTGCTTTGTCAAAATCAGAAAGATCCTCAGGCAAGCCAAGAAAATTTTTATCTTGTTTGAGTGTGTGCATTTTTACCTCGGAAAAGTGTTTCGAAACCGTCCCTAAAGCATAAACGTCCCGCTAAGCAGAAAAATCTAATTCAGCGGGACGTCTATTTTAAATAAAAAAATATATTTTCAAATAGTTTTGTTTCGAAACTCCACAAAATCCTATCAGTTGCCACCCTGGCAACAGCCAGGCATTCCAGCGCCACAGTTTTCGGAAGGCGCGCATTCTTTATCTGCAACTGAACTATCGCGCATAACAAAAGCAAAACTTGCCGTTGCAATCATTAAAAGTGCGGCAACAATTAGAATTTTCTTTTTCATATGACGCTCCTTAAATTAAAATAGATTGAGTTTTTTTAATCATGCCCAAGTAGAGTTTAAATATAGAATAACGAAAACAAGAACCAATAAAAAATTAGAATAAATGAAATTAGTTATAAAAAATCTCAAGAACGCAACCCACTTCCTGAATTTTCGCGTCAGTATGAAATACAGAATCACACCATGTGATGAAATCAAGTGTGCGATAGACATTGTTTGTAGATTTTTCATAAAAAAACATCGGGCATTCCATCACAACGGTAATAATGATTTTGTGCTATGCGCCATTTGCCTCCAATATCAATACGTCCGATATCTTTGACATAAGGCAAAGACGAACGCCAAACGGCTGAAATGCCGGGAAGAAGCATTCGAACAGCTAATTCCCAACACGACAATCTCGTTTTTAACGATGTCTTTTTAGAAGTATCGAATGAATGGGTGAACTTAAAATTGAAGAGAGGAACGTACCTATTTTTCATGCATGAATTCAGAATGGTCCAACAGGAATAAGGAAGATTTCTAAAATTTTCCAGACTGTGTAAAATACCGGCGAGGCTTAACCTTTCATTTTTACAGCTTGGACAAAAAATCCAAACTGCCAAAGGAAGATTAGCGGTAAATGATCAGGCTGTCCGGCAATTTTATTCAAACCATTTCATAACTGCTCGCATCACTGCATCCCTTTGGCTCTGCCCGAGAATGGTTTCAAAGGGAAAACCAAAAAGGACAATATCGCATCTACCTTTATAGCCAACCGCAGCACTTATATTGCTTTCTTCATAACGCAGGATTGTTCTGCCCTCTTTGTTTGCCGGTTCGATGCCATCTGGTGCTTCAGCAGCATAAATTTTACTGTTCAGTTCGGTATTAAATTCAAAACGATGAAGTATTGAATCCATTGATTTATCCACACTCAAAACACCTCCGCTTCGTGCTGCCCAATTCGTTCGGTGTATGAATTTTAACGTATTTTTTGCAAACGCAGAATCGGCTGCCGCAACAACCGGTTTTTCAATTAAATCGCTACCGATATAACTGCCGGAGATGAATAAATTTCCTCCATGCTCCACATAATTCGTCAGAGCTTGACGCAATTCCGGAGTGTAAATCTGGTAACGGGACGGCATATCCTTCCGCTGTGCGGGTGTCTCTTTCTCCTCACCTAAGATAAAATCAACGAACGCATATTTACCCAAATCAACCTGCCGTGATTCAACCGCTTCATCACTGCAGGAAACGAAGGTGTAGCCGAGATTTCGTAGTGAGGTTCCGTGCACAAAGGGAAAGTCAAAGGTATTGCCGGCAATTATTTTCGTCTCGTAATTTGCATAACTTGCTCCGTGGCCAGGCGCATCGTCATCAATCCATTTGCTGTTGGCGTCGAGCATATATTGTTGACCGATATAATTGAGATCATAGCGATCCGGAACACCCTGATCCCAAAGATCAACAAATCCCAAAAGGTTCCCCTCTTCCACAGTCGCTGCAGCAGCAACCCGGTCAAACGCATTAACGATCAGCACCGTTCCCTTGCTGGAATCGGCACAGGAAATGGAGAGAATCTCCGAAGGCATACTCTGGCCGCCTGCGTTTACCGCCGTCACTTTGTAGCTGTATATTTTTCCTGTCTGTATAGTATCGATACGCAAAGAATCGGTGAAAACAACCTGCCCGTTATCAAAATCACCGCTATCAACACGCGTATAAACGATGTAATTTTGCGCCTCAGCGGTTGGTTCGAGGGGATCACTCACCGGCTTCCAATGCAGTACAACATTTCGGGAATCCACAAACTCCGCAGAAAAGTGGTCGACGGGCAAGGGCTGCACAACGTAAGAAAAGCCATTATGAATGGAGAGAAATTTTAACATGGCTTTGTAAATTGAACGACTGGCATCGAAACGAAATCGCGGATCGAGGGCAAATTTCATATCGAGAAAATTGTGATGTGACAGCAATTCAAGTAGTGCAGCGGGAACATTCGGGCGATAGGCTTCGCTATAATCTCTGTCCCAGATGCCACGACGCGTCCATATGGGATCGTATTTCGAACGGATATCGTCCACGAGTTGTGTTTGCAGAATATCGGTAAAATCACGACTGGCAAATCTGGAAACAAAATCCGGGAAGAAACGCGTGCTATCACTTCCTGTTGAGCTATAAATTAACAAGGTGCCAACCGTCGTATCGTTGCGTGTGTAGCCGGCGTCCGTGTGAAAAGCCAGACTGAGATCGATTGGAATGCCAAGTCCTTTCACTAGTCGATTTTTTGAGGGGCCAAAAGGCGCCCCGCGCAGATAATTCACCCATTCTCCGCGGGAACGGTAATCATCAATGTAGTCATTATTTTTTTCGGTAACATTGTACACCAGTGTATCCGGCATACCAGCGAACTGCATGTAATATCGCGCTGCTTCGGTAAAACGAGGCCGGCCACTGGTCGTTCCGCCGCGGGAAATAGTTCCCATACCACCACCAAAACGCACAGCATCTGCAGATACCCACCTTGCCCCATCCCTTGAAGCGTTTGTCGCATTGTCGGCACTCTTTTTTTCCACTGTGTTAAAACCGAAGCTGGAATTAATACGAATCACATCGTCGGTTAGTGCAGGAGTCAGGTTCGAAGATTCCAGGATATCATTGCTTAAAACGACCTTCTGTGTTTCCGGATGAAATCCTTTTTTAAAGGCAAATTGCCCTAAATAAATCCAGGTTTTGCCACCCATTTGTTGATTCACCGCAAACTCTGTTTTGCCACCGCTGTGATAAACAGTGTAGTGGGCGGCCGTGCTATGGCTATCTGCTGCGGCGTATGCGATGGAAACATAATATTTTCCATCTTCGGGAATATCAGGTATCCAGGCTGCGGATGCCGTTGCAGTTGAATCTGTTTTAACAACTCGAGAGGTACCGGTTTTGAATGGATTTACATTTCCTGTGTACGGCATCTCGCCTGCTGCAAATCCAGTGTCGTTCGCCTCACGCCATGGTAGCACCTTTGTCACTGCGTGTTCAAGATAACAGATTGAATCTGCAGGAGAATCATTATCGACGATGACTTCCTGACTTTGCAAATCCCTTTCCCGCGGCATGAGCACATTCGCCCCTGCGTTTTCGAGCATCGGCATGAGATAGGGCACAACGAAACTCAAGGGAAGTAAATCTTCTACCGTTTGAAAAACCCGCGCCCGTTGCCATTCCCAGCGTTGCAGTCTTTGTTCATAATACCAGCCGTGGCTCGGCCACAAAGCGATATGCCGGCCTTGCAAGCCACTTGTCGGATGGAATTGAGCGTCTAATTGAGTGACCAATGGAGGCTGATAAGCCACTTTTTTTGCCAAACGCGTACTGTCGACATCCGCAGGTGCCCGATAAACGTTCGGAATCAATTCCTCAATGGGTTGACCGAGGACCTCTATCGAGACATCATAATTGCGAAACTTTTTCCCTAATTCCTTTTTGACATCAGAATAGATATTGGCCACAGATTCCGGGCGAAAAGGCATATAACTAAAGGGATCTGTCAGATGGATTTCCACTTTTTTAGCTGCTTTTTCAATGAGAATAGTATCGATGCGGGAATAGCGGTTGATCGCAACTGGAGTAGCTGAGGTGATGCATTGCTGCAGAAATTTATCGACGGCATTCCAGGCGTGTTGCGTGGTTTTATCGTACTTCGAAATATTATATCGTAGTCTGGGTTGTTTTTTGAAAAAAGGTGGGGCGCAACTTGTTGTTAGAAAAAGTAGCAAGAAAAGAACATAACGTAGTTTTATCATCACTATTTTTATCCCGGATTGACTTCAAGCGTGGCAGGTTAAGTGATGAAATTAACATGATTTTTGCTTTGAATGCAAATTCTTTCTGAAAATAAAATGAGATACAGCTTGTCGTATAAGTGCAGACTCAAACTATAAAACATTGCTCGCCAACTCAGCCAGGGGTGACCTTTCCCCTTTTTCCAGCATTACGTGGGCATAAATTTCCTGTCCTTTCATTTTTTCAATGAGGTAAGTCAGGCCGTTGGAATTGGTGTCCAGATAGGGGTGATCGATCTGAAAAATATCACCCGTAAAAATCATCTTCGTCCCTTCGCCGGCACGTGTAATTATCGTTTTGATTTCGTGTGGTGTCAGGTTCTGTGCTTCATCAACAATAAAATAAATGCGGCTGAGGCTGCGGCCACGAATGTAGCTCAGTGGTGTGATGATGAGTTTTTCATTTTCCAGATAATCACGTATTCGCTCATTATTGCGGTCCTTTTCGTTAAATTGATTTCGAATGACCGCAAGATTATCGTAAAGTGGTTGCATATAAGGATCGAGTTTGGCACTGATGTCGCCAGGCAGGTAACCGATATCTTTATTGCTCAACGGCACAACCGGACGGGCAAGATAAATTTGCCGGTAATTTTTGCGTCGTTCCAAAGCAGCAGCCAGCGCTAAAAGCGTTTTCCCGGTTCCTGCCTTGCCAGCAATCGTTACAAGTTGAATATTCGTATCGAGCAGTGCATTCAAGGCAAAAGTCTGCTCTGCATTGCGGGGAGTAATGCCATAACACTGCGTTTTGTCAACGCGATGAAAAGTGCTATCTTGCGGTTCGTATTTTGCCAGTCCTGATTTTTGACCATTGCGCACGATAAAATACTCATGTGCCAACGGCGATTTCTCCAACGGAAATTCACTCGCAGGAACTTCAAAGGGTAGATTGTACAGTTTATCAATTACCTCCCCCGGTGTTCCATCAAGGATGCGCTTTCCTGTGTAAAGTGTTGAAATATCAGGTACATGGTCGGATTTGTAATCCTCGCTCTTAATCCCGATACTTTTCGCTTTCATGCGCAAATTTACATCTTTGGTTACGAGAATTACCTCACGCTCCTTTTTTTCTTGCGCGAGAATGAAAGCCGTATTCAATATCCGATGGTCGGGTTTACTATCGCTGAAATTAAAACGCAGGGTTTCATGCATAACCTGATCGAATTTGATGATAATTTTACCAAACCCAGGCCCAATGGGTACACCATGATCGAAAATTTTATCGCGACTCAATTTATCGAGGTGACGAACAAACTCGCGTGCATGAAAGTTGATGGTATCGTTGCCTTTTTTAAACTGGTCCAATTCTTCCAGAACGGTAATGGGGATGATTATATCATTTTTTCCAAAATGATTGATGCAGACATGGTCGTGAAGAATAACATTGGTGTCGAGAACAAAAAGTTTACTTTTTCCAGGCATATTCGAACTCGATTTAAATGTTTATCAGCTTTATTCATACACTCAAGGATTGGGCAGGGAGTATCTCCTTCCCGTCGTTTGCTTTGAGCGTTGCATGAATAAAGCAGGTGTATTTCTACATGAGAATTGTCGTTTCCTATTTGATTTAAGTGTCGGAAGGCGCTTTTTTTTACTAAACGCAAATTGCGCCTAAAAAATTGCATTTGATTTTGCAAATACTGGCATTGCAATTTACATAACTTTCTGATAAATTTCATAAATAGTTAATTTCAGGGAATCTGATAACATACCTATGATATATATGAAACGGATAAATGAATGTTAAATACGTGGGACGAACGCTATAATACAAAAGAATACATTTACGGGACCGAACCAAATCAATTTGTTGCGCAAAATATCCAAAATATAAAAAAGGGAAGTGTACTTTGTCTCGGCGCTGGTGAAGGCCGCAACGCCGTTTATCTCGCGGAAATGGGACACCATGTTACCGCTGTAGATTCCTCACGGGTCGGTTTAGAAAAGGCACGAAATCTTGCGGTCTCACGGGGGGTTCAAATTACAACCATCGTTGCGGATCTGGCTGATTTCATCATCCAACCTGAATCATGGGACATGATCACTTCCATTTTTTGTCATTTGCCATTGCAACTGCGGAAAAAAGTGAATACCGATGTGGTTTCCGGATTAAAGCCCGGAGGGATCTTTCTCCTGCAGGCTTACACTCCAGAGCAATTAAATTATCGCACGGGTGGTCCATCGCGATTGGACATGCTGTATACTTTGCACGACCTTCGCGATGAACTTAACGGACTGATTTTTCAATCTGGCGAGGAAAGAGTACGGGAAATCGCTGAAGGTATCATGCACACCGGGAAAAGTGCGATCGTTGAATTGATCGCAGTAAAACCATAACTCAACGCCGTCGTGCGTGCAATTATTAAGGGAATACATTCAAAATGCCGCTTCCGTTTGGTTATGATTTAAAACAACTATTTACCTCCGGATTGATCGAATCAATCGTGGCATATCTCCATGTTCTCGCACCCGTACTGGCAGTGATCAGTCTGTACATCAGTGTGGTGTGGTTACAATTGCAGTCGCGTTTCTATTTTCTGACGATTTCAATAGCCACTTTCGTACTGCTTGGCTATGAAGTTATCCATGCGATCTTTCTGCAACCCGAAACCGACACACAGATCTATCCATTTCTGCATTTGAGTCTGCATATGGTTTTCTTAACCCTGCTGGCTATTGCACCCTCCATTCCTGAAAAAATAGCGCCAGATCTGTCCACTTTGCTAAAAAAGAATTTTTGGCTGCTGATCCTTTGTATTCTTGTGCCGGGTACTGCATTCTATTTAGATATGATCCATTTTCAACTTCCCACCGTTGTGGAACCAAAATACATTTGGACGGGATTGTTCACTGCGATTTTTATCATTCTAATTTACCGTCTGGTGAAAAACAATAAATCAAATGTGTTCGATGCTATCACCTATCTTTTCATATTTCTAATATTTAGCCTGGCCTCATGGCTCGATCGCTTTCAAAATGCAAATTATGCGATAGGTGCTGTTGTACCTGCAAATGTTTTGCTGATTTATCTCTTGCTGCGGAACCACCGCCATAGTGTCGCATTGGAAGCAGAGTTACGCAGTGGGTTGCTGGAACAAAATCAAAATTTACGCAATGAGAATCAAATTCATACGCACATTTTGAAATTTTCACGCGAGGCCATTTTAAGACTCGATCGCGATGAGTACATTACTTACTGCAACAACGCATTTGAGGAATTAACGGGATTAAAGCTGCCTGACATTCAACAGCAAAAACTGGCACATGTGCTCAGTCGAAATTTTTATGACGCAGCGCAACAGGCGTTGAAATCTGCTCGCCGGAGCAAAAGCGGCCTATTTGAAATAAAAATACGCAAGCCCGAGGGAGAAGAAAATGCCTTTACGGTTTATGCCGAGCCATTACTGGATGCACGCCAGAAATTCAACGGTACCCATCTCGGATTTGTCGATATTTCCGCCCCAATCGCCCAACGCGATACCCTCGATTCGCGCTTGTCCCAGCAAGGCTATGACCTTGAATTATTTCGTACTGCCCTCACGATGACGGAGGAAGCTCTGGTTTTAACCGACAAGGAAGAACACATTGTCCTTATCAATGCAGCCTTTACGCGCCTCACCGGTTATGCTGCTGACGACCTCCTTGGACAAAGCACAAAATTTTATCGCATGAGAAACAGCCATGGAGAGGCAATTGGACAAACTTTGCAGCAGGGTAAAAACTGGCAAGGCCAATTAAACAACAAACGAAAAGATGGCAGCCGTCTGGAAACCGATGTCGTTGCCACACCAGTCCTGGATGATAAAGGCGCACTGCAGTATATCCTTTGGACCGAAAGGGATGCTGCTGAGCGCAAAAATCGCAAGAAGGAAAAAGATGACCTCCTGGCCAGGATTAAGGGGCATGCGGAAGCGTATCAGAATTTGGAGAAACAGCTCGATGCCCTGTTCTCTGTCAGTGAAAACGGCATCTTGCTGCTGCGGCCGGAGGGAACATGCGCCTTCATGAACTCCGTCGCCGAACATCAGTTAGGTTATGTAAAAGATGAACTTCCCACGAAAAAGCTACCTGGCTTCGTGAAAGATCTGCTACGCCTTGAAGCCAACTATGGGGATAAAATGGAAGTGCGGCTGTCCGACTACCATGACGATTTTGTACGCCCCGACGGTAAAAAAGTAACCTTCCGCTGGCGCGGCACACCGGTATGGAGCACCAATAAGGAACCCCTGGGCGTTGTCCTGCATATTTTTGAACCAAAACAGGAGATCGATAAAAGCGCCGAAAGACGAATTACAGACAACACACATCCGGATCATCGTGAAACACTCGAGGGCCTGAATAACAGTATTTATAATGAATTGTTAAATCTGAGTGAGATGCTCAATTCAAGTGGTGATAGCGCCAGCCTGGCGATCGGTTTGCGTAATGCCGCCCATAGCATTCATTGGCCACGTTATATTTTTTATGAAAAAAACACACGATCCAACAGCTACGAAGCCATGTATTCCGGAGGATTTTCACCTGGGACAGTCCGTCAGCTCAATAGTTTACCCTGCGATTCGGTAGACCAATATCTGCACAGCCGGTTCGCAATCGGCAATGCGTTTTTTCTTTCGCAGAATAAATTGGAAGAAGGACAAAAGAACTGGGCCTTTTCCCCAGCAAAACTGACTTTTGAAGATCAACGCTCCTGGCAACCGAAAGATACCGTGCTTTTTCCATTGCAGGCTAAGGGACGACATATTGGCCTGCTTTTGCTGGGTGAACCATCAAGCGGGGCATTGCCCGCCGAAAAAACATTATTATCGGCAGAAAAATTCGCGCAGCAATTGGCATTTTTTCTCCATCGGAAGCTCGAAAATGAGATTGAACAAATCCATTACGAACGCACAGCACTGCTTTTAGAGCTTTCCCGCCTGGAAACAGCAAACGAGCTATCCGTTCATTTTCTCGAAAAATTAATTAAAAAAATCCGGCACATCCTGCATGCTGAGGTGTGCATTTTCGCCGATGCAGAGAAACAATTTGGCGCATGCTCCCGCAAATCCAGCCGTGGCACTGCGACGACAACTCCGTTTCCCAATGCTACAGACCTTTTACAGAAAATTCGTGTATCGGGAAAAGCAGGTGAAACCGACACCGAACAGAAACGAATCCATTTTTTCACTAACAAAATGGGACTGCAGAGCAGTGGGCGAGTCTTCACAATCGAGCAAAAAATGCTGTGCAAACGGCGGGATTATGGTGTTATCCTCTGTGGGAGAGAAAACGAAGCTTTCAGTGAGGAAGAGCAAGCCTATCTGGAGGAGGTCGCTGCCCAGATGGGACGATTAATCGAAAGTTCATTGCTGTTCAGCGAAATCGAATCGAAAGCATCCGAACTGGAAAAATCCAACGTTTTGATCTCGGAATTTTTAGCCAATGTTTCCCACGAATTGCGCACACCCCTCCATGCCATTCTTTCCTATGTGGAATTGCTGCGTCAAAAAGGAAAAGCACCGGAAAAGGAACGCTTGCGCCATCTTGAAACCATTCGCCATAGTGGCAAGAAACTCTTGAATCTCATCAACGATTTGCTTGACTTGAGCAAAATAGAAGCCGGAAAAATAGAACCGAAACCTTCAGTTTTCTCGCCACGGGAAATGATGCAAAATATCGAACGGGAAATGCTGCCTCTTTGTGCTGAGAGCGGACTTGAATTACGGCTCACAATTGACAAAAACGTGCCGACCTACATCCGCACCGATCTCGATATGCTCGAAAGAGTAACACTGAATCTGGCACGCAATGCCCAGAAGTACACTGACGCAGGCCATGTTGCCATCAAGATGAAGATGACTGCGAAAAACTATTTGTACCTTGCAGTACAGGACACCGGTATCGGCATTGCAAAAGATGCCCAGAAAACCATATTTGAGCCCTTCCAGCAATTACAATCTTCAGGGCAAATACGCCACAAGGGTAGTGGCCTGGGACTGGCCATCTCCAATAGTATCATCGAGTTGCTCAAAGGCTCTATTAAAGTGGAAAGCGAACCGGGGAAAGGGACGGTATTTACATTTGAAATTCCGGTTGAGCCTATGCAACGAAAACCAAAGGGTGCACCTGCGGAAAAACAAAAACCTGCGAGTAAGAAAAAAGTTCATAAAAAAAACAGTTTGATTTTATTGGTGGACGACGATGACAGTACACGCGAGGCCATGCGTTTCTTACTGGAAAATGCCGGATACCAGGTAGAGTTTGCTGGTGACGGTGAAAAAGCCATAACGCTCGCCCAGCGTTTACGGCCCGACTTAATCCTGCTTGATGTGATGATGCCCGGCATGGACGGTCTGCAAACGACACGGGTGTTAAAATCGCAAAAACAACTGCAGGATATTCCGGTTATCGCCTTGACAGCCAGGGCAATGCAGGAAGACCGCGAAAAGGCTCTTGCGGCCGGCTGCGACGATTTTCTCTCCAAGCCATTCGAAATGGATGTTTTTCTGGATTTAGTGGGGAAATATATTTAAACTTAGCACTCAAATACTTGAATAGTGGTTCATCATGGACAATATCAGTAATATTGAACTGAGTTTAAAAACAGAAAAATATCTTCATTAAATATGGTAAAAGTCAATTCAGAATGATGTCACTAAATGAATTAAGACTGCACTAAATAATGGCCAGTTTGAATTTAGCCATCATGCATTTATACGTATCGTTGAGCGTAACATAAGTATTATGGAAATTCAACAAGCTGGGAAAAATGCAACTATAATTGAAGATTACCCGGAAGACAAGTATTCTCCAAGTTGTTTGCTTTCCGGGTTTACAACTGAGGGACGCCCACTTCACATGCAGGTTACACGAATGGAAACGAGTTCAGACAAGATAAAAATAATTACCCTTTATCAGCCAAATGCGAGAGAGTGGGTAAACTATACAAAACGGAGATAATCATGTTTCATTGCCATGTGTGCGGTTCAAAACAATCAACTGATCATTTTGTTGATGAAGTTTTTTTTATAGAGGGAAAGCCTACCTTGGTAGAACATATCCCGGCAAAAGTCTGTACGCGGTGTGGTGAAAAAACTTTTTCCAAGGAAACGACAGAAAAAATTCGGCAACTTGTTCAAAATAAAGTTGGACCCGATAGAGAAGTCCAAATGGATGTATTTGTATATGGATGATCGAATTATGCCTGATAAAAAGCAAATTGAGAACCTGCGCAAAATAATTCATGATCTGCGTGCCAGCCATCATGCGGCGAATCTAAACGCGCAGGCCGCAGAAATGATGAGTAAAAAAATCCGCTCCGTAGAAGGGGATAAAATAACAAAGCATCTCGACTTTTTACGCAAAGATCTGCAGAAATTCATAACACAGCTGGACGACTTATCAACGCATATCAAAAACCTTGAGTAACGAAGAACAAAAACATCTTTCACAAATCTCATTGACACAAAAATGGCAGATTCAAAAAAAAATACAAAAATATTGCTCGCAGACGATGATGAATCGCTTCTTTTCGCTATGGAAAGCATTTTAGGCGAGGCTGGCAATTATAAAATAAAAAGTGTCGTAAATGGCAAATCTGCATTGGAAGCTTTGCTTACGAATGCGTTTGAGGTCGCCCTTCTTGATTTAAAACTGCCCGATACAGATGGATTGGAAATTTTAAAAAAGGCGAAAGAAGCATTTGTGACAACCGAAATCGTGATGATTACCGGTCACGCCAGTATCGATACTGCTGTTTCCGCAATACGATTAGGCGCTTACGATTACCTGCCAAAACCCGTCGAAGGCAATGAAGTCCTCCGCGTCGTTGAACGTGCCCTTGAACGCTTCGCATTGCTCCGTCAAAATCAACAATTACAAAATCAGGTTGATTCACTAACCCGCTATCATGATCTCCTCGGGAAATCTGCACCGATGCAGGCACTCTTTCAGACACTGGAGGCCGTTGCAAGCAGCGATGCATCTTTATTGATTCTTGGTGAGAGCGGCACAGGAAAAGAACTTGTAGCCCATGCCGTACACAAAGGCAGCGAACGCAGCTCCGGTCCTTTTATCGCTGTCAATTGCGCGGCATTACCGGCGACTATATTAGAAAGCGAGCTTTTCGGGCATGAACGCGGCGCATTTACCGGCGCGGTCAAGGACAAAAAAGGGCTCTTCGCCCAGGCGCACGGGGGCACCATGTTTCTCGATGAAATTGCCGAGATGCCCTTCGAGCTCCAGGCGAAATTGCTGCGAGTACTGGAAACCGGCGCATTTCGACCCGTCGGTGGTCAGGATGAACTGAGGGTTGATGTACGCGTTCTGGCTGCCACAAATCAGAAACCGCAACAGGCTGTGCAGGAGAAACATTTGCGAGAAGATTTGTATTACCGGCTCGCGGTTGTGGAAGTCGAATTGCCTGCTTTGCGCGACCGGCTTGAGGATATTAATCTTTTGGCAAATTATTTTCTCAATCGCTTCGCCGCTGCTTCAGGTAAAGAAATTAATGGCTTTGCACCAGAATCGCTTGAATGCCTGCTTAATTACGAATGGCCTGGTAACGTCCGGGAGTTGCGCAATGCTATCGAGCGCGCTGTGATTCTCAACAAAAGTGATGCAATACTACCAGAAAACCTTCCGCCGAGAATCCTTAAAAAAATGCCCGCCACCTCACTTAGCGCGAACACAGTAATGAACGGGGATGTTATCGTTTTTCCACTTGGGGAGTCACTGGCAAATATTGAGCAAAAATTTATAATCGAGACATTGCAGAATTGTGAAAATAACAAAACCAAAGCAGCAAAAGTATTGGGGATCAGTTTGAAAACTTTACACAACAAATTAGGGCGATACAAAGAATCCGAATAAAAAGGCATCCCTTCCCCCTTCCTCGATGTAAAATTTACACAGCGTTTCCAAGCTCCCATACGTTCAATTCATACCATTTTAACCATTGAAAAATTACCTATCCGTTATCATAAGCGATATTTATGTAATTATTACATGAATTCAAAATTCCAATGCACTTGTTTAGCTGACTTAACATGCTGTTTTTTAAAATAAATAAAGCATAGAAAATATTTTTGGCACTACCTTTGTAAATTGATAAAACCATCGTAGGAAGGAAGTTCAAAGAACGAGCAAAGGAGGTGCATATGAGCTTCGGACAACTAACAATAATTTTATTAGCCTGCGTTTCCGTTTCAAAAGCTTTTATTTATTTTGGAGAATTGGAATATAGAGGCAAATGGCTCAATTATGTCATCGCTATTCTTGGTGGAATTCTGGGAGCCCGTATTGGATTGATGATTCCTGCCTTAAACTCAGTTGCACTGCTTGTCGCTATAGCCTCAGCAATTGGATTATTGGCAGTGTATCAATTGCTGCGCTGGCGTTTAATTCACTGGCGAGCCCTGCAAAAAAATCAAACGGTACGCAGTACGCCTGCCTGGCAAATCAGATGATATAGCGTTTCCAAGAGGAGGATTTTATGCGAGTTTTTATAAAAGGATTAATACTGGGTACAATGCTCACCATAGCCTGGTCTACTGGAGATACGCTGTTTTCCAGCCGAATGTATCTCGGAGAAGCGAGAATACATACAATTCAAAATGGAGAGCAACTGAGTACCCTGGCCCAACAATATTACGGTAATGCGGTTTATTGGCGAGAACTGGCTTTGATAAACCGGGCACCCAATGCAAACAATATTTATCCCGGTGAGAAAATCCTGTTACCAAGCGTCAATGCGATTGATAAACTCGCCCAGGCGAGACGACTCTCCGAGGTGAATGATCTCGTCGGATTGGAAGAAGAAGTTGCTGTCCAAGAAACAACACATGAAGCACGGGAATTTACGACGAAACAAAGTGCTCCACCCGCACAAAAGACGGAACCTGCACCAACTCAAAACACACCAGAAACGACGATTTTTGAAGCCACTCACTCAGAAACAGAGAACGGACTAAAGCAGGAAATTTCCAAAGAGAAACCGTCGGTTTCCAATCTGGAAACTGCCCCAAAAGAGGAAGCAGAAGGAGCATTGAATACTGGTGGAACAACCGAACAATATGAGGAACCAATTTTACGGGAACAACAAATCGATGCCGGAGCTTACGAACAAAGCAGCGTTGTTGGAATATGGTTCCCCTTGTTGATTGCGCTTGGTGTTATTGGTTTGGCATACGGTCTTGTGAGTTATCGAAGAAAAGTAAAAGCGAATGATAAAAACACATTTTTCGAAATCACACCTTTAAAAAATACACCTGAGCTTGAAAATAAACCACCGATTGAGGAAGCACCAAAATTCAATACAAATCTCCCACGATCGAACTTAAGCAAGAATCTCAAACATCGTGCATTACCTGTATCGCACCACTGAAGTATCCCGTATCGATAGGGCAAGAGAAGCAAAGAACGAAACATATTTAAAAAAACTCCAATTATCCCTCATATCTTCCCAGCCCCCAGAGACCCGTGCAGTACATCGCACGGGTTTTTTATTTTATTTCAAAAAGTATCCAAGGCAAGCCGAAACAACACGTAAAATTAATAAGTGTGCAGGTAAATAATTTGCATTCGATACTTTACAGTGTATATTTTTATCCTTTCGCAAAATCTGAAAAACAAGATCAAGATACGGAAACGGAGCACACATGAAAGGAATAATTCTCGCCGGCGGAAGTGGCACACGGCTCTATCCAATAACACAAGCCATAAGCAAGCAACTTTTACCGATCTATGACAAACCAATGATTTACTACCCTTTGTCTGTCCTGATGCTGGCCGGCATTCGCGACATTCTTATCATCTCAACACCGGACGATCTACCCCTGTTTAAGAAGTTGCTTGATTCGGGAGAACAATGGGGTATAAAATTCAGTTACGCGGAACAGCCACGACCGGAAGGTTTAGCGCAAGCTTTTCACATTGGAGAGAATTTTGTTGGCGATTCGCCAGCAGCTCTGGTGCTTGGTGATAACATATTTTATGGCCATGGCTTATCAACCCGACTACAACGCGTAAGTGAAAAAGTAGAAGGTGCAACTGTTTTTGGGTACTATGTGCGTGATCCCCACCGGTATGGTGTTGCTGAATTTGATGAGAACGGAAAAGTTATTAGCCTGGAGGAAAAGCCAGCAAAACCCCGGTCGAATTACGCTGTAACGGGTCTCTACTTTTACGACAACAAAGTCGTTGAATACGCAAAATCATTGCGACCTTCGCCACGGGGAGAACTGGAAATTACCGATCTGAATAAAATATATTTGGAAAAAGGCCAGCTTCACGTCGAACTGCTCGGCCGTGGTTATGCATGGCTCGATACCGGAACACACCAATCATTGACAGAGGCCAGTACGTTTGTGGAGACAGTTGAAAACAGGCAGGGACTAAAGATTAGTTGTATTGAAGAAATCGCCTACCGAATGAAATACATCGATGCTGCGCAAGTTGAGAAACTGGCCGCACCCCTGGCGAAGAACGAATACGGCGCCTATCTTCTTGACATGATTAAATCACGGCCGCTACCGAGATAGGGTGTTTTTAATTGCCAGGTATCTTTTAAAACCAATGAACGGTCCCATAAACTTGCTGGGACCGTTATTCCATTTCCAAATCCTACCCTTATTCTAAAAATAATGCAGAGGATACAGATCGAGGTTTCTCATTTAATCATCATATAATTTGCACCTGGCTAACCTTTTAAAGAATAGAAAAAACCGAATAAAAAAGTGTAAAAAATGATTAAAAATATTTAATTAGCATCTCATAATATTAATGCTAAGTTTGCGGTTACATTAGAAGAATTTAAACAATCAGAACTCATTCATGCATTTCTCAAAATAAAAAACACGGAAGATTACACTTAATCTATTGTTTTTTTTCAGATCATTTAAAAAGCCTATTCAGTCTTTTTAACGTTGCAATTACTAATCAAATTTCTTAATATTGCGCAACCATCATCGTTGCCTGAACACAACTCTCCACATCTGAAAACGCATCAAAAGAATTCATTTCAAAATATTGTCGCAATTCAGGAGCAAAGCTTGAATATGACGTCAATTCAATTAATCAATTCCTAAACTACAAAACTTTGAGGAGGGATTATGTCTCACAAAAGTCCATTGGTGATTTTCGTTCTTTTGGTTGTGTTTCTTTTCTCGAGTGCTCTGACGGCCCAAACAAAACTTTCCTACAAGGGTGTGTACACTGCATGGGCACAGTCTCAACATGCTTTCACTTTTAATGATGAAACCTATGACGACAACTATGTCGTTCAAATGTTCCGTCTTGCACTCACATTTCAAGGAAATGAAAACGTCAAAGCTTTCACTCGTTTTGATATGGCCCAGGGCTGGTGGGGAGTGGATAACGAAATGCGTACGCTAGGCTACCTGCCAAATCGCGGAGCAAGTGCATTATTTGATTTTAAAGATACGAATTATCTCTTCCACGTTGATCAGGCGTATGTGAATTTTAAGTTACCCGGCAAACCAATCAGCGCCACTGTTGGCCGGATGAACTGGAGTCTCGGTAACAAAATTATGCTTGATAACAACTATGACGGTATCCAGATAGGCATCAAAGAAAAACTCACTTTTGGATGGGCAAAAGTATCTGAAGGCGCGGATGCATTGGATGATCGTTATACGGAAGATGAATTCGGTTTTGATAATCGTGATGCCAACTTACTGACCGTTAATTTCAGCAACAAAGTGAGCAACTTCAGTTACAATGCCTATGGATTTTTCTACAAAGACGCGAGTATAAAAGATGGCACCGCATTCGTCCCAGACCTACTCCAATTCTTTAAAACTCGATTCTCTGCCCAACCAACAAAACTGATGGCATTCGGTCTTTCCGGCACTTATAAAGCAGGAAAATTATCCGTTGATGGCGAATTTGATTTTCTTACTGGAGAAGATGAAATTGCCAATACAACATATGCGAACGCGGCTAAACCGGATGCCCATGACATCAACAACGGCGACCTGAGCGGATTTAATCTCTACCTCAAACCCAGCTATGCGGTAACACCCAGATTCACCCTTGGAGGCGTTTTGGGTATGGGTTCAGGAGATGATGATGTTACTGGTGGTAAAGGAAACGTGAATAAACTTCGTACTTCCGGCTTCTTCTATATCACAGAAATTTGGGAAGATTCCATCATGCCTGATGAAGAAGGAATCACACCACAAGGTTTGGGAGCACCGAATGTTCGCGGTTATCGTGAACTGGAAAATACCACGGCACTGCAGGTAAATGCTTCGTTTAAGCCGGTATCCAAGCTTGAACTTTTTGGTTCATTTACATTCCTGAAAGCAACACAGGATATTAATGCCTGGACGAATACAAACGGCGTCGTATCCATCGATAAAAATACAGCGGCTAATGATCTCGGTACTGAAATCGATTTCCGTATTTCGTATGTGATCGATCAGGGGTTAAGCACGCATCTTCGCGGTGGCTGGTTTACTCCTGGCGATGCTGCCTGTTACCTCATCAACGGTAACACAAACAATTGTGACAAAGCCTGGGAACTCAAAGGTATGATTACATACAACTTCTAATTACTCTTTTTCAGGGGAACGGACAGAAGCCGCGGTGTAACCTGAATCTTGCTTCCTCAGGTTAAACTGCGATTCTGTTTTTCCCGGAATTTTACAAGGATTGCAGGCATTCAGGCTGCGGCATCAAACCCTGGATTTTTAAGATTGGCTAATTGCAGCTTCAAAATCATCGCTTTCGGCATGAATGACGTGCAATCCGACACTCAAAAATTATTTCAAAACAAGGAAGGCAATTGCTTATGAAAGGAAAAATAAGTACGCTGCTGATAATTTTCTTACTATCAGTTGCATTAATCGCCTCTCTCTCCTGCTCCTCAACACAGCAAATGACTTCAACAAAAGAAGCACCACCAGCTCCCCCAGTGCCTGCAAAACATGCCGATGTCGATTTTAGTAAAAGCTGTCTCGACTGCCATAAAACTGAAACGCCCGATGCGGTTGCAGAATGGCAGTCAGGAATGCACGGAGAAGTGAATGTGGGCTGCTTTATTTGCCATGGTGACGGCAAGGAAGAGTATTACCCGGAACCGAAAGCCGAGACGTGTGTAAGCTGCCACTCAGGATATGTGCCAACCTACGCTGGTCTGGGTGTAAAGGATTGTTTTGGCTGCCATAACTATCATACGCTTCGCTTTCATGCAGAAGATAGAGGTGGCTTTGGCCAGGCTGCCCCGGATTGGATAAAAACAAGTACGCTCGCCAGTAATTTTCAGCACGATAAAACAGGAGGAGAATAATCATGTCGGTATCCCGTAGGGAATTTTTAAAACTTTCCGCTGCCAGTGCTGCCGCCTCCACTATTGGTGTAGAATTACTGGCTGCGAAAACTGCAGAAGCAAGCCCGGCGTTACAATGGACAAAATCCGTTTGCCGTTTTTGTGGCGTTGGATGTGGCGTCATGATCGGCACAACAAACGGTAAAGTCACTGCTATCAAAGGCGACAAATTAAGTCCGATAAACAAGGGTTTGCTATGTGTAAAAGGCTTTTATTTGCACAAGGTGGTTAATGCAAACAATCGCTTATTAAAACCACTGGTACGAAAAAATGGTAAACTCGAGGAAGCGAGTTGGGAAGAAGCAATGAGTCTGGTCGCTTCGAAATTTAAAGAAACTATCGAGCAAAATGGAAAAGACTCGGTTTGTTTCTATGGCTCGGGCCAGGCGACAACTGAAGAAACCTACGTCGCTAACAAGTTATTCAAAGGTCACATCGGCACGAATAATGTCGAAGGGAATCCACGTCTTTGTATGGCCAGCGCCGTCGGTGGTTACCTCACAACTTTTGGTGCAGACGAACCGGTTGGCAGTTTTGATGACATCGATCATGCAGACCTTTTTCTGCTCGTTGGCTCAAATACAGCGGAAGCACACCCGGTCGTTTATGACCGTCTCGTTGCCCGCAAACGGAAAAATCCAAATGTTAAAGTAATCGCCATCGATCCACGCAAAACACCAACGAATAAAATTATTGATTTGCATTTACAGGTCATTCCCGGCTACGATTTATCCATCATGCATGCGCTGGCGAACATCGTTGTCAAAGAAGGTTACACCGATGAGCAATTCATTAAAGACTCCGTAAGTTTCAGTGATGGAAAAGAGGCGATTTCGTACGAGGATTATAAAAAATTTCTCGAACAATTCACCCCGGAATATGCAGCCGAAAAGTGTGGCGTTAATGCAGAGGATATCGTGACCGCTGCCCGCTGGTATGGCCAGGCAAAAGGTGTTGTCAGTCTTTGGACGATGGGTGTTAACCAAAGAAAACGCGGCGTTTGGCTTAACAATTTAATGCATAACATGCATTTAATCACCGGCAAAATCGGCTATCAGGGTGCTGATTCGCTTTCCCTCACAGGTCAACCAAATGCCTGCGGCGGTGTACGTGAAGGCGGTGGTTTGTGTCATCTCCTGCCTGGACACAGGGCTGTGGCAAACGAACAGCACCGTGAACAGATCGCTAAAATCTGGAATGTGCCTGCTTCCAATATCGCGCCGACGCCGGGCAAACATACCGTTGCAATGTTTGAGGCGATCGCTTCCGGTGAAATTAAAGCAGCCTATATCATGTGCACGAATCCAGCTCAATCATTGCCGAATCTGAATAAATATCTCCAGGGATTGCAGGATTGCTTTCTTGTTGTCGCCGAATGCTTCCATCCAACAGAAACCACAAAAATGGCAGATGTCGTGCTTCCCGCCGCCTTCTGGAGTGAAAAAGATGGCGTCTATGGCTGTACGGAACGGCGTTCGCAGCACCAGGCGAAAGTAAACGAGCCAAAGGGTGAAGCACGTTGGGATGGCGATATTCTCATCGACCTAGCAACCCGTCTTGGCCACGGTAAAAACTTTGAGCATTTCCAATCCCCCGAGGACGTGTGGAACGAGTATTTGCTCTGCACCAAAGGCAAGGATATGGATCTCACCGGAGCACCGTACTCACGCCTTAAGGAAGTTCGTGGTCTCCGTTGGCCAGTGCCAACTATCGATCACCCGGGCACAGACCACCGCTTCACCGCAGGTGATCCGCTCTTTCCTGAGGATAAAGCCGCTGGTCGCCGGATGTATTTTTATGCACGCCCGGATGGGCGGGCCGTTGTATTCGCACGACCGGATCTGGGACCACACGAACCGACAGACGATGAATATCCCCTCGCATTAAGTACCGGACGCGTGCTGGAACACTGGCACACTTTAACAATGACAGGTGCTGTTCCGCAGCTCGTCCGTGCTGTACCCGAATGTTACGTCGAAATTCATCCGGACGACGCTGCGAGACTCGGCCTCGCCAATGACGATGTGGCAAAAGTCGAAACCCGTCGCGGTGCCCTGGACTTGAAGGTACGTGTCATCGACAGGCCGCGTGTCGGCACTATTTTTATTCCATGGCACTGGCCGGAAAAACTGGCAAACGTGCTTACGACTGATGCCTACGATCCAGGTTCCAAAGAACCGGAATACAAAGTATGTGCAGCTAAAATCAGCAAAGCATAATAAACATGGGATGCCGTTTCGGCGGCATCCTTTTTATTAATGAGGAATTTATGTTTATATCCAGCATAATCGTAAAAGTGAACCCCGGAACGGCAAAAGAAATTGAAAAAGAGATAAAGAAGATGGGAGCACTGACGTCCTATGGCATTCACAAGGATGAAAATATCATCATCGTCGCAGAAACTGAAAAATTGTATGAAGTGAAAGCGATTTGCAGCCAGCTCATGCATAATTACAAAGATGTGACCGGTGTTTTCCCAACTTATCTCACCAGCGATAACGACGAATTGGAAGAACATATGCTTGAAGAGGAAATGGAGGCACATTAGAAGAGCAAACAATCACTTACTTCTAAAATTGAGCATAAAAAATGAAATGGCTCATACAATTAATCGAAGAACTTGCAGAAATTCGCTCTCCGCTGCGGCCACCAGGCGCAGTCCACGAAGAAGAATTTATCAATCGTTGCATCCGTTGCAACAAATGCATCCAAATCTGCCCCTACCATTCCATTATCGCCGCACCGCTCTCACACGGTAAAAAAGTTAGCCTTCCCGTCATCGTTCCAAAAGACATACCCTGTTATGTTTGCATGAAATGTCCGCCCGTTTGTCCCACAGGCGCCTTAGACAATACGCTGGTGAACAAGCAAAATGTCGCCATGGGTTTGGCGGTTATCAACGAAGACTTGTGCTTGCCCTACAACGGCATAATTTGTCGCGCCTGCTTTGAGCGCTGCCCAATTTACAGAGAGGCGATCACGTTAAAAGATGAATTGTATCCCCAGGTGCATACGGATAAATGCACCGGTTGTGGTGTTTGCGAAAGCGTGTGCCCGGCTGAAGAAACCGCTATCACGATAAAGAGCAATCACAAAATTTTCGTGTAAAGAAAATCACAGAAAATGAAAAAGAATAAAACGACAACTTACCATAAAATTCAATGCGTCCGACGCAGTGTGCAAACGCTCGCCATTCTCCTTTTCCTGGCAATCCCGATGGCGAACTGGTTTGGCATACATCTCGTAATCGGCACGCTCTATTCCATAAGTATAGGTGACATGGTTATATCCGATCCGTTAATGGTTTTACAAACGGTTCTGCTTACCAAACAAATTTACCTGCCATTGCTCCTTTCCCTCCTCATTCCAGTTGCATTGGCTGCACTTTTAGGACGCGTCTTTTGCGGCTGGATCTGTCCGCAGAACAGTCTTTCCGAATGGGTGAACGCTCTGCAAAAAAAATATTTTTATAAGCGGTGGCGCCGTCACAACATGCCTGTGGTTCGCACAAATCCCAATCCTTTGGTTTATTGGGGAATGCTGCTGGGCTTTATTATGCTAACGAGCGTGTTGGGTTATTCACTGTTCAATTATCTCTCAGCGCCGGGCATTCTCACGAGCCAAACCGCCCGCCTTTTGACAACCGGGACTTTAGGTATTGAAATATGCATCGTGTTTCTCATTGTACTTGCGGAATTCATTTTGGGTTACCGTATCTGGTGCAAAACGATTTGTCCGGTTGGTGCAATGCTCGCCCTCTTCAAGACCCGCTCCAGCTTGCAGATTCAACACGACGTAAGCAAATGCGATTGCAAAGGCGAAACCAGCCCCTGTACCGTTGTTTGTCCTTTGAATCTTTCGCCAAAACAGGAAAATCTTTACCCCTTCTGCATGAACTGCGGTCTTTGTCTCGATATGTGTGAAAAAACCGGCAACAGTTCGCTGAGTTTTGTGATGGGAAATGTAAACAGGGGGAATTCATTGCAGGGAAGCTCCTCCCTGTGTGGCTCGGATGCCTGCCCGATTGGTAAGGAGTAATTTCTTTTGATTTAAAACCCGCAAGCTGAAAATCTTAAAAATCTATCCAACCACCTTAAAAAACATCTCCAATTCGGCAAATCGTAATTTTGAAACTTCAATCTCAATTTCAGTATTGAGTTCGTAAGTTTTTTCCAGGTGCACTTCAGCATCAGCACCGAGGGAGGGGATGAGAATACGGCCACGATGTCCGCGCTGATCGACGACAATTGCTTTTTCCCGCCAATCCGGATGGTTATGTAAATACACCATCGTCCAGTGGCGATTGGATTGGCGTTCGCACTGACGCACATTCCCGCTGACTGTATCGGCCATGGCCATGCGCTCGAGCGCTTGTTCGTAGGTCTGCTGTTCTTTTCCCAGAAGAAAGGCACGCAATTGTTGGTGCACAACCAAATCGGTGTAGCGGCGCAATGGACTGGTAACTCGCGTGTAGGCTTGCAAGCCGAGCCCGAAATGTGGCCCCGGACTTGTTCGTATCTCACTGCGTTTCATCGAGCGCAGGCATACGAATTTTTCTGCCCATGTACTGGTGGGGAGTATTTCGTCCGAAGGGGGCTGTGTAATAAAAGGGATTTGGATGACATTTTCATCAGCAAAGCGTGCCGCGGCCTCTCCAGTCATTACCATCGCTTCCATAACCAATTGCCGGCTCGGGACTTCTTCAATCGGCCTGATTTCTACCTCATTGTCCTTTACCCGGATTTTGACTTCCGGTAAATCGATATTCACTGCACCGGCAGCGAGTCGTCGTTTTTGGAAACGCTGTGCAACCTGCCACATGGACGCCAGAGGCTCTTCAAGCAAACGATTGTTGGCTTGGGCGTAAGTTAATCGCGATACTTTTACCAGGCTCGGTTTGATTTGCAGGTCGGTGATTTCACCTGCCTCATCAATTTTTAATCCAAATGAAAGTGCCGGTGAAATTTCCTGCAAGCCTAATCCCAACCGCAAAGTCACTTCCTGCGGAAGCATGGTTGTCACTTTCTCTGGCAGGTACAAATTGGCGCCAATGCCACGGGCTTCCAAATCAAGTTCACTGTCTGGCGCGATCAACGCCCCGGCGTCAGCGATATGCACCCAGAGCGTTTCGCCATCGATGCTGAGGGCATCGTCTGGATCGGTAGCGCCTTCATCATCGATGGCAAAGGCGGGCAGGTGGGTGAGGTCGAGGCGCTCTTCATCGGGAAGGGCTGGCACCGGGTGCCGTTGTGGTTCCTCATGCAAATCAAAAAAGCGCGGCCAGGAATTGTGCTGGATATTCCAGACATTTGTTTTCAACAGGAGCTCATGGGCCTTTTCCCGGGTGATTTGCATACCAATTTCAGTCATTATTTTGCTTGTTTGCGACTTGCCATAGGCGACGGCTTCGATTTCGCCCATTTTGCTAAAATCTTCTTCGATCAATTGCCGATTACGCAAACGCTCAATAAATTCTCCCCAGGCATTTTTCTTGTCAACTTTTTCCTGCCTTTTGTTTTTTTCTGCTTCAACTTCTTCCACGGTGTGAACAAGAATTTCCTGAGGTATCCCCGAAAAATAGAGCCCATCATCCACAAGCTCCCAGGTTGCCCAGGCAGTAGCTGGCGTATAGGCATCGTAAATTAATTCAGCAAGTTCAGACAATTTCGATTTTTCCCCGGCGAGCAGCTCCCATGCAGTTTTTACGTCACCCTCGGGATTTTTCAATTCAGAAAAGTTCTCAAATGGCCCGGGATGCAGAAGTTCCACATCCTTTCCACGCACTTTACGGGTTTTTCCATCCTGCCCAACAATTTCGAGTTTTTCCCCCAGGCTTAAAACACGTGCAGGGCGATTTTTGTACAGAACAAGGCTTCCCTGTTTTTTCATATATAAACCAATCCTAAGATTTTCTATTTTTTTGCATACCAAAAATCCCGCACCAGCACGGCATTTTCTGCAGCGTCGATGGTATTCGTCCCTACCTGCAAAACCTGGTCATCCTCCCGGCGAACGAGTCCGCGTGTGTAGAATTTATCATAATAGGGCAATAGAATTGCGCATGCCTGTTCCATATCCCCTGCATCCAGCGCTTCCAGGGTTTGTTTTGTTGCCAAACCACCCAGCCGGCGTTCGATTCGTTGCGTTGCTTTTTTTAATTCATCAGGATTCAACTCAGCATACTCCAGGAGCAATCTTTTCTGACGTAAATCCGCTGGCATTTCCACAGCAAGCACCGGACCTGCTTTCATTTGCTGCCAGATTTCCATCGGAACATGCACGTTTCCGATGCGCTGGCTTTCATCTTCCAGCCAGAGCAGCTTTTGTGGATCGATTTTTCGCCAGGCAAGGCCTAGGCGATTTTCAAAATGTTCCTGGGTGATGTCCTGAGGCCTTTCGATCCCGCCAAAGGCCGAACCTTTGTGAATGGCAAGGTCTTCAAGGTCGATTATTTTCTCACCTAATTTTGCAAGCTCGAGCAATATTTCCGTTTTGCCAGTCCCGGTCATGCCGCCGAGAATAACGATTTGTTTCTCTTGTGTGAACCCCTCGCGGACAAAACGACGAAATGATTTATAGCCGCCTTCAAGCACAAAACAATGCAATCCGGAAAACTCCAATAGCCAGGCCATGCTTTCGCTACGCTGCCCACCACGCCAGCAGTGGAGAAATACCTGCCGGTTTGAACAATGCTCCTTGGCAAATTCGACAAATCCCATCATTTTCGGTCCGACGATTTCCAGCCCGCGCAACATCGCCTGTTCACGCCCTTTTCGCTTATAAAGTGTACCAACTTCTGCACGTTCTTCATCGGAGAACAATGGCAAATTTTTCGCGCCCGGGATGCGTCCATGCTGGAATTCAGCTGGTGAACGCACATCGAATATGGGCTGAGCTTCACTTTGCTGCAGAAATTTTTCGATTGGAAGTACTTGTGGCATTATAAAATTTTCCTAAAAAATTGGCTTGAAAAGTACGGCGGGAAATTGAAAATCGCAATGCAAAAGACTGACTTCAATTTTCAGTCTAAAGTTCGCTCACATTATTTCACTAGCCTTCTAAACCTAAACACATTATCTCCGGTCTAAAGGGTAAAAATCAGAATTCTGTTTACAAATAATTGAAATCAGGCAACAAGGGCCTGGGCTACGGATTAATTATTTAAAAAATAGGGTATCCTTATCCCCCTTGTAGAATTATGACGGAGGAAATATGAAGAAAACTCAGGTAGCGATTCTCCTGCTCTTCCTGCTGATGACCATTCCAGTAACCGCCCAGCATCTCGATCTGGCAGTCAATGGCTACGGTCTCAGCTTAGGAAATTCAACCATGATCAACGGCGTTCGCATCAACTGGTCCGATGATCAGGTTGAAAAAATCAATGGGCTCAATTTAACGATATGGCGCCCTACACGCAATCCAAATGCGGAGTATAACGGACTCTACCTCGGCTTGGTGGGCACAGATGCCAAAACCGTGAAAGGTATCTCACTCACAGGTGTTGGTATCGCCGCCTCAAATACTATCAGCGGTGTGCATGTCACAGGTTTGGGTTTGGCTTCGGAAAAGAGAATTAGCGGCGTCAATTTTGCCCTGGGCATCATTTCCGGTGACGAGGCCGTTTCCGGTATAAACCTGGGAACACTTGCCCTGTTCTCAAAAAAAGGCTCGATGCACTGGGTAAATATCGGTGGGCTTGCCTGTGTTGCGAACGAAAATCTCACCGGGATTAATTTAGGAGGCCTCGCCACTGTTGCAGCCGAAGGAATGGCGCAAGGTCTGAATCTCAGCCCCGTCGCTGTCGTTGGGGATGGCGGTGTTCAGGGTGTAAATCTCGCAGGTGTTGCTCTGGTTTCCGGTAGCGGCGAAATCAGCGGGATAAATCTTTCCGGAGTTGCGGTTGTTGCAGGAACACGCCTATTCGGATTGAACATGGGCGGTTTGGCAACGGTTTCTAACGGCACGATGAGCGGCATCAACACGAGTTTTGTCGCTGTTGTCGCAACGGACATGCAAGGTTTGAACCTTGGTGCAATAACAACGGTCGCCAATGGAAGCATGCGCGGATTTAATCTGAGTCCGGGTGTCGTGGTTGCTAATAAAATGCATGGCTTAAATTTAAGTGGACTGGCCACCGTAACAAACAATGGCGAAATGCGGGGTATCAACGCAAGCGGAGGTGTTGTCGTTGCAACAGAGGATATGCATTGGGTAAATCTCAGCACGCTGGCTACAGTTTCCTCCAACGGCCAGATGACCGGCGCCAATTTCAGTGGTGGTGCAGTTGTCGCGCATGGTTTAAAAGGCATAAACATTGGCGGCCTGACAACTGTGGCGAATACAGATGCCATGCAGGGCTTCAATCTGTCCTTTGGCGCGACCGTGTCGAACAAAGACATGAACTGGGTCAATGTTGGCGGTTTAGCCACCGTTGCCAGCGATGGTCATATCACCGGGCTCAACTTTGGTGGAGGCGCTCTTGTGGGCAACAGGGGTGTAGCCGGATTGAATTTCGGAGGGCTGGCATTGGTTGCAGCAGACGGCAAGATGACAGGCCTGAATCTTAGTGCCGGAGCCGTCGTGGCGAAGAAAAATATGGTTTATGCCGGAGTAAGTGGCGTGGCTACAGTATCCGCTGAAGGTTATATAAAAGGGGTGCATGGCAGCGGCGGCGCGATCGTCGGGCGTGAAGGCGTGCATGGCATCACGTTGAGCGGCATTGCAACAGTAGCACCGGACGCGGATGTATATGGCCTGCATATCAGCGGCGGTGCGATAGTGGGCAAAAAATCCGTCACGGGGTTTAATATGGCAGGCCTCGTCGTGGCTTCACAAAATGATTTAAACGGACTCTCCCTCGCACTGGGTGGATTGTATGCTGAAAGGCTCAAATGGATCAACATTGCAGGACTCGATATTTGCGCAAAAGAGAAAATGACAGGTTTTAATTTTAGTGGTTTGCGTCTGCGTGCAAGAGAAGTTGAAGGATTCACAATCTGCGGAATCTCAAATAGATCCAATTCCGTGCGTGGCGTCAATCTTGCGGGTGTTACACGCACCAGAGAAATGGCCGGACTTACAGCTGGCGTCGGTAATATCGTTTCCGACCACCAGGTTGGGATCAGCCTTGGGCTCGTCAATTATGCAACGAAGATTTTCGGTGTACAAATCGGGCTTATCAACTATATTAAGGAAAATCCCAAGTGGTTTAAATTACTGCCACTCATAAACTTCAATTTTAACAAATAAAGTCTGGATTGTGAAACTGAGCCAGGGCATAGAAAATGAACATCAATTTATCCGACGCTGCCAGCAAGGTGATGTGCAAGCCTACGCAATGCTCTACAAGCAGTATGAGCGGCCACTATTCAATACAGCGTTACGCATGTCGGGCAATCCACAGGATGCAGAAGACGCTGTTCAGATCGCCTTTCTCAAACTGTATCGCAGCATCGATAAATTTCAATTTAAATCAAAATTAAGCACCTATTTGTACCGGATTTTAATGAACGTTTGCTTTGATCAAATGGAAAAGAGAAAACGGGAAATGGAAAAACAAAATATCCCGACCGAGAGCAGTTACAGCGAAAAGCCGGACTTGAAACTGCACCTTGAAAAAGCCATTAGCGCCCTCCCGGAAAAAATGCGTGCCTGTTTCGTTCTTTTTGCCATTGAGGATCTCAAACAGGAAGAGATCAGTGAAATATTGCATTTGAAAATCGGGACTGTCAAAGCCCATATTTTCGCCGCAAAAGCCAAACTTCGCGCTTCCTTTTTTGAGTCATTGCCCGGAGAATTGTCATGAATAAAAATGAATTCGATAAAATGGATGAGAATTGGAAGCAACGATTTCGCGATTTACAGCAAAAATCGGCACCGGAGTCCGAGCAGGATAAATTCATTCTCGATCTCGCAAAGACACTGCAGGAGCCGGAGGCCCCTCCCCTTCTGTGGGCAAAAATCGAAAACAAGCTTAGAAACGAAAAACAACAGAATCAAAAGCAAATTTGGCGCCCTTCGCTTTATCTGCGTGTTGCGGCAATGGTGATTCTTGTTGTCGGTGCAGGATTTTTCTGGCAAAAGTACACTGCAAATGAACCATCGGGAAAAGGTGTACTTAACCAGACCGCCTTGCAAAAAGTGATTTCAACGGAAAAAGCCTACGAGACAGCCATATCCGAACTGGAAAAACAGGCGACGCCGAAAATGCAAAAGATGGATATCGAGCTGCTGTTTCTTTACCGGGATAAATTGGCGACCATTGATGAACAAATCGCTGAATGCCGGCAGGCGCTGAAAGAGAATCCGGGAAACGCACATATACGGCGTTATGTGCTTGCCGCCTTACGTGATAAGAAAGAAACCTTGACAGAAATTTTACAAGGCACGATTTAGTCAGTTTTGTTTACTTGCTGTCCATTTGATCAGCGACGATCAAAAACATCTGTAGCCTATAAATGGTTTCAAAATTTTTTCGTGTTAAAAATCGCATGAAAAAATGAAAAGAACTCTGACGAGACTATCGAAAAACATGTAAATTCGGTCCCTGAGCTTGCCGAAAGGCCCGAATTTGAGCGCGGAACCGGGCGTTTCGACAAGCTCAACGTCCGGTCCATCCCTTTTTCAACAATCTCGTCAGAGTTGACACTAAGCAAAATTTAATGAGGATAAAATAATGAAAAAATATGCATTCCTTCTTTCGACTGCACTAATCATCTCGTATGGTTTTGCTGCAGATATTTCTGCGGCGGCAGGATTTCATTCCGAAATAAAAACATACCAAAAAACAGCAGCAACTCAACCGGGTAGTACTTTGCATATCGATGCAAAAAACACGGATATCACGATAACCGGGACAGCCCAGAATCAGATAACGGCACAGGCGGAAATTGAAATCAGTGATCTCGATGATGATATGCGCAAGGAATTTTTTGAGAATACCAATCTTCAACTTGAAGAAACCAACGACGGCTTTACGCTGCGCGTGGAAACGCCCAACGAAAGGTTAAAAGGAACCGACAAGGGATTGAGCCGCCTGATCCGCCTTATTTTTGACGGCAGCACCGATATATCTATCTCGGTGTCCCTACGCGTCACGGTTCCGGAAAAATATTCCATCGATCTCAAAAACAAATACGGTGATCTAAAACTGGAAAATGTAACCGGCAACCATACTATTTCCAATGATGTCGGGTTTTGTGATATCGCTAACGCGGGAGGTTCTTTAATTCTGCGCGGAAGCTATGGTGAAATGAACGTGAGTGATTTCGCTGGCACGATAAAATTGCGCAATCGAAATGGCGATGTTTTCGCGGAAAAAATTACAGGGATGGCCGACATCGCTACAAGCTACAAAAACGCACGCATTCACAACATTCAAGGCGACTTGCGCGTTGACGCCCCTAACAGCACGGTGAAGGTAACTGAAGTCGCTGGTGATTGTGATATTACTTCATCTTACCGGGAATTGGAGATCGCGGATGTCAAAGGTGAATTGAATGTTCGCGGACCCAACTGCCGAATTATCGCAGAAAACATCGGCAAAAAAGCGACAATTGAGAATAGCTACAAACCAATTCGTGTTGAAAGAGTCGGTGGAGAACTCGAAATCAGCGCGGCAAACAGCGAAGTTTTTGCACAAAATATCGGTGGCGCCGCTTCTGTTCGTTCCTCTTATAAAATGATCGAAATCTACAAAGTAAACGGTGATCTGCTCGTGGACGGTAGCAATTGCGCGATGCAAATCGATGAGGTCACCGGCAGTGTTGAGTTGATTTCCAGCTACAAACCCCTGATAATTTCGAACATCAAAGGCGCCCTCGACATTCGTGGAAGCAATAACGAAATCACAGCAAAAAATATTGGTGCTGATGCTATCATCCGTTCATCCTATAAAATTATTGATCTCACAAACATGCAAGGTAAGGTTGAGATTGACGGGAACAATTGCCCGGTGCATATTGATGGTGCTGCGGATGACGTTGAAGTACGCAGCAGCTACAAATTAATTCAGTTGTTAAAAACCTCGGGTTCGATCAGCATCCATGGAAGCAGCAGCCGCATAGAAATCAGCCAGATGCAAGCTTTACCGGAAAATAGCCGAATCGAGATTGAGACATCGTACAAGCCAATCCTGCTGGAATTGCCGAACAAGGTGAATGCCTCCATAAATGCACGCACGACCTATGGCAAAATCAAGACCGATCATCCGGTACGATTGCTGGACAACGAAGGTAATGAAGTGAGTATAAAATTAGGCAATGGAAAAGTGCCGGTCAATCTGGTGTCGAATAATGATATCGTGATTAACTGATTCTGTTGTTAGATTGACCAACGAAGAGAGAGAAATGGAGTCAAGAAAATGAAGCGTATGCCCGTCAAACTCTTCGCTTTTACTCTTGTAATCGCGACTATTTTCATCCTGGCATTTAAATACATAGGTCCTTCGCTTCAGGAACGTCCGGAAAATATCGTGCTTGGTCATCAGTGGGCTGATCTTTTGAATGAACATCAGACATTTTCTGCAAATCCACCTGGGGATTCTGCACTTGTACGGTTCTATTATGCAGATTCATCCGAGGAGAACCTCAAACTATTGCGTGATACTTATAATTTAAATTCGGTCGCGGGTAATGGTTCCGAGATCGAGCGTATTCTCAATTTATCAAAATGGGTTTATGAACTTACGGGACATGCGAATAATCCGGAATTTCCCAAAGAAATAAATGCATTCACATTAATACATATGGCTACCGTCGAGCATGCAACGATCAATTGCTATATGAAGACGGTTATACTCAATGAAGTTTTCCTGTCTATGGGATTTTATTCACGTCAAACACACCTCCTGCCTCATTCTCATGAAAAGGATGAAAGCCATTTTATTACCTCTGTTTATTCCCGGACGCTCGAAAAATGGCTGTGGATGGATCCGGATTTTGGTATTTATTTGACCGATGAACAAGGCACCATTCTGGGTTATCCTGAAATCAGGAAGCGTCTGATTTCTGGAGCTCTTTTGGTAGAGCATGATCTACAAACCAATCAAGGTGTGTTATCGAAACTATGGGATCAATTTATAAGCTGGATCGAAGCCGCTGATTACCAATGGTATATATCGAAAAACATTTTCAAGGTTCGGTGCCAGCAGGAGAGCATATTCAATCAACGCTCGAAGCCAGACAAGGTGTACTTTGAGTTAATACCGGACGGATATCAGAAGGAATTATTAAATACATCAAAGATGACCGAACGCGGCAAGATCATATACATTAACGATGATCACTTGTTTTGGCAGGCTCCTTCAAGGTAAACCTAACAAATCGTTCAAGCCGAGGAAAATGTCTGTCGAAATGATGTCCGGTGCAATAAAATCGATTAATGAGCCTTTCGAATAACCAGAAAATTACCAAATAAAATCAGGATCATTCCTAAAACGGCAGGTAAAGTCCAGATGTAGTTCTCGAAAATCGTAGAAAGTGTAAGCGCAATGACCGGAAAAATCAAAGCAATGTAACCGGCTCTGTCTGCGCCGATGCGACCGATCAATGTCAGATACGCTGTAAACGCGATGATGGAACCAAACACACTGAGATAAAATAACGAGCCGATATAACCGGCTGAAACTTCAAAGTCTAATGGTTTGCCCAGCGCCAGAGAAATTAAAATCATAACGGTCGAACCATAAAGCATACCAAAAGCGTTTGTCTGCACCACAGGCAAGTGCTTTTTTTGATTGTACGCGCTGGCGATATTCCCAAGGGAAGCGGAAACAGCGCTGAACAGGCAGAGAAGAAATGCAACAGCAGTTTGATTTTGCAAATCAAATTGCAGAATTTCGTCTTTAAAAATTATGAAAATTCCCAACAGCCCCACCAATGCACCGGCTATTACATTCGTCTGAATTTTGGTTTTTAAAAATATCGCACTGTTGATAATGTTGAGAAGCACAATCATCGAAAAAATAACCGCAGTCAAACCACTCGGCAACTCAGTTTCTGCTGTATAAACAAACCAATAATTTACACCAAACAACAAAATTCCCTGCAAGGCAATATGGGCGTGGTCCCGCAGCGTGTAACGCAAATTCAAGCCAGCGACATGGCAGTAAATGAGCAATAAGATAGCCGACAATAAAAATCGATAGGCAACGGAAACAAGGGGATCAACGACACCGAGCTGGTATTTGATTGCCAACCAGGTTGAACCCCATATAAAAGCAGTGATCGCATAAAGGGCAAAATTAAGCATCAGTTTATCCTATCGCACAAGGATTCATAAACATGCAGTGCAATAACCAAATGACCAGCGGCATTTGGATGCACAGGTTCCGGACAATATTTTTCTGGATTTTGGTGCTGCAGCAGTCCTGCAAATATTTGATGCATATGCAGAACGTTTGACTGAAATGTAGCAGCCATTTCTTCAACGGTTTTGTGGTATTCAGGCAGAAGGTCAAGCACCGATGCCTGAAACGCATTTGCGTTAGAGGATTGACAAATATAAAATGGATCGATGAGAAGTATACGGCACTCAGGCAGTTTCTGGCGTGTCAATGCAAGGCATTCATGATAGTACCGTCTATAGGTTTGCGGGTCAACTCCACGGCTCTCTTTGTTCAGATAAGCATGCACATCATTAATGCCAATCATCACGTATAACCAGTCAGGATTTTGAGCAATCACATCCCTTTGCCATCGTGCAGCTAAATCAACAACGGTTTCTCCGCTGAGGCCTCTATTTATTATGTGGATGTGTTTCTCCGGTTCACGAGCCAGTAAAAGATCATGAAAGAGGCGCACGAATCCATTGCCAAGTGCATCCACGTCCACACGTCTTTCACAATCCGTTATACTGTCGCCAATAAAGACAATTCTATCGTCATTTTGAAGCTGCGTTTTCATCGGTAATGGTGTCCCTCGTATTAATCGTGCTTTATTCATAAACCCCAAGATTGGGCAGGAGATATCCCCTGCCCATCGCTAACTTTGAGCACTGTATGAATAAAGCAGGTTATGCTTATGGGGTTAGAATTTTAAAAATTTTGGCCGCGCGTAAAGCCGGATTACCGGGACATAATCCAATTTTCAAGGAAAGCGTGAGCGCTGTCCACGGTCTAATTTTAAAATGGCACAAGTATAGGAAATTTATGATTGTTTAGCAATAAGGGGAAATGCGTGTGAAAATTTTTTTTTAAACGAAGCCGAGGACGATTCAGAGGACTTGCGAATCTATTTCGGACGAACAAAGCAATAGGAAAATACGATTGATTCAATACCCGGATTGCGTTGATAAATGCTGGAATTGGATAAATGATGCACAGCAACGCTGGCTCGCGCATTCATCCCGAGATTGAGAGCGAACTCCAGTCCCGAACGAAATTCGAGAACACCGCCTAAATTTTTTCCATCCCCCTGTCGATAGGCGCCAACCCCCAAACTCGGCACCAGATAGAATTCATTGGACATGCGCACGTCCCGGCTGAAGCCCATAAAGCTGTAAAGGGAAGCTTGTGATGTCGCCTGCAGACCGAGTGTAGGTGAAAAACCTTTAATACTTTTTGAAGCACGATATTCCAGACGGTAATCCACCGCTTTGTTATGATCATCAATTCCCAATGTTCCGACGCTGAACGACAGGAAGGCATTGTTTTGTGAAAATGCTGGCGTGAAAAGCGTTGCCGCAAAGAAGACGCAAAAAAAAACTGTTAACCGCACTTTTTTAATCTCCAGGTAGTAAAGTATACTGATTTTATCGAAAAAAAGACCGGCAACATTTCCGATTTTGCCGCAATCCTTTATCTTGATTGATCGCAAAAAGGCGGGAAATCGTGAGAAAAAAATCGTAAAAATAAATTCACAGATTTGTTCTAAAGAATATACGAGTACAATTCTGCAAATTGGAAAAAGGGGGCAGGAATAATGGATATATTTGCTTATCTTGAGATAATTTTAAATGGACAAAAACAAAAATTATTTCCCTACAAAAGAACACCTACGGAGAATCCTGATGCTGAAAAAAATCCAGAAAACAGTGGGACGCCGGCTTTTAAACACCTACAAAACAAAAATACAAAAATCCTTTGATCCGAGTGTTGAGCATTGTCTGGACAGTGCTCGCACACTGCTTAAAAAGGCAAAATACTGTTTCCTGATAACCCATAGCGAGCGACCATGGCCAAGCACGAGAATGGTGCAGCCCATTATCGATTTTGATGCTTTTGAAATATGGTTTGGAACGAATCCAAAACTCAGGAAAATAGAGGAGATTAAAAAAGATCAGAATGTAACGGTGGCATTTGGGAACGAGACCGAAGATGCAAATCTAATTATTTACGGAAAGGCGGTCATCGTCGAGGATATGCAGGCACGAAAACAGCATTGGAAGGGATCCTGGCATTTATTTTTTCCCGGTGGACCTCAAGGCGAAAATTTCATTTCAATTCGTGTCGAACCTGTGGAAATGGAACTCATGCATTTTAAAAAAAATATCGTACCCGAACCCTTCGGTTTGAATCCCGTTAAAATCATCAAAACAGCAGAGGGATGGGAAACGCACTATTGATTCAACACCGTGCTTTCCCACGAATCTACTGAGTGAATTATTTTTCGTAATTCTTCGGGTTTGATTTTCAGCTATTCTATCAAAACAGCGTGTAGATAAAAGGTGCTAATGCGCTTCCCTGGGTTAAAATTATAAGTGCGCCAAGCAGGACTAAAAAAAAGATAATCGGGGCTAACCAGAATTTTTTCCGTTCGCGCATAAATTCCCAGAATTCAACCAGGATACTTAATTTGGCCATCGAATCTCCAAAGCAAAAACACATAAAATGAAACGAAATCATGAAAACGAACTGCTCAATCTGCAAGAATGAATGCTCCATTCTAAAGAAATACTCAGGATTTTGCAAGGGATTTTGTTAGTTTATCGCAAAGCAAATTTGAAGCTTCACAAGAAAACTTCGCTCATACAAAATCCCAAGATCAAATAGGGAATATCTTCTGCCAATCACAAACAATACTCAACGCGTGAATAAAACTGGTAATTCATACATGAAAAAAACTTCCATCCAATTCTCATTTGTTCTATTTTTTGTGCTCACCACTTTGGTGCAAGCGCAATTGAGGGATTCCTCACCCATCGGGACAGGTGAGACGATCATTGAGAGATTTAGTCCGCCACAAGGATTCCACCGGGTGCAGGTTGAATCGCATAGTTTTGCAGAATTTTTACGTGGATTGCCCTTGCTTCCAGAGAACTCCCCCGTCCAGGATTACCGTGGCAGAATTTTTAAAGCCGCTGGTGATTCGACTATCGCTGCCGTAATCAATCTGAATATAAAAGGGAAAAAACTGGAACAGTGCATGGATATCATCCTGCGTCTGTATGCTGAATATTGCCTGCAATCGAATAAACCGGAGATGATCGGTTTTCTGTTACCCGATAAATCCATGCTGTACTGGCGAGATTGGATTCAAGGTTGGCGACCAATACAAACCAGAGGGGAATTTCCACTGCACAAAACAGGTATAATTGATAGTTCGCGGGAATCATTTGAGAGCTATTTGCAGGAAATATTTTACAACGCAAGTACCCAGACGAATTATTTTGGTTTGCCGGGAATTCCCGTTGACAGCATTGCCATAGGAGACTTCATCATTAAAAAAGGGATGCGTGGGCATGCCGTTTTGCTGGTGGATATGATCGAAAATGCCGCAGGGGATCGAATGGGATTGTTTGCACAAGGCGATACACCTGCTTGCCAAATGCATATTTTACGGAACAACGCAACTCCATGGATTCCATTGGATTTTAAACTGTCTCACCCTGAGTTACCGATTCGAAAAAAAATGTATTGGCAAGGTTTGAGGCGTTTGGGGATGGAAGGGCAAGAAAAATAAAAAGCCTTTCAGCATGATTTACACTTACGCTTCATAGAATTAAAAGGGCAGGAGACCTCCCCTGCCCAATCTTTGTATTTATGAATTAAGTCTGGATTAGATCTTCTGAATGACTTTTTTTAGGATATTCATCCTCAGAGTTCCTGGCTTATGAGAAACCGGCAATTTTGCTTAGCCAACGATGATTTTCCCTATTCCAAAAGAAGCATTTTTTTGGTAAAAACCTGCCTGCCTGCATGTAATCTGTAAATATAGACACCGCTTGCCACTTTTTGTCCTGAAGTGTCGCGTGCATCCCACGTAAAGTGATGACGGCCTGCGTTCCTGAACTCATTCGTAATGGTTTTAATATGATTCCCAATCGCATTATAAACGATGAGTTTTACCTCACTGCTTTGCTGCAAATCAAAAGTAATCGTTGTTTGCGGATTAAAAGGATTGGGATAGTTCTGCAGCAATGCGGTCTCCTCAGGCAAGAAATCATCAGCAAATCCTTCCACTGAGGTCGTTGGCCAGAGAATGGTGAAACTTGCATCAGCCTGCGAGCGCAATACAGTACCATCCGTGCTGGTAACCGTCACGCGCCAATAGTATGTTTGTGGCTCATGGGTATTAATCAGAAAATGACTTGCCGGAAAATTGTAAATCGTATCCGTAATGGTCGAGTTTTCATGGATAATATTTTTTATATCTTTATCACTCGCCAACTGGAAATTGAAGGTTACCGATTCTCCCGGATCCGGATCATCGGTTTTGCTCCAGGTAAATGCGATGTCCGTCGGCGGAGGATTATAGAAAACAGCATTTGGCGAAAGAAGATAAAATGGCTGCGGCATATCCGGCACGGAGATAACTGTGATTGTCATACCGGCTGTATCAAAAGCCTTGCCGTCGTCGACTTTTAGCGTCACTGATTCTTCTCCAAACCAATTTGGCGGTCCAAAAATCGAAAGCCCTTTTCCTTCGGTATAAAGCACTTTCAAATGGGCTGCGCCAAGCAGTGTGTATTGTAATTCACCATAGGAATTGTCAGGATCGATGATCATCTCTGCGAGTTGTGCCATGGTATAACGCACAGAATCATCTTCGTTGATAGTTTTATCTGTAAATCCGGAAATAACCGGTGGATCGTTAACGCCAGTTACGGTCAACGCAACAGTAGTTGTATCGCGCTGATTACCCGGATCACTGGCGACAAACCTCACATTTTCAGTACCAGCGAATTCAGAATCCACGACTGCCACCGTGGCGACGTGGTTAAAATCGATTGTAATTCTCAAATTTTGATTACCAAACACACTCCATGTAAGCTGGTCGATGGAGTTATCTGCATCGGAGACGTACTGATCAAGAGAAATAGGCGCAAATTGGCCGTTCTCGATAATCGTCTGTCCGGGAATTTGCCGAATGACCGGCGCGTCATTATATGAAGTTACAGTATAAGTCACCTGTTGCGAATCCGTCGCTCCCAATGGATCGCGTACGGTAAATGTGAGAACCTCGCTACCGAACCAATCTGGCCCGGGGACAATAACCTGAACGACACGATCAAGCAAGGTAACCTGCAACTCACTGTTGCCGGAAACTTCCCAAAATAAGGTATTGTCTGCATGGTCTGGATCGGAAACGAAATTATCCAGCACAACCTGGGCAAAGACTTCACCTTCAATTATTGTCTGGTTTGGAATTGTGGTAATATGTGGTGCATCGTTTACACTGGTCACCGTGTAACGAACGTCGATATGTGCACTCTGATTTGTCGGATCCGTTGCGGTAAATTGAATGATTTCAGTGCCGAAATACTCCGGTGAGGGTAGAGTTACGGAAGCGACCCGGTTGATAATTGAAACACTCAGTTGATTGTTACCCGAGTAGGACCACGTTAGCTGGTAATCTTCATGATCCGGGTCTGTGACATAGTTATCGAGGAGTAAAGGTGCAAACACCGCCCCTTCAACGATAACCTGGTCAGGTATTGGAGAAATAAACGGTTCGCCGGTACCAACAACTACTTCACCAGAGACCACATCGGTACCACCATCACCATCCGTAACGCGCATGCTGATTGGAAAGTGCCCCAGTGATGTATAAATCGTCGAGACTTGCGCACCCTGGCGCTCATACACACCATCGTTATTCAGGTCCCATTCAAATGTGAGATTGTCGTTAATTCCGGGATCAGTCGCCGAACCTTGCAGCGTCAGGGATTTATCCTTTACAGCAGTATAAGGGCCACCTAAATCTCCGGTCGGAGCAACATTAACAATGGTAACGGCCTTGCTTTTTGTGGACTGCCCACCATCATCATCCGTAACCGTAACAGCGACGGAATATGTTCCTTCATCAGCAAAGGCATGACTGACGGATACACCGGAACCGGATCCGCCATCGCCAAAATTCCAGGAAACCGTATGTGTATCGTTCCCTGGATCGGAAATGGAGACTTCGAAAGCGAGTTCAGAACCCTCGTCTGCCGAATTTGGAGAATTGATCGTTATTGCCGGTTTTACATTGATGATTTCGAGAACAAATGTCGCTTGTGCGGTGCGGTCATCGATGTCTGTCACGCGCAATTTGGCATTCGCAGTAAAATTATCATAAAATGTTTTTACGAATGTTGCATTCGCAGTGATGTCATCGTAGGTGCCATCCCCATCCCAATCCCAGGCAAATTCTTTAAACGCACCGCTTCCGCTTGTCGAACCGGATGCATCAAATGTAACAGGCTCTCCTTCCGGTTTTTGATAAGGTCCACCGGCAGAGGCAACCGGCGGATCACCAAGGGCTTTAAACCAACGCAATTTGACGACATCATAATTATTATAAACGACATAAAATCGATTGTTTCGCGCTTCAATCATCGGCTTGTCACGGCCTTCATAACCACCGGCTCCACCAGCAATCTGCGTTGAACTGCTCCAACTGATACCACCATCATTAGAAACACGAGTTCGAATTGGCCCTCCACTGTAATCCTGGTAGGCGACAACAACGATATCACCATTGCTGTTGGCAGCTACGGAGCCAATACCGATTCCTGTACCATCCCATGCTGTTAATTCACCGGAGGCGGTTACCGGGACATCGTAGACGATGTTGCCATTCACTCTGCGTTGATAACGTACACTGGGCCCATTACCGACTTGTGAATCGATTAGTGTACCATAAACGATGTGCACCGTTCCCGATTGATCAACAAAAATATTCGGCCCACCTGCCCGGTCTGTGATATGGCCTGCCAATATATTTTGTGGACCGACTAGCTGATCACCATTAGTATCGGAGCGATAGTAGGTTACCTTCTGCCCAGTACGACTTGGACTACCTAAAACCAAATGAACATCCGAAGTTCCAAAGGTCGCAATATCGACATGATCATCAGGGCGATAGTATTCTAATCCCGTTTGTGTTCTGGTAATTTGCCCATCTTTTATTCGAATGTATGTCGCTTCGGAGGGCACGATATCAAATTCCAAAACCTGCTCACTACGAAGGATATGCACATCATCGTTCCCATCGATAGCGATTCGTGTGTGGTAACCACGGCGTATTGAACTTGAAATTTTTGTTGCAGCTTCCCAATACTCCCCATTGTGGTATGTATAGTACACATCATACAAATCATTTGGTCTATCGATATTAACTGAATAGCAAATGTGGGGATTGCCTTCGGAGTCGGTTGCTATCGAGGAGCCAAAGTTATAGCCATAATTGACGCCATTTGTGTTGGGGAGCAAATCCGACCGAATAAAATTACCGTCCGAATCATACTTGTAATAATAAACGCCATTGTTGTTCGCAACGATATGAACATTCCCATTCACTGCATCGATGGCGACGTCCGGAGCACCTCCGTCTCCGACCTCGATTCCAGGTTCAGTCCAGTCTTGTGCAAATCCATTTTGCCCCAGGCACAACAAAATTCCGACACTTAAAACAACGCGTGTTGCAGTCTTGAAAAACATAGCTCACTTCCTGAATTTTATGTGTTCAGTCATTTTTTATTAAGAGAAAATTCCTGTTTAACATTTCAATCCAATTTTATTCATAAGCATCAAGCAGGGGCAAATTAAGGAGAAAAATTCCTCCATGCATGCCCGGGATTTATGAAAAAATTAGGCTACTCGGGTAATCATCCTGATTTGATTTTTTTTTAAATCTCATAAGGTTGTTAATTTTATAATTTATCGGGATTATTTTGGAAAACATTGCGAATAACAAACGCTCTGTAATGAGATTTTTTTATCCGCTCTACTTATGCAAAATCCAAACCAAATGAAATCACATGATTATGCACTAAAATTAATGGATTATTTTTTGTCCATAATCAAAATAAAATCAGCTATCTGTATAGATTTTCAATTCGAACGAAATTGTCGGATAGGTTGTTGATGTGTAATAAAGTGAAACAGGAGGTGTTTCATTGCATGATATATTTGAAATTAATGTCTTCTTTTGCGATATCACCGCAGAAATTATAAAAAGATGAAACAAAAAAAGGGCTGTATTAAAACACTGATTCGAGTTTTAACACCGCCCTTGTGCGTCAATTGCAAAAATTACTTTTTCTTCGCGTCACCTGCTTTTTCATCTTTTTTACTCGTACTGTCTGCAGCTTCTTCCTTTTGAACAAGCTTTGGAATCAAATACGAAAATTCCTTACGGAATTTTTCAAGAGAAACTCCCGCAGTTGCAGCATACTTTGAAAGTTCATGGGGATCTTCAAAATCATCGGCATTTAAGCGAATCATATATTTTCGTGCAATCTCATAATTTGTGGATTTGGTATTGACCATACGTACCGCAGTTTTTCCCGTTTTTTTGTCGACAATATCCTTGAAAAACATTGGGACCATTTTTCCCTCTTGAATGGAAATCATCGCTGCATTACCGCCACCAATGATGTAATCTGCAGCACTGTATCCAAGGTCTCTTGTGTACTCCATATCAAATGGAATGGGATCGGCACAGCGCACTTCGTAGCCAATATTTTTTGCCACAACGGTCGATTTCAAGCCGAATTCGGCCAGGCGTTTCTGAACTTTCTGTTTCAGAATCTCACCAAAACTAATTTCAGCAATTCGAATGTTGCCATGGGCATCTTTTTCAACATCGACCAGATCACTTAAGTCATCGTGTGACAAATGCTCTACAAGCCCTTCTGCCAGGATTGCAACACCGTCCGGTCTCCCGTAGCTCATTCGCTTTATAATTGCACCGACGAGGATATCGGTAATCTTTTGCAAGGAAATCTCGTTCCCTTCGCCAAACTCTTCAGATATGAGCGATAATGTTGCACCCGCAGCTTTGCCAATTCCAAGTGCCAGATGGCCTGCTTTTCTCCCCATTGCCACGACAAAATACCAGCGTGAAGTTGTGCGTGCATCAACCATCAGATTCTTGACGATATCGACACCGATATGGCGGGCGGTCTGGTAGCCAAAAGTTGAAATACCATGAGGCAAATCAAGGTCATTATCAATCGTTTTGGGCACATGCACAACCCGTATACGACCGTTGGCTTTTTTCTCCAGCTGCATCGCGGTAAATGCTGTATCGTCACCACCGATAGTGATCAAACGGTCGATATTCAGTCGCAAGAGAGAGGTTACGGTCGTCTCTAAATCTTTCGGGTCCTTCGTTGGATTATCACGAGCAATACCGATGTGTGAACCACCGCGGAAGTGAATTCGACTGACTTCTGTTATCGATAAATCGATAACATGTGAAATATCGCCACGCATAATCCATTTAAATCCGTCCCGAATCCCGATGACTTCATAGCCGGATAAAATACTGCGAATAGATGCTGCACCGATAACGCTGTTAATTCCCGGTGCCGGGCCACCGCCAACGACGATGCCTATTTTTTTTGGTCCCATTGTTGATCTCCTGAATAAAAATTCACCGCACGCATTTTGCTATGGTGTGCGGAGCTGTTACTATTTAAAATGTGTTGCAATAAATGCCATATCCTGTTGTCGTATCTGTTCAGTCTCCCAGCAACTTTCGCTTCAGCGTCTTGCCTTTTAATGCACCCAAATGAGGGTAATTCCCAGGTTTGATCTGCCCAAATCGCCGTCATCAACTGTACCACATTCTGCGATCATTTCCAGGGTATCTGCGTCGAACAAATCGAAATTTTCCCCGGGGATGATGTTTTCAAAACGGTTTCTGTTCTGGAAAACCCAGTTGAGGACTGTCTCCTTTGTGCTGCCACCTCGCCCTGAGCTTCCATAGCCATGAACAACTTTAAGTACGCGGTACTGCTTATGATTGCGAACCAGCTTCCAGCCGTCGAAAAGTGTGTGTTCCACTGCATCCGGGTGCATTGGGGGATGAGCGACATCAATTGTATAAATATAACTTTGCATTATCTGGAAAATTATGCGTGCAAATTCAACATAAATCAGATTTTAAAACAATATGAAATTATATTTTAGGGATAGTAATTGATTGCACGTACTGAATAATATTGCAAAAATAATAGCGGGTAATATCCGTTTTTGAGTATCAAAAAGCAATGGAAATTCACTTTTTTTACATAATAATACAATATACAAAAACGAAGTGCATTTCTTCAGGGAAGTAATCTGGTACCGTTCACTGAACTGCTCATTTTATGAAATGCGCCAGTTAACCGATGTACCGGGGACATCCCTTGTACAATCCGGGTGTCTAATAGAAAGCAGGCTAAATTTTTTAAATTTTTCCAGAATTAAATTTGGAAAAATTTAATTTTATCTTAGATTTTTAACTTCTTTATTCATAAGCCCCAAGATGGGGAGAGGCTAATCCTACTATTTCTCATCTGCTGAATCGCATGAATAAAGCAGGATAAAACTCGTAAAACAAAGTTCAAAGAACGGAACTCCTTCCATTTTTAAACGGAACCACGGTATGAATGCAATCGATTTAAGAACCAATGCAGCAAAAAAATTAAAAGAAAAAACCAGCCACCCCTTGCAATTTCCATGTTTACTCGGATTTGATGGATTCGTCGACTATATCATCCGAATAGTGGACAAAAAAATATCCAAAGAAAATTTGACATTTATTCCGTCCATTTCGGCTTTTGCAGAACGTCTGCAGCGGGCAGCAGGAAAAAGCAGCAATATCGAACTCAGGATGCAACAGGTAAAACTGGGTGGCAATGGACCAATAATGGCGAATGCAATGGCGGCTTATGGATTGCCAATTACCTATTTTGGTCCCCTCGGCGTTCCGGAAATTCATCCTGCTTTCAGAGAGTTTGCCCAAATAGCCAAAGTTTACAGTCTAGGTGAGCCTGCAGTAACCGATGCACTGGAATTTGAAGATGGCAAAATTCTCATGGGGAAACACGAAGCTCTTGATGGCATCGATTACGCGATGATAGCGGCAAGTGCTGGCGAGGGAAATTTTGAAAGCCTGTGGTCAAAAAGCAAATTTGTAGGTATGGTCAACTGGACGATGCTGGATGCGATGACTGCCATTTGGAAAGAGTTACTATCAAAAAATTGCCCCCGGTTGCCAGCAAATGAAAGACGCGTTATGTTTTTTGACTTGGCGGATCCGGAAAAGCGTTCGCAGGAAGACATTCTCGAAGCCATGCATACGCTGGCCAAATTTGCAGAATATTATACCGTGATTCTTGGCTTGAACGAAAAAGAAAGCGATCAAATTGCTGCCGTACTCGGAATCGAAAATGGTGAAAACACACCCGAAACACTGCAGCAACGCGCCGCAGCAATCTGCCGCAAGCTCAACATTCAAACGACCGTAATTCACCCGGTGAAATATGCAGTAGCCGCGAACCAAAAGGAAACTGCCTACGTCGATGGCCCCTATGTTGCCAAGCCGCTTATTTCCACCGGTGCAGGTGATCACTTCAATGCCGGATTTTCTCTTGGCACATTGCTGGAACTTGATCTATCCTCCGCACTACTCACGGGTGTTTCCACCTCCGGCTTTTATGTGCGCAACGCCAAAAGCCCCTCGGTCCCAGATCTCATAGAATTTCTCAACAATTGGAAGTAAAATGAAAAAGCCCGATCAATAGTCGGGTTTTTTTATTCAACCTTTCAAAAAACAATTTTCAAACCGGTACATCTTTTGTATCCAGACCCAATTCCGACATTTTCCGGTAGAGCGATGACAGGCTTAAGCCGAGCATTTTCGCAGCAGTTTTCTTGTCCGATTCAACCATTTCCAGCACTTTATTAATCTGCAATTTTTCGAACTCCGCGACTGCTTCCTTTAAACCCTGATTCGTTACGACCGGCACAGAATCTTCAGAGGCATAGGTCTGTGGTAGATGATCCATAGTGATTTTGTCACCATCGCATAAAATAACCGCTCGTTCGATTGTATTCTCCAATTCCCGCACATTGCCCTTCCACTCATTGCCCAAAAAATACGGCATGGCATCCATACTGACGCCCGAAATATTTTTATTCATATCACGGTTAAAACGCTGCAGAAAATAGTCGATGAGCATAGGGATATCATCACGCCGGTCTCGTAAGGGCGGAATATAAATACCAACAACATTCAAACGATAATACAAATCCTCCCGAAAGTTACCGTTGGTAATTTCTTCCTCCAGATTTTTATTGCTTGCCGCAATGATACGCACATTGATAGGGATCGTCCTGCCAGCTCCAACAGGCATAATTTCCTGCTCCTGAATTGCCCGCAGCAACTTTACTTGTAAATTAAGCGGTAGTGTGCTGATTTCATCTAAAAACAAGGTGCCGCCAGAAGCCGATTTAAACAGCCCTTCCTTGTCTTTCGTGGCTCCGGTATACGAACCTTTAACGTGTCCAAAAAGCTCGCTCTCAATGAGATTTTCGGCAATCGCACCACAGTTCACAGCGACAAACCGCTTGTGCACACGCGAGCTCTGGGCGTGCAACATGCGAGCAACGATTTCTTTCCCGGTGCCACTTTCCCCGGTGATCAGGACTGTCGATGGTAACGGGGCCACACGCGAAATGAGATTGAGCACTGATTTCACCGCTTTGCTCTTGCCGATAAAATTATACTTTTCAGATTGCGAAAACGCTAATTGCTCTTTTAAAAACCGGTTTTCCTCATTGAGGGCATGCCGTTCAAGGGCTTTTTCTACTGTGTGAAGAATATCAATTCGCTTGAATGGCTTGGAAACAAAATCATAGGCGCCACTTTTCATCGCTTCGACAGCTTTTTCAATAGTGCCATGCCCCGTCAACACAACAACTTCAATTTCCGGCCAATTCTTTTTTACCAATTTCACGAGTTCGATACCGTTCATACCAGGCATACGCATGTCGGTAAGAACGAGGGAAATATTCTCATGCCCCAGGATTTCCTCCGCCTCCTGCGCATTGGCAGCGACGAATGTGGTGTAACCTTCTTTGCGAATGACACGCTCCAAGGAAACGCGAACGCTCTGTTCATCATCGACAATGAGAATAGCCGTATTTTCACGATTCACGCTCATTGTTGCATCTCCTCCTCCCTTTGGTGGATTGATTTATGCTCAATGGGTAAAACAATCGTGAAAACTGTTCCGGCATTTTCCCTGCTTGAAAAAGAAATTCGACCGTTGTGTTCCTGAATTATCTGCCTGGCGATAGCGAGTCCCAAACCCGTTCCCATATCCTTTGTTGTATAAAATGGTTCAAAAATTTTGCTCTTCTGTGCATCCGGAATCCCATCTCCGGAATCCGCAATCGAAATTTCGACGTTCGAACCTGCTGCAACCGCATGCAGACGCAAGAGACCACCATTTGACATCGCATCAAAGGCATTGCGCATCAGGTTCATAATCACACGTCGAATTTGGTGAAAATCCGCAGCCACACGCGGCAAATCATCTTCAATTTCTTTAATTATTTGTATTCCCTGAGAGTTGGCCTCGGCCTCAATGAAATCAACCGTGTCTGCCAAAAGTTCATCGAGATAAACCAGATGAAATTCAGCGTCGGGAAGTCGGGAAAATTGCAGGTAATCTTCGGTTAAATTGGTTACTCGCTCCACCTCGTCCATTATCGCCTTGAGCAAGGTTTCGCCTTCGGAAGAAATGCCTTCACTTGCGCTTCGCAGTTCATCTCCCAGCAATTCCGCATTTAAACTGATCGACGAAAGCGGATTGCGTACCTCGTGTGCCACTTTCGCCGCCATTTGCCCAATTATGGCCAGTCTTTCACTTTGGATCACACGTTTTTCAAGCTCCTGTTGCTTGCGCATATCAAATTCAACCCCCATATATCCGACCGTTTTTCCACGCTCGTTAACCGAAGTAATGGAGAGCCACACGGGAAATTCCTGACCGTTCTTATGGCGATTGATTATTTGTCCGGCCCAACTGCCACTCGTTCGTATCTCTTTCCACATTTTAGTGTAAAGCCCTTCTGTGGTTTTCTCCGAGCGCAAAATCGATGTGCGTTTGCCGATGATTTCATCGTAAGTGTAGCCATAGATTTCGAGAAAAGCATCATTCGCTTCAATAATCCGTGCTTCGAGATCGGTGATGATAATCCCATCCGTGCTACCCTGGAAAGCATTATAAAACAGGTTCAATCTGGAGGGCAAACGGCTTTCGTTTTCTGTAACTTCCACCGTATCTCTATTGTTGTTGTGCGAACACAAATCCAATACGTGTAAACCGAGGGAATCGAAAATACTGTCAATAATTGTGTCGAGCTCCTGCAATTCTACTATTGAAGTGGCCAGGTCACTGACATCAGATTTTATGGTGTGCTTTATCGTAAGAATAATTAATTGCAGCTCGCGGTTATTTTCAATAAGGGATGCATACTTTGCAAAAAATAGATCGAGGGACAACTGCACTGGATGGTCCGGCTCCGCCTGCAAGATTTCCTGCATGCCATCCAAGATATGCGTGATTAAAACAGGAAGAACATCTACAGGAAAATAGGCATGCACTTGTCCCGATGTGGTTAATTGATTCACCAATTTTCGGGTTGAATCGGCTTGTTTCTGTTTCAAGTATGTCGCAAGACGAGTTTTCATCTACACCACAGATTTCGAGTTACGCCAGAATCACCCGGGAACTCTCGGATTAATAATTGAAAGTCCACGGGCGAACTGCTTCTTACAAACTACCTTGCAAAAGGTAAGCGTCTAAAATATTCTATTAGCCATCTAACCCGGTTTATTCATCCCTTGCCGAATTAGCGGTAGGCAAGGGATGTCCCCTGCCCAATCCTGTTATTTATGAATTACACAGGCTAAAATCAAGTTTTTCGTGGGAATGTTTAATGTTTGGGATTATAAACTAGCTCGGGATCAAGGGAGTAGGTCCATGGCGAACCAGAATTTTTCCAACCATTGACAATGCGCTGTCCGTTGTTATAACTATCTTCCATTTTCAGCGTTGTTCCCTCAAATCCATCTTCAATATTATAGAGGTATTTGAAACCGGCCTCTTTTAATAATTGGATAGATTTCGCACTGCGTGAACCGGAGCGACACATGACAAAGATTGTATCCGTTGTCCGGAATTTCTTTTTAACTTCGGCGACAAAATCCTCGTTGGCAGGCATGTTGTATTTTTCTTTTTCATTATTCCATTCCTGTGCAAAAAACAAGAATGGAATATTGTACGCCATTGGTGCGTGGCCGACAAAAACGTACTCACCGGTTGTGCGCACATCTAATATTTTAATTTTATCCGGTGCGGCATGCCAACGTTCAAAGGCTGTTTTCGCATCAATTGAATATTCGGAATCGGACGCTTTTTTTTCCTGTGCCATGGCAGTGCTTAAGAACGTAAAAAGGGCTATCAGCATAAACATGTGGAAAACTGATTTTAATTTCATGGGAACTCCTCGTTTTAATCAATCAACTATTTGAGAATTTTTGCTCAAACCTGGGTTAATTTGTTTCTGTGTTCTGACATTATACCTTTTAAACGAATGCAGGAATACCGCAAACAGGCGAGTCATTGTATTTTGATGCAGCTTGCGCCATTTTCGGCTCGAAAAATTTTAGCTTCCCTGTTTTTCAAGAACTTTCTGAAGTCTCTCCGGATAATTGGTTATGATATTATCCACACCCAAATCGACTAATTCCTGCATTTTTGTGGTATCATTGACAGTCCAGACATGAACTTCTTTTTTAACGGCGTGGGCATGATTAATAAATTCTGCTGTTGCCAAATTTTTGTGAATGCTGAGGACAGGCACAGAGCTCGACCATATATCATAGTTTTCCGGCATTCGTCCAAAAATAAATCCAGTTTTTATCTCTGGATTAAGCTCGACAACCCGTAAAGCAGTAGGAAAATCAAACGATGTTACAATGCACTGTTCAGCAAATTTTTTATTCTCAATTATTCGTACGACGCGTTCTGCCAACTTTTCTTCGTGGTCATTCACTTTCAGCTCGATGTTCAATTTCATCTTCCCGTTTACGAGATCGATCGCCTCCTCGAGCAATGGGACTGGCTCACCAGCACATTCATTGGAGAACCAGAAACCGGCATCGAGAGGCTTGATTTCATCCCAGTTTTTTTCCCAGATTGCTCCGCTGTCATTTGTGGTTCTGTTCAAGGTGTCATCATGCAACAAAATTATGCGGCCATCTTTTGTTTCCTGCACATCAATCTCCGAAAATTGCGCACCTAATTCCATGGCGCGGCGCAGACTTGCCAGTGTATTCTCCGGCGCAGAGCCCGACGCACCTCGATGTCCGGTAATGATAACTTGTGGTGTTTTCGAGCATTGAAGAAGGAATAAGAAAAAAAATATACCAGAAAAGACCCAATTTAGCTTTGTGCGCATGATTTTTTCTCCAGTTCAATTGGTAGTATGGATGGACGAATTCCATAAATTAACGATTTGTTCATAAAAACAAGTTGTTTTTTTCTCTGTTTTCTTAAATTAATCAGCGTTTAAATCGGGAACAAAACAAAATGAACAAACAAGATTTCATAAAAAAACTTCCATTTTATCACGAAGCGCCGGACCGATTGAAGTCAGAAATTAATAACACAGCAATCATTGCCCAATTAAAAAACGGTGATTATTATTTTCACGAAGGGGATTCCTGTGCCAATATTGCTATCGTGGTTGAAGGACGAATACGTGTTTTTAAAACCGGTGAAAGCGGCCGCGTCATCACACTCTATACGGTGGAGGAACAGGAAACCTGCATCCTAACCACCTTCTGCCTGCTATCGGACCGTACTTATCCAGCGACTGCACAGGCGGAACTGAATACGCAAGCCGTTATCTTCCCTGCCCCGGTTTTCCGGCAATGGATGAACGACTGGGATATCGTGCGCTCTTTTGTGTTTACAACAATGACGAATCGTGTCAGCGACATGATGGCATTGATCGAAGAAATTACTTTTAAAAAACTCGATCGGCGTTTAGTGGAATTTTTAGCTGAAAAATCACCACAGACCAATAGCGTGTTACAAATTACCCATGAACAAATCGCCATGCAAATTGGTTCCGCCCGCGAGGTCATCAGTCGCCTTCTAAAAGAATTCGAACGTCTTGGTGCTCTGGAATTGCGGCGCGGACAAATCATTTTAAAGGATTTAACCCTTTTGGAAAATGCTGTAAAATAAAGTAGTCTGGTTAGAAACATGCTATCTGTTACATTTTTTTCTAACTAATGTGATAAAGTCACAGACAAATTGCTGCCAGGTAGCGTATTTTTCCGTCACAGTAATAAATTAACCAATTTCACACTTATGGAGGATTGATTCATGAAGGCAAATGTTGGAAATACCGAAAAAGTAATCCGTATTATTATCGCAATTGTTTTATTCAGTATGTGGTTCTTCCTGGAAGGCAATATGCGCTACATCGCGCTTGTCGGGATTATTCCTTTAGTAACTGCGTTGTTTTCTTTCTGCCCACTCTGGACAGTATTTGGTATCAACACCTGTAAAAAACAATAAGCTTTTTGGGGCAGGTATCAAATCCTGCCCGTCTCCTTCCCCACCTCAATAAAATCATTTATTTTGCCCGCGTCCTTCACCCAAATTTAAAATTGTCACTTCAGCCGGCGCATGATAACGCAACGGAGACAATGTGTTTCCAATACCGTTTGTAACAACGAGTTTTAATTGATCCACGGCAAAGAACCCTCGAAAATAGCGCGTTTCAAAACGGCTAGGTGTTAAGGGCATTCCCCAAAAATGACCGACAATTCCTCCCCCATGCGTGTGTCCTGCGAGCATGAGTTGATAGCCGAACTCTGCTGCCAAATTTACGATGAATTCGGCCGGTTGATGCACGAGTAATATTTTATAATCCGATGCCGGTGCACCCTGCAATAATTTTCGTAACTTGTCCTCGTTGATTTTTTGGCTGTAAATATGGGTGACACCTGTAACAAGTAGTTTTGCTCCGGCATGTTCTATAATTCTATGTTCGTTTTGCAGAAAAATCCATCCATTTTGCTGCAATTCCGTCGGAATCCTGTCGGCATCCGACCAATAATCATGATCTCCCAAAACAGCAATTCTATTTTCCGCTCGAATTGCCCCCATCAAATTTGTTGCCTGGCGGGTGTATTTTTTACCGGAGGTTACCAAATCTCCTGCAAAGAAAATGAAATCTGGTTTCTCGCCTGCAAGAATTGACTTGAATTGTTCGAGCTTTTTTGCCTGGGTATAACGATCAATTTGCACATCCGCAAAAAAAGCCAGTTTTAAATTTTGCAAAGCCGGCGGTACCTGTTCGGTTATCGATTTGAATTCCATTCGCACGTTATACGTATCCATGTAACCGCGTATACATGCGTAAAAAACCAACAACACAATAATCCCGAGCTTGGCGTATGCCTGCATTTTATCCCAAAGGACATGATCTCTTTTTTTCAAAAACCGCAGGACTAGATTGGCCAGATCGATCGTCAAAAACAAAGAGATGGATTCCAAAATTACGATTAAACCCAACCAAAAGGGGAAAAGCACGAGGTAATCAGGCCATCCAAGGGCTGGATTTCGAATAAAGAGATTTTGGTTTCCCCCGATCACCGCCATAATTAAATAATACGCCGGCAACAATAAGTACCAGAAAAAAGGAAAAAAAACGATAAAATATCGAACTTTTGTGGGTAGATTTGTCAAAGATTTTAAAGCGGATTGTACGCGAAAAAGCAGATACAAGGCAAACGGCAAAGTCATTAGCGTAATCATCAATGTTACGCGAATTTCCCAGGGCACAGCCACTCCTTATGATTTTTAGTAATGAATTTAATTCGTTTTAACCGTGTGATTCGGTGTCGGAATATTTTCACAATGCAACAGCATCAGATTGACGGTTAAAGGTTCGCAATAGGCAAAATTGGCGCCAGTGCAATGAAGAAAAAACACTTTCAGGTTGGAGTATATTTCGTAAATAACGTAAATTCTACTTAAACTGGCTTATTGATGCGATGCCGTAAATTCAGCGATGGCCAGCGGTCATTCCCTGCCTAATCTTGATATTCATAATTTAAACAGGTAGGTATCACAACGCACGATTTTAGCAATATGAATCGACACAGACTGAGCAGGTGCTGGCAGGAATTATATTTCACAAAGCGCTTCAACAAAACCTGCAGCTTAACACTTTTACACTTTCGCGCAAGAATCAGAATCTTTAAAGTTTCTTTATCAAAGGAACAGATATGCAAAAGCTATCCATAAATTGGAAATTCCATCATTTTAATGAATTGAATTTAAACCAATTGTATGATTTACTGGCGGAGCGTCAACGCATATTCATTGTAGAGCAGAACTGCCCCTTTCTTGATGCAGATGGACTCGATAAGCAATGCTGGCATCTGTTAGGCTACAGGGAAACTGATGATGAATCTGAATTAATTGCTTACTCAAGAATTGTTCCGGCAGGCGTGGCATTCGATGTACCAGCTATTGGCCGCATTATCACTGCCCACTCTGCGCGTGGAATTGGCGCAGGCAAGGCATTAATGAACGAGTCCATACGTGTGTTGGAGAAGCTCTGGGGGCGGGTGCCCATTATGCTGGGAGCACAGCGATATTTAATTCGTTTCTATGGGGCATTTGGCTTCGAAGTGGTTGGTGAACCTTACGATGAGGACGGCATCCCCCATGTTCACATGCTTCGACCGATCTAATTAAAAAACAAAAAAGCGAGCCAAAAGACTCGCTTTTTTGCAGGAGGAATTATGCGAAGAAGAAAGTCACCATTTATGCCGGCCTCACCAAACCGACATTTTCTTCTTCTCTTAGAGGATGAATCATGAAGTTTCAATCCTATATATCGTCCAATTTCAATCCGACTTAATGGGATTTTCAAATTTTCCAAGAAAAAAAGGAGTGAGCAGAACACAGCAAAATTTGTACTTCACAGCTTCTCAGTTATGAGAAACAGTTCTTTTCATTTTTCTAAGTTTAAGAAATTAAAATTATTGTAATTAATAGTAGAACTTCCATCACAGTCACAATTCCAATTTCAACTCTTTAATAATGCTACACATCGACCAGGTAAACAATTCTATCCTACAGGTCCATTCATAATAGGCCCGGGTGGCATTATTCTTGTTTAATAATTCAAAGCTTGTCGAAGCGCTGATTTCGAGACCTGATTACGAATTTTCCTGTTTGGTATCGTTTTCATGTAGAGTCGATTTGTGAAATTGCACTCATCACCGTGACTCGTCTGCATGCTATTCACCTTGATGATTCGCTGCGAATTTTAATAACACAAAATGTGGAAAAAGTAAGTGGCTAAAACAAAACTCAAAATCCTCATAATAGAAAGTGATCTCGTTTTCCGTCGATCATTGTATAAAGTATTGAGCAAGAATGATTATACCGTTTTTGTCGCCGCTAATGATACGGAAGCACGTGAGCTTTGTGAGCAAATGCAATTCCATCTCGTCATTATCGATATCCGGTACTCCAGCACTTTCGACATTGAGTGCCTGCGCCACCTCCGGGTATTGCATCCGGATTCAAAAGTTATTATAATCAGCACATTTCGCCGGCGTGAATTTGAGAAAAATTTTTTAACTACAGATTTTGATTCTTACTTAATGAAACCTGTTAAAAGGGTTGAATTACTAAAAACAGTCAGACAAACTTTGCTCCCTTTCTCGACAGTCTGACAGCATAAAACAGAGTACATTTCAATGACACGTGAGATTGATACCTCCGGAAATACCCTACCCCGCCATCCCCAAAACAGACTTGAAGCTATATTTTCCCCGCGTTGTATTGCAGTCATCGGCGCAACGGACGAAGATGACAGCATAGGTCGTTCGATTCTTCTCAACCTGATCCAGTACAGATTTGGCGGCATCGTATATCCTGTGCATCCAACGCGCGCAGCAATTTTGGGAGTGAAATCCTATAAAAATTTGTCCGCGATACCGGACGAAATTGATTTGGCAATCATTCTCTCTGAAGCTGGCGCTGTACCCGCAATACTCAAAGATTGTGCTCAAAATAATGTTCATGGTGTAATCGTCATCTCCGCAGGATTCAGGGAGGCAGGGGAATCCGGCCTTGCACTGGAAAAGGAAATAAGGGAGATCGTCCAATCCAACGACATGCGGCTTATCGGTCCGAATTGCCTCGGTATTATGCTGCCACATAAAGGCCTTAATGCCACCTACGCAAAACATCTGGCCAATCCGGGAAGTATCGCCTTTGTCAGCCAAAGTGGTTCTTTGGGTACCGCAATTCTCGATTGGAGTTTGCAGGAGAATATTGGCTTCAGCGCGTTTATCTCTGTCGGTTCCATGCTCGATGTCAATTGGGGTGATTTAATCGATTATCTCGGCAATGATTCGCGAACCAAAGCTATCGCTATTTATATGGAATCCATCGGTGACGCCAGAGCTTTTCTATCCGCTGCCCGGGAAGTTGCGCTCAACAAGCCAATAGTTGTTATTAAAGCTGGCAGAACACCCGGCGCATCCCGTGCCGTGCAATCCCACATTGGCTCTACAGCGGGTAGTGATGAAGTCCTTGACGCCGCTTTTCGGCGCATCGGCGTTCTGCGCGTCGATACGATTGCGGAATTATTTTATATGGCGGAGATACTTTCCACACAACCGCGTTCCCGAGGGCCGCGATTGGCTATTGTAACCAATGCAGGTGGGCCAGGTGTTTTAGCTGCCGACTCGCTTTTACGACATGGCGGCCAATTGGCCGAACTCTCCGAGGAAACAATCGCTGCACTGGATAAATTGCCGTTGAAAAACTGGAGCCGTCGGAATCCGGTTGATTTGCAGGGAGAGGCAACTCCCGAAGATTATTGTAAAACACTGGAAATAATTTGTGACGACAAAAACAACGATGGCATTTTTATTATTCTGTCACCACAGGCTACAACTGATCCTTCAAAAACAGCGAAAAGTATTGTTGAGTTAAAAAGGCCACGCATTAAACCAGTCCTGGCCAGTTGGATGGGAGGGACGGATGTTAAAAAAGGACATGACATACTCACCAAGGCTGGCATTCCCACTTATCCCTATCCCGACACCGCCACACGCATCTTTAACTACATGTGGCGCTACAGCTACAGCCTCAAAGGCTTGTATGAAACTCCGGCTCATGCGAGCGAGGAATTTGCAAACGACAAGATTCGATTGAAAGTTGATCAACAGATAGAGAAAATAAAACAGGAAAAACGAACAAAACTTACTGCCACCGAATCAAAAAACATCCTCAATTCCTACGGGATTCCTGTAGCGCTATCCTCCGTTGCGAAATCCCCTGAAACAGCCATTAAAGCAGCAGAAAAAATTGGCTACCCGGTCGTTCTGAAATACAATTCAGAAAATATTACCAACAAAAGAGATCGCAGTAGCGTTAAACTCAACCTGCAAAATGCACAAGAAGTCACTGCAGCGTTCCAGGCGATAAAAGCGCATGTTGCACAAAAATCAGATCAGCAAAAATTTAACGGCGTATTAGTCCAGCCAATGGTGAATTACGATGGCTATGAGATCATACTTGGAAGCAGAACCGACGCGCAATTCGGGCCTGTATTATTCTTCGGTTCTGGCGGGCAACTCGTCGAAGTCTTTCGTGATCGGGCTCTGGCATTACCACCATTAAATACGACCCTCGCAAGGCGCATGATGGAACAGACCAAAATCTACGGCGCCATGAAAAGCAATAGCTTCGGTGAGCAGGTCAATCTTGCTGAACTTGAAAAACTGCTGGTAAAATTCAGTTATCTCATCGTCGAACAACGCTGGATAAAAACTATTGATATTAATCCGTTGCTCGTCCGGACATCGGTTTCAGAAAATGATGCGTTTGGACTGCTCGTCGCCCTCGATGCGCGCATAACTTTGCATGAGCCAGAAGTCGAAAAATCCACTCTGCCCAAATTGGCAATACGTCCTTACCCGGCAAAGTACATTTATGATTTTACGCTACGCACAGGCGAAGTCGTGCGAATAAGGCCGATTCGCCCGGAAGATGAACCGAAAATCGTCGATTTTCATCATAATCTTTCCGAAGAGAGTATCTATTTTCGTTATTTTCACCCCGTTGCTTTAGGGCAGCGCATTGCGCATGACCGGCTGGCTCAAATTTGTTTTAATGATTTCGATCGCCAGATTGCGCTAGTCGTAGAAAAAGAAGCAGGCGATGAAAAATCAGAGGTTATCGGGGTTGGAAGACTAACGCGCATTCCGGGAAAGGATGATGCAGAATTTGCCATATTGCTCAACGACAAATACCAAAGAACAGGATTGGGAACCGAACTGCTTGCCGCATTGCTGCGAATTGGAAAAGAAGAAAATATACAACGGGTTTTTGCACAAATTCTCCTGGAAAACCGAGGGATGCAACGGGTATGCGAAAAACTTGGTTTTGAATTAAAAACAGACTATGAAGAACAAGTGGTCATCGCCAAAATCGTGCTTTGAAAATGCAAATAAATTGGGTACTTATAGACAAGTCCAAAAACACAAAAGATAAATAGTGTTTTGCATAAACATAGACCCTCTGGAGGCGTTATGAGGAATCTACGCGCACGCGATATCATGCAAAAGGATGTAACGGTTGTACCGTCAGACTGGACTGTAAAAGAACTCGCAACATTTTTCGTGGAAAAAGCCATCACTGGCGCACCCGTAACCGACGATGCCGGCAACTTGATCGGTGTCGTATCACTGACCGATATCGCCCGCTATGAATCAACCCGTGATACCGAGGTGGAAATTGAACGGCCGCATGACTACTATCTGCGTGGCTGGGAAGATGAAATCGAAGCGGATGAATTGCGTAATTTTCATGTGGATTTGATAAAACATGAAACTGTAAAGCACATCATGACACCGATGGTCTTCAAGATTGATGCAGAAACGAAAGTCGCACAAATCGCCGAGCTCATGGTTACCGGTCGCATCCATCGTCTTGTTGTCGTTGAAGACAAAATACCCATCGGCATTATCACAACGATGGATATGCTGAACCTGTTACGCGATGACAATTAACATGGCAAGCTCTCACTAGCGTGGTTGCTGGAATCAATTCAGTATACTTTTACCTGATCTATGGATGATCCCCTTCTGTAAATCAAACTTTATGCGGACAAATTTCCAGATTGCGACGAATTCATTCGATAAAAAAGCAAAATCAATCATGTATTAACACCAAATCCCACACCCTGTCTCCGACATTGCACCACTCTTAATTTTTTGATATCCATTTTCACGAGGGAATGAACATGCAAAAATGGATAGGAATTTTGTTGTTTTGTGCCGGGTTCATCTCAATAATTTATGCGCAAGAATCCGATGAGTCGAACGCTGTTTTTTCAAATCCAAATTACCTCAACCATCTTCCAACACGCGATTTAAATCCATGGCTTTATGCCTATTTTCCCGGAACTGTCGTGCAGAGTTATCGTGGTGTTCCCTATCTCCACGTACACGGTAGCCGCGCTGAGGAAGTGGATTATCAATTTGAAAATGTGAACATTCGCAGTGATTACACAGGCTTGTCCGCTGTGCGATTTATCCCGGAAGTACTCGATAAAGTTGAACTCGACAAAGCACCTGGAGTCAGTCAGAGCAGCGCCAGTGCCCAGGTTAACCATTTTTTCCGTGAGCCGGTAAAAAAGCTGCGTCTCACAATGAGAGAAACCAGCGATGCGTTTACACATCTTTACGAGAAACGTATTGACACGTATTCTTATGGTTACAACAATCTGCTTTTTACCGCCGAAGGACATGCTCTGATGGACAAATTACAATTTATAGCAGGTTTCGAATGGGAACACTTTGATGATCATTTTCGCAAATATTGGGAGGGCTTTGTTATCCGTGAAAATGATGATGAACCATTCTACAACCAATGGGGAACAAATGAACCATCTTTCTATCAGGTGTTTGGTACCCATGAAATAAATGTACTTCCTGGCAACATTCCCGCAGCCAATAGTAACCAATTCCTGTTTAACGGCATGCTGCGTTATAAAATACCTTTTGGAAATGCCAAACTCATTTACTTACACGATCATCACAAATATCAGGACAACACGCAGCCAATTCGCTGGCTTTTTAATCAGTCGCACATTCCGGAAGTGATCGATCATGCACACATTTTTTCTGCACAATTCGAAAGTCAACTCCCGGCACGAATCAAATCAAAACTGCAGTTCGAGATGTCCTCAATGCGATCAAAAACCATGGATCCTGTGCAAAAAGACGATTTTTTGAATTATAGTGATTTGCGTACAGCATTTGAAAACACAGGCACACCTTCGGAGTCCTACTACTGGATGTTGCCATACACCAATGTACATGGTTTTTATTTTGATTGGGAAGATGCCATTTTAGCTGATTATACCAAAAGAACAGAAGACGCATTGACTTTTTCAACTCACTTCGAGAAAACAATCCGTTCGAACCAGCTGCGCACGGGTGTTTCTTATAAATCCAGTCAACACCGGTATTACCATATGAACCACGGCGTACAGACCGAGCTGGGTAGATACGGAACTGCTGTTTTCGCAGATACATTGCAACTCATAAGCTATTTCAATAAGAGTTATGGATATGATATGTTTGGAAACAGCATCAATGGTGATGAACATTGGTTTGACGGACCACGTAAACCTGTGATATACTCGCTTTACCTGGAAGATGAAATCAATGCAGACGAATCGACATTTACAATTGGATTAAGTTATAAAAAGATAAATACGGGTGCATATCGGGATCGTTCTTTAACCAATCCTTTTTATTACAGAACCAGCTCACAATTTGCACTAATAAATTCCCGCTATGACAAGGACAAATATTTTTCCTATTTCCTGCCATACGCAGCGTGGACATTGCACCAAAATAACAGACTTCGACATAAACTCGTTTATAAAAAGTCTGTATCTTTACCAAAACTTGAAGATGTGTATATGAGCCGCGGGGAAAAAATCCTTACGTATTCCGGTGGTATTTTTAACGCCTTCCCAAAAGGCCCAAACGCCGATCCGGTTGTTTCCAAAGATATCTACTTGCAAACCGATTTTCTACCATCCGAGTTTCTGCGGATGCATCTGAGCATTTTTTATCACACGTCGGACACATGGCTGCAATCGAAATATGTGCATGTTGATTTGTTCTCTACCGCTGCGAATTATGCGACACTTCTGAATTCAGGCAAGAACAGAACAAGCGGTTTTGAATTTAGTTTACATACCGAAAAATCCAGTTTTCTCTTCGACGCAAATTACACTTATGCCAACTGCAAAGGGACAGCGAGCTATCCAAACTCAAATATTCGGGATGCCTATTATGATTCAGAGTCTGCACTTTTCAGCTCAGGAGAGCTCTACGATCTGGAATTTAACCAATACCATCGCTTCAATACCTGGCTCACCCTGATTTCCAAAAAAGACGCCTTCTCCCCAATCAGAAGTTCATCTTTGACCATACTCTATCATTTTAACTCCGGACATTCTTTCTGGACGTATGATGGACCTATCGGTTCAATTTCTCCATCAGGTGGGAGTTTATTATCCGATATTGATCCACGTCCACGCCAAAACCCAATAGAAATAACCACTCCATGGATCGTGAATTTGGATTTTAAACTCGAGAAAAAAATTTGCTTAGGTTCTCTGAATTCACACTGGTTTATTCTGGTGCAAAATTTATTAAACCGCAAAAATGAGCAGCATGTGTACTGGCGAACAGGTCAGACAAAAATCGATGGAACATTTGATGCCTGGGATGGACTTGAATCGGCGTGGACTGATGCTTATGGTGCCAGAGTTATGGATTTCTACCAAAAAATAAATCTGGATCATCGCCAACATTACGCGAGACAACAAGGTGGTGACCTCTACGGACATCCCCGTGAAATCCGTTTTGGCGTAGCAGTGGATTTCAGTCGGTAGTTACAAGAATGGATTAATTGATGAACAGATTGTTCCTCATCACCTATCCATTCATCCAATAATCCAAAAAGAAGAGCTGCGTTCACTGCATTATATCCCCATTTCCACCGCTGCCGGTAAATAATCCGCGACATCCCCGTCGATGCGCAGGCTGACGTGCGACAGGCCATCATGATCGGTATCGCCACGATTTATAATGATGTACGGGATGCCGCGGCGTGCAGCAGCAAGGGGCAGGCTGGCGGCCGGGTGCACCGAAAGTGTCGAACCCAATGCCAGCACGCAATCGCATTCGGATGCCGCGTCATAAGCTCTTTGCAGATCATCCTGCCGTAAACTTTGGCCAAAACTGATGGTTGCCGGTTTTAAAATACCGCCACAGCTATGGCACGTTGGTGGTTCCTGTGTTTTTTTAAACAATTCAAAATGTGCATCCGGATCTGTAAATTCGTGGCATTGCATACACTCAACCAGGCGGTCTGTGCCATGAATTTCCACCAGTTTCTCACGTGAATTTCCCGCCAATACATGCAATCCATCGACATTTTGTGTCACCAGTAAAAGCATTTTCCCTGCTTTTTCTATTTTAGCAATAGCACGATGAATGGAATTGGGCTGCACGTGCTTATAATTTTCCCAACTTTCGAGTTTGAAATCCCAGTATTCCACACGAGCTGCATACGAAGACATGAAATCATCAAAATAGACCGGTTGGCGTGTTTTCCATACACCCTGTGGTCCACGATAATCCGGAATTCCGCTATTTGTTGAAATACCAGCCCCGGTGAAAAGCATGATTTTTTCCGCAGCCAGCAGAAAATTATTTAAAGCTTTGATTTGATCGTTCATTTTCTTTTTCCCTTTGAGGGATTAACCGTTTGATAGTTTGATGCGCGAACGTTTAAACCTTCATACTTTCAAACATTTAAACATCCTCATCTTTCTCTTGCAAAACTGTGTTTATGGTGTAAATTACCACACAATCGGAAAGAAACAAGACGAATTACAAGTCCTGCGGAACAATTTTGAATTTTCGAAAGTTCTGTAAAAATAATATTTAAATAAGGAGAAACCGTCGCATATATTGATACAATATTCACTTTAACCTGCATTATTCCTAAACACCGGGTTGGACAGGGATATCCCCTGCTAATTGCACACTTTGCGCATTGCATGAGTAAAGCACGTTAAACTAAATATTAGTAGAGATTAAGCATTCAACGCTCAACCCGTTTTTTGAATAAAAGGTCAATTTGTGCGATTCTCCATTTTTCTGGCAATTCTCTTCTTTAATCTGCATAATCTATCCGCACAACAATTGCAGCGGACCATCTCCGGCACAATTGTCGATATTTCAAACAATCTACCAATCTCCGATGTAAATCTCTTCCTGCAAAAGCAGCGCATCGGTGTTGCCAGTGATTCTTCCGGAAAATTCCAATTGCACCTATCCAACGCGCAAGATACGCTCATTGTGCGGCATATCGCCTATTTTGTAAAAAAAATCAAAATACAGGCGGGATCACAAAACATCACATTGGCAGTGGAACTTCATCCGAAAACTCTTCCTATGCCTGAGGTGGGTGTTCAAGCCGAGCAGGTCATTAACGATCCACAGACATTCCGCCTGACTGGACGATTTTTGCAGGAAATTCCGGATTTTTCCGGCGAAACCTTAACTGCTGTGAAGACATTCCCGGGGGTGACTTCCAACAACGAAATGTCGAATCAGTTTAGTGCCCAGGGCGGAAGTCCTGATGAAAATCTGATCCTGCTGGAGGATATGACGATAAGTCGCTCCCAGCGTATTCGTTCGAGCAGTCATGAAAATATCAGCCCCATCAACCGCATGCTGATGCAGGACATGAGTTTTACAGCCGGCGCCTATCCGGCTTCCTATGGCGAGCGCTTAAGTTCACTGCTGATAACACGTTACCGCACGATTTCCTCGAAAAAACTCACTGGAGAAGCAGAAGTGGGTTTTTTGAATATCAGTGGTATGCTTGCAGGACAACCGGACTCCAGTTTTTATTGGGCAATCGCTGGGCGCTATGCAAACCGCAAAATGGTCTTAGGCACCCTGCAAACGGAGGGTGAATTACTGCCACGTGCCCACGATTTTCAGGCTGTTCTCAGCTACAAACCACTGTCAGGGATCCAGCTTATGCTCATGGGGATTCGCGGGAAAAATCAATTCGAATCAAATCCCGTCTCGTTCGTTTCCCATGCGAATATCGGCCTGTTCCAATTCAACACCTATCTCACGGAATATTCTGGCTATGAAAATTTCAACCACACCCGCTCCATTGGCTCCGCCATTCTGCGAATACGATTGCATCAGAAGCTGTCAATGCAACAAAGTGTCTCCATTAGTCACTCCGATGAAGTCGAGGACGTTGATAAAAAATTTGAAACATCGGTTTATCTTTACTCACCAACAATTGGATACACAGAAGAACCACAAATAGTCAACGACGGGCTTGTTCGACGTCTTGATGTCCTCGTGCAGAGGACGACACAAACAAAAACACGTATCACCTGGCAATTAAGTGATAGCGTAGGCCTGGACACTGGCATTGAGTATGAGTACAACGACTATTCCGATGATCTAAAAGAATATCAACACGAAAGTGCAGCAAACGTTCCGGGTGCTGCCGCTCTTTCAGGCTATACTTCAAGTTATGTCGCCCATGCACAATTCGACACACGCACAATCGCAGGATTTGGCAATTTGCACCTGATTACGCGAAGCTTTGATGTGGAAACCGGATTGCGCTTGAGTCGCTACAAACCTTCGGACGAATTGATAATCAAACCGCGTCTCATCGTAACCTTAAAACGATCTGAATTTACACGTTTTCAAATGGCATTTGGGCGCTATTCACAGCCTGCTGGTTACCTTGAACGACGAACTGAAGAGGGACGGCTCCTCACAAATACACCGGCACAACGCTCAAGTAATATCGTTTTCGGCATGCAGCATTTTTCAGATTCAGGCACCGAATATCAGGTACAGGCATTTTTTAAAAAGCTCACCCATCTGATCCCCTATAAAACGGATGATTTGTTCATCCGATATCAACCTGACTTGCATTCAGAAGGAGAAATTTATGGTGCAAGTGCCTACTGGAAAGGACAGGTTACACCAAGCATGACGAGTTGGTTCAGTTATACCTATCTCTTTGGCCAACAGGACATTAGCGGGGAAGGAAAATCACGACTACCCTTTGATCAGCGACATACATTTACCTGTGTCATTCAAGATAATATGCCACGATTTCCCAATTCAAAAGCGCATGTACGTTTTCTTCTCGGGAGCGGCTATCCCTATACATTTGAAGGCATTTTGTACAATCCGGAAACCGGACGAAAAGAAAAATTACAGGGGAAACGAAATGCGCTGCGGCTGCCATTTTACCGCCGTGTGGATATAGGCTTCAGTTATGATTTTGAATTGCAGGAGCAACAGAAGTTGAGATTAAGTTTTGATATGTTTAATATTTTTGATTTCAGAAATATTCTCGGTTATGGCTTAATTTCAAACAGCCTTGGGCACACAGAAATTTATCGATATAATCTAAGTCGCAGATTTTACAGTGCGAAGGTGAATTATATTTTTTAGAAAAAAAGTAAGGTTAAATATAAATATGGAGTTGCCCCTGCCCCATTAAAAAATAGTTGGTCACATCAATACAAGTATTTATACGGTTTCGGAGACATCATTTTCCCCAATTTGCAGCAGGCCAAGTTTGATAAAACTCAGCATATTCCGGCCGCATCCATTTTCGCATTGGTAGTTTTGAAACAAGCTCTCTGTGTCATCACTTTCCTCGACAGTGAACCTTTTCACATTCCCGCATGCCTCACAGGTAATAATAAATTCATTGTAGTAAATTTCTTCCATATCCAGCTCCATGAGCATTAACTTGAACTCTATTTACATGCAATCCCATATCCTGTTAAAGTATACACTATTTCTTCACGATTTGCATGTTTTTTTTCTTCAATCTCTGCATCGATTTTAGTAGAAAAATAATTTCAGTATCTCATATCGCCAAATTCAACAGAATTAAACAGAAAACAATCATTCTTTAATATTATTAGCCAATATCACTGCTTTTCATAATGGGGAAATTGAATTTAATGGAATGAATCTATTTGCACCGATCGTGTAAAATATTTGAATTACGCTTTGTTTAAGGAAAGGTCTGAATTACAAGCCAAATAATTGGAATTTTTAAAACGCAGAGTCGCCGAGAAGCAGAGTTACGCAGAGAAAAATTTTTAAAAAACTCTGCGAATCTCTGCACCTTTGCGGCTCGGCATTCGAATTAATTTTGTTTTTGTTGTTGGCCATAAATCAAGGTATAATTCATATCGTTCGTTTAACATAGCCTTGAATTATTAAACCACCAACTACAAAATCACATTCACCTTAAATTATTTTTCAGGCAAACTAAAACATGTTTAAAGTTGTCAAATACCAGGAACAAGCCAAGGTGCACCTTCGAATTACCATTGCTTTGTAACAAAAAGAAATCCAGAGCGTACGTTCCACTGTTTTCAGAATAACACACTCGCTATAAATTTACTCGCAGCATGTTGGAGGAGAAAATGCGACATAATTTCGGCATACATTTGCCAGCTCTTGTTTTAGCCAGCCTCTTAATCGCCCCCTGGGGATGTTCAAAAAACGGTGAAGCCGACACGGGCTCAAAGACCGTGGAAGTCACAAAAAAGACAATCACTGATAAAGCGCTTGCCGTTGGTACCCTCGATCCCGAGAATGAAATATCGGTTAAATCCAAAGTTTCCGGTGTAGTAGAAAGGCTTTATGCCGATGCAGGCGATTTTATCAAAGCCGGTGATCCGCTATTGGAAATTAAACCCGATCCCACACCGATGGAATTGGCAGAAGCGACACGTAGTGCAGAAATTGCAAAAATTACTTTAAAAAACGCGCAACAGGAGTTGGACCGCGTGACCGAGCTGCGTGACCGAAAGCTGCTCTCCAACAAGGAATTCGAAGATGCGACAAGAAATTTTTCCGAAGCAGAAGTTCGTTCTAAAATGGCTGAGGAAAAATTAGCAATTTTAGAAAAAGGCAAAGTCAACATTGCCGGAATGAAGATCGAATCGGTGGTTAAAGCGCCTATCAGTGGATTTATTCTCGACAAATCCATCGATATCGGTGATCCAGTAGTACCGCTTACTTCCTACCAGGAAGGAACCGTGCTGATGACGATGGCCGACATGTCCAGCCTTGTTTTTAAAGGATCCGTGGATGAAATCGACGTCGGTAAATTGAAAATCGGCATGAAAGCGAGTATCGATGTTGGTGCTATTCCGGGTGAGGATGACCTAACCGGTGTATTGGATAAAATATCGCTCAAAGCACAGAAAGATGATAATGCCACCGTCTTCCCCATTGAAATTAAACTTGACCCCACAGATAAAATAGTCCTGCGTGCCGGCTATTCGGCTAATGCCAATATTATCATTTTACGTAAAGAAAACGTGCTCACACTGCCCGAACGCGTCGTCACATTTCGCAGTGATTCCGCCTTTGTGCGCATTCCTGCCCTCGGTGGCGATGAAGAATCCGAAGAAGTTCGTATCGAGACGGGTCTTTCCGACGCCATCTCCATTGAAGTCCTGAGCGGCTTGAAGGAAGGACAAAAAGTACTGGAAAAACCGGTAAAAACCATTGAATAGGAGCTGAGGATGCACCTGTCCACAAATTTAAAAATGCTCTTCAGCGATTTGCGTGCCCAGAAACTACGTACCATTTTAACCATATTCGGCATCATGTGGGGCACGATGTCGGTGATTCTTCTGCTGGCGTTCGGCAGTGGCGTCGAGCGGCAAAATCTGAAAAACATGGCGGGAATCGGCGATGGCGTGGTCATTGTCTGGGGTGGAAAGACCGGAATTCCTCACAAAGGATTTAACAAAGGGCGAAATATACGGCTCAAATACGAGGATGCCTATTTGTTGCGCCGGGAAATCCCGGAAATCGATCTCATTAGCCCGGAGTATTCAACCTACAATGCGCGTGTCCGTGGACCGGAAAATGTCGATCAAACCAATATCACTGGCATCATCCCGGAATATGAAGACATTCGTAACGTATTTGTGCAACAGGGTGGCCGCTTTATCAATGACCACGATATGGCGAACAATGTGCGTACAGCAGTGATTGGTGACAAAATCTGCAATTTTCTTTTTGGCACGACGGAAAACATCGTCGGTCGGTTTGTTAGAATCAATAAAATTCCCTTCCGGGTGGTCGGCGTCACGCAGAAGAAGGTGCAAAATTCCAATTACAATACCCGTGATGAAAATCGTGTCTTCATTCCAGCGACCACTTTTCGAGCTATTTTTGGCCACAAGTACATCGAAAATCTGGTTTATAAACCAGTTTCCCCACTTTACAGTAAATCCATTGAAGAACGGTTATACAGCACGCTTGGGAAAAAATATTTATTCGATGCAAAAGATGAAGATGCTCTATGGATCTGGGACACGGCAGAGTTTTTGAAAGTATTTGTGGCATTTATGGCCGGATTTAAAATTTTCCTCGGTGTTATCGGCAGTTTTACACTAACAGTTGGCGGGGTCGGCGTTGCCAATATTATGTACGTTGTTGTAAGAGAACGTACCAAAGAAATTGGCATCAAACGCGCTGTTGGCGCCAGAAGACGCACTATCCTTTTTCAGTTTCTCTTCGAAACCTTTGTTATCGTCGCCATAGGTGCAATCGTTGGTTTTGGCCTTGCGGCAGGTCTGGTGGAGCTGCTACAGTTATTGCCGGATGAAGCAGCAGAAATGGTTGGCCGCCCTGAATTGTCGGGTTCTGTAGCCATTGTCAGCATTTTATTGCTGGGTCTGGTTGCCCTCTTTGCTGGTTATTTTCCAGCCCGCCGTGCATCGGTTGTCGATCCGGTTAACGCATTGCATGCATAATGCTTTAGCACCTGATGTGCCCTGTGAGCGATGGGGGCTGAATCAAAACATGATTTAATGGCCGCAAAGCGACATTTATGTCGTAAGTTTAAGCTCAAGAATGAGCGACGTGAATGTCGCGTCACAGGTTTTGATTCATCCCCCCAATCTTTGGATTTATGATTAGAGCATGTTATGATATTGATTAAGTGCCAGGCACATTTTTTTATATTGAAAGTGGAGAAAATGAAATGTTCATGAAAACCTGGTTGTTGGTGCAGGAATTTCTGTTCGATCTAAAAAACCAGAAAACCCGTGCATTTCTGACGACATTTGCTGTTGCATGGGGCACATTTTCCGTCGTGATGTTGCTCGCCTTTGGTGAAGGGCTTGCACTGCAGATGCAGAAAGGCTTGCTGGCAAACGGTGATAACATCATTCGAATTTACGGCGGTAATTCGTCCATCGATTACAAAGGTTTACCCAAAGGCCGTTCGATACGCCTGCACCCGGAAGATGCGAAATTATTGCTGGACACCAATCCGGATATCGATATGGCCAGCCCGGCTTACGGTCGCCGTTTGGCAGCAGAGTACAATGGCAAGTCGACAACCTCAGGGTATACTGTAGGGGTAAATCCGGGATTCGAAGACATGCGCCGCATGTATCCCCTTGCTGGTGGACGGTTTTTAAATGAAATTGACGTGGAGCACAAACGCCGAGTAGCCTTTCTCGGTGCAAAAATCGCGGAACAGCTCTTTGGTGACGAAGATCCGGTTGGGAAAGATTTTAAGCTGGAAAATTTTACCTTTAGAATCGTTGGCACCATGGCAGAAAAATTTCAGAACAATATGAGCAATGGCCCCGACGATCGCCGCATCGTGATTCCCCACACCACATTCAATTCGATTTGGCCACGCCGAAGTGTGTGGTATATCGCATTACGTCCACGCATTTCCAATTTGCACATGTCTGTGCGTCAACGCGCAATGGAAATACTTGGTGCAAAATACCGATTCGATCCCAAGGATGACCGGGCGTTATATTTTAATGACAGTGTTGAAAATGCTGCGACAACGAGAAAAATTTTTGATGGGATTCAAATTTTTCTAGGCGCTGTTGGCGGGATGACGCTGTTCATCGCCGGTGTTGGAATCGCCAATATCATGTATGTTGTTGTAAAGGAGCGCACACGAGAAATCGGAATTAAACGCGCCATTGGTGCACGGCGTCGGCACATCGTCAGCCAATTTATGCTTGAATCTATTCTGCTTACCGGAGTTGGCGGATTCTTCGGTCTGGGGTTCGCCTTAACCATTATCTCACTCTTCAAACTTATCCCCACCGAAGGAAACGGCGCTCTGGAAATGATTGGAACACCGACTTTTTCTCCGGGCATTGCATTTTTTACACTTGCAACCCTCGTGAGCATTGGATTATTCGCAGGTATTTACCCAGCCCGAAGAGCATCGCGAATTGAACCTGTTGAAGCCTTGCGTTACGAGTAGAATTCTGTGAGCTATCTCTTCCTCAAAGTCATCCACATTTTCAGCGCAATGCTGCTGCTTGGGACTGGCCTGGGCAGCGCATTCGCTTTGTTTTCCGTTTACAAACGGTCATCTCCTGCCACATTCAAGGATGTTCTCAGGCATGTGATTTTTGCAGACATCCTGTTCACCTCTCCGGCTGTCTTCATTCAACTCATCACTGGTATTTTTCTGGCAAAAGAGATCAATCTCCTTTGGACAACCTGGTTCTGGATTGTTCTTTTTATGAGTTTTTTTGTTTTTATTTTGTGGGTTATTGCATTTATTGTGCAGAAGAAAATGGATGCCTTACTGGCGAGCTCGAATTCCCTGTCGCTGCAAATTCATCGACTCATGAAAATATGGATTTATCTCGGTATCCCTGCATTTCTTGCATCGATTTATCTGCTCTATTTAATGGTTTTCAAAACGTTGGGAATTTAATGCTTCGTGCCGGATTTAATTTTTAGTTTCAAGTCCCGGCATATCACGGTTCCTGATAAAGTGACGGGAATCCTGCGAGTTTAAAAAGCAGGCAGTCCGATTGAGATCTACCGGATAAAATAGTTTAAATCCGTAAAAATTCAAAACTCACATCCTACAATAAAACACCAGAAAAGATCAAAATGAATACACAAGATTTTCGTAAACACGCCCACGAGCTCGTAGACTGGATGGCTGACTACTTTGAGAATATTGAAAAATACCCGGTAAAATCCCAGGTCCAGCCCGGTGAGATCTATTGTCAACTTCCCGATTCCCCACCGGAAAATGGTGAGTCGATGGAAAAAATTATGGCCGATTTTGAGAAAATTATTCTGCCCGGAATAACCCACTGGCAAAGTCCGAACTTTCATGCTTTTTTTACTGCAAACTCCAGCTATCCATCGGTTCTGGCAGAAATGCTTACGGCCACATTGGGCGCCCAATGTATGATTTGGGAAACCAGTCCCGCTGCCGCCGAGCTTGAGGAACAAGTTCTAAACTGGCTGAAGGAAATGCTCGCCTTACCGTCGCACTTTGAAGGCGTGATTCAAGATACGGCCTCCTCCGCGACGCTTTGTGCCATTTTAACTGCTCGCGAAAAAGCATCCAATTATCAAACCAACCAACAAGGTTTAGCCAAAAACAGCTATCGAATATACTGCTCAACACAAACGCATTCGTCGGTGGATAAAGCTGTTCGCATCGCTGGACTCGGACACGAAAACCTGGTAAAAGTTGAAGTTGACGAGGAACAAGCACTAAAACCGCTTGCCCTGCAGTCAGCTATTGAGGCAGATTTACAAGCAGGGTTGCATCCTTTATGTGTTGTCGCTTCGCTGGGCACAACGGGTACAACGGCAGTCGACCCTCTTGCAGCAATAGCCCAGATTTGTGTTGAGCACAAAATTTGGCTGCACGTGGATGCCGCATTTTCCGGTACCGCCCTCGTGTTGCCGGAATTTCGCTGGATTGCCAGGGGGCTGGAATTCGCCGACAGTTTCGTTTTCAATCCGCATAAATGGATGTTTACCAATTTTGATTGCTCGGCTTATTATGTAAAGGACGTACAGGCACTCATTCAAACATTCTCAATTTTACCGGAATATTTAAAAACCAAAACACGTGGATTGGTGAACGATTACCGCGATTGGGGGATTGCCCTTGGCAGGCGTTTCCGGGCGTTAAAACTGTGGTTTGTGATTCGTACTTTTGGTGTTGAAGGTATTCGTGAAAGGGTACGTTTCCATATCGATCTTGCAAAAAATTTGAGCGAAGTAATTGCAGAGCATCCCCATTTTGAAATAATGGCTCCGACTCTGTTTAACGCCCTCTTTTTCCGGTTTAAGCCGGCACTATCCTCAGAGGATGAATTAAACACATTGAATGAACAACTTGTGCATGCCTTAAACGAGAGTGGATCCATTTATTTAACACATACAAAAATTTCTGGAAAATATATCATTCGCATGGTGATCGGTCAAACCTACGTGGAAGAACGCCATGTGAAAAAAGCCTGGAAGATTATTCAGGAAACGGCACATAAGTTAGGTGGATAAGCATCCCCTGCAGACACTGATTCAGTGAAAAGCTGACATTTGGCCCGTGCAGGCGACAACTCAATTTTTATCTGGGACAATGGTGCCCTTTCGTAGCTCTCAGTAAATTTCACACGATTTAGCCGGAAAAATCTATCAAAGGACTGCAATAACTATTAACAATTCACATAACACTATTTAAGAAAATAAATAGTCCCGTCTAATCGAAGCAGCTCATCACCAACACTCCCCTTACAACTTCACATTTCCGACGCTCCTATGACATAAAATTCACAGTATTTTTCATGGAAAGTGTTCGATACCAAGTATCAGAATCTTTAAAAGTTAAGCTTAACATATTAATCACTGAAAACTCAGAAGTATCCCGCAAATTACAATAGTCCCGGTCAGTTTGCACCAAAACAACAAATATTTCATGTAGAAACTGGGAAATTTGGTTCATTCAAAAAGATGAAAAACAACACCATTCAGGAAACTCTGAATTCGCTTGGCACGATCATCGAAAAAATCCGGAAATTTTTTCCGGTTGCCGAGAATGAATTTCTCGAAGCAGGGAATAAACTCGCTCTGTTTGCTGAAAACGCCAGGCTGATTTTTGATTTATCTGCTTCAATTTCAGAAAACATGACCACGGAGATGTTCTCGGAGGACTTAAATTCCCTGGAGCATATTTGGCAAAATTTGCGGATTTTGATCGAGGACTCAACGAAACACTGGGAAGAGAATAATGAAAATTTAAAAAACTTAGCGAAGTACATCCAGCAGCTGGAAGTTATCCTCACCAGATTTAAAAAAATTGTTAAGCAAATGTCTATGCTCGCGATAGCGACAAGAATTGAAAGCACACGATTACGTGAAAATCATCAGAATTTTAATGCGCTGGCAGATGAGGTTGGAGAACTGGCAGAAATGATTTTCATAAAATCATCCACAAGTTTACAACGTAGTCAAGTACTCCTTTCAGCAGGAGAAACCACACTCCTGAGCATGAATCAATTGCGCCAGGACCTTGAGACCGAAACATCATCGATTGCAATTCAAGTTCAAAGCGACATTCAATCATTGCAGCAGCATGTGAACGAACATACTGTTTTGTCAAATCGGTTAGTCGAATTGCCACAACAGGTCCATACTGACATTGGTACCATTGTCATCTCACTGCAGTTTCACGACATCATTCGACAAAAAGTTGAACATACCGTTGAAGTTTTTCAAGAATATCGAGATGAATTAACTTTGGAAAATCCTGATTTGGCAGGTTTAAACCTAATGCACGTTGAGGATATACTGGTTCGTGCGATTAAAGCTTTGAAGTTACAGGATCTGCATTTGACACAAGCCCAAATCGAAATGATTGATGCCGTGTCAAAAGTATCGAGCAATTTACAAAATGTGGTCGGTAAAGTAGAACTCATCACGGCTGCATCCAAAAACCTCTCCGGTTTGAGCGAACACACAGAGTCCTCTTTGCTGGATAATCTGGCAAGAAACATTGCCGATACTGCGGAACAGATTAAAAGACGTTTTGAAATATTTGACCATCTAAATAGTTCGATTTTTTCAACACTTTCCCATGTAGAAGAAATATCTACACTAGTCAAAGAGATTGAAAGCGTCGGCGAAAAAATTGAAATGATTGCGATCAACGCTCAGGTGCATGCGATTCGTACAGGGAGCGATGGCGCTGCCCTCGGTGTTATCGCCAGGGATATTCAACGGCTTGCTTACCTTGCCCAATACCAGACATCAGATCTTTCCAAGATAATTGTAAAAATTCGTGTTGCAGAGAAAAATTTAAAAGACACGTATGATATCAGCCGTTCTAGCGAAAATGAGAGAATGCAGAACCTGACCCAGGATATTAAATCACTTATCGATAATATGCATCAACAACACACACAGGCTACGCAATTGCTCACAAAAATGGCAACAATGAATTCCGATCTCGCTGCAAAAATCAAAGGCTACCTTCCTCAAATAAACATACACACTTCTTTCACGCTGCTCATCGATGGAGTGAAAGAAATACTCAGAGAAACTGTAATGAAAATTGAACAGATGTATCCGGATTTGGCGCACGAAACATCAACCAGCATGGAGAATATTGCCGAACGTTACACGATGATGAGTGAAAGGGTCGTACACAACCAATTTATTAAGGGTAACGAATCAGGGACAGAACAGATGGAACCCAGCCAGATTATCATTGATACCGTTGTCGATGACGACAGCAATATCGAGTTTTTTTAAAGGGGAAGTCAGAGAGATCACTATCAAGGAGTGCATTAAAATATGAGTAAAACAATAATGACCGTGGACGATTCCGCCAGTATCCGTCAAATGGTTGCTTTTTCGCTCAAACAAGCTGGGTACAATGTTATTGAAGCGGTCGACGGGGCGGACGCTCTAAACCAGCTGGCGACTAAATCAATCGATATGCTGGTGACAGATTTGAATATGCCCAACGTGAATGGTGTCGAATTGATTCGCCAGGTGCGAAAGATGGCAGCTTATCGATTTATCCCAATCATCATGCTTACTACAGAATCGCAAGAGACAAAAAAAAGTGAGGGAAAAGCAGCTGGAGCAACCGCGTGGGTCATCAAACCTTTTCGGCCGGAACAATTGGTTGCAATTGCAAATAAAGTACTACGCAAATGAATCGTTAAAGGAAGAGATAATCAGGAATGGATAAATTCACCCAGGCTTTCAAAGAGGAAGCGCACGAACTTTTGCAGGAGCTTGAAGGGTCGCTGCTCGAGCTCGAAAGCAATCAGAATGATATAAACATTATCGATAAAGTTTTTCGCGCCATACATAGCGTAAAAGGCTCTGCCGGAATGTTTGGTTTTACACAAATTTCAGACTTTACCCACGAAATTGAAACAGTTTTAGATTTAGCACGCAATGGTGAAATTGAAGTATCCAATACACTCATTGATCTGGTTCTTCAGGCTCGTGATCTGATTTTGGCAATGCTCGATCCGGAAAGTGTGTCAGAAGGTATCGATGAACGCGTCACTTCGCAAATCATCCAGCAACTCAAGGAAATGCATCCGGAAGATGAAAAAGATTTAAACGAGGATCCGACAGTGGTAATCCCTGAGCCAGTGCCGGTTGAACCTGCACCCAAAACTGAAGTGACCAGTGCAAAAAGTGTATTTTGGATTCGATTCAAACCTGAGACCGATATTTTTCATAGCGGCACAAATCCCCTGAATTTACTCACTGAATTATCGATGCTCGGAAAGAGTGAGATCATTTCCCATCTGGATAATGTACCCGATATTAACACTTATAACACAGACGCTTGTTATTTTTGGTGGGATATTTTGCTCATCACCTCTGAAGACATAAATGCGATTAAAGATATTTTCATGTTCGTTGAGGATCGCTGTGAGTTAAAAATTGAGAAACTCTCCATTAATGAGGAGATGACGAATAATTTTAACTTCAAGGCTTTTACAAGTATTTTTTCAAAAGAGTCTGAATTTGGTCCCCTGGATTTGCTCGCATTTTTGGAAGAAGCTCATGAAGACACACTTGAAGATATTCTACTCACCGAATCAGAGGGTGACCATGGTGTACAATTACTTCAGGACATTAAAAGTCGCCTCATAAAATCAACGCCTGCGTTGTCAAGCATTCGTGTTCCCGCAAAAAAATTGGATAAAATGGTCGACCTTGTAGGAGAACTAATAGTTGCTCAGGCGCATTTGAGTCAGATGGCTTCCCGAAATGACAATTTGGAATTATCCACGATTTCAGAAACCTTCGATCGCTTGTGTGGAGATTTGCGCGATTATACAATGAGTCTGCGCATGTTGCCAATCGGCACAACATTCGAAAAATTCAAACGCGTTGTTCGTGATCTTTCAAATGAACTGAGTAAAAGCGTTCAGTTAAAATTATACGGAACCGAAACCGAACTCGACAAAAATATGATTGAAAAGCTCAACGATCCTCTTGTGCATATTATTCGAAATTCAATGGATCATGGTATCGAGCTACCTGAAGCAAGGGAGAGAGCGGGCAAAAAAAGTACAGGAATAATTCAATTAGCAGCACGGCAGGCAGGCGCTAATATTGTCATCGAAATTTCCGATGATGGTGCTGGTTTGGATGCCGAGGCCATTCGCCGCAAAGCCATTGGGAATGGGCTCCTCAAACCGGAGACAGAATTGTCAGAAAATGAAATTTTTCAGCTCATTTTCACGCCGGGATTTTCAACAGCACGGAACGTGACAAACGTCTCCGGGCGTGGCGTAGGCATGGATGTTGTCAAGCGCAATATCGAAGAATTAAAGGGATCCATCGATATCGCAAGCCAAAAAGGACAAGGAACAACAATAACAATAAATCTCCCCCTCACACTGGCTATTATTGAAGGGCTCCTTGTTCGTATAGCTGAAGATTTCTTCGTTTTGCCCCTGGCTGTCGTTTCCGAATGTGTTGAACTTAGGCAAAAGAACGGAAATCACAACAGGAGCCGAAACCTTGTCAATGTTCGGGGAAAACTCGTTCCATATATTTGTCTCCGAGATTTTTTTGATATCAGGGGAGAGCAACCTGCGCTCAGCCAAATAGTACTTATCGAAAATGAAAACAGCCAAATTGGTATTGTTGTTGACGAGGTAATTGGAGAATATCAGACTGTGATTAAATCACTGGGAAAAGTGTACAATCACATTCATGGACTTTCAGGGGCAACAATTCTTGGCGATGGCAACGTCGCACTTATTTTGGATCTCCCATCAATTGTTCATCGAGCAGAAATGGAGGAATCACTCCTGGTCGAGGAATTAATGGCATCAACTTAAAAATTCAAATTTCAATGTTATAATATTAATTACTTGGAGGTATCTCAAATGCGTTTTACGGTAAAACTAAAATTAATTGCCGGTTTCGGAACTATCCTGATCTTATTGACACTTGTGGCGATTATCGGCATCAACAAACTCGGAGGCATGAACGACCGGTTGAATTCCATTGTCGATGTTTCGGCAACAAAAGTAAAACTGGCATCCAAAGTCCAATCGCAGTTGCTGGAAATATCACGAGCAGAAAAAAATATTATTCTTGCTAAAACCCAGGAAGAAATGGATGAAATCGCCAGAAACCTGGAAAAAACCAGAAAAGAAATGCAGGAAACACGGCAAACTTTACGAAATCTGGTGGATGATGAAGGTCGTAATCTATTGGATGAATTCGCTAACCGCTGGGAGGAATATCTCAACATCAATAAAGAAGTCAGGGAACTGACGCGTTTGAATTCAAATGTCCGAGCACAGGAACTTTCACAAGGCGATGCAAAAGAAGCATTTTTAAAAGCAGATTTAGTACTGGAAAATATTTTAGACCAGATCACAACAGATGTGAACAAAACACAAAACCAGGCAGCCATTCTTGCTGCAAAAAAAATCACTCTGGTGAGCGAACTGCTGAGTACTTTCGTAAAAATCCAAAGGGATGAAAAAAATCTCATTCTGGCGACAACCACAGAAGGCATGGATCAATATGCTGCAGCCCTCGCCAATAATCAGCGCCAAATAGAGGAAGCATTGGCCAATTTTAAAGATATCTCTGACAGTGCAGAGCAACGGGAAATCAAGAATTTTGAAGAGCATTACCGCAACTATCTTACATTACATGAGAAAGTAAAAAACTTATCCCGGGAGAATGGGAACAATCGCGCTTTTGCCCTCGCTTCCAGCAAAGGCCGCAGCCTGGTTGACCAATCACAGGAACTGCTAAACAAACTTATTTCAAAAAACGAAAATGATATGACAAAGGACAAGCAGACGAGCGATGCCACTTATTCCTCGGCCAAATTTCTGCTGATTCTGTTTTCAAGTATTGCGGTATTATTCGGCCTTATTGCTGCCCTGTGGATTGCCTTCAACATCAGCAACGGTTTGCAAAAGGCTGTTGCCTTCGTAAAAGCCCTTGCCCAGGGCGATTTAACCAAAACTATCGAAATCAAACAGAAGGATGAAATAGGAAATTTAGCAGATTCCATGAACAGCATGGCTGCCAAACTGAAAAATGTGGTTGATGATATCCAGACAGCTTCAGACAATGTCGCCTCCGGAAGCCAGGAACTCAGTTCAACTTCGGAACAATTATCCCAGGGGACAGCCGAACAAGCATCATCTGCTGAAGAAGTTTCCTCTTCAATGGAACAAATGAATGCGAATATTCAGCAAAATGCCGATAATGCTGAACAGACGGAAAAGATTGCGGTAAAAGCATCAACAGATGCGGAACGAGGCGGAAAAGCAGTGACCGAGGCTGTGCGAGCCATGCAGGATATCGCCGAAAAAATTTCAATTATTGAAGAGATCGCGAGACAGACAAATTTACTCGCACTCAATGCAGCTATTGAAGCAGCACGTGCTGGTGAGCATGGCAAAGGATTCGCGGTCGTTGCAGCAGAAGTGAGAAAACTTGCAGAACGAAGCCAGTCCGCCGCCGCAGAAATCAGTGAACTTTCTTCATCGAGTGTGGATACAGTGGAAAAGGCCGGACAATTATTGCAAAGACTTGTCCCCGACATTCAAAAAACAGCCGACCTTGTTCAGGAAATCAACGCTGCAAGCACAGAGCAATCCGGTGGTGCCGAGCAAATAAACAAAGCTATCCAGCAACTTGATCAGGTCATCCAGCAAAACTCTTCGGCATCGGAAGAATTGGCGTCCACCGCCGAAGAATTGGCAAGCCAGGCTGAACAATTAAAAGATACGATTTCCTTCTTTAAAGTTGATAATCGATGGGGAGGATCGCGTACCCGCCGCATGCCGGAGGTTCATTCAACAAAAAGCCATAAACTAAAAGTGAGAGAAGTTCATCACGGCGAAACAGACAAGATTAAAAAACAACTGAAAAAACAGTCTGAAAAAATAACGTCCCCGTCAGGCGGAATATCCCTGGATCTTGGTGTTAATGATGATAGCGAATTTGAAAAATATTAATAAGAGGAAGGCTTATCATGAGTGAAAAAGAGAATTCCAATTCAATACATTATCTAACATTCACCCTGGATGGGGAAGTATTCGCCCTTGACATAAGTAAAGTTCGAGAAGTTCTCGACTATGCAAAAATCACAAAAATTCCACGCACACCAGATTTTATGCGTGGTGTGATTAATCTAAGGGGCAATGTCGTTCCCGTGATTGATGTCCGGCTTAAGTTCGGTCTAACGGAAACACAGCGCACGGTCGACACATGCATTATAATTGTCGAGGTGCAAATGGATGAGGAAAATATCGTTCTCGGTGCCCTCGCGGATTCAGTAAAAGAGGTGCTTGAAATCGAACCTTCGACCGTTGAACCAGCCCCTAAAATGGGTACGCGTCTCAACACCAAATTTATTGATGGCATGGCCAAACAGGACGAAAGTTTCATCATCATTCTTAACATTGATAAGATATTTTCGACTGATGAACTCACTCTTGTCAATGAAAGCAGTCAATTACAATCCGAAGAAAAAGAAACGCTCGAATCGCAGGATGCATGACCAACTTCCAGGCATCTTTGAAAAAGACGATGTTAACCTGGTTTATTCTTCGGTTGCGTAGATTTAGCAATGGGCAGGGGATATCCCCTGCCCAATCCTGATGTTTATGAATGAAGCAAGCTAAACCCACTTTACATAAAAATCAGGGAAGCTGAACCACTTCAAGTTCAGCTTCTGTGGTTTGACCTGGTCCTTATGAATCGATTTGGATAAATGAAACAGAAAACTTCGACACCAAATGACGGCATGGCGTGGGAAGACTTCACCCGCATGTCGCAGCTAATCCAGAACCAGTTCGGTATCAAAATGCCGCAATCCAAAAAAATAATGCTGGAATCACGCCTGCGAAAACGCTTACGTGTGCTGAATATGGATTCGTTTGGTGAATATTGCGATCTTCTCTTTAGTTCCAAAGGCCTGGAAGTCGAATTGATTCATTTGATTGATGCCGTATCAACAAACAAGACGGATTTTTTCAGGGAAGCGTATCACTTTGATTACCTGACTGATCGTATCCTGCCAAGAATGGGTTCCGGCTCCTCAAGCGGATTTTCCCGAAAATGCCGGGCTTGGAGCGCAGGTTGCTCAACAGGAGAAGAGCCTTACACCCTGGCCATTGTTTTAAGCGAATTTGCAAAAAGCTATCCCGGTTTCGATTTTTCAATCCTGGCTACTGATGTTTCAAAAACCGTTCTTTCGCAGGCAATCTCAGGAGTTTATAGTCATGAACAAATCGAACCAATTCCAATGCTTTTAAGAAAAAAATATCTGTTAAAAAGCAAAGTTAAGGAAAGAAGTCTGGTTAAAATTGCGTCCGAATTGCGTAATCGTGTTGAATTTCGCTGGTTGAATTTCATGGACCAGGATTTTGGAATAAAGCAAAGTTTTGATATCATTTTCTGTCGCAACGTTCTGATATACTTTGATCGCCCGACACAGGAGCGGCTATTGCTGAAACTGTGCAATCTTTTAACTGCCGAAGGACATATTTTCCTGGGACACTCAGAATCAGTACATGGCCTGGACTTACCACTGACGCGTATAGAAAACACGATCTATAGAAAAATCCCTCAATGATTACTTTTGAGGGATGGCATATCCCATTGACAATGCAATTAATGAATGCGAGTCGGAGCCAACTTTGTCTATAAAGGAATCAGATCCAGAAAATCAGTTCTTAAAACCCGGGGAGTTGATCATTGCCAAAAAACCAACTGTTGTGACTACAATTCTTGGGTCCTGTGTGACGATTACATTTTTTAATCCGCGTTTGCAAATTGGCGCTATCTGCCATGCCATGCAACCAACCGCACCGAGTAATGTTGAAGAGTCCGACAGGTTTAAATATGTCGATTGTTCTATCAATCACATGCTGGAAAAAATGCACGACTTTGGTTTAAAAACGCAAGAAATTGATGTGAAGGTATTTGGTGGTGCAAATATGTTTTCACAACAGAAAACGCCCAATGTACTCGACATAGGGAAACAGAATATAACAAGCGCCATCAAAACGCTGGAGAATTATAAAATGCGTGTGGTCGCTTCAAATGTTTTGGGAAAAACCGGCCGTAAACTATTGTTTCATACCTACTCAGGTGAAGTCTACTTAAAACGATTAAAAAAGTAAAGATGAGCAGTAATCGAAGAGAACCAGCAGCATGAATAACTCAAAAAAAGTGAATGTACTCATTGTAGACGACTCCGCGCTTGTTCGTAGAACGCTTGTGGATTTGTTCTCGACACATCCCGATATCGAGGTCATTGGTACGGCACAGGATCCGTTCGCCGCCGCAAGAAAAATAAGTGAGCACGTACCGGATGTCATCACCCTGGATATAGAAATGCCACGAATGGACGGGATAACTTTTTTACAAAAAATCATGGCCCAACACCCAATTCCTGTTGTCATCCTTTCCAGTCTGACTGAAAGAAGTTCGGAAACTGCCCTGAAAGCAATTGAAGCCGGGGCTGTTGAAATCGTTCAAAAGCCGCGTTTGAACACCAAGATCCACCTTGAGGAATCCCGACAACAGCTTTGTGATACGGTCATCGCCGCTTCACAGGCAAAACTGAACCGAAGGAAATCCACAACAAAGAAAACGCCTCCCAAATTAACTGCTGACGCCATGCTACCCAAACCGAAAAGCAATGCGATGATTCGTACGACGGAAAAAGTAGTCGTCATCGGCGCCTCCACGGGTGGGACGGAAGCACTGCGGGAGTTTTTAGAATCATTACCTGAGAATGCCCCTGGAATCGTTATTGTTCAGCACATGCCGGAGAAGTTTACCGAGACTTTTTCAAAGCGTCTTGATGAAATTTGCCGCATCGCTGTGAAGGAAGCGCAAAATGGGGATACTGTTTATTCCGGCCGTGCTTTAATCGCGCCGGGCAATCAGCACACTTTGCTGAAACGAAGCGGCGCCCGCTATCTGGTTGAGGTAAAATCCGGACCCCTGGTATCGAGACATCGCCCCTCTGTCGATGTCCTTTTCCGTTCTGCAGCACGCTATGCAGGGAAAAATGCTGTGGGTGTGATCATGACCGGCATGGGGGACGACGGCGCAAAAGGTTTGCTGGAACTGAAAAATGCAGGTGCTTTCACTATTGCACAGGACGAGCTCAGCTGCGTGGTGTTCGGTATGCCCAAGGAAGCTATTAAATTGGGAGCAGCAGATCGTGTCGTGCCGCTCCATCGTATTTCGGCAGAAGTACTGCGGGCCTGCGATTCATAAACAAACGCGTTGATTTATTACCCTATTGCAGCAACACACTAAAGTTCTAGTTATTTTGGCTTGAATTAAGACTATCCAGCTGCTGGCTGTCCTCTAACATCACTTCCGGATCGTCAATCTGCGGTGATTCTGCGACCGCCTTCCAATTAAACTCTTCATCAAAGGGATCCAATGCTTTTTGCGGATCAAACACTCTGGCATCTACGGCTTTTGCAAAATATGGTGTTCTATCCGGAGTCTCCGCAAAGAAATCGGCCATGTCGGTTGCCGCTGCATCATACTGGTTTAAGTAAGGAATCCCCAGGATATTCCAGAAGGTTTTAAAAATACTGCCAAAGCTGTAATGGGTATGACTTACAAAGTCTTTTTTGGCATACGGTGAAATGACCATCAATAAGCTGCGATGTGCATCCACATGGTCCACACCGCCCTGAGGATCGTCTTCTGTGACGACAATGAGCATATTCTCCCAGTAGGGTGTATGGGATAAAAATTCGATGATTCGGCCGAGAGCCAGATCATTGTCTGCCATGTAACTTTCCCGGAAAGGATAGCCATCCGCCGGTCGCTCACCAGCACCGTGGTCATTCGGTAAAATTATCGTCAGCATGTCCGGCATGGTTTTTCCATCACCCATCCACCGGTCATTGAACTCTTTGATAAACATTTCAGCCCGGAATTGATCAGGGATACCTGTGTTGTAGGTTGCATAAATTTTTGAGGATTTATCAAAAAGCGGAGCAGGAACCGGGTAGTTGATGACATACCGAACACCGGTGTATTTGTACGTATTATCGCTGAGAGATGGGGCTAATTCCAGTCCGAATCCAAAATTGAAAAAGTCTTTTCCATTTCGATCGAGATGCTCCCAAATGGAACCGGCTTCGTTATAATCTTCCGGGTAAATTGCCCCGGTTGCACCAACAAAGGCTAGATTCCCCGGTGCCTTGGATTCATCGCGCATTCGCCTCCCGCCACCATAACTCGCAGCAACACTCGTTTCAACCCATTCGTTGGGATACGTATTCACCAGCCAGCGATGGCCATCCGCTGAAACATCTGAGTCGCAATAAAAATTATCTGAAATTGCAAAACGCGTCGCCAGTGCGAGGTGGTTCTTCATGATATCTGCTTTCTCGACGGTCTCCTCACCTTTCGAATTCGAAAACGTCACCTGACGTCCGAAACGGGCTAATGTTGGATCACCGTTGCCTTGCAGAACCTGGCCGAAGACTTCATCATAAGTCCGGTTTTCCTTGGAGATAAAGACGATGTGTTTTATCGGGGACTCTTTCTCACCAGGATAAAGTGGAATAGGATTATTCTTCCGGGCAGCGAATTTTGCATCTGTTGAAGTACGAAAATGAAAATTATTCTCGATAACTTTTTGGGTCAGCGTACTCAGCTCGTCATCGGAGGGAATATCGATCACCGAAACACAGCCCTTCATCCGGTTGCCAATGTAACTGCCTTCCAGACCAGGATCAAAGTTTTCACCACCGTTTGGACCACTACCAAAACCTTTTGCATTGGCAACGATTAGCTTTTTGCCGTCCTTTGAGACGTGCACTTTAGAAGGGAACCATGCCACGGGAAGATGCCCCTTTACCGTTGAGGTTTCAACATCGATGACCGCTACCGCATTTATGCCAGATTCAGCAACATACAAGCGTTTTTTATCCGGGGAAAGTGCCAATCCAAAAGGAATGACGCCACGATACCGTGACAGTCGCGCCTCCGGTTTCAAATAAATGGTGTTTACCACTGTGTCGATTTGCGCATCAATCACGGAGATACAATCATTATTGCCATTGGAAACAAAAATAAACTTGTCCGTTGCAACAACGGAATTTGGACTCGCCCCGCCAACAGCCGGAATATCCTCGACCAGTTGCCCCACAAGAATACCTGTCTTAATTTTTGCGGCTACCCGGGGAGTTGCAGCCTCAAGATCGATTTTCCAGACAGAAAAAGATTCGGGTACGTTCGGATCACCTAAACCGGGTATGCGTACCGTATCCACTTCTGTGCCTTCAATCATTTCTTTTGTGTTGTAACCAAAAGCGGCGTAGTCCAATGCCTTCTCTTTATAATTTTCTTCTTTGAATCCCTCGTAAGGTTTGTAGGCAAATACACCTACATTGGCCACATAAGCACTTTTTTCATCAGGAGATAGGGTTACTCCGAAGGGATACCGCCCGACAGGAATATTGTAAACAACTTCCCGCTTTTCTGTATCGATTACCAGCAAACGAAAACTGATCTGATCGACGGCATATAATGTTTTCCCATCTCGAGTGAGAACCATATCACCGATATAGCCATGGGTATAATCGACGGAATCCAGCTTAGCGCTGCAATCTATGGAACCTAATGCCTTGTAATCAGCCAAACTAAACATATAAATGCGGTTTTCCTGCCCGCCTGCTGCATACAAAATTTTGTTATCGGGACTGATCGCCAGGCCCATAAAAACTGCTGCGAGAATGCCTTTATCCGTCTCATGGCCGGGAGGAATTTGGTGAATCTGGGGTTCTTCACTGGTAATATTTTTGAGAATACTCAGTGAAAACGGACGAATACCTGAATTGGCTGTCACAGCAATACTGCCATCGGGGCTGAGGGTGAGGCCGTAGGGGTGCGGCGCAGTCTGTATTTGTCGGCCAAGGGGAGTAATCAATCTCCCATTCGGCAAAACGGTTTTTCCAGTTTTATCGATATGCGTAAAAGCATCCCCGGCCGGAGCCTGGGATACCCAAACCATTTTCCCGTGTTGTTGACACGCCCAAAAGGCAATTCCAACTAACATCAGAAGGTATTTTTTCATTTTCTATTCTCCCGGTTTAAATGCAAAAATCAATTTCAATCACAAATATTGAGCTTAATGTTAGTAAATGCAGAGGACTTAACTACTTGCCCTCCTTACCGCTTCATTTATGCGTAAAGATATAATTTTATCTTCTCTTTCAAATCAAAAGTACCGCGTTGCAAATTAATTTCCCGGCTCCATCAATCATTGTTTCAAAAAGTGTTTCACTTGAAACACTTTGCTTCAACAAACTTAAAAATGGATAAACTGTTATTTTTTATATGACTAAAAAATCGTTTGCAACACAAGCTGAAACATGGTGTTTCAAGAAGTGTTGCAAATTGCATTTGGCCTTTCTTTTGCTTAGTGGGGATCCGTATCAAAAAAGAAGGCAGTTGGAAAATGGATCGCATGCTGGGAAACCAAAAATTTTTAGCAGGAAATTTCGAAGGAGCCATTCCCCTTCTTGAAAAAGTGCTAATCAAGCATCCGGATGATGCGCATTCGATACGAAAACTCGTGATTTGTTATTTGGCAACGGGTCAATTGTATCGAGCGATTCCCCAGTTTATCAGTTTGCTGCAATCCGATCAAACCCTGACGACACAATTCTGCGAGGAAGATTCAACCGGACTGGAACGGGAGATATTTTCTACTCTCACCTCCAGTTTCAAAGTTGGATTTAATCCGGCTGAACAGAACCTGGCCGCAGGAATTTTAGCGATGTTTTTTGATTGTCAACTGGCCCAATCCTTCTTTAAACGTGCGCGTAAGTCCGACCCGGACGATGAAAACACACAGAAAATCCTCGACATTTTACAATTTAAAAAATCAATACCGGAATAGTTAATGAGAAAGCGAATGCACTGCATTCGTTAAACCAGGAGAGAAAAATGCGGCATATAATTTCATTCATCGTTTTAGTAATGAGTGTTTTTATTTTCTTGACGATGTGTTCGACACCGCGCAATCCTACGAATCCGGATGGCAGCGGTGGAATTTCCACATGCGTTGTCTGTCATACGGATGCAGAGAAGTTACAGGCCTTGGCAGAGCCGGAGGCAGAAACCGAGGGCGAAGCAGGCGAAGGCTGAGGTGGCGAAGTGCCTCAGTTGGAGGCTTGGCAACAAGTTTTAGTTAATGAAGATTTTTTAACCTCAACACATGGAAAATTAAGCTGTAGTTCATGCCACCTCGGCAATGAAACAGGTGATACGATGGAAAAAGCACACGCAGACATGGTCGTTGCCCCCTCCGCAGATCCAGAGCGTTATTGTGATACCTGCCATGGAACGCTGGGTGCAGAACATGTGGAAAGCTTGCATGCTTCATTGGGTGGTTACAAAGAAACTATTCGAACCCGTACAGGACAATCTGTTCTCTCCGCAGGGCTTGAGCAAATGTTTGATGCACGCTGTGCCAAATGCCACACAACCTGCGGACAATGCCACGTGAGTCGGCCGGTTTCTGTTAAAGGTGGATTTAACGCCGGGCATAACTTCCTGAAACGACCCAATATGACCTTAAATTGTACGGCATGCCACGGCAGCCGTGTTGGTGATGAATTCCGCGGATTGAACGCCGGCATCACTGCTGATGTGCACTACAACAAGGGCTTCCAGTGCGTTGCCTGTCATTCGACAGAAGAATTACACACGGCTGAACCTGGTGCAACAAGCCGGTATGACAACAGCCTTGCTCCTGCCTGTGAAGATTGTCATAATGTGGCGACCTCGAATCAATACCACTCGGCTCATGGCAACAAGCTGAGTTGCCAGGTTTGCCATAGTCAGGAGTATAAAAATTGCTGGAATTGCCACGTTGGCAAAGAAGTAAGCGGTATTACCCAACCCTCTGAACTGGGTTTTAAAATCGGACGCAATCCACTCAAAAGTGCTGAACGGCCATGGAACTATGTTACCTTACGCCACATCCCGATTTCACCGGATTCTTATGATGAATGGGAAGCCAATGCCCTGGTCAATTATTCTGCGCTGCCGACATGGAAATTTGCAACGCCACACAATATTAAGAAAAATACGCCACAAACCGCGGATTGCACGAGCTCATGTCACAACAATCCAGCAATCTTTCTCACCCAGGAAGATTTGCAGGGGATGTCAGCAGCTGAGCAGGCAGCCAATAAAAATGTCGTCGTCACAACAATTCCAGATTAAATATGAACACATTTAAAACCAATAAACATATACTCATTTCAAATTAAAGGAACACATATCATGAAGAAACTCACTTATACGAACCGACTCCTCACACTTATTTTGGCATTACTCGTTGGTTTTGCTTTTGTCGGATGCGAAGATGACAATCCATCAAAACCGACTGTATCACCGGAGTATGAGTCAATTCAACCCGCAGCCGATGCTTACGCAGGTGGAACGCAGTCAGCCGTCATCACAGCCCAGAGCCTTTTCGACAACATGAATGATGGTGATGCAACCAATGATTATCTGGTCGTCAGTGTTCGCTCCGAAGCCCATTATGCTCTTGGGCACGTGCCAGGTGCTATCAATATTCCCTGGAGAGAAGTTGGCACCGAAGCAAGCTTGGCAAAACTGCCTGCAGGTAAAAAACTTGCCGTATACTGCTATACTGGCCACACCGGCGGGATCGCAACAACTTTATTGAACATCATGGGCTATGAAGCATACAATATGAAATGGGGAATAATGTCCTGGACAAAAGATGCAGCTGTTCGCGTCGCAAGTCCATTCAGTGAAGATACAGACGCTCATGACTTTGCTACAGAAACAACAATCAACGCCCCGACTACGACCTTTGATCTTCCTGAAACTGAATTCAGTGAATCCAGCGATGCAGTTGAAATAGTCAGGGCAGCTTGTGAAAACGTTGCTGCTAATATCGTGGCTACAACTACAGCACAGGCTTTATTTGACAACCTGAATGATGGTGATGCCAGCAATAACCCAATTATCGTTAGTGTTCGTTCTGAAGCCCACTACGCTCTGGGCCACATTCCTGGTGCTATCAACATCCCATGGAAAGAAATCGCACAAATCGACAAAGTAAAAGTACTTGATCCTTCTAAAGACATCGTTGTATACTGCTATACGGGACACACTGGTGCAGTTGCTGCAACCATTCTCAACACTCTCGGCTATAAAGCAGCAAACATGAAGTTCGGTATGATGTCCTGGACCAAGGACGCGACAATCCGTGTTTCTGCTCCCTACGTCGAAGATACGGATGCACATGATTTTGCTTTAGAACAATAAACTTTCCTCTCCAAATCGATTAACTACGCCGTATAAAACCTGTCCGTGCGTCATAACAATGCCTCCACGGGCAGGTTTTTTTATCCCTTCCAGAGAATTCCATACTTTTCTCAATTTTTATCAAACCAGCATTAATCCATGGTTCCCTCTACCTTTCCCGGATTATATCTCTGCAATCAAATGTTCAGTAAACTGAAAAAAGATAGTTGTCATTCTGAGAACAGATAAGGGAATATTTTATGATAATAAATGATCTGCTGATGCTGCCTGTATCGTCCGCATTGTCCATTTTCATCTTTTTCAGTCTGGCGTTTCTCCTCGGGTGTATTTCGCAAGAAGAAGGTGAATCCGAAGATAATCCTCACCGTATTGCAGCCTTCATTGCGCAACAAAATGCCGAAGGGAAGGTGGCAAACAGATTAATAAACGAGAAAAGCCCCTACCTATTGCAGCACGCCTTCAACCCGGTCGAATGGTATCCCTGGGGAGATGAAGCATTTAAGGCCGCACGTGAAACGGGTAGACCAATTTTTCTATCCATCGGTTATGCCACCTGCCACTGGTGTCATGTGATGGAACACGAATCTTTTGAAAACGACAGCATTGCTGCGTATCTCAATGATCATTTTATCCCAATTAAAGTAGACAGGGAAGAACGGCCAGAAGTTGATGCTGTGTATATGGCTGCTACACAAGCCATGACGGGCAGTGGCGGTTGGCCAATGAGTGTTTTTCTCACTCCGGAGCTCAAACCATTTTATTGCGGGACTTATTTCCCGCCCAAATCGAGCTATGGCAGACCAGGATTTGGCGAGTTGCTCCAGGGTATTGTTCGTGTTTGGCAGGAAGACCGGATAAAAATACTGCAATCCGCTGATCAAATCACACAGGCGTTACAGTTGAGTGAATCGGAATTTGCAGAGGGCACGCTAAACGTTGACCTACTCAACAGCAGCTTCAATCATTTTCAGCAAATGTATGATGTGAATTTCGGTGGATTTGGCCATGCGCCCAAATTTCCCAGACCGGTAATTTTCAATTTTCTCTTTCGCTATGCAGAACACAGCGATGAAAAGCAGGCACGGCAAATGGCCATGGTGACGCTACGCAAAATGGCGGAAGGCGGAATGCATGATCACCTCGGTGGCGGATTCCACCGCTACGCCGTTGATGAACAATGGCGAGTTTCTCACTTTGAAAAGATGCTGTACGACCAGGCACAATTAGCGGTCTCCTATCTCGAAGCCTACCAAATTTCCGGATCTGAATATTTTGCAGAGGTTGCACGAGGAATATTCGATTATGTGTTACGCGATATGACTGATCCGCTGGGTGGATTTTATTCAGCGGAAGATGCGGATAGTCCTGTGCCAGAGAATCCCTCCCAAAAAGCAGAAGGAGCATTTTATTTATGGGAGAAAAACGAGATTGAAGAACTCCTTGGAAAAGATTCAGGTAAATTATTTTGCGAAATCTACGGCATTTCTTCAAAAGGAAACACGATTGCCGATCCGCACGGTGAGTTTGGTACGAAAAATGTGCTGTATCTGGCAAAACAACTCCCCACCGACAAACCCACGATCGCGAAACTGGAATCAGGACGTGCGCGACTGTTGGCAGCCAGAGCAAAGCGCCCTCGTCCGCTGCTCGATGATAAAGTCATCACCTCCTGGAATGGTTTGATGATCAGCGCATTCGCAAGAGGTTTTCTGGTCTTGCAGGATGTCCGCTATTTGAACGCAGCGAACAAAGCTGCACTTTATCTAAAAAATCATCATATGATGCAGGATGGTGTCACATTGTTACGGCGTTCACGAGCTGGGGAAGCCGGCTTAACCGCCCATCTCGAGGATTACGCTTTTTTTGTACAAGGTTTAATCGATTTATACGAGGCGAGTTTTAATATTGAATGGCTGCAGTTGGCGGTTGCGCTAACTGAAAGGATGATCGAACTTTTTTCAGATGAACGAGGCGGTTTTTTCGACACTTCAGGTCAGGACAAAAATATACTGGTAAAATTGAAAGATATTTACGATGGTGCCGAGCCAAGCGGAAATTCGATTGCAATTCTAAATTTGCTGCGACTGGCAGCAATGACCGGCAGAGAAGAATGGCGCACATTGGGCGAAAAAGCACTTAAGTTAATCAGTCCCCGCGCTGCGCAAAGCCCAGGTGCATTTCCTCAATTTATGGTGGCCATGGATTTTAATCTGAGTAAGGCAAAACAAATTGTACTCGCTGCACATTCTCCGGCGGATCAAAAATTAGAGGAAATGCGCGCAATAATTGGCAGAAAATTCATTGGCAGCCGTGTTTTACTCTTCGCGGACAGTAAAGAAGGGCAAGCTTATCTCGGTAAAAATCAGGAATTCATTCGCATGATGGAACCACAAAATGGCCAAACAACGGCTTTTGTCTGTGAAAATTATGTTTGCAACGCACCAACAAACGAAATCGAAGAATTAAAGCAACAACTCACCGCCACTTCCCCCAAATAATTAAAAAGAGAGGACTTTGTGCTTATCAAAGTCCTCTCTTTTTATATTGTCACTCCGATTTTTCCACCGTACTCGCATGGTCCTGAACGACGCGCCACGTGCCATTTTGCAAACGTAATCCATAGCTGATTTTCATTTTATGATAGTATGGTTTCCCGTTACGTTCTGGTTCCCTTAGCAGTGCTTCGACTACAGCAAAACCGGAGTTTTTAAAGACTTCAGAATACAAGATGCTGAATTCCATGCTCCATGATGTTTCCTGAAACCACTCACGGTGCATCTCTAAAAATGCATCAACAGTAGTCATCATATCGCCATTGGGCAAAATCAATACATAGGAACCTGAGTCAGGCACCGTGGATTTGAGCATTTGGTAGTTTTTTTCGGTAACAGCCTGCAAATGCGTTTGTAAAGTTCGCATACACTCTTCTTTGTTTTTTTCCGCAGCAGCGGCCTCGAATGCACCTTCATGTTGTTTTTTTTCCTGGCTACAGCTCATGAAGCCAAATAGAAGCACAAAGAATATAAATCTGGAAAACATCGTTTCTCCTTTTTTCCGTTAAAAATCGCAATCATTCAAATGAATCGCCTTTTTTCCCGGACTGAACAACATTGATTCCGGTGCATCTATAGCAAGCCGAATCATTTTATCGAACTGAAGTCCCAATTTCATGAGTACCCGCTGTGATTTCTCATTCCCGGGAGAGACGACAGCGACGACGCGATCAATGCCAAAGTTATCTCGGGCGTATGCCATCATAGCCTCACAGGATTCTGTTGCAAAGCCCTTCCCGCGATAATCGGGCAAAAAAGCATAGCCAATATCGACGTCCTCCAATACCTCGCGTTTGAGAAGGCCGCAAATTCCCATGAATGCCCTGCTCCCTTTTTCCATTACCCGGTATAAACCAAAACCGTACTCTTTGTAACTTTTCATTGGTCCCGTTTGTAAGTATTCTCTCGCCTCCGCCAGAGTCCGGACGTTTTTATCACCAATATGTTCAATAAAGTCCTGATCATTTAACAGCTCGAGAATAAAAGGGGCATCTTCGAAATTCAAATAGTCCAATTCCAATCTATTTGTCGTTAAAACCGGCATAAATACATCCTTTGATTAAAAGAAAGTTCACTGCATTTATTGACTGAACGTTTCATTGCTTATAAAAATAATAATTTTACATTTGAAGATCACAAAAATATCTGGAAAAAACTTTATGCATACAGAAAAATGGACCCCAGTGAGCTGGAAAAATTACCCAATTCAGCAGCAACCTGTTTATCCGGACGAAGCACAATTACAACATACACTCGAGACAATTCATGCCTATCCGGCGTTGGTTTCAAGCGGTGAGATCGAATTGCTACGCCAGCAAATAGCCCTGGCAGCGCGTGGGGAGCGTTTCATTTTGCAGGGGGGAGACTGCGCCGAACGATTTATCGATTGCAAAGAATCCATTATTGCAAACAAGATAAAAATTTTGCTGCAAATGAGTGTCATTCTCACCCACGGCTTGCGCCGGCCAATCGTTCGTATTGGCCGCATAGCGGGACAATACGCCAAACCAAGAAGCCAAAATACCGAGCTCATCCACGGGCTGGAATTGCCGAACTACCGCGGCGATTGTGTTAATGGATTCCCTGCCACGGCGGAATCCCGCGCACCACAACCCGGGCGGTTGCTCAAGGCATACAACCACTCCGCTATTACGCTCAATTACATCCGCTCCCTCATCGATGGCGGATTTGCCGACCTGCACAATCCCTATACCTGGAATTTGCACTCCATCGAAAGCACTACGAAGTGGCCGCAATACAAAAATATAGTTGACCGCATTCTCGAAGCAATTCATTTTATGGAAATGTTTGGGGGAGTCAATTCTCAATCGCTGGGAAAAATTGAATTTTACACATCCCACGAAGGCTTGCTTTTAGATTATGAGCAAGCTTTGACGCGTTTTGATAAGGAACGGGGCAAGTATTACAATCTCGGTGCCCACATGCTCTGGATCGGGGAACGGACGCGGCATCTCGGCAATGCCCATATTGAGTATTTTCGTGGTATCGCCAATCCTATTGGCATTAAAATCGGGCCCACAGTACAAACCGTGGAATTATGCAAAATTCTCGATACACTCAATCCCGAAAATGAAGCCGGACGGATTATTCTGATCACCCGCCTCGGTGAAAAAAACGTGCAGGATGTCCTGCCGGAGCTGATCAAAAGCGTAAAATCGAGTGGCCACAACGTTGCCTGGACCTGTGACCCAATGCATGGCAATCTGGTCACCCTCGATGGGGGACAAAAAACGCGTAAATTTACAGATATTCTTTCCGAGCTCACAAAGACGTATAAAACACATCAGCGAAACAATTCATCCCTGGTGGGTGCCCATTTCGAATTGACCGGAGAAGAAGTCACCGAATGCATTGGTGGTGCCCTCAACCTGAATCATGATGATTTGCTGATTAATTACGAATCCTACTGTGATCCCCGCCTGAACTATATTCAAAGCCTGGAAGTTGCATTTGCACTTGCTGCTTTGAACCAACATGAAAAAAGCCAATCCTAAAAACTGCATATCACATTTTCATTAATTTTTTCATTTTAAAACGGGAAAAAAATTCATCCTTTTTGTCATTAGAAACTACTTACAGGCCGTAAGAAAAACAAGCGATCGCTGAAAAGGGTTTAATGAGAAGATGGGGGAAAACGACATTCTTCTATGAATGCTCAGGGGGATTGGGAGTACTGAACGGGGCCCTTGCGAGGGCGAAATGCCTTCGCAAGGATTTTTGGGGACATGTCGTATCGAGTGTACTTTTCATGGGAACGAAAATTCCTCAACTCCTGGTCAACCCATTCAAAATTTTGCCTCCCTGAAAAGTCTCCAGCACATTCGATGCTTAATTCTCACATTCTCAACCACAGGAGGTCAAATGGAGTCTCTTTGGTTGGTTAATATTTTCTGGCTGGGAATATTAACCTTTATCTTACTGATTTTTGTCCTGGTTCTGGCCTTTAAAATTTACAGCAAGCTGGATCAAATCAGGATAATCACGGTGCAGCGGTCCTCAACAGGCACTGCCCAGGGCGGAAAAGCAGGCGATGATCCGGTCTATCCGCCTCCCATCCCACCACCCGGTACCAGTGGCGGCGGTTGATATTTAAAGTTCCCAATTCAAACATGTAAATAATAAAATGGTTGGAAGCTGTTTGAATATTTCTTTAATCTGAGATTCTATTAAACAGGGTTTAAGTTGGCCATACTTATTCCCTGTTTTTTTTAAGAATATAATTGGATATGAATAAATTTATTATTATTTAAGAGTGTCTTTCCACCTTTTATTCAAATCTTGTATTTTAAAAAGGAGGATTCATGTCTGCAATTCTACTTGCATTATTGCTGCAAATCTTTACTGGTTTTGCCCAAGATGGTGGGCAATTGCAGCACCCAGGCGGTGAAAAAGGAGGCACTTATCACACGATGGATGATCCCATCTATCCACCTCCCATACCACCACCAACCGGTGGTGGTGGCGGTTGATATTTCTTACTGCATACTTGACTAAAATTTAAAACAGGATTTAGGCATTCAATTTTTTGCTGAATCCTGTTTTTTTTATTTTCACTGTGCACATATTAACCTTCATAAAAACAATCAATTTTACAACTGATGAAATGAATTCAAATTTACCAATTGCGCTTGCATTTTGGATGTTAGCATCATTTTTATGACTTTTTTTGCATTAAGATTCACCAAATTTTAAGCAAAAAAAACTGTTCCTCTTGAAAAGAACATTTTTATGATGAGAATAAAACTAAGTAGGTACATACTATTCATAATGATGATTGCGATGCATACTGAAATCGGTTTTTCCCAATCGATTACAACTGCTGATTCCTTACTGCGTCAAAAGAATCAACAGTATTCAGCTTTGTGTCTATCTTTCGCTGAAAAGGATGTGCGGTACCGCACACGTGCCTTAATGGAATTTATAGAAATCAATCCAGACTATTACCGTGCGTACCAGCGTTTACGGGATGAATTATTTTGGCATAACGAAAAAGAGCAAGCCTACACCATTTTCACGCAACTATCGCAAAATCCTGAAACATCAGCTGGTGGATTTTGGTTACGAGCACAGCTCGCGCTTATTGACGGTGATTCTGTACAAGCCACCGATTTTTATATTAGAGCTATGAAGCAGCACTTGCACTTTTTCCCTTTTATATTGGACCTCGGAAAAGTTTATCATAACTCAGAAAAATTGCGTTCTCAGGTTCAGACCGATAGTATTAAAAAATATATCCCGGAGTTCTATTCCAGCTTTAATGCGGAGCTAGCACTGTTGGATCAAGATTTCCCTCGGCTTGATTCTACAATCAATTCGATGGAATTAAAAAAGGAGAAAAACCAATACATTATTTTCTTTCGCTCAATGCAGTTTTGGCAGATTGGAGAATACGAAAAATCAATTAAACAGGTACTAGCACAACTAAAAAACGCCGAATTGATAGAGGATAAAACTTGGGAAGCAGGTATCTATTTTGATTTGATTTCTTTAGCCATTAGTGCCCACAAATATGAATATGCTTCGAAATTGATACATGACGCCAAGCTTCTGGCAAACAGTTTAAATGATGCTACCTTATCAGGTCGAATTGAAATTATTGCAGGGGATTACAACAATTATTATCTCGGAAATTACAAAAAAACAATCGATTCTTTGGAAACCATTCTTCCTCATCTCCAAACAACAACGGATCATCAGTTGCGATTCCAAGCATATCGCAATATTGGTTATGCGTACCACTATAGCGGTGATCATACGTTTGCTCTTAAATTTTTTCTGGAGGCAGAGAAACAATCCTACGCCTTACCCAGTCAATATACCGATATTTACCAGCAATTTCCGAAAGCGCACGTCTATAAAAAATTAAAACAAACGACTATCGCGAAAGAAATATTTACCGGAATTCTCCAAACGATAAAAAGTAATGATCCCTACGTCCCATACTGCCTGTCTGAACTTGGTGATCTAAGTCTGGATGAACAAAACTACAAACGTGCTCAATACTACTATAATCGAGTTTTATCCGAATACCCAAACCATTCGAATGCATTTGGGCGATTGGGTCGTTGCTTGTATCTGGAGAAAAAATATAGAGAAGCTGCCGAAGTCTACCAAAAAGCTCTTTCCCAAACGGATGAAAAGGATAGATTTTATTACTGGTACACCCTGCGACAGGGAGAAGTGGCCTTAGAACTCCGTCAACTCACACAGGCAAAAAATGCTATAAATAATGCCCTGGATTATGGTTTAAAGAGCAATAAAAAAGAATTGCTGTGGGAAGTGTATTTCGCCCTTGGCCGTCTCCATGTTGCCGAGCACCAAACGGATGCTGCAATTCAAGTTTTTCAAAAGGCTGTGGATATCATTGAATTCAATCGCAACAAACTCAACATCGACCAGTTTCGCATCGGTTATTTTGCTGAGGGCAGTGTAGTATACGAGCATCTGGCAGAAGCCTATTTCCAGCGCTACCGGAACCAACATCAGGCTATCGACCTGGACAGCGTGTTTTTCTACACTTCCCTGACGCGTGGACGGGCTATACGGGAGGCTATGGAAGACCGTGAAAAACAGACCAGGTCTCTCGAGGAAAGCAAGGAAGCCGCTCCTTTCCGGGAATTGCGGCAAAAAATTGCGACCACTCATTACCGCATGCGCTTATCAATACTCGACACAGTTGCTCTCAGTGATTCCATTTACAATACCCTCGAAACGGATCGTATGGAATTGCTCGCACAAAAACTTCGGGCTTTGGAATCCATGCCGGGAAAGGACAGCACGGAAACAACCAAACCCGGTGAATTTATTGCCATCGATTCCCTGCAAACCGTGTTAACCAATCGTGGTGCTGCCTTATTACAATACCATATTTCCAACAGACAGTCCTTTGTCACGGCAATTCACCCGGATACAGTCGTCACAGTGCCGCTGGAAATTACAGCGGATTCCCTGGATCTCGCCATGGACCACTTGTTAAATCCCTTTTACAGGATTACGGGAAGCACAATTAACACACTGGAATTTCGCGCCGATATCGCCTTTATGCTTTATCGCAAACTGCTGCAACCGGTTTCATTGCAGATCAAATTGCCGCTCGCATTAATTATTGACGTGGATAACCATCTTGCGGGGCTGCCATTCTCAATTTTACTCAATCGTGAACCGAACAGCCCCACCTACACGATCGAGGATAGCATCGACTGTGCTGCTAATTTTCTTCTGCTGACCTATACATTTTCCTACTCACCCTCCATTTCGACCCTACTGCGAGCATACCACGAACTAAAGGGAAAAGACGATATCCTTATCCTGGCGGATCCTGCAACACAAATGCGTTCCGAATTGCAGCAATTCAAATCAAACTTCCGCTACCAAATGTCCCGCGACTGGTTTTTTCAACCTTTGCCCAGTGCTCTGGAAGAAGCGTCAGCGATGCAAAACCTGGGTTTGAGTACTGAAGTTCTGCTGCAAAGCGCAGCTACAGAAAGCGCTCTTTTGCAGCATTATCAGGATTACCGCATCCTGCATTTTGCCACGCATGCATTTATCGACACCGTATTTGACGCCTTTTCCGGAGTCGTATTGGCCCTGGACAGTGATACAACAAGCGACGGGCTTTTAATGGGATTCGAATTCGAGGATATGAATTTAAATCATGATTTAATCACTCTCGGAGCGTGTGAATCGGGCCATGGCCGCAAAGCATTGGGCGAGGGAATTATCGGTTTGCCGCGCACCATTCTAACGGCAGGCGCACACGCTGTTTTGCAAACCCTGTGGAAAATCGATGATGAGTTTTCCGGAAAATTACTCCCGGTTTTTTACGACAATTATTTTAACCACAACATGAATAAGGCGGAAGCGCTCACCGCGGCAAAACGCAGTGCACTACAGGGGGAAAATAAATACCGGCACCCATTCTTCTGGGCTGCATACACGCTCTATGGCGATTCCAGGCGCAATGTCCCTGGTTGGTTTGAACGCAACCGAACCGCCTTGCTCGTCACAAGCCTGATCCTTTTGTCGCTTCTGCTGTTGTATTCTGGTTTAAAAGGGCGAAGGACAACCAGGCAACCCAAACATTAATTGTTAAGGAATGAATTTCTTGAGGCAACAAAGGGGCTGAGTCAAAACATGATTTAATGGCCGTAACTCAACATTTATATCGTAAGTTTAAGCTTAAAAATAAGCGACATGAATGTCGCATTACATGTTTTGACACAGCCCCTTTGTTCGTTTGAAGGAAAATTGCAGATTGAACAGAATAATCAGTTATCGCCAAGCTTATTCTGCTGGAACGGATATTCCGGATATTTTCCAAGTATCAGCTCCAGCATTTTATTCATAGTTGTTGCATCCTGAGGAAATCCGCTGTGGTCTTCAGCGCGTGTTGCATCCCTGTGGAGCTCAGGATTATAAGTCTGAATCCGGTCATCCGAACCAACACCGTTCAACTCATCTTTATAAATTTCCATCCCCATAATCGGTTCGATACCCCGCCATTTTTGCAGCGCGCGTGAAACCAGATAAAGGATGGATTTGCGATAGATAAGCGCCACATTATCCCCTTGTTCACGCGCATCGTCCAGCTGAAAATGGTGCAGGCCCTTTACTCCCCCCGATTGAATAGTGGGATAAATCTGCTTATTATAAAGCTTTGCAGTACAGGCCGGTACAAAGAGAATGAGGTTATCGATGGTTGGGCCATGGAGAGCGAACCACTTTTGCAGCAGATATGCCAACCAAACACCGCCTGCGCTGTGTCCGACCAAATGAATCCGGGGGCGTTCATCCGGATTCATTTCCAATAACCTGCTAATGAGTTTCGCAACGACATCCACTCCCGCACCGCCACGCCGGAAGGCCCGCTTCGCGTCATTTTGCATCTCTGCCCACAAAGCGTATCCAAGAGGCTGCACCAGCCGTTCGATGAGCCGGTCGGTCCAATCGCTGATACCCGCCGCACGCTGGGAAGCTTGCTGCTCTTTTCCCAGGAGAATATCAGTTAATTCTTCAAATAAGCCGGATTCCCACATGAGATGAATTTCATGTACACCATTCTGTGCGAAAACTTCACGCCAGCGATTCACAGTTTTCGCCGTCGCTTTCACGTTATTGGCACCACCGTGCACGTAAAAAAGGATGTGGCGATTCGTGTTTACTCCCTCCCCACTGGTGGATTTGATAATTATGTTATCCACCTGATGCTCATCCGAGGGATAATCTCCAAACGGATCATACTTCCCGTCGTCGATGTGAATATAGTGATCCCGAATGAAATATTGCGGAGGCGCCGAGGCTTGCGCAGGCTGTACACTATTCGGCATTCCTTGTCTGGCGTTCCCCCTCTGGATAAGCGACAGTCCCATGCGTGCAACCCAGGCATCCCACATATTGCGCTCAGCGTCATAATAACTCCAGAGGGCACAACCCGGCAATTCAATCCCATCCACCTCCAAAGTGCTCCAGATTTCGCCCCAGGAATTTTGAACAATAAAGCCTTCGTCTGTATAACCCAGCAATACAAAGGCATGTCCACCCGGTGCATTTGCCGCGTAGGCATCATTAATGCGCCCGTCTTTCATGTTCCGCATATCCCAGCCATCATGAATGGATGCTGTCACGAATACGGCGCCCGCTTCGTTGATTGCCGTATGCAAATCACTGCGGCGGCGTTCAACCCGATAATAAGCACCCAGCGGAAACTGCAGTGCTGCTTGTTGCCTTTCTGTAGTGAGATAACCGGGATTGTTGCTCACAAAAGGCCAGTCTGTTTCCGGGCAGACACCATTTTTCTGCCAACCTTTCATAGCGCCGCGTGCACTGGAGCCATCGTAATTCTCCCCTGGCCACTGATCGTGTCGTTTGGCCATTTCGTACAGCATGCGTGAGCTGGCTGGCACATCGATACCCTGGCTGAGATTTAAATAATCGATAATTGCCGCAAGGGCAAAACCGGTACAGGCACTACCTGTCCCCTGGTGACGGATGCGGATATTTTCTTTCTTTGGTACGAGGAATCGCGGTAATTGAATGAGGGCAGGTTGGTACATTATATCGCGAAAATCAGTAGAATCCGGTCGGGTGGGTAAATTTTGGCTCATGGGTTCCTCCCTTTGAGAGTATAATTGTGGGGTGTGTTTTACATGAATGGATGACAAGAAATGGAATCCGGAATCCCATTCCAATGCAGGTTAGTTTGGGGGTGGTTATTTCATCAGTGAAGTTGATCGACATTCGATGTCCCGTGCGCGAATCAAGGTGTGCACAATCATTCCCGCAGCTCAGCAAAATCAAAAATGCAGCAAAAAACTGACTCGGGGCTAATTCCATTACATCCGTCGCTTCTGATTATCAGAAGTTCAATTGTCTTTGTCAAGTTCAGTTCGCAGTATTTCTAAAACATTCTGGAGTTTTGTAGGCTCCAACTCCCGTCCGCTTTCGTGCAGCAATTTTATTCCATCTCGGTTAAAAATGAGAATATTCGTATCATCTTCAATGAGGGAATAGGTTTTGTTAAATATCCCCTTCCAGTCAAGAAGTATGGATTTTTGTTTATCAGATTTATCGAAAAATCCTTTAACAAATCCACGTAAAAAAAACGGCACCGAGCCTAAATGGGCAACACCTTCGACTTTTAAATCACCGAAATTGGTATAGTCGCGCAATGAATCCACAATAGCCGAGGCCCAGAGTTCATTGAACGCACTCCCGCCGCGATCACTGGCGATAAAAACAGAAATATAGCCACGGAAATCAGCTTCCGTAAATTTCCTTTCATGCTGATCTTCGAGTTTGAATTCGATCAGTTTGGTTTCTTCAGCAGCAAAAACAAAACTCATTAAAAATAAAAGAATCAATACCTTGTACATTCTCTCTCCATTTGGACCCAGAAATAAAAATCAGCCTGCCGTATTGGGATTAACGCTCTTACTCCCGGGAATCCATTTTTTCTATCTAAATTAAGGAATAACAAAAATCTATACGACCGGAAACGTAACCCGGTTTATTTCTTACTGTGCGCAATGGGATAAAGCACTTTTACCACGATTTTAGTGTCTATGTCCGAATTAAATTCACCTTGGAAAAACAAAAAAAATGGTAATGATAACCAGAATGAGCAGGATCAAATACAGCACATAAACCAATACCGAACGAAAAACAACTGCAATTCGACTTTGTTCAGAGAAGAATTGCCAAAAAACAAATAGAGCATAGGCGATGGAAAAGCATAGTGTAACTGAATCCAATAAGTCATCATTTGTTACGATTAAACCAAATATTGCCGTAAGTGAATATAAAAGTGCCTGTTGTCCGGTTATAAAAGCATTAAGCACAAAATGTTCCAGATAATTGAATCCCGCATTTAGAAAAGTCAGATAGGTTGCAAGAGAAAACAACGGAAGCAGCATCAACATGGTGTAGGCGTAATTTTGAGCAAACCATTTCAGTGTAATGATTTGATTGTCAGGTCGATCGGATACGCCTGCGCCATTGGCATACCCCTGAATAAAATCATTCATAATTGTACCACTTTCGAGAAATTTCGAAAGAAGAAAATAAATTGTCGACAGGGTAAATGCGTAGGCAATAGGTTTAAAGTGCTGTTTTCTTTTCCCGTTTAAATAATCTTTGATGCATTGCCCGGGCCTGAGAAATAACTCTTTTATTGTGTAAAAAAGCCCCCGGTTTATCTGGAAAACGCTGTCTGACATCTCGTTCAAAAAATACGAAAGATCAATTTTATCAACTTTTATACTCTGGCCACAATGTGCACAGAAATTTCCGTCAACCAATTGATTGCAGTTTTTGCAGTTTGTATTCATAAATTTGTGCTAAGCTCTACCATATATTCGTCAGTTCAATTGTCATTCAAGAAAATCCGGCTCCATTATAAAATGGCAAGTGGATTCTGCTCACATTTCGGTGTTCAGGAAATTCTCATCAGCACACTTTCCGGGGTGAATGGCGCAACAAAAGGCACGTCCACATCCTGCCGGTACGCTTTCATCGCCTCGCGCAGAGCAAACCACGCACCGATGCCGTACATAAATGGCGGTTCGCCAATGGCTTTCGAATGAAACAAGCCGGCCGGATGGTCGGCATTTTCGAGAATATGCACGCGCAAACTTTCCGGTGCGAAATAGATATCCGGTATTTTGTATGTGCTCAGTGTATTCGCCAGCAAGCGGCCTTGTTCGGAAAACACCACATCTTCCATCATCATCCAGCCAATGCCCTGCATCAATGCGCCCTCAATCTGCCCCAGATCTACCTTCGGTGACAGACTGGAACCCAAATCGTGCACAATATCCACCGACTCGACTTTGTAGGTACCACGTATGCAATCGAGCCGTACGACGGTGGCGGCAACACCGTAAGCATAGTAAGCGAAAGGATGGCCCTTTTCCTTGTTTTTATCAAAATGAATATTCGGCGTTGAATAATGCGCCTGGGCAGAGAGACTCACCCGCGCCCAATAGGCTTTGTCGGTGAGTTCCTGCCATTGCAGGGACTGCGGCATTTCGTCAACCCAAATTTTATCATCGTGAAAAGTAATCTTTGATCGCTCAACGTCAAGCAAACGGGAGGCAAAACACTGCAGACGTTCCTGAATTTGCTCGCATGCCAGCCGAGTTGCGTGTCCGTTTAAATCGGAACCTGAGCTGGCTGCTGTTGGGGAGGTATTCGCCACACGGCCTGTGTTGGTGCTATCCACACGGATACGCCGCGCATCGATGCCCAACACCCGAGCTGCAACTTGTTGTAATTTCGAGTTAACCCCCTGCCCCATTTCAACGGCACCGGTGCTGATACTGACGCTGCCATCGTTGTAAACGTGCACCAATGCGCCTGCCTGATTTAACGCTGTATTGGTGAAGGAAATACCAAATGTCACCGGCATCATGGTGAAACCTTTTTTCACCAATGTATTATTTGCGTTAAACTCCCTTACATTTTGTTGCAGCTTTTTTATGTTAGATTTTTCTGCCATTTCCTGCCAGCAGGATTTGATTCGGCATTCGTGCATAATTTGACCGTATGGCGTCGCATCACCATCCTGCCAGAGATTTTTTGCCTGAATAACCTCTGGCGTGACACCCATTTTCTCCGCAGCAACAGCGATAGCTGACTCAATGACAAACATCGCCTGCGGGCCACCGAAACCACGAAAGGCTGTATTCGGCGGCAAGTTGGTACGGCAGCTTAATGCCGTCGCTTTTACGTTGGGGATGAAATAACTGTTCGTGCTGTGAAAAAGTGTACGCTCGAGAATCGCTGTGGAAAGGTCGGCTGCCGCACCGGCATTTTGGTAATAGATTGCTTCGTAGGCTAGAATTTTTCCGTCTTTCGTGAGACCGATTTTGAAGTCCGAACTGTAGGGATGCCGCTTGCCGGTCATGAGCATATCTTCATGGCGACGCAGAACGAGTTTTACCGGTTGCCCCACACGGTATGCAGCCAATGCCGCCATCGTTGCCCATGCCGTAGCCTGGTCCTCTTTGCCACCAAATCCTCCGCCCAAGCGCAAAACATCCACTTCAATTTTATGCATGGGCAGGTCAAGCACACGCGCAACAATGCGCTGCACTGCCGTCGGTCCCTGGGTGCTGGAAATGAGTTTCAAGCCACCATCTTCTTTCAACACCGCCAGGCAGCCCTGGGTTTCCAGATACAAATGTTCCTGTCCGCCCGAAGCGGCTGTACCAGAGACCACAACATCGCATTTTCCCCATGCGGTATCAGTATCCCCACACGAAAACGTGCGTGCCGGCGCGATGAGCTGGCCCTTTTCCGCAGCGACGCGTGGATCGGTGATCACCGGTTTTTCCTCGTATTCGATATCGATTAATGCGACGGCTTCCCGAGCCTGTTCCGGCGTTTCTGCAACGACAATCGCGATGGGTTGGCTGATGAAGTGCACTTCGTGATCCGCCAGCAATTGCTCATCCTGAATTATCGAGCCAATTTGATTCTCGCCCGGTACATCTTTCGCCAGAACAATTTTTCGCACACCCGGATGTTTTTCAGCTTTTTCATGGTGTATTGACATTATCGCACCGTGGGCGATGGCGCTGCCTTTGACAGCCGCATGCAATGTATTATCCGGCGCGAGAAAGTCATCTACAAACCGGGATAGCCCACGCACATGCAAATTGGCATCATGGTTTTTCATCACGCCACCTCCGTGCTAAGATACTGCGGGAATTTCGCGTGAAAGTGGGCAAAAAGCAATTGGCGTAGTAAAGTGCGTTTGTAATCGGCACTGCCGCGCACATCACTGATGGGACTGATTTCTGCAGCAGCGATGTCCATTGCCTGCCGGACGACCGTATCATTTATTGTGCTGCCTGTGAGAAACGCGTTGGTTTCCTGCAACAGAAAAGGCACAGGCGCAACTCCACCGGCAGAGAGCCGCGCCAATGTAATGGTGGAACTTTCATTGGCGATAAATGCAGCCGAATTGACACTGGCGATATCCAGGTGCGTACGGCGGGAGACTTTTTCAAAATGAAAAGCATAATCGCCCGGCGGCACAGGAAAACGGATGCTGACGATTTTTTCCTCTGGCTGCAAATCAAGTTGCTTGTACCCGAGATAAAAATCATGCAATGCCACAATCCTGCCTGTTCCATTCTTCTCCAGCTCTAATGATGCACCGAGCGCAAGCAAAATGATAGTAAAATCAGCAATTGGCGATGCATTGACGATATTTCCGGCAAGGGTCGCGCGCTCACGAATTGGTTTTGAGGCGATCAGCTTTGCAAATGGATCAAAGTCGGGAATGATATTTTGAATGATGGGACTTCGGCGCATGTCCTCCATTGTGGTGGCAGCAGCAATGATGCATGCGTCATTGTCAATTTTAATTTGGTGACTGCCAGGCGTCTCATCAACAAACTGCAAAGACGCCTCTCGCAGTGCATCAGCCTGTTGGACAAACAAATCTGTGCCGCCGCCCACTATTTTACCATTCCTGGCTTTCGGTGCGCGGTTGGTTAGCTGTGTTAAACGTGCAGGCATATCTGCAAAGTAGGCCGGCAATTGATTCGCTTTAATCAGTTGTTCGATTCGAATTCCCGGGCGTAAATCAATTTTATTTTTTATTTCGATAATAAACCGGTCGATGGCCCGCCGGATCGAGGCGTAACCAGTACACCGACAAATGTTTCCCGAAACGGTGGCAATGGCTTCTTCAAATTTTAAATCAGCATTGTTTAATAGGAAATCAGTGAGCGACACAATAAAGCCCGGAGTACAAAAACCACATTGACTGGCATGTTCAAAAATGAACGCATCCTGCAGAGCCGTATTTTCCGTCCCATTTAATCCTTCCAAAGTGACGATATGCTTGCCCTGCAGAGAGCCAATCGGTAACAAACAGGAATTCACAGCCCGGTACGTTAGTTTTTCTCCATCCAGCTGACCAACGAGTACAGTACAGGCACCGCAGTCCCCTTCACGGCAACCTTCTTTTGTTCCGAACAACCGGTTATCGCGACGGACGAAATCCAGCAACACGGTACCAGGGTGCTGGTCGGTTTCGATTTTCTGTTGATTTAAGAGGAAGGTGAGCATTGGCCGGTTCTCCCGAATATGAGGGTCTAGAGGACGTTAATGCCATAAGAAACAAAACTCGGGGGAAAGATTCAATATCCAATAATCAAATATCAAATCGAATGTTCAATAAACAAAATTGCTGATTCGCTCTAAACATTTGAAAAATTCAGACATGAGACAAACTTGAAAATTCAACATAGAGTGGTGATTATGTAAATTGTCCAATAATCACCAAGTAACAGGGATATGTCCCCAATCATGAATCTGCCTGTCTTTTGAAACGAGTGTAGTGTGATGGAAAAGACATGTCGCGGCAATAATACGGTCGGCAGGGTCTTTATGAAAAGCACCGGGAAGACGTGTTGCGAGAATGGCAATTTCAGGCTCTAATGGTAGCGGCTTGACGCCAGGATATTTCAAAGCCAGTCGAATCCATTCTTCAATGTCGACACTCAAATGCAATCGATCCTTGGCAACCAGCATCGCAATTTCCCAACAGGAGATAGCACTTACGCCTAAGGTATTTTCATTTTCGATTCTCTCTAAACCTTTTGGGGTAAATTCTTCTATGTTATCATTTACCCAAAAGAGCCACGCGTGTGTATCCAAAACGATCATTTATTGGCATCCCACTCAACATCGATCGGTGAGATCACATCGCCAATGAAGGTCGCCTTACTTTTCAAAGGTTTCTCATAGTTTTTAGGTTTGTTCTCGAACGGGACAAGTTTAGCTAATGGTTTGCCATGCTTTGTGATAACAAGCACTTCATTGGTTTGAGCCACTTCATCAATTAACGCCAGACATTGTGCTTTAAATTTTGCGGCAGCTATAGTTTGCATTTTGATTTCCTTGAAAAAGTAGTCATATTTTTTTGACCAGAACAAAACTACAATCGAGCCAAATTATAATCAAGAAAATTTTTCTGCTGTATTCCTCGGCAAAACAAACTTGAAAATTGATGACTGTGTGTTGATTATTGGTTATTGATCACCCACCAACCATCGCTTCCACTCCATGTGCTGCAAACATGCTAATAATCGCCTTTTGTCTGCTTTTTTCCGGTTCTGCCATGATCCCCGGATCGAAGTGTTCTCCCAGTTTTTCGTATTTTTTCAGCATGATATTGTGGTAGGGCAGCAAATTCACGCGCTTCTTTTCACCTGCGAGACTGGCGACAAATTGCGCTGTCGCTTCGATGTTTTCATCATCGTCGTTGACGCCTTTGATAAGCGGAATACGAATATTGATGCTGGCACCCGTGGCGGCAAGGACTTTCAGATTTTCAAGAATGCGCTCATTGCCGATGTTTGTCCACCTTTTATGGCGCTCGGAATCCATCATTTTGAGATCGTATAAAAAATGATCCGTGCGCCTGGCCACATCGAGTAAAATCTCGGTTTTAGCAAATCCTGTCGTATCAACTGTACGGTGTATTCCCCGCTCACCACAAGCGTCCAGCAAGCTGATGAGAAATTCAGAATGCATTAACGGCTCCCCCCCGGAAAAAGTCACACCACCGCCGGACTGATCGAAAAAGATACGCTCTTTTTCCACTATCGCAACAATCTCTTCCACCGTGGCGATTCGTCCGGACATTTCCGTCGCTTTTGTTGGGCAAACATCGGCGCAGATGCCACACAGTTTGCAAAGCGCGGGATCGGTGACGATGCCTTTTGGTGTCAACTCGCAGGCATTTTCCGGACAGGCTTCCACACAGGTATTGCAACCAATGCACTTGTCGGCGCTGTACAACTTTTGCACTTTTGGTGAAATACTTTCCGGATTGTGGCACCAGGCACAATCCAGGTAGCATCCTTTAAGAAATATGGTGACGCGAATCCCCGGGCCATCATTGATGGCATAGCGTTTTACGTCAAATATTAGTCCTGAATTCATATTTTGATTTTTAAATTTAAAATGAATCAGGTGCGACGCGTTTCCAGTCCGTACAAGGTCGGTCATGCATTAAACCCACCCCTGATATGCGAAAAACGCTGCGCTTTTTCGCGTATCGTCCCCTCCAGGGAGGGGAATTTGGAGTTACATAAGCTTAAATCCCCTCCTTGGAGGGGACGGACCGATGCGAACGGCAAAGCCGGTGAGCAGCGGTCAGGGGTGGGTTTGTACGTGACGAGAATACGTCGCACCTTTATAAATCAAAACGCCTCATTCTGCGTGCGTTCGATAACTTCCTGCTGCAGGTCAGCGTTCATATCATTGAAATAATCACTGTACCCTGCCATGCGCACCAGCAGATCTTTATAATCATCCGGGCATTGCTGTGCGGCGAGCAAAGTCGCCGTATCCACGATATTGAATTGAATGTGATGCCCGCCAAGAGTGAAATAGCTGCGAATCAAATGGCCGAGCTTTTTGATATCCTCGTCGCGCTTCAACAGGCTGGGGAGAAAGCGTTGGTTGAGCAATGTTCCACCGGATTTTATATGATCCAGCTTCGTCAGCGATTTAACTACAGCTGAAGGCCCGTGTGTGTCAGCACCGTGACTGGGCGACGTCCCGTCGGAAATCGACTTGCCAGCCAGACGGCCATTTGGTGTCGCGCCCATCACTTTGCCAAAATAAACATGGCATGTGGTAGATAGCATGTTCAAATGATACTTGCCGCCGTCTTTGATATTCGGTTTGCCATCGATGGCGGCGAGCAGGTCGTTGTACACGCCAACTGCAATATCGTCAGCCGCATCGTTGTCATTGCCGAAAAACGGCGTTTTGTTCATGATCGTCTGGCGCAGAAATTCTTCGCCTTCGAAGTTTTTTGCCACTGCACCCAAAAGACGATCCATTGTGACACGCCCTTCTGTAAACACGTGCTTTTTCAGTGCGCTCAGGCTGTCGGTCACTGTCCCCAGTCCGCAGCACTGAATATAGCTGGTGTTGTAGCGGGGCCCGCCATCGTAGTAGTCCCTGCCCTTGCTGATGCAGTCTTCGATCACAACAGATAGAAACGGGGCCGGGGCGTATTTGGCAAACATTCGGTCGATGTAATTGCTGACACGAATTTTCTGATCGATGACGAAATTGAGCTGTTTGAGAAAAGCATCGTACAGTTCATCGTACGATTTGAACTCCCGCGGATCGCCGGTTTCAATGCCAGCGACTTTACCGGTGACCGGATCGATACCGTTGTTCAAAGTGATTTCGAGAATTTTCGGTACATTAAGGTAGCCAGTCAATAGATAAGCCTCTTTGCCGAACGCGCCCACTTCAATACAGCCACTGCAGCCGCCTTCGCGGGCGTCCTGTAAACTCTTGCCCTGACGAATCATTTCCATCACATAAACATCGGCGTTGAAGACGGAAGGATAGCCATGTCCCTGGCGAATGACGTGCGCTGCGGCGTGCAGAAAACGGTCCGGCGTCTTCGCACTGATGTGCACCGAATTGCCTGGCTGCAAGACATGCAGTTCTTCAATGACATTGAGGATGAGATAGGACACCTCGCTGGTACCGTCAGAGCCGTCCGGCCGCAATCCACCGATGTTGATATTGGTGAAATCGTTGTAGGTGCCGCTTTCCCGCGCGGTGATACCCACTTTCGGCGGCGCCGGGTGGTTGTTGACTTTGATCCAGAAACAGGAGAGCAGCTCCTTGGCTTCCTCGCGGGTGAGCGTGCCGGAAGCGAGTTCTTTTTCGTAAAATGGCTGCAAGTGCTGGTCGAAGTGACCGGGATTCATCGCATCCCAGCCGTTGAGTTCGGTGATAGTGCCAAGATGCACAAACCAATACATCTGGATGGCTTCCCAAAATGTCCGCGGCGCGTGTGCCGGTACCCAACGGCAGACTTCCGCAATTTTTAACAGCTCGGCTTTACGCTGCGAATTGCTTTCTTTCATCGCCATTTCTTCGGCCAGATCAGCATGACGCTCGGCAAAAACGATGGCTGCGTCACAGGAAATGGCCATGGCTTTCCACTGCTCGGCTTTGTCAGTGGCTTCCGGGTCGTTGAGATAATCCAGTTTGGCGATGTTTTCTTCGATTTCCCGTTTCAAATCGAGCATGCCTTTCTGGTAAATTTTGCCGTCGAGAGCAGTGTGACCGGGCGCCCGTTGTTCCATGAATTCGGTAAACAGACCGGCTTCATAAGCGCGCTTCCATTCCTCGGGCACGTGGTTGAAGATGCGCTCCCGCTGGGTTTTGCCCTGCCAGTAGGGAATTACCTCGCGTTCGTAGGTGTCGATATCTTCCTGCGTCGTCGTGTAACGCTGCATATCACGGGTGTTGAGCACATGAAAATCCTCGACACTGTGACAGGTGAGTTCCGGAAAGGTGGGAACGGCTTTCGGTTTCGGTCCGCGCTCACCAACGATGAGCTCGCCATCGCCCAGGTAAAGCGTTTTTTTCTCGCAGTGGTCGAAAAAATTCATCGCGCGCAAAACTGGGATGCTGTACTTGCCGTAATTTTCTTTGTAAAAGGCCGTCTCGTGCAGTGCACGCTCAATGGAAATCGTTGGCTCGGTATCGACGCTCAATTTGCGCAGACGCTGAATTCGCGGATTCATGCCAGGGCCGATTTTATCTTCCAGTGGTTTGTAAAAATTGCCTTCGGCCACCGCCGGCCGCTCCGGCACCGGATTGCTGATTTTTATTTGTTCAAACATGATTGTTCCTTTTTTGTGGGACACGGATTTTGCAGATTTGACGGATCAGAACGGGATTCTTTTAATATTGACCCGTCCTAATCCGTCACATCCGTTTCATCCGTGTACTCATTTTTCTATTAACTATTGGTTGATTGTCGTTGGTTCATCGCATTTTTGCAAATAACCGTTAGCGACATATAAATAATTTCGACTGCTTTCAAAGGAAACGAAATAGTGAATGAATCGAATGAGATGAAGGGAAAAACAGGAAGATTACATGTAAAACATGAGGCACTGGAACAGGCAGCGGTAGGATTTACGAATTATTTTCAGGATGGTAAAAGTGGTCATTATTTTTTTCTCCAGATTGGCAAAAAGATAAAAAGGAATGAATTGAAAAGCAAGTAAACTGATGTGGTGGAATAAATTTTCTGTAAAATAATTGGGCGAGATGAGCCACGAGGAGAGTCCGTTAGTCAGTGTTTAAAACCCATGCGAAGGCTGCGAGCCTTCGCATGGGTAAAAATTTACCGCACATACACCATCTTCTTCTGCACAATTGAATTTCCAAACTCAACCCGACACAGATAAACGCCGGCGCTGACTCGCCGCCCTTGCCGGTCTTGCGCATGCCAGACAATTTCATGGGCGCCGGCAGGATAGGATTGATCGGTGAGTGTTGCGACCAATTGCCCGCGAATAGTGAAAATTTGAACATTTACGCGCCCGGATTTGGGAATTACAAAGGCGATGGTGGTTTTCTCATGAAAAGGATTGGCAAACGTGCGCACCTGCAGCGCTTTATTTTCAAAATCCTGTTCCGCAGAAAGTCCTGTGGCGGTTTCGTTAATTTGCCACGCATGGATTATCAGCCGGCCTTCCATTTCACGCAGAAATTCCGTGACAAACAGCACATGCCGTTCCGCATCAAAAGCCGCGGAGAAGATTTCATGTTCTGCGCCGAAGAACAGCGATTTCGACAAGCGTACCGCGGCATAAGGCTGCGGACTGTGCGCGGCAATGTCGCCGCTCGCCACACGCGCCAGGTCAGCGGGATCGTAGAGAATCACCATCGGCTGCCGGTTGTGAGCGCGCCAGCCTTTGCCGTCGGGATCGGTCTGGTAAAATTCAGGATACGGCACATCGGCAATCACCCAATCGTGGCGCATGCGTTCGCCGTGGTAGCCGTACCAATTGTCGCCGAGCGCTTTGTTGCCAATAATCGCGACGGCATTTTGCGTGCCGCCTGTCAGCCACAACGCCTCGCGCCAGTCGTCGCTGTGTTTGTAGCCATCGATGGCGTCGGTGAAATGGTAATTGTCGCTGGCCGCAACCGGTCCGTACTGCAGCAAGGTTGTGATGGGCAAAGCGACATCGGCAGCAGGCGGCGCATTGCCCACAGGCGCGAAAGCATAAAGGGTCGGCCCGAGACCGCTCAAACCACCATCACGGCAGCGGCCGACGACCAGGCTGCGGCCACTGCAGTGGGCATCCGCCCAGGCTTGCGGCAGGGCAAAAAGCCAGTCGTTGATCGCTGCGTCAAGAGGTGGTTGATTGGCCTGGCCGACGTACCATGCACCACGTCGTGTGCCGTTGGCCATCTGGGCAATATCCACACAACTTATGGAGGCGTGCTTTTCTTCGGTTACGGTGTAATGAATGCTCCAACTGCTGTACAACCGCTGTTCTGCGGGCAGGTACTCCAGACCGGTGCGCCAGATATCGACATAATCCCAGTTATTGACATTGCCCGGGCGAATATTTACGGGTTGGAAAAGCACGCGTGCAAGGGGCAATTCTTCCGGATTTCTCTGTACAGAAATCACCGGTGCCGGCACGTTGATTTCACCCACAAGACCATTTTCCGGCTGGTTGAGATTGGTGAAAAACAGGGAACCAGGAAAGCCGTCCGCATCGCCTGATATACCGTCATCGCCATCTGGATAGTAGGCGATAGCCTCGCCACCCCAACTGAAATCCTCCGGCGCCATGAAAGCGCCGAGGTAAACGAATCCCTGGCCTTGCAGCAGAACGCCGCCATGGGCGAAGGGTTGTGTGTGAGCGGTTATCGCCGGACTGGGCAGGCTCTCATTGCCGGCTGCATCCAACGCTGTTACGGTGAAACTGTAGTCCTGATCCGGTTCGAGAAAAACACAGGTGAAGTCGGTGGAGCGGGAATAGCCTTCGATTTCGCCGTCGCGGTAGATGAGATATTCCACGGCAGCGACATTGTCCGCCGCGGCGTTCCAGCGCAGGGACACTTTACTGTCGGAGGTGGATTGCACGGCCAATTCCGCAGGCGATGCCGGTGCCAGAATATCCGCATCGCTGTGCAGTTCGATTTTATCGCAGAGCAGGTATTGTTTCTCCCAGGTGGAGCCCCACTCGATGGCGAGATTGATATTGACGACACTGTGCATGCCGTCGGACTTGTGCACGCCGTGATCGGTGATATTGAAGACGGTTTGCGCCGAGCTGTGCGGCTGGATTTCGCTGTAGGTATCACGGTAATCGGTGAAGCTGCGCATGGTGAACCAGGTGCCGTCCAGGTTTTCTGGATCGGGTGTATCGGCATCATCAAAGCTGAGGCGTGCGGTAAAAACGATAGGCTCGTTTGAGGTGTTGTACCAGGTCACCACGATGCGCTCGCCGGGGGAAAACGGCCGCGCGCTGCCCGCAACTCCGCGAAAATCGGCAAATTCCTCAACATCGCCGGAGACGAGCAGACCGCCATTACCGGCTGCGGAGTACTGCAGGTTGGCGCTTTTCAGCTGGGTATTCCACCCGGCAAGGCCGAACTGGTTGCTGCTGGCACTGGCACCGAAATCGACGAGGGTGAGGGATTGGGCTGTGAGGGATGGTGTGTAGAAAAACAAAGTTAGCAGCAAAAGGGAAATGCAACGCGAAATAGTTTTCATCATCTTTCCTTTCATTGCAAGGAAAAGGCGCTAATTCATTTGATTTTTGTAGTAAAATCCGGAGTGCAATCCTTTCAAGGATTGCACGTTTTTACCCCCCCAATTTGCACGTGCATTGCTTAAAAGCAATGCACTCCTGTAATTACCCCGTCTTCACCAAACCCAGCGTTTTCTCCAGTTCGGCGACTTCCGTGTCGCGACGGTGGTAGCCGGTTTCTTCGACTAATTTGGCGGCGGCTTTGGTGTGCTCTTTTGCCTTTGCTTTCCAATCTCCATTTTCCGGTGGCGGGCTTCCAGCCTCCATTTCCGCCGAACACAGCCGCGCGGCCTCGAGATGGTAATCCGTGAGCCACAGCCGCATCTCCCCTCGCTCCGCGATTTCCAGCGCTTCGTTGAGGTCCTCCCACGCCAGGGCAAACTGCCCCAGCGCCCGCCGCAACGCCGCCCGTGCGAAGAGACCATGGACAACGTATTCTTCAACTCCAGCTTCCCGCAAACCCGCCACCGCCTGGTTGAGGGTGATTTCGGCTTGATTGAGTTCGGCGGCGTTTACCCCCCCCTTGCCCCCCCGAGGGGGGGATTTTTCTGGTGAAGCCAACTGTAAATGCGCCCGCCCAAGCGAAAGATTATCCAAAGCAACATCCAGAAGCGAACCCATTCGCATTCCCCACCCCAAAGTCTGTTCAGCCCGCTCCAGCGCCTCCTGCGCCTGCCCACGGCTCAGCAGCAAATCGCAGAAATTGAACCCTGCAAGTGAATAGAGGTATTTGTAGCTACTTTGATAATTTGATTGAATTGCTTCAGATTCTCTAAAAGAATTCTCTGACTCATCAAAATTTCCAAATTGAGCTAATGCTGTCCCTTGCTTTGCACGCTGATTCATTTTCTGATGATCATCCCCACTCCGATCTGCAAACTCCACGCTCTGGCGGGCGAAGCGCACGGCTTGGGGCACATCTCCCAGCGTCAGGAACAGCTCGCTGAGATTGCCGGAAATAATTGCGCATTCTTTCCAATCTTCGCGTTTTTTCTGCATTTCCAATCCCGCCTGCATGGGCTCCGCCGCCTCGCGCAACCGCCCCAGCGCGCGCAAGCCAAAACCAGCCCAGCTCAGGATAACGGCTTTGTCGGCATCGGTCAATTCTGTCACGGGTTGCCGCCACGGTGGATTAAAAAAACTGGAAAGTACAGCTACATCACTTCCAAATGCACCAAGCTTACTATTCACATAATCTTTTTTTCGAACGATTTTTTCCCAATAAATATCATATAAAGATTCCTTGTGCTTCCCCGCCAAACATCCATGCGCCACCGCAGCAAACAGCGGCTCCATTTCTTCCAGGGTGTCGGGCAGCTCTTTTTCCGGCAGGTTTTTGTAGTAGTCGTACAAGCGGCTGTGGGCTTGGCGCCAGGCTTCGGGGTTGCGCTGTTGCAGGCGTTCGCCAAAATGCTCGCGTATGAGTGGGTGGCAGTCAAGGGCGGCGACTGGTCGCTGAGCTTGTCGAAGCGCCCGGTCGGTACTACGTCCAACTTCGGGCCCTTCGGCAAGCTCAGGGTCCGAAGTTTCAGTGCCGGAAGTTTCAGCGTCCGAACTCAACAAACGCAGATCGCGCAGGTGTTTTATGGCGTATTTCCATTTGGCATCACTAAGGTTTTGCAGGTTGTCGGTGAGGCCATCAATGGCGGGCTCGGCAACCAGGGCGGCAATGGCGCCGGCAGTTGCGGGGCGATCGAACAGGCCCATTATGTAGAGAATGTTCAATTCCGGTGTGCCGCTGAGCCATTTTTCATAAGATGCCATCACCCGTTTGGCGTGGCCACCTTTTTCTTCATCGTCGGTCAGGTGGGGAATCAAGTCGCGTTTACGGATTTCACCGTCGTGTACTACAGCCAGATAGCTGCCTAACAGATTGAGCGCCAGCGCATGCCCTTCAAATTCCCGGCTGGCTTGCCGCAGTTCTTTTCCAGCGCCAACTACGCCCAAATTTTTTAAAACCTGCGCGCCGGCTTCATCGGACAGGTTTTCCAGAAACACGCGGGTCACGCCGTTTTCCACCACGCCGTCCAAATCTGCAACGCACAGGCGGGTGGAAATCACACACAAGCCCGGGTTGTAACGCGCCAGGTTTTCAGCAGGGCTTGCATGCCCTGGTCTTTGAGGCGGCCCTGGGTTTCTTCTAATCCCGGCGGGAATTGTAGCGGTTCGAGGCCGTCGAGAATGAGCAGGGTTCGCTGGCGGCAGATCAGTTCGGCTAACTTCTTGCCTTTGTCCCAGGCCGAGGGAATGACCGGGCCTTCGTAGCCAAACCATTTAAGTGCCTCATCAAAAAAGCGGTCAGCCGAGACCTGCCGGTCTTCGCCTGCGCCCTGGCTGTAGAAGGAGTGGCCGTACACGCGCTCAGCGCCGCGGTAGTTGTCCTGCGCCAAACCGTTGAGCCAGCTGTTCACCAGCGCCGTCTTGCCCACCCCGCCCCACGCCACCAGCGAGACCACGTTGCTGTGGGCATCAGCCCAGGCCTCGTCGAGCAGGTGCAGTTCCTTTTCGCGGCCGAATATTTTGGCATCGGTTGTGGGGAGGGAGGCAACTTCAATTTTGAAAGGAATTCCAAATGATATTTCTCCCTTAACAATACGTTCCAATACTTCGGATTGATCGAAATGTTCAATTCCAAGCGCTTTCTGTATCTCCTTTAGCATTTTCTTAAGTTCGTTGATATCTTTGCGTACATCAGCAAAATGGATATTAATTGTCGGATCGGATGATAATTTGAAAGCACTTTTTAATTGTTCTAAAAATTGATCAACTAACTCATGATTCGAGTATTTGTTGCTACCAACAATTTTAAATTCATCGGCATGGTGATATAAACCAGCCAAAGCCAGTTTGCGCAAGTCAGATTCCGGCTCAGTGAGACAGTGTTTGTACAATAAAATACTTTGATATGTCGCAGCATCATCAAAATAGAGCCGGGCTTTGCGTTCATCCACGTGTTTGTTTTCGCAAAAATCATCACTGACTTTCAAGTAAATGCCGTGCAATTTCTCATCCTTGAATTCCCCTTTCATGCGATCGATGGTGGCGTACAATTTAGTCTTAATCGGTTCGCTGAGAAGCGGTTTTAACAACGTAAGCAGTTCCATTGTGTGTCCTTGTTACTTGTGATGGCTGAAGTTGGGATTTTCAGTGTTTTTATAGTATAACGATCTGCGAAACCCTATCTACAGAATCAAATCATAGCAGTCATGCCGGGTTCGATGGTTTTTATCGAATCCCGGCATCTCCATACTTATCATATCCTCGAGGGGATTCCGGTACGCCAAAAAACGGGCGACCGGAATGACTTCCATAGACAATCATTTTTACAAATTCGAGTACAATTCAACATTGCATACATTAAAATTACGCGAAACATCTCCATTCAACATACTTCTTTGAGTGTCAATGAGATTTTTTTGTAGTTGTCATTTCCTCTGATTATGTTGAACTGCGTTCTTTCGATTTTTCACATAAATTCCAATAGACGTACAATACATTAAAAACAAATAATATCACGCCAATAAAAATATTAAATCCATCACTGACATCATGTTGCAATTTTGATTCTGAAAGTGCAATATTCTCTTTGTAAATCTTATAACAAATAAAAACAGAAAGCAGGACGGGAAAGATGTAGGTATAGATGGGGCCAACCATTCGAAGAAACCATGGCCGCGTTTTCGGTGCGTCCGGCCGGCCATTTAACGTCTTGTAGGATAAACCCTCGCGTGTAATAGTATTTTCTCCCAGAATCTCACAAAGCTGCTCTTCAATATTCTGCATGTAACGAAATCTACGATCAACATTTATAGAGCGCTGGTAATATTGTATGACCAGAGAGAGTAATAGAAACCATAAAACTGAGCTGATCAAATCAAAAGACAAGGTCATCTTGCTCTGATCTCCCAAATATTTTTTAAGATATTCATTGACGATCGCAGCGATCGAGCCTGGGTTCGTCAGTTCCAGGGCCATAAAGCTAAGTAAAATAAGCACAAACAAGAATAGGCGGTTGCGGATTGCCCAATGAGTTTGAATGAGCTGCGAGGTATCTTTGTAATGATCCATCAAAAGCTCAGCTCGTTTTACGTCACCATCCTTCATCGTAATTCCCCGAATTTAAGTCATGGATTGTGCAGGATTTCCCGCTTTTTAGAAATGATAAACATTTTAAAGAATTGCAGTTACAATGGCAAGAATTATTACTGGGGACTAGAAGTGCCGCGCACCCGCGAGGTGCGCGGCACTTCTTTCGTCGCAGAATAAGAATTGGGAACGGATTTTTCATGTATTCCGGGGAAACCGAATTTTGCTCACTACCTTGTTTCATGCGCAAGCCGCTATTGTACATCCTCAAGGGGGAAAAAACAGCAAAAGGCTATTTTCGTTGGAGTTGAACTATTATGACAATGATGGAATGAAGCTTCAGTCCATAATCCACAATCCGAAATACTGAAGGGGTAATAACCGTATAAAAACACGATAAAATAGTGTCATTTTTCTAGAAAAACTTCGGCTTGCGGCACGCTGAATGGCAAAGGATGTTATGATTGAAATAAACACACAACCCGCTGAGCTCTACAAAAGTTTATTTGAAAACAGTTATTCCGTGATGCTCATCATCGATCCCGAAACCGGGCAGATATTCGATGCGAACAAGGCTGCCTGCAATTACTATGGCTATTCAAAACAGCAATTAAAGAACAGCTTAATCGATGATATCAACACCCTCTCCAAAGCACAAATTCAGGAAGAACTACGGAAAGCAGAACGGGATGATCGAAATTATTTTAATTTCACCCACAGGCTCGCAAACGGAGAAATCCGGGATGTTGAAGTTTTTACAGGTCCTTTGGATATTGCGGGCAAAACGTATTTGTACTCAATAATTCATGATATTTCCGATCGCAGGAAAGTGCGGGAAGCGCTTGAACAAAGCGAAAACCGCTTCCGTCGTTTGTTCGAAGAGTCTTCCGATGCTATTGCTTTCATAGAAGACGGTGTGTTCAGTGACTGCAACACGGCTCTTCTGGAACATCTTGGAAGCATGGAGAGAAGCGATTTTATCGGAAAAACCCCTGCAGATCTCAGCCCCGAATACCAACCGGATGGAAAAAAATCTTCAACAAAAGCAGCAGAGATCATCAAAAATGTCATGAAACATGGCAATACGCGTTTTGAATGGCTGCACCATCGGCAAAATGGTGAAGAATTTTATGTCGATGTGAATCTGACGCGTGTTTACGAACATGAGAAACAAATCATACATTGCATTTGGCGCGACATCACAGAACAAAAAAAGCTCGAAGAACAGCTTACTAATGAACGCGAGCAACTCACCTCGATTTTTGATAGCATCGACGAGGTCGTTTATATCAGTGATCCTATCACATACGAAATTCTCTACGTCAACAAACCGACGAAGAAGCTTTTCGGTGCGAAAATTGTTGGTGAAAAATGTTATGAAAAATTGCAGGGCAAACAATCCCCCTGCGATTTCTGCACAAATGCAATTATTCTCAATAAGAAATACCAACCCTATAAGTGGGAATACTACAATCCAACCATTGATCGTTATTTCTCGGTCACAGATCGCATCATAAAATGGCCTGATGGACGTGATCTGCGCTTTGAACTGGCTGTTGATGTGACGGAATTGAAGAACGCACAGCTCGCTTTACATCAAAACGAAGAGCGCTATCGTACCACACTAGATCATATGATAGAAGGATTTCAGATCATTGGGTTCGACTGGCGTTATCTTTATGCAAACGACATGGTCGCTAAGCACGGCCGGACAACAAAGGAAAAATTGCTCGGCCGGACCATGATGGAAGCCTACCCTGGTATTGATCAAACGCCCTTATTTTCAACTTTGCGCGATTGCATGGAAAAGCGCATTCCCGCACGCATTGAAAACGAGTTTGCTTATGGCGAAAACGACAGTGCCTGGTTTCAATTAAGCATCCAACCTGCTCCCGAAGGTATTTTTATTATGTCAATGGACATTGGTGAGCGTAAGCAAACAGAAAAGGCACTTTACGAAAGCGAGGAAAGATTACGTCACTTTTTCAAGTATGCTCCGGCGGCCATGGCGATGTTCGATGAGAACTTGCGTTTTCTCGCCGTAAGTAAACGCTGGATAGTGGATTACAAACTTGAAGGACGGATACTTACAGGAAAATCCTATTACGAAATTTTTCCGGAGGTGCCCGAAGACCGGAAAGAAGTCTACCGCAATGGCTTGAAAGGCAAAGTGACAAAAAACGAGGAGGAAGAATGCAAGCATCCTGATGGCACGAGTTACTGGCTACGCTGGGAGGTCAGACCATGGTACCGAAGTGATGAGACGATCGGCGGTATCGTAATATTAACAGAGGACATTACGGATCGCAAATTAGCCGAGATTGCAGCGAGACAAAGCGAGAACCAATTTCATCTCATATTTAAAAATTCACCCCTGGGCATCTATATTGCGAATAACGAGGGCGTTATACTGGATTGCAACAAGTCGCTGCGGGATATTTGGGGATTTAAGACACTTAAAGAAGTACAGGGCATCAATATTCTCAAATATCCAGCCTATTTAGAAAATGGATATGCATCGATGATTCAAAAATGCATCGATTCAAATGAAATTATACGTAAAGAATTGCCTTATCTTCGAAAAGGCAATCAAGAATTGATCCTGTCAAATTATGTTATTCCCCTCTCGGATGAGCGGGGTAAAGTGCAAAAAATATTTACCAAAATAGAAGATATTACAGCACGAAGAAAATCTGTCGAAAAGCTAAAGAACTATACACAAGCGCTTGAACGCAGCAATCAGGATCTGCAGGAATTCGCCTATGTTGCTTCCCACGATCTGCAGGAACCATTGCGGATGGTCGCCAGTTTTCTCCAATTACTAGAAAGAAAACTCAAGGATCAGCTCGACGAAAGCACAAAAGAATACATCAACTTTGCGGTCGATGGCGCTAAACGAATGCAACGCATGATAAATAGCCTTTTGTCCTATTCTAGATTGAGTTTCAGGGAAAGGACGCTTAATCATGTCGATTGCAACGTTCTTTTGAAAGATGTTCAGGAAAATTTGAAGCTACTCATAGAAGAAAACCATGTTGTGCTTACAATCGGTGACCTTCCAACTGTCTATGCGGATCAAATTCAGCTAGAACATGTTTTCCAAAATCTTATTGAGAACGCTATTAAATTCAGAAACGACCACGATCCTGAAATCGAAATAAGTGCACAATTAATAAATGCCTCCGTTGAGAAGGCTGCAGGAAGGCGGAAGCAGGTGTGGCGGTTCAGTATAAAAGATAACGGCATAGGTATTTTGCCGGAACATCAGAAACGAATATTCAAAATCTTTAACCGGCTCAACCCGGAGTCAGGGAAAAAAGGGACTGGTATAGGCCTGGCGATATGTAAAAAAGTTATCGAACGATACGGAGGCGACATCTGGGTCGAGTCACAACCGGAGGCTGGCGCCACATTTTACTTTACAATCCCTGCCGAGGAAAAGGACTGAGTATGGTGAAAAACTTGATAATAAAAATTCATTTCGTAAAGAAAGGATAGATATGGCCCCCGCATCAGCTATTGAAATTTTGCTTGTTGAGGACAATCCCGGCGATATTCTCCTGACGCAGGAGGCGTTAAAAGAAGCCAAAGTCATGAACCATTTACACGTGGTAAATGATGGTGAAAAGGCGATGAAATTTTTAAAAAAAGAAGCGGAGTACAGCGATGTCATCACACCTGATTTAATCTTTCTCGACTTAAATTTACCAAGGAAAGACGGCAAAGAAGTTTTGGACGAAATTAAAAATGATCCGATACTGCGTTTAATTCCCGTCGTCATTTTAACGACTTCGCAGGCGGAGCAGGACATTTTACGAACCTATGACCTGCATGCAAATTGTTATATCGTCAAACCGGTCGATCTCGAACAATTCATCCACGTCATCAAAACAATCGAAAATTTTTGGTTGAAGGTTGTGAAACTCCCACCTGTGAAAAATCTTAGGTGAGCAGGTTGCATAACGTCGAAATACAGCGATAACATCAAGTTGGTATGTTTTTTTCCGATAGCTTTATTAAGCACAACCTGGATTCATTTCTTTTCTGTGTTAAATATGGGAGCGTTTATTCTGTGACAAATAAAAAATGGCATGTTCTTATCGTTGAAGACAACCCGGGAGACAGGCGGCTCATAGAGGTTTATTTGCAAGTCACCAGTCTGCATAAATATGCTCTGACATTTGCCGAGAACATGCAGCAAACCCTGAGCGTGCTGGAGACGCAGGAATTCAATTTAATTATACTCGATTTAACATTGCCAGATTCGCAGGGTATTGAAACGCTCTTTCATGTGCGTTCATTGCATCCGGAAGTACCAATCATCATCTTAAGCGGCATTGGTGATGAGGAGTTATCAATAAATGCCATACAATCCGGAGCACAGGATTTTATCGTAAAAGAGCATCTGGACGAACATTCTTTGAGCCGTTCGATTCAATACGCCCTCGAGCGGCACAGATTACTCCAGGAATTGAAAAAAGCCCATGAATGGGAAGAACATCTCGCGTTTCATGACCCCCTCACCGACCTGCCAAACCGCTTTCTAATGATGGACAGGTTAAATTCCACACTCAAATTAGCCAAAAGAAACAAATCCAGATTTAGTATTTTATTCATTGATCTCGATAATTTTAAAAACATTAATGATTCTTTTGGCCATACAATCGGCGATGAACTGTTAAAAAACGTGGCGAACAGGCTGAAAAATGCCGTTCGGGAAAGTGATACGGTCGCCAGAATTTCCGGCGACGAATTTATGATTTTGCTGCAAGATGTTTCGGACGAACAAGGAATCGACGCAGTCGCTGGTAAAATTCTTTTCGAACTCGCAAAAAAGTTGCTCATCGGGAAACTGGAAATATCGATTTCAGCAAGTATCGGGTTTTCTATTTATCCCGAAAATGGGAATGATATTAACACGCTTATTCAGAGAGCGGATTGTGCATTGTATGTGGCGAAAGATCGAGGGAAAAATACTTTTCAGAAATATGAGGACATGTTTGAAAAAGACATCTTTATCTCCAAGATGGGAAAAAATCTTCTTGTTAATGCAATAGAGAACAAAGAATTCCTCGTCTATTTTCAGCCGCAAATCAGCGTAAAGAACAGAGATATTGTTGGAGCCGAGGCACTAGTACGATGGAATCATGCAATGTATGGTTTGTTGCTTCCCCACAGTTTTATTCCCCATGCAGAGAACAACGCGGTGCAACACCTCATCGATGATTATGTGTTCACTATCGTCTGCCAGGAAATGCAGTCGTGGCATGAGGGAAACTTCCCACCAATGAATATTTCGATCAATCTTTCGGCAGGTCAATTGATGAAAAAAAATCTTGTGGAGGAAGTCAATCACAAGGTAAGGCAATTTGGAATAGAACCATCACAACTGGTCTTTGAAATTACAGAAAGCAACGCCCTTTCCAATCTCGAAATGACAATCGAGAACCTGATCGGACTGCAACACCTTGGCTTCCAGATCGCAATTGATGATTTTGGTAAAGGCTATTCATCCTTAAGTTATTTGAATCGTTTGCCGTTGGATATTTTGAAAATCGATCGTTCTCTAATCAGAGAAGTGGGGCAAAACGCAAGAGGCACAATAATTTTATCCTCTGTAATCTCCATGGCGCGCAAGCTGCATCTTGCAGTTGTTGCTGAAGGTGTGGAAAATGGTGAACAGTTCGATTTTATTGCAAATGAAGCTTGTGACCTTGCCCAGGGTTTTTATTTTTGGCGCCCAATGCCTGCGAGAGAATTCGCAACACTGGTTTTCTCTTCTCCGGAAGCCAGAGTCGCCTGCTAAACGATCTTCAATACCGGAATACGTCTCGTTGAATTGAAGGGTTCATCCCATATTCAGTCTCAAAATCAGGCAATAAAAAACCGCCCGGTAGCTCAAGGATTCGTTACGGGATTTTTTAACGTCGATGTATTATCCGGTACGAATAAGTATTCTTGATCCTTTGAGAACAAAATAGTTGCATGCCCTATCCACTGTTCGTCAAAATTTCCGAGCGGAGGTAAATTGGCTGTGGTGGGTTTACGACGATGCCAATCTGTAATCATTGCCGGTTTTCCCGTAGAACGCCCATGGAACAATCGGTAGCTCTGCACAACGCCGTTTTGGTCTTTTTCCACATCCACTACAATCGCCAGATGATAAATCTGCCGGAAAACTTTTTCTTTGGTCATATCCGGGTATTTTGTCCAACGCCGACCAAAAAACAATAAATTTCCAGGCTTGATCATCGTCGACTGCCGCAACGCGTCATCAATTACTGTAAATCGGTTGCGTTCCTCATACCACTGCGCAATACTTCTTGAATTCCGTTCACTGGTAACGCATGGCAACGCGAGGTTTTCACACTCTTTCTGCAGCGCAAGTAAAAATCGGTGAAAAATGCCAGAGCAATCGCGCATATCATCGCCATTGTTGCTGTAGTAGAGATTGAGAGCTGTAAGAGAATCGGCAATTTTAAAGATGATGTTATCAGGAGAATTGAGAAGCTCATCGCATGAATTCGATGGAAGATCAATGACCACTACGGTATCTTCCACCACAGGATCTGAGGGTGCCACTTCGACGAGTTTTGATTTTTTTGAGGAAGAACAGGAAAAAAACAGGAATGTCAGGAGAACAAACGGCAAACAGCGGCTGACGCATTGCATCGCTTTTTTATAAAACATAGAGACCCCGCAGAGATTTGTTGAGAACGTAATACATCCGGGTAGGAGACAATGCAGAAATCCAGGAAAAAGAACCCAAGAACCCTCAAACCAAAGTTGATTTTTCGCTGACCCCAAATGCAATTGAAAATCAGATACCCTAAGTTGCACCCTCGTAGAAGAAACTGCAAAAGCCTTCCCAACTTTTTGCAGCACGCATAAGTTAAATTTAAAAAATCGGAATGCAAATTATGTTTTCAGTTTTACACACCTTGCAAAAATTTTTTAACCGGTCTGGTGAAGAGCCTGTGGAAAAATACAATTCAGGATTACACAGATTTGCGAAAGTTTTACCCTGCAATCAATCTCTGGCCGTCCAGGCTGTGTGAAAATGCAGCGTAAACCGGTTGCTTGTCGAAGCGCTCGGTTGAGCGTGAATCGGCACGCCTAAAAAAAAAGCGGCCGAGCTGAAAGCCGGTGAAGCAAAACAATTTTTGTTATACGAAGGGAAATGACTTCTCCCGAACATTATTTTTGCAAATTGTTTTAGTATAATTCACACCAAAAAATGAATTTATCCTGTTTTAACAACATTTGAAGTATTGATTGAATGGGAAACTTTCTTTTTGCATCAAAGTGCAAAGCCAAGTATATTACCACCGCCCAAATCATTTTTATGGAAGTATCCATCTGCAATAATAAGGACTAGCTCACTCGTATTGCCTGCTTGAAAGAAGAACCTGAGGTTAATATTTATGCCAGCTTTGGAAAACTATTTCGCTAAATTTCGCAAAAACATCATTGGAACCGACTTTTGCCATTCTTTTCCATCAGGTGACAAACCAATTATTTACGCAGACTGGGCAGCGAGCGGAAGGCTGTACCGTCCGATTGAGGACTTCATCACGGATAAGCTGGGACCTTACGTTGCCAATACCCACACAGAAACGACGCTAACCGGCACGGTAATGACGGATGCCTATCACCAGGCACATCATATCATAAAAAAACATGTGAACGCCAACGGTAATGATGTGCTGCTTTTCGCCGGCTTCGGCATGACAACAGTCGTCAATAAATTCCAACGTATTCTCGGATTACGCGTACCGGAAAAATACAAGGATTGCATTCCGCAACAGGCCAAGAAGCGTCCCCTCGTCATTCTCACCCACATGGAACATCATAGCAATCAGACGACGTGGGAGGAAAGCCTATGTGACGTCCGGATTATCAATCGCAAAAATGATGGCTTGCCCGATCTCGACCACTTGCGGCAGATTTTAGAAGAGAGTAAAGAGCGCGAATTGCTCATTGGATCTTTCTCCGGCTGTTCAAATGTCACAGGAATAATTACACCCTACCATGAAATGGCCGCGATCATGCATGAATACGGCGGCTATTGTTTTGTTGATTTCTCCGCTTCTGCCGCATATTTGGATATCGACATGCATCCCGCGGATGAATCCCAAAGACTGGATGCCATTTTCTTTTCCCCGCACAAGTTTTTAGGTGGTCCCGGATCATCCGGTGTGATTATTTTTCATAAAGAGCTCTACAAAAATAAAGTGCCCGATCATCCAGGTGGCGGTACAGTGTTATGGACCAATCCGTGGGGTGGTCACCGCTATCATGAGGAAATCGAGTTAAGAGAAGATGGTGGCACACCAGGATTTCTTCAGGCTATCAAAGCGGCCCTGTCCATATTGCTTAAAGAAGAGATGGGAGTGGAGAGTATCGTTGCGCGCGAGCATGAACTGACCAATCTACTCATGACGAACATGCGAAAAAATCCATTCATTCAAATTCTTGAAGACAAGCAGGAAAATCGCTTGGGTTATATCTCATTCTATTCAAAAAATCTGCACTACAACCTTCTTGTGAAGTTATTGAATGACAAGTTTGGCATTCAGACACGTGGCGGATGCTCCTGCGCCGGAACCTATGGTCACATACTGCTTGAGGTTGATCTGGAAAGGTCGAAAACTATAACCGACAAAATTGACCATGGAGATTTAACCGACAAACCAGGCTGGGTTCGTATTTCCATCCACCCGACGATGACAGACGCCGAAATTTTGTACATCGTCGATGGCATAAATCAAACCCTCGAGAATTATAACCATTGGCAAAATGAGTATGATTTTGAACGGAAAACTGCTGAATTTCAACAAAAAACCGGGAAGAAGTTTATGATAAATTTACAGGAAGGATTTATCGCACACTAGCAAAAGGGCAACTTCCCGGGGGAACATACTAATCGGTTCACTTTGAAAATCTATTTCCACTCGCAACTTGCTTTTTTACCAAAAACCCGATAACGATATTTCGCCACAACGTCATAAACACTATCCCGAAATGATTTCGGGAGAAGTCGTAGCACAATAAATAATTTCCACATACCGCCCAATTCGGATGCAATTTCAAGAATAGCCTCACTTTTAATGAATGCCTGCTCATCCTTCACAAGCACAACGGTGTCGAAATCAATAACAAAATCAACGAGCCCGTAGCGTTGTTTTTCTTTCCCGGAAATGTATTGCAACGGCAGGAATTCAAAAACTTTGTTGCGGTCTAATTTTTGAATGAGCGAAACAGTACCGGAGCATAGATTGCAAACCCCATCGAAGAGAATTACAGGTTTTTGTTTCATGGTGGGTAATTATGAGGGAAAAATGTGCGATGAGCACAACAAGTTTCGCGCTCACCACACACTGCAAATTGATTTATAACTGCGAATTGACAAAATCCCAATTGATGAGCTTATCCGTGAAGATGCTCAGGTAATCAGGACGACGGTTTTGATAATCGAGATAATAAGCATGTTCCCAGACGTCGACTGTCAACAATGGTTTCTGGTTGTGTACCAATGGTGTATCGGCATTGGCAGTCTTCGTGATTTCCAGCTTATCGCCATTGAGCACGAGCCAGGCCCAGCCACTCCCAAATTGTGTTGCACCAGCGGTTTTAAATGCTTCTAGGAATTTTTCGTAACTGCCGAAATCAGCATTAATACGATCAGCGATTTCACCTGTTGGTTTCCCACCGCCGTTGCCTTCAAGGCAATTCCAATAGAAAGAATGATTCCAAACCTGAGCCGAATTATTAAAAAGTCCACTGAGGGACGGATCGGTAGCAGATTTTTTCATGATGGCTTCGAGGGAAGCATTCTCCAGATCGGTGCCAGTGATAAGTTTATTTGTGTTCGTGACATAAGCGTTGTGGTGTTTCTCATAGTGGAACGACAACGTTTTTTCACTTATGTGGGGTTCCAGCGCATTTTTTGGAAATGGTAAATCCGGTAGTACGATGGACATAATATCCTCCTGAAGGTTATAAGAATGAGTTATGCATGCCAGATTAAATGCTTTTGATTGATTTTAGCCTAAAATCAAAATGGCTTGCAGAGGATCTTTGATTTGCTCCCAGACCGAAAGCAGATGAGTTCAATTAGCCTGTTTAATTCATGTACACCATGATTGGCCAGGGGGCATCCTCTGTCCATCAATATCTCCAAGCAATGCATGAAGAAGCCAGGTTATCAAGAAACAAAACATCACCTTTAAAAACGAATTGAATAGTTCAGGAAACACAACTCCTTTAGCCGTGTGGAATCAACTAGGATGACTTGAACCATTGGAGACAGTTTGGCTTCCATTTGAATTTACCAAATCGTTCAGCTTTTCTTCCGAATTGGAAGTTCTATTAAATTTAGAAATAAAATTTATTAAAGGCAACTTTTTACAGGACAACTTGAGGATAGTTCCAGCAGGTAATTTTATCGCGATTGATTCATTGTTACGGATTTGCCTGTTTATTTTAAGCAAAAGCTGGCCATGATATTCCCAAAGTTGCATTTCGTTCATCAAATTGCCGTATTGCAGCATCAACAATCGTAAAAAATGAGCAACATGCGACTGTTTGTAGTTGATCGCTTCTCCGACAATTTCATTCCACGTCGTTTGGGAAACAGGCAAAATCAGGTAGGTTCTTTTTTTCAATTCTACAAAAAATAAAAACGACTGAAGCAAAACAACGGTTTTCGGTTTGTTCGGTTTTAAAATGCCTTTGTACCGGTGCATTAAATCGGTCTCGATCAAGGCGATTTCATTGGAAATTTGCCTGCCAATCTCGCCTTGCCCCAGTTGTGACAATGCTTTTCGCCATTCGGTCCGGGTATTCCACAAATATGCAAGTTCCCGGTCTCCCACACAGGCCCGCCGAAAATCTCGCAGCCGATTTTTAAACCGTGCCCTTTCCTGGTCGATCAGGTTCACTTTCGCAATCTCAACGGCAAATCGATCCGTATAACTTTTCCAGAGAACATCACGTGCGGCTTTGAACTCCTGCAAGAGATTTGTGCGACACGTGTTTAAAGTATCAACCATCGGTTGAGTCATTTTTATGCTGTCTTGCTCAGCCGAAATGACCTGCCGTGCAGCCTCCTGGCGCTTTTCCAAATCCGCAATTTTATCCTCGGCATGCTGCAATTCTTTTTCGTTACGGAAAATGGTGGACAGCGTTTTTGCCCGACTAATCTCAATTTCCTGTAATTTCTTTCGGGCGCTTTTTAAACGCCTGCTGCGCGTGGTGATAATTCGTTGCAGTTCTTTTTTTACTTTCGATTTGCCATCTAAATCGCTGTTGATGCGATCGATTTTGTCTTCTGCACGTTCTTTAACATCCAACAGGCGTTGCAATTGCCTGTCAAGCATTTGCATGGAACTCTGATAGTCCCTTGACAGTTCGTCAATTTCTTCCACAATCATGAGATTCTCTTTCGAGATGATAGAACCAGGGAATTTTAAAAATATATACAGGGTGGCTAAAAAATCAAATACCCCCCAAGTTCTTCTGTTGCAGATTGCCGGTGTGTTAAGAAATGCATAGAAAGGAATAAGGATGAGAAAGGATACATTTATTGGATTGCAGGTTCATCCCAGGATGAGTAGTTTTGCCTTCAACAAGGTCAGGAATTGAAAAAAGTCTGAGTCCGTCGAAGGCAAAACCAATTCGTTTTGATTAGTAAATTTTGACGAGCTTTGAACCGGGATAATAATGCAGGATTATGGCTTCGGTCGAGTGATTTTTCAATGACATGCCCAAAGCACCAATCTGACAAAGACCAGCACCATGCCCCCATCCTGCTCCACGAATAACAAATTCCTTCGGCACCGAGGAGGCTGCGGGGAGAGCAGTAATTGTAATTGCGGAACTAAAAAGAAATTTATCGTGCAAGGCGGCCCGAATGGCAACATCTCCTTTTACGTGCCAGTTGCGCTCAATGCCTTCCTTATCTAAATAAAAAATATCGATGCTTTTCAGACGCCCTGAACCGCCGCGTTCGCCGGTTTCAATTTTTAAAATTTTTTGTGCACCAAGGGACAGAGTTTTGTTCAGGACTGCTGTCATTTCCACTTGTGAAAAGTGGTAGTGCCAACGATAATAATGGCCTTCTTCATCAACGCCACCGAGATATTTTATTAATTCGTATTCTGGTATCGTTTGCGGACTGCAAAAACTCAATGGTTCACTGTCGAGCCAGGTTTGTATAGCATCTTCGCTGGTTAAATCGATTTGCTCTTCAACCTGATCCAATATATCCCGCTTCACCTGCATGTACGGCAAATCATCGCCATCCCAAATCGTGGGAAAAGACTCCATCATACCACCGCAGCTTTTCGAGTAACGGGCATCGCAAATGGTGTTTTCGAACATGGCCACAATACCGTGAGAATTGCGTGCTCCGGCGATGCTTTGCTCCGTTAAAAAATTGGTCCCCTGGTAGCGCTGGCAACAATCATCATTGCAGACATCCATTCCCAAATGGCGGTGCTTCTTTTCGACATTTGCAAGCATCCATGAACGGGCAGCAATCGTCTGCGATTCGATGAGAGCCGCAGGACAGGCGGCGCCCATTTCCGAGGTGGCAACGCACATGAGATAGTGTTCAAAAGGAAGATGATTGATCAGAATCAGTTGTCCGTCAGCCTGTTTGACTTCCATATGGCCGGGTAAAAATACATCGATATTTTTTTTCCAGTGAAAATCTCTTCCGGCAATAACACCGTGTACCAAAACCCCCGCATTCTTTCGCATAGGAAGCTCAGTATTTTGTCTTATATGCAGAGAATCGGCGCAAAGCTCTGTACCATCCGGCATCTGCAGACAGACTTTGTTACCTGCTGTTGCAAAGGTTATTTTCATCGATTCCGTGATAATGGTTGGACTTTTGTCATTCGCAACTATACTGTATTCGCCGTTGGGGATGTTGACGATTACCTGCTGCATTTCGTCTTCCGGAAGGATAATTCCAACGCTTATTTCAGGCTCTTTTTGTGGTATGGCTTGGTCGTTTAACATTGCTTTCATCCTCATTTTAATTTTCGCAGCGGAAAATACAAATCGAAAGCAGGGAAAGCAATATTTTACTTGAAAATGCTACACAAGAGTAGATTACCAGTCATCTCTTAAAAAAAACAAAAGTTCGTCTCTCAATTACGGCATTTTCATTTTGACAAACTCATAAGGAACTGCACTTTATTATTTTTTTACCGATCATTTTAAGCAGGAATTTATAGCAGTTTTGAATATACGACAAAAATGGAGTGAAAAATGTGGATTAAGGCACAGGACGCCAGACTTATCAACCTTGAAGCGATCGAGTCAATATCTGTAAAGAGCAATGAATCGGAAAATGATATTGTGGCGATACCAACAGAGGTTAAATCACCAGCGAACGAGAGCACATATCGGCTGTTTTCCGGTTCCGTTAGCGAATGTGAGATAACCATGGCGGAAATAGAAGCGGCTATCGTCGGGAAGGTCCCCCTCCTTGAGCTTTAGATCCCTGCTTTAGTTTTAAGATTATTGGAAGCAACAAGTCGTCGAGCCCGTTTTGCTTAATTTCATGCATCGTGCTGAGCAACATTCCCAATCGTCCTTTTGGAAATCCGTTTCGGTTAAACCATTCCAAATAATAAGTCGGTAAAAGATAGATGAATCGATCCTTGTATTTACCGAATGGCATCGGTGTCAGTATCAGGTCTTCCAGTATTTTTGTGTCCGGTTCAGTCATAATTCATGCATTAGTTGTCAAAAAAATCTTTCAATGCGTCCCAGATTGAAGGCTTTGGTTGATATTTGGCAGGTTCTTTATACTCATAGTGAAACCGGGACGGTGTTGTAATACCAACGGGGCCTTCATAAATTCCTCCGCCTAAATAACCATCAAAGACCCGCACGTCAATTGTATTTTCACCGTTGTAATTTATAATTTCCGCTGGAATCTCGTAAATACGCACTTGCTGGTAAATATTTCCCAGTTCATCTCGGTCTACGTGCCGAGAAAAAAATCCCATTCCTCCGATAAGCTGGCCATTGAAATAGGTTTCATCAAAATCATCTATTTTTCCAAGGACGAGAATCAAATTTTCATTTCGCAGACGCGAGGGAACGACAACCGATTTCCGGTACCAGGCAAATCCATCGTAGTTCGGAAGGCCCTGTTCATCCCAAAAACGAGGCACAAACATAGTGCGCCAGTTATGTCCGGGATTCGAGGCAAAATCTTTTGGTAAATTATAATCGATGGTTTTGAATTGCCATTCACCTGCCAGTGGAATCAACATGTCTTCATCCACGAACAGCCCGATTTTGGTTCCGTTGACAATGCCACCGTTTAGATAACGGTCGTAAACTCTGACCGCGATCGTGTTCTCGTCCTCAAAATTGAGATAATCTGCCGGGACAAGATAACTTCGAAATTTATCATAGGCCGTATTTTTTCCGGGTGGAAATTCGCCCGAGCTGCCAACAAACCGGCCATTGATCCAGACTTCATCCGAGTCATCGATATATCCGAGCAGGAGACTGTAAATGTCGTGATCTTGTGCACGCATTTTGAATTTTTTCCGGTACCAGGCGATACCATCGTAGCCTGCATAGCCTTCATCTTCCCAATCCGAGGGGACAAATATTTCAGACCAGTCGGAATCATCGAAGGAGGGACTACTCCAATCACTGTCATCGCCGATGGCAAATTTCCAAACCCCTCTCAATTCAACGATCTTTGCGTAACGTTCGAATTCCTGCTCATTTTGATTCGCCATCAATTGGGTTGAAAACAAATAACTCATGGCGATAAACAATATAAATATCAAATTTTTGCGAATTCTTTTGGATTTCATAAGGAATTCACTATTGGAAAAGTTCAAGATCTGTTTCATAACATTATTTCTTCAATTTAAGATACGCAGCGAATTTTAATACAACTACACGATAAAATTCGAAACTCATGGCCGAGATCAGGGAAAATATCAGTACGCCTTCAACGGCGTTCAATACCCTATAACTTTCCACGATATCGATTATAATTCCGGAAGGCAGTTGGATTGTTACGAAAAACAGAGCAAGTGCTTGTACGGCTTTATCGATACCGGGACTAACCAGAATTTCCTGTTTTGTAAACGGCAAAACATGAAGCCATACAGGTTCTGCCAATACGAGAAAAACGTTCACAGCACAAAAAGCAAGAAAAAGCCAACGTATGCGTTTCAAGGTCTTCATAACCTTACTCCTTTGCGATCAACATGATAGATTAGCACGTAAAATTCTGATCTATCATGTGCGACGGAACCTTATTGGACGGCAACACTTCTTTCACCATTTTTAATAACTTTCGCCAGCATGACCTTGGTTAAATCTTCGAAGACCGGCGTATTTTTTTCATACACACTCTCACGCATGTTCTTCAAATAATCGAAGTCTTGTAACCAATCCGCTTTCTTCATAAAAGTCGAAACGAGAAATGCTTTGTAGCGAATATTTTCGCTCTTGCCACTCAGAACAAGCATGTCAATTTTATTCTCAAGCAGGGACAAATCTTTTTCTGGGAAATTCACTTTAAGCTGCAAAATCCAAACAAAACTGGTTTCGAGAATACCTTCATTTTGTTTTTCAAGGCAGTCTGCATAGGCTTTTACAATCCGGGACCATTTTTTCTCAACATTATTTTTCACTTGCTGATCCGATACAGATGGCTGTGCGTTTAACAGAACTGGCAGAGCTGCTACCATTAGAATTGTAACCAAATTTTTCGTTTTCATGACGATCTCCTTTTTTTGGTAAATGGGGTGTTTCTTTTTGTTTGCACGCCCAATATACGCGGGGAAGTTATCAGAGATGTCATTGCCTGGTTTCGTTATGTCAAAAAATGTCATCGACGAAACCACCTTGAAACCGGCCTTCAGGGGATAAATTTATAGCCAATCCCATGCACCGTTAAAATATGTCGCGGATGCTGCGGATCAGCTTCGGCTTTTTGCCGCAATTTAAGCATAAAATTATCGATTGTTCGTGTTGTTGGGAAAGCATCGTAACCCCAAACGGCGTTGAGCAGCTCTTCCCTGCTCACCACCTCGTTTTTATGCTCCCAGAGATGACGAATAATTTCAAATTCCCGGTGTGTGAGCTGCACTTCATACCCGGCGCGACGGGCGATGAATTTCGACAAATCGACTTCAAGATCACCAAATTGGATGAGCTCTCCCGTTGTGGCGACAAACTCATTCTGGCGCCGAAGGGCAGCCTTCACGCGTGCCAATAACTCACGCAAGCTAAAAGGTTTTGTGATGTAGTCGTCGGCGCCCAATTCCAGACCCAGCACCTTATCAATTTCCTCTCCTTTGGCGGTCAACAGGATGATCGGTGTTTGAATTCCGTTCTTTCGCGCTTTCTGACAGACATCAAACCCTGACATTCTTGGCATCATCACGTCAAGCAGGACAAGGTGATACTGGTTCTCAAGAATTTTCTTTAAACCAGCCTCCCCCTCCGCTGCCATATCGACTTCATATCCTTCGAAAACCAGATTATCACGCAATCCCCGGCGCATGCTTTCTTCGTCTTCGACTATGAGAATTTTATACATGAAAACTTCCTCAAATTATGTATCCTGAGTTATTCTGCTCTCTGCCCATTTTAACTTCCTCCGGCTTCGAAATGCTTAGCTTGCGTGTCTTTTCCACCAATTAGTCTGCGACTGGAAAAATAAATCGGAAAATGGTGCCTTTCGCCGGTTCACTTTTCACTTCTATAAAACCTTTATGCGCATCGATGATATGCTGCACCAGAGACAATCCCAATCCTGACCCTTTGGTTTCATGGATCAACGCGCCTGAAACACGGTAAAATTTTTCGAATATTCTTTTTTGGTGCTCTTTGTGAATGCCAATTCCGTGGTCTTCAATAGTAACGATTATATGCTTTTCCCTTTGTGAGGTCGAAATGCGGAGAAACTTTTCCTCTTTGCTGTATTTCATGGCGTTGTCCACCACGTTAATGAAAGCTTCGATCAATGCATCGCTGTCGCCATGCATGATTAAAGGAGCGGGAGCGATATCTTTTTCCAGCTTAAAACCATTGTTTTCGATATGATAGGCATAATTGTGAATCAGTTTGGTAATAATTTCATTCAAATCGATTCGTTGGAAAGAGTATGTTTTTTTTTCCGCCTCCATACGGGAAAAATTGAGAATGTTATTTACTTTGTGGCTGAGTCGCTCGGTTTCGTGACCAATTATTTCATAATATTCCTGCTTCTGCTTTTCATCCTGCAAACGACCCAATTCCAGGGTTTCAGCAAACATTCGAATAAGTGCAAGGGGTGTTTTCAGTTCATGGGAAACATTGGAAATAAAATCGGATTTCAGTTGCGCTAAATAGATTTCTTTGCGAATTGTACGGTAAATCAAAAATGCTGCAACCACCAGAATGGAACTTAAAAAGGCGAGAAACCAGACAGTCCGCTGAAACTGTTCACGCAGCAGCCCCGGCAATTCGGCAATTTCCAGCCGAATTCCAAGTTGAAAACCCGGCATAATCCACAGCTTATTCGTCAGATCAAATACATTACTTAATTGATCGTCCGTGCTATAGACAGGTCGGCTATCCTCGGATTGAAAGCAGGTGAGAACAAAATCGCTGCCGGCAACACGCCGCATTTCCGGCGCAAGCATATTTTCGATGACAGCATTGGCAGGAAGAATGAAACCTGCATAATCGGGAGCACCCTTAGGCATTTCCCGGGTAAAGAGAATAAAAATGAGCGACTCGTGTGCAGAATCACCAGCCACATAGACAGGTTCGAATGTGAGAAATTGTTTTTCATGCAGCTGTGCAAGTTTTCGCAGGCTCGCTTTAATATTTTCGTTTTTTAACTGTTGAAATATAAAATCCCGATCAATATGTGTGGCTTCTTTCCGGTTAAATTCGAAATAATCTAAATTGCGATCGAATCGAATGACGGCAACAATTTCGCTGTCAATCGTAAGAAAATCATCTATAGCTTTCTGCACTTCCTCCGCACTCTGACGGCCTGCGATGGTCACACTGCGGCGATACAGAGCAATCCAGCTCTCGATAATATTGCGTGTATTCTGGTTTACGCTATAGAGAATGGTTTTTAATTGCTCGCGATAGGTATCTTCAATGAGATTTTTGTGTTCGGCCAGGCTCAAAAATTGATATACAATGATAAACACCGAGGGAACCAGAACGATAAAAATGAAAAACGCGCGAATTTTACGCAAGGAGTGCACTTTTGAGTCCAATTTGAGTGAATTGAATTTTGCTGTAAAATAAGCAAACTCCAAACGAAATACTGTTATAATCCCTCAAAATTTGTCAAAAAATGTCATCAAAGGAACAAATTTGCTCTTCAAACGCTAAGAAACCGGGACACAGACAATATTATTTTTTCTGTTTGCTAAAAATTATAGAATTAGTATGTTGTAACTTCTTTTCACCTTCCAGTCACGCAATTGGGGGTGAAGATAGTGAATTGCACAAGTTATTACAAACATCGTATTCGCGAACAATCACAATCTGATATTCTTTTTTTGATTAAAATTCATTCAGAAACCCTCAGGTAGTTGCATGGCTTTTAATTGGGAAAAGGCACTTTCGGCCGCGCTCGAAAACAAAGAGGGAAAGGACCCTATGAGAAAAAAAATTGCTCGTGCCCGCATTATTTTAAAACGCTCAATCGAGCGGGTCCATGTCAATGAAGCAATTCTGGATTTAGGTCGTCCTTTTCTGCCCAGGACGAAGAGTGCACGCGTAAAACGCATCAACAGTTCGCAAGCAAAAAAATACGCCATATTTATGAGAGAACTTGTCGCTAACCCGCGAGGTGTTGGAGCAGCCTGCCCAAGCTCAAAAGGTCTCGCCAGAACCATGGCTTCCTACATTCCCCTGGAAGATGATGGCTACATCGTTGAATTAGGTGCGGGAACGGGTGTGGTAACAGCAGCAATACTGGAACGTGGCATCGATCCCTCACGTCTTATCGTCGTTGAAATATCGGAGGACCTGGTTAAATTCCTTCGCAAGCAGTTTCCAAACGTACGTATCGTGCACGGCAATGCTGCGGTGTTAAAAGATCATCTCGATTATACCTTGGGGGACAACAGCCGCCGCGTTATGACCATCGTTTCGAGCCTTCCATTGCGCTCGCTGCCGGAAAAACTTGTGGATAAAATTAAGCAACAATTGCATGATGTGCTGCCCCACAACGGACGGTTGATTCATTTCACCTATGCTCTCAAACCTGTCTCCCAAAACTACCCATCGAGTTTCACAAGAATCAATTCGAAAATTCGCTGGAGAAATCTACCACCTGCCCGCGTCGAGGTTTATCACAGATCACAAATAGCCCTGAAAAAAGAATAAATCGGCTTGCAATTTCACTCTTTGTTCGATGGGGTAATCCCATAACAAATTCGCCAGAAGAAATGCTTTTTTAGCGCTCCCTCTGGCGAATTCATTTAGTGAAAATTATTGAACATCTGTATATCTGCTATCGTTTTTCACGGATCAGAAATGCTTCATTCGTCGAGCATAAATCCGATCTTTTCAAAGGGATTGACAATACTCGTTGCCACATTGATGAGATGCGCTCCGACCCGTTTTAAATAGCGTACATAGAGGGCAATCGCTGTTGTCGTACCGGCTGCAAGGGTTGTATCTTCGGATAAAACACATCGCTCGACGATTTTATCACTGGCTTTTAAAATCCAGAAGCTGGAATTGATACATTCACGGGCGCGTTCTTTTTCCGATGAAAGCAGGAGGGGTATTAAATTTTTAAACAGATTTTCCACTGTTTCTTCAATTTTGACTATTTCCTCCTCAAAAATTCCACCTAACAATCTATCAGGATGTATTTTTGATAAATCAGCGATGTTTTTAGTGTAATCACCAATTCTCTCCAGATCGATAACGATGCTTGTAAGAATGAGCCCGGGTATGATGTTGGCGCCACCAGTGACAGCCAGATACTTGAGCACTTTACTCCGCACTTCACGCTCATACTTATTAATCAGCACATCCCTTTCGCGCAATTCTTCACGACCATCGGAAGTGTCACTCCGCCGAAGAATTCTCACGGATTCGATATACATTTCGTACGCGTTCTCCAACATTGTCTTCGAATCGTTGTATGCTTGTGTGAGAGAATTATCCTTTCTCCATAACTCCAATATTTCTTTAAACTTTATCATAAAATTATCCTGCCAAATAAATTAAGATGAGAGGGATTAAAAAAAAGAGAACGAGTATATAAATCAAAGGGATCCATTTTGATTTTATTGCGTAATCTGCAAGTTTTTCCGCTAAACCAATCGGGATTCGCTTTATTGGCCAAATAAAAATGATGCCGGTGATATTAAACAACAAATGGGCAAAGGCAACCGTTACTGCCGCCAGATTTCCCGTAACAAGGGATGCCAACATTGCCGTAACCGTTGTTCCAATATTTGCACCGAGCGTAAACGGGAAGATTTGTTGTATTGTGAGAATACCTGCTCCGGCGAGTGGTACCGCCAATGAGGTTGTGATCGAACTGGATTGAACCAATGCCGTGAGAACAATACCCAGCACAAAGGCACGACCACCATTGCGAAACAACGTATTGTCGAAGAAATTTTCCACCTTGCCAATGATCAAGGCCTTCAAATTGACAACGAGATAACGCAAAGCCAGGAACAGCAATGCAATCGACAGGATGAGCATAATGGTACCAGAGTGCCCGGTATATTCCTCAATCAAAGTAACAGCCGGTTTAACGATGGTCTTGATCGGATTGACCATTTTTAAACCGCCAACATCCTGCAGACCCGTCGCTAAATATTCGGACATGATGCCAAGAAAATTCGTCCCCAACTGAAGAGGGAAAAGAATAATCACGGCAAGCACATTGAAAAAATCGTGTACGGTTGCCGAAGAAAAAGCTCTTTTGAACTCATCCTTGCGACCGATGTGACCAACAGAAACCAAAGTGTTTGTAACACTTGTACCAATATTTGCTCCCATAATGATGGGAATTGCCCTTGCAACATCCAGGGCACCGCCGGCAACCATACCCACCGCCATCGAAGTGACGGTTGAGGAGCTTTGCACCAGCGCCGTTGCGAGTACACCAATAAAAAGTCCAACAAACGGATTGGCCGTTGTCGTCAGGAGTTGCTTCGCAAAATCCTTCCCAAAAAATTTAAACGAAGCGCCCATCAGAGTGATGCTTACAAAAAATATATACAGCAAGCCAAGCAGAATGACAAGACGAATTAGTGGGTGCAGTTTTTTCTCTGTAGTAATACTTTCCTCCAAAGATAATCGTTAAATGCACTTATCCTTGCAACTTTATTTTCATCCTTAATTTTGTTTTCTCCCTGTTCATCAGCTTTAATCCGGTCGAGCCAGAATTGGATTTAAACGACCTTGCGCCATCGTTCTGTTCGAGCAAAATAGAAATAAAGCAGATTTGTTCGCCAAGTATAAAAAATAAAATCATTGAATGCAATTTACTTATCATCTTTTCCGATTCAGTCCACTGAACAGCTTTCTTATGACAGCCTGAGACCGAATAAATTCGGTTGTTTTAAAGTTGTTGTTTTTATTAAAATATTTCTTTTTTTTCAGACACTAAACAGTTAATCTTATAGCCATCACACATTTAATGTTAACCTGGAGAGCATAGGTATGAAAATATTCAAACCTAAAAATCTATTTCTCATTTTGATTCTGATTTTTATAATCATTCAATTTGTGCCTGTCGAAAAAACGAATCCACCCGTAACTGCGCCGCTGAGGGCAAGCGACGACGTCACGCACATCATGAAATCTGCATGCTATGACTGCCATTCGAATGAAACCGTTTGGCCATGGTACAGTCATGTTGCACCGGTTTCCTGGTTGTTAAGTGATCATGTACGCAATGGGCGTCGTCATCTGAATTTTTCAGCGTGGGGTGAATACCCGGGGAAAAGAAAACTCAAAAAACTGGATGAGATTGCGGAAGAAATCGAAGGCGGCAATATGCCCCTGGCTGGTTATGTTAAAATGCACAGCGAGGCCAATCTGAGTGCCGAACAAAAGCAAGTTCTCATCGACTGGGCCCATGCGGCAATGGATACGGTGAGTCTGGATTAATAGGTAAAAACCGAACATTTCGATTCAATCCCCAGATTGGTACAAGCCATTCCGTTTATAGCGTTTTCCAGCGAAATAACGGAATCCATTGACAACACCAGTGTACACAATTAATCACCTACATTCGCATCGTTTTCCATGGGATGCCGGTATTGCATAAAAACGCAAACCGGCATGACTACCAAACTTGAATCATACATTTCTGTTTATCAAAGCTTTTTCAATCGAAAATGGACGGGGACTGTCACCCAGGCTCTTACGGGTCTGCCCTGCTGCAGCGCTGGTTTCCACTGAACGGTTTCGATAGCCTTCACTGCGGCTTTGTCACATGCATCGTGGAGTGAGTTCAAAACTTCGCTCTTTAATACCTTACCATCCGCCCCAATCAGCACACGAACAACCACCTTCCCTTCAATTTTATTTTTAACGGCACTTTCGGGATAGACAAGAATTTTTTGCAGTTGAATCAGCCCCTGTGCAGGTTCTGGTGGTGTGTCGAAAGCAGTAAGGAGTTCTTCCTGCAATCCCGGTTCAGATGAAGAGGATTCCATGTCCAGCGGCAGATTAAAGTCTGCACGACTGCGCACCATTTTAGCCGTCGAGGGTAACCCGCCAAGTGCTGCATTCGAAACGCCCTGTGGCAGGGGCAGCGGTTGCTTCACGACCGTCACTTTTCCATCGCCGGCAATTTCGGTGTCGATGGCGATAAAGGAAGTGTAACGCGTTAACAGATTATATCGCAAACCAAGTTCGATAATTTCCTGCTTTTCTGCCTCGGAACCGTGAGCGATAGCACTATAATCGGAAAGTATTTGCAGTTTTTGACGTGCCCAAAGGAATTTTAATGCAGCGGCTTCGGACGGGCTGCTTGCTATTGCAAAATCAAATATCTGCTCGTATTGCCTCCCGGCTGCACTTCCAGAAATACGAACTGTTCCTTTTTTCGCACCCCGCCATTTGCCGTAAACTAACACCGGTCGTTGTGCAAATACATCCTGTATGGCTTCCGGTTGCACATCGACCACTTCCACTCCTTCAAATTGAACTTTAATGTTGGTCAGCACGGGGTGTTGCACATAATTTTGAAAGGCGTTTGCAATCTTCTCCGCGTCCACGCTGGCGGTGACGATAAAATGCTCACCACGCCCAACATTCGCCATCCCCTCGATGAGGTAGCGGTTTACCGAAGTACCAATCCCGAATGCGAAAAAATTGCATCGATCCAAATTCCTGCGAATGAGATCAAAAGTTTGCCTTTCAACATCGACGTAGCCATCCGTCACAACGATCACTGAGCGCGACATGTTCTGTTCCGAGGAGAGCGCCAATGCACGTTCCAAAGCCGGCAGCAGCCGCGTGCCACCGCCACCGCGCTGGCTGTCGATAAAATTGAAAGCCAACGATAAATTTGCCTCCGTTGCAGGTTGGGATTCTTTGGCCCACAAACCGGAGGAACCGGCAAAAACCATGACATTAAATTGATCCTGCGGCCGTAAATCCTGAAGTAAATTTGTCATCAGTTTTTTGGAGATTTGCAGCGGAAAACCAGACATGGAACCGGATACATCCATGATAAAAATATACTCCCGTGGTACAACCTCCGACTTCGTCACACGTTGGGGTGGTTGCATCATCAGCAAAAAATATTTTTCACTTTTATCTTCCGAGAGCAAAAGACCGGACTGGATTTTTTCATCCTGCAAGCGGTAATTTAAGATGAAATCACGGTTGCCGCCTTTTTTATCACTATCCTTTACAAAAATTGTGGTAGAATTGTCCCCGGCAAAACTCACTTCAATTTCATGGCTGGGGCATTTGACATCACGAATGGCCATGCCAGCGACAATGTTTGCCTGCAATGCAAAATTGGTGAGCGGCGCTTCGCCTTCTTTCAGATATGGATTCGCAATCCATTTTTCGCTTTCCGGTGCGTTTTCCAGCGGCGTTTCCGAATATCGCGGCCCAACAACGGTAGGATATACGAAGGAGTATATCCCCTCGGTTGGTTTGAGCAATTCCGTGTATTTCAACTCGACAAGGATGACATCGCCCGGCTGGATATTCGTAACATTCATCTGAAATACATTCGGACGGTTTTGTTCCAGTAAAGATGCACGGCGCCCTTCTTCGCGTGCCTGTTCAAACTGGCGGCGCGCTTCTTCCAGTTCTTCGATTTTGGCCGTAATCGACCGCTCACCGATGGTCATTTTCATGCCATAAACCGCCGCTTGTGTCGATGCCGGAAAAATATACATAGCTTCAAGAGCGCGTTTGCCTTCATTCTTGTAAACCTGTGTCACTGTCACATCAGCGATGACACCGCTGATATTCACCTTTGCAGAAGTCGATTTCAGAGGCAATTGATCCAGTTCCGGATCGGCATCCCGCAGCCAGAAATAGGGTGACAGTGTTTTGTCCCGGTCCGGAGAATTCGCGCTGATTAACTCAATCGGCAGGTTCAATAAAATAAGCGCAAAAAATGCAAGGAAGTATCCTGGTTTTTTCATGCTGCAAGCCTTGAAGTTTGGAGGTGGAAAAGTTCAGGTGTTTGCTTATTAAATCCGGGAAAAGCGAGAAAGTTTCAGAGAAAAAGGGGGGGACTTCAGTTGGTGATTTTCTTGGATAGATCAAGTAGTGACAGCTATTGAATCACTCAAATAGGATTTAATTTTATTGTAAATAACAAAAAGTGTTGGAAGTAAAACCATCAATACACCCCCTTCGTAAACCTGCAGTTGGTTGAAAAAAATATTAAAAAAGGCCAGCATTAAAAAACATAAAAAATACACATAAGCCATTTGCAGTCCAAAGGTTGCACCTTTTTTTATTGCTGCAATTTTAAGCACCTGAGAAACGACTCCAAGAGCAAAAACATATAGGAAGGTACCCCACCAACCCAGGTACATGTAGAGAACCCCAAATAAATTAAAAACATTCGATGAATGAAAATATTGATAATTCGTTGAGACTGGTATCCAGTTGTAGATGACTACATCGACCACTTCATTCCCTCCATAAAATACATTGTAAAGATTTATTGGTACGGCAAAAATCTCATCAGGGCTATAGAGCGGGTAGTTACTGAATTTTAGTATCTCGCTAAATCCAATCGATCCACCAAATAGATACGTAAAAAAATGATTTGCAAGAGCTATCTGCACATCAGATGAAAAAGATTCTGCTACATTAATTTTTGAAAATCCAATCATATAGCTGATGTTAAATAAAGCAAAAATAATCAGACTGTAGAGTAAAAGTTTTTTCAAATTAATCTTGATTATACCAAAAAAATAGCAAAACAAAATTCCACTAAGTAGTGTTGTGATGATGTGAGTTTTAATCTGCAACAGCAAAACAGCCATAAACATGAGAAACAATAGAATTGGTACATATTTCTTTTTTGAAAAGAAGAAATATCCGAATAAAAACATAAAAGCAGGCTTGTTCAACTGTCCAACATGTGATAAAATACCTTTTCCATATGCTTCTTCAAATTCTTTTGAGGCAAGGAACATCCAGCCACCGACTTCATTTAACGCGCGAATAAAATGAATGCCACTGGCTACAATGGAGATTATTGCAACGCCTATAAAGAACCTTGTATAATAATTAAAAATCTCCTGCATCTGTTCTTTTTGGAAAGACATGACCTTCGCATCATATACTGCTGGATGTGCAATTTTTTCAACAGCAAGCTCTCCAATTTTAAAAAGCAAAAGACATAAAATGTAATAAAACACGCTCTCAAGGCTGACATGAAAGAAACCAAAATTAACAGCGACCAGGTTGACCATAGCCACAGTTATGGCATAGGGATAGGCCATCAGATTAAAGGGTGTTAAAAGTGATGCGAATTTTTGATATTCGAAAATACTTATGGGGATGCTTATGGCAAAAATCGCCACTACGCCAATTATATCTTGCATAACCTAATCATTACTTTAATAAATTCTGCGCTTCAAAAAACAACTCCCGGTCAACTGAAGAGACTTTATTGGAGTATTTTATTAATAGGGTAGCGAACTTTTTTATTTTTTTGTATTCGTATTTCTCAAGAAAAATCAACTTAGGGACAATATACGCCAAATTAATTGAACGCCATGCTTTCCACAGCAAAACATGATGTTGCATTGTAATTTTTTTATGCACAAAGCGATTCAAATAGCCAATAAATTTATACGGTAACCGGTCTTCTGAAAAGACTTTCTTGTTGGAAATACTCACCTTGTGGTACACTTCTGCTTTCGCCAGTGCAAACATTGCCACCCCATTCTTTTTCATGCGGTGGCTAAATTCGTGGTCTTCCTCCCCAAAAAAGAAATCTTCGGTAAGCAACCCATATTTTTTAAAAATAGCTGTGCGGCAAAACAAAGCACACCCGGAAATGAAAGAAATCTTTCGTTGGTCATCCATTGCAATTTTTGCTTTTGGCTCATTGGCAAAATAAAATTTGCGGCGCCCGGTAAAAGTGAGCGTGCCGCCATAGTACCACACCTTCGATGGATCATCGTAAAAGGTGATAAGCGGTGTAACGATATTTCGATTCACTCCATCATCGATGAACTCAATCAAATGATGCAGGCTGTTGTGCTCAAGAGTGGTGTCGTTATTCAGTAAATATGTGTACTCAAAATCATGCTCGACGGCGTAGCGGATACCGACATTCACACCTTTGGCAAATCCCAGGTTTTCGGCGTTGCGGATCAAAACCAGTTTTTTCGCCCGTGTCTTCTCAATAAATGTGGATTTATCGTGCAACGCTTCCCGTGCGATTTCCACGCAATCAACTGAATCGATTTTTTCTTCTCCGGGAGAGGGACCGTATGCCACCGGGATTTCACCGTGTGCCCAATTCGTGATTTGCACGAGGGAATCATCCGTTGATCCATTATCGAGGACGACCATCTGAAAATCCTGGTACGTGCTATTCATGAGCGAAGCAAGACACTCAATTGTGTCCTGCCAGCCGTTCCAGTTGAGAATGATAATGGCGACTTTATATTTTTGCATTTATACTTTTTCTGTCGTCAACCGGCCGAATAAATTTTTTGCCAGCGACCGTTCCTTTTCGTCAACAATAAAATTCCAATAATACCAGGTCATGCAACCCAATGCCGAGGCCGTAATAAAAATTTGCCAGTGCAAACCTAAAAACAACGCTTTTGCACTCAACAAAAGCCCTGCATAAATCAGCAGCGAGACGAGAATTAATCCCACCTTTTCCTTATGCAACGATTGCAGCATTCCCGGCAAAAATTTTCCCGACCAGAGAAACAAGAGCAGAAAGTCGACAAAAATGCGAATCGACCATGCGTACGCCGCTCCGACAAGTCCAAAGTTCCTGATCAGAAATCCAAGCAGGAAAAAATAAAACAGGGATTCAAACAAATGAAATTTTGCCGTCAAATCCGGCCGGCCAATGCCTTGTAAAAAGGTAAAGGGAACCAAAGCAAGAAAATTAAAAACAATACTGATGGAAACAATTTTTACAATCGCTGCGCTTTTGGCGACATAATCGACACCGAGCCACAGATGAATGAGCTCTTCGGAGAACACGAACAGGCTCAGGCAAATCAATCCTGTCGTCATGAGAATAGTCTTAAAAGACTTACCGAACAGCATGTATTGCATATCAATTTGTGATTTTGACACTCCCGCACTAAATTCCGGAAACAGGGTTATCATCAGCGCATTGGGTAGAATACGCAATCGCTGGATGGCTTCCATCGGTGCTGCATAAAATGTCAACATTTCCATAGATAAAATGGAGCCTATAAGGAATCGATCGACATACACCAAAACCGGATTTATAATCCCGGAAACAGTAATCCACATGCCATAGGAGGATAACTTTTTTATAATCTCCCGGTGAGGCATTTGTGGGATTTTGCATGCCGGGAACAATTGCCAGCATTGGAGCAGATATATAAAAGTCGCGATAATTCGCATGGCGATTATGCACAACATAATCGTCGAGAGTTGCATCCCCCAAATGGAAAAAATCGGGATTATGAAACTCAGACTGTTCACCGGGATTGTCACATAGTTAATAAAATCAAAGCGCTGTGCAGCGCTCAGAATACCTTTTAATGAGTTGGTGATGAGCAGAAAGGGAATAAGCCAGGCAATAACCTTAAATGCAATGACGGTTTCATCGATACTTTCCGGAGTGATTTTAAAAAATTCATGGACGATGATTGGAATAGCCAAATAAAAAAGCACACCCCCGACAATTCCAAACAAAGTATTCAGCACCAGGGCCGTCCACAATATCTCTGGCACCTGGGATCCACCATCGGCACGCATATTTTCCGAGGCAAATTTCGTTGTTGCACGTCCAATCCCGAAATCAAGCAAAGTCAGGGAGGCAATGATTGCCCAGGCAATCGTCAGGACGCCAAACAATTCATTACCCAGCCCTTTAATGATGTAAGGAATCGCAGCCAGTCCCACAACCAAAGGCAGCAGCATTCCAACGATATTAATGAGTGTATTTTTTGCGAGCCGACTGGAAGATGTGTGCGTGCGCTCACTCATCGTTCTTCACTTTTAATCTCAGCGATAAATTTTTGCATTGCAGGTTTATAAATAATGTAAAAGAATCCACCCAGGCATGCGAGAAAAGTGAAGAAGGCAATCAGGATCGAGCGCTTTGGACGGTGCTTTTTAATGGGAAAGGAGGCATCATCAAGGACCTGAACTGTTGGCGTGTCTTGCGCTTCCTTAATCTTTGCTTGTTCGTATTGTGGCAGCAGGAATTCCAGTATTTTTTCCTGAATAAATACTTCACGAAATTTACGGGCGTACATCAATCCAACTTCCGGGGCGTCTTCCAAAGGAACGAAGACCTCTATTTTTTCGCCTTTGCTGTTGCCATAATCCAGGGGAGCATTAAACTCTTCGTATTTTTTTCGGAATTCATTCAACTCTCTTTGCACCTGCTTGTATTCGGAATGTGTTTTCGAGACACTTTGCTCGAGAACGCCCAACTCGATTTCTTTCATGACGATCTGTGCCTTCAATTCAGCCGCTGCTTTGATCGTCGCTTCGGTTTGCTCCGGCAGGGCAATCATCCCGTATTTTTGTTGAAATGACTTGAGATCGTTTTCCGCAGCAGCCAAATCGTCAACATTTTGCTGGTATCGTTTTTCTACAAAAGTACGGGAATTGCGTGCCCGCTCCGATTTTAACCGTTTATTGACGATGTCAAGCTCTTCAATGAGAAAGTTCGTCATGTCGCGTGCCGTAGACCTGGCCTCATTACGAGCGTCTTCGCTGAAAAAACAAAACCACGAACCGCGTGCCTCGGCAAAAATCGTCAGCGTCCCCTCGTCATCAATGACAATACCGGCATGATCGCGCAATGTTTTCACCGCTTCTTCCAAATTTTTAGCATCGTATCGATTGATAAGATCGAATTTATTCACAACGGATTCCATAACCGTGCGGCTGGTTAGCGTCGCGGTAAACAAAATTGCATCTTCTGAAACACCGCTTCCCAATCCCAGCGCTTTCAACGGAAGATCACTGAGCATTGCTGCAAAATTCGACAGTCCGCCTTCTTCAACGGGCGGCATAATTTTGGCCGATGACTGATACCATTCCGGCAAAGTGAGACTTGCCAGCGTGGTGATTATGGCTGAAATAAAAAATATTTTTATGAATCTGCGTCTGCTTTGATAAAGGAGTTTTAACACCTGCATGTTAAAAATTTTGTTTTCGATCATCGATCTTTCCAATTTAATTATTGTTACTTTTAACTTTTACTGTCCCCGCCGTGCCAGTACGACATAAATGGTCATCAGCATTATTTTGAAATCCATGCGCAACGACATATTTTCCAGATAAAATAGGTCAAATTGAATTTTCTGCCGCACATTTTCGATCGTTGTATCATAATCGCCTTTTACCTGCGCCCAGCCGGTTATTCCGGGTCGAATTCGAAGACGCCGTGAGTAGAGCGGGAATTTTTGCCGTAATTGCTCCACAAAATAAGGCCGTTCCGGACGCGGCCCAATCAAACTCATATCCCCACGCAAAACATTCCAGAATTGCGGAATTTCATCCAGGCGTGTCTGGCGGATGAATTTCCCGACGCGTGTGACACGCATATCGTCCTTTGTCGCCCATGTGGGTCCACTTTTCTTTTCAGCATCGCTCACCATGCTGCGAAATTTGTAAATTTTAAATGGGTTCCCGCGCAATCCGCAACGTTCCTGGCTGTAAAGCGGATGTCCGGGCGTTTCCAATCGAATGATGAGCGCCACCAGCAACCACAGCGGCAAACCAAAGATCAAAATCAGCGCCGCCACGAAAATATCCAGCATGCGTTTTACCTTCTGCTCCCAGGGCTGCATGTGCTGCGGTAAAATTTCAATGAGCGTCGTGCCGTAGATCTGATTTGTTCTCGCCCTCCCCATGATTGTGCCGTACAGATCAGGCGTGATTTTCAGTTTTACTTCCTTGTCCGCGCACTGGTTCAAAACTTCCATCACATGTTTTTGATCGCGATAATGAAACGCAATCAAAACGTCTTCGATGCGTTCGGAATCGATGATTTTGCCCAATTGAGAAATGGAACCGACCACCGGCACGCCGTGGTATCTTTTTTTCTCCCGCACCGGCCGGATGGAAATAAAACCGATAATACGGTAGCCTAAAGCCGGGAAATGGGCAACTTTATCAAACAACCGCCGGGTTTCCTTGCCGGAACCAACGATGAGTGTGCGTCGCAAGCCAAATCCCGCCTCCAGCAAATGACGCTGTACCGTTCGCAAAACAGAGCGGCCACCGGCAACAAACATGGCCATCAGAAACCAGTAACTGACGATCAAAATACGGCTGAATTTTGGGGGAGTGGATATATCACTGGCGTTTGCTGTAACAAAAAAAATGATTAGTGTGCCAATTGTTACTGTCTTGAGAACGGTCAGCACCTCATCGAAACGGGAATACGCGTACCATGCCCGATATAAACCGAAAAAGAGAAAAAGCAAAAACCAATAGAGAAAAACAAGTAAATTTGCCACAATCAGTGGGACGGGTTCATTTAATGTGAATACGCCCATCATATTACGCACAAACGACCAGACAAAAAATACGATGGCAATCGTGAGGAAATCGACCAGAACCAGCAGGGAAGTTTCCAGTCCCCGCGGCATGATCACCGCATAATCTTTGCTTTTTACATTGAACAAATAACCGTGTTTCTGGAAGAAATAGAACAATCCCCACAAGTGCTTAAAGGTTTGTTTACTAAACGGTACCTTGTGTTTATTGTGACTGAAATGCACAACGGTTGCATGGGGAAAATACACTATTTTCCAGCCGTGTAAGTGGGCCCGCAGGCAGAAATCGACATCCTCCGGCCCATAAAAAAAACGCTCATCCAGTTGCCCGACATCACTCAGCACGGCACGTCTGATGAGCTGACAGGCACCAACGACATAATCCACTTCACGCACCTGACTGTGATCCCAATCCGCCATTATGTGCTCACGCAGTCGCCGGCTTTGTTCAAAAAAAGGCATGAACTTGAGCTTTTGAAAAATATACGTTAATACCGACGGGAATTGACGACAGGTATGTTGCAGTTGGGCGTCGCCATCAATGAGCTTCGCACCGATTATGCCCGCATCTTCATTTGTTTCTGCAAATTCAATCAGATTGTCGATAGCACCGGGGGTCGATTTTGTGTCAACATCCAAAAACAAAATGTAACGGCCCCGGGAAGCCTGCAGTGCCTGATTACGAGCGCGGGCAACACCCAGATTTTTCTTGTTTTGAATGATTTCGATATTGGGATAATTTTCTTGCAGAAAGGCAACACTGCCATCGGTGGAGTGGTTATCGACGACGATTATTTCAAAGGTATGGTTTTGAATGGTTTGGTAAATGGATTCAATGCAGATTTTGAGATCGTTTAATGCGTTCCAGGAAATGACCGTGATGGAAACAACAGGTGCTTCTTTTTCACTCTCGGATGTTTGTGGATGCGGATCCGGTAATTGAGCTTTCATTGGGTGCGAATACAATTAGTGAGTTTCTGAATCAATGGTCGCCATGCAGTTTTTCTTGCAAGCTCTTACTATCATTCCTGTTTGCACAACATCCACAACGACGCAGCCACCTTGAGACGATTATCTGTCAGTTAGCCAGAATTTAAGTCATTTTTTCAAATTTTGAAAGTAAGGATCGGTGGAGATAAAGTCAAGATTGGTTTTATGATGGCTTTTAAATTTCATGAAGTTAACCGGGATAAATTTTACTTTCTTAAATTCCTTGAAAGATAGTTTTACACACATGGCAGACATCCATTTTTTTCTTCATGGAATATTCTGTGAAACTTGCGAGGCGTTTATGAATTTCCAAAATACAGAGCTTTTCGCCAACCAATCGTCTGTTACATAAAACGATGGAGGTTGGAACTGTTTTTTTTATTTAGAATTTCTATCTTGAAAAACCAGCGCAGATTTCATTGCAAAAATAATGAGACTATTGAAAAAGGGAAAAACCGAACATTGAGCCTGCCTGCACTGAGTAAAGTCGAATTGTCGAAACGCCCGGTTTCACGCTCAAATTCGAGCCCTTTTCCAAGCTCAGGGTCCGAATTTGCATGTTTTTCGGTAGTCGCAATAGAGAGAACAAAATAAAAAAAATGAAAGCACATGCCTGTGGCCACCACGGATAAAAAAGAAAAAATACCCGTTCAGGAGGACGAACGTCTTCTGATTCGCAGGGCACAAAAAGATCCGGAGGAATTCCGCCATCTTTTCGATTTGTACCATGATGCAATTTTCAATTATGTTTTAAGGCGTACATTTGATGTTGTCAGAGCGCAGGATATTACCTCCAACACGTTTTTAAAAGCGCTCGACAATCTCAATAAATTTCACTGGAAAGGTGTTGGATTTTCTGCCTGGCTCTATCGCATTGCGACAAATGAAATTAACCTGAGTTACCGTAATCAAAATAAAACGGTTCCGCTTTCTGAGGACATTACCAAGCGGACAAAAGATGAATTAACTGCCGATCACGCATTGATTCAGGCGGAAGAAAATATGCTGCGCAATGAGAAGTTTCGTGAAATGCATGCCGCATTGGCGCAGTTGGATGAAAAATATCAGACAGTCTTAAGTTTGAAATATTTTGAGGAAAAATCGACGAAAGAGATTGCAGAAATATTGGGGATATCAGAAAATACGGTGAAAACCCACACGCGCCGTGGTTTGTTAAAATTGAGGGATATTTTATGAAAAAAGATCTTCACGAAATAGAAGATTTATTACGAGAAAGTCGTTTGCCAGACACCGATTTTTCCCAGTCACGCTATGCTATCTGGCACCGGATCATTAACGCACAAAGAGAAAGACGCAAACCCAGGGCTTTTTATTTTCTTCCTTCCTGGGTTTGGATTCTGGCTTCAATCCTGCTCACTGGCGTTTGCATTCTTGTTATGTATTATTTGGCATCTTTTTAATATGTTCGGAAAAAACCATGCCCTGGTGCTGCAACTCCTCCAACACCGGATTGTAAATTTCGGGCAGAACAGGAAGATGCACACCTGTTAAGTTTATCGTGTCTTCCAGAATGTAACGTGCTGCAATGGCTGCAGGAAATGCAACGGTTTGCGCCATTGCAGAAGCCCCACCAGGAATTCCAAACTCCGTTAAAGTACTTTCCCAGCGATACGCAGCGCCATTTTTCGTAAAAAGAAAATCATGATGCAGAAGAATCATATCGCGTTCGTTTTCTGCAAAGGACATGGTTTTAATCATGCGTGAAACGAGATAGTCCATTGCCGATATCTGTTTCGTGGACACTTTTTCAAGTTCATCGTCAAATAAACCCAACCAGGTAAGGCGTTCGGCAACTTCCTTGTCCCAGTATTCCCCTGCGCGTTGGCGACAGACATTGAGTAAATTATCGCTGACCGGAATATTCAACAATGTACGAAGCAATTCTGATCGTCCCAGTTCATTTGATACGCTCACCATTTTGTCATCAGCCAGCCCGATTTCCCGCAAAGCCGCCATCGTTTTCACCCATCCCGGAAACCGCAGGGTATAACGAACGAGCGTTTCTATCCCCTGCAAACCATAGCGATCGATATATGGCATGGAATCCCTATTGGGATAGGCTTCTAAATCAAACGGACCGATTTGCAGCAGATCCGTTTGTTGCAGCATATCCCGGTTGAGCACTTCCAGAATCTGATTTTCGGCAAGAAATTTGGCTCCATTTTGTGCGGCTTTCAACACACCCCGGGGACTCCAGGAAAATTTATATTTCCACGGGTTGGTATTTGCTTCCGGCGCTGCAAGTCCACCGCAATAGGATTTAAAACTGATGATTGTGCCCTTATCCCTTTTAATTTTATCGATAATATGCATTGCAGACATGTGATCGAGACCTGGATCGAGGCCCATTTCTTTCAGGATAAGAACACCGGCATCTTTTGCTGCGGTGTCAAGGGCACTAATTTCCGGGGTTATGTATGATGCCGTGATAAGAGATTTCTTTAATTTGACACATGCTTGAGCAACCTGATAATGAAATTCATAGGGAAGTAAGCTTATAACCAGATTTGCTTTGCCAATCAGGCCCTCAAGTTTTTCATTTTCGCGTATGTCGAGCGCTTCCACGTATGTTCGTTCACGATTTTGTGTCACACGTTGCGCATGTTGCACATCAACATCGGCAACGATAAGCTCAAAATTGCTGTTTTCCAGAATATAATCGACAAATGGGCGAGCGACGTAGCCAGCGCCGAGTACCAGTATTTTTTTCATTTTTAACTCCAACCTTCCAATAAAACAAGATCGATCATGAGACAAATTCGGATCGATCCTGTAATTACCTATTGAACATTGATGTGCTTAGCACACTCGCTTATTATTCGTTTTCTACTCCTCAACTACGAAACGATATTTTAGATTATTCACACAGTACCATTTGCATATCTACGGCAAATATTTTTCCAGATAGTGGTAGTCCGGTGTCAAGTGCCCCTGATGAGCAATGACAGCTTTTTTAAACGGTGCAGGCAATTGAAGTTTTTCGAACGGTTGCGTAAAGTCACATTCAGCCGTTGCCGCAACAAAAGGCAATAAGACTGTGCCAAATGCATGTGAAGCCTCCCGAGGAACTTCACTTGGTAATTTGTCAACGGCGAGAACCACCGGGCCGTGTCCCTGCACACCAAAGACGAGATCATCTTTTTCCGGCAGATAAACATAGATCGGATTATCGGATTTCGTGGCCTGTAAATTAAACTCAACTGAACCTTCGATATCACAAGAGATATCGCCAATCACACGCAACAACGGTTGTTTTTCAGTGGAAAAATGAGCTTTAATGAAAGATTTTGTAAGAATTTTTGGAAGGCCGGGCGCCCAGAAATTGCCGTTCACAATTATCGTTAATTTTTCCACATATTTTTCAAAAACAGCGTGATAATCGGCAGATTTCGCAAAATATTCTTTCTCGATAAAAGGTGTGCCGGGTTCTTTATGTTCCAGCCAGTGTTTCAGATGAAATACGACTTTCTGTACACGATGCTTCGAAAAGCGGCTAACTGCATTCTCAGCCAGAAGCTCCTCCGGCTGCAACTGCTGCACAGGTAAAAGGTCGGCCACGTCAATAGCGCCCTGTGTCACATTTCCCTCTCCCAATAATGCAACGACTACTGGTGGGTGTTCTGGTGGCAGACCTTTTGTTCTAAGATTTTTACCGACCTCGATTACGGCCTTTTTTGCCTCATCCAAACTCTCATATTGGTTGGTTTGCTTTAATTCTGAAAATGGAGAATCAATGCCTTCCGTTTTCATGCGTTGTCCAAAAGCCCACAAGGAATTAATCATTCCAACATATCCGGCGAAATTCCCAAAAAAAATCAGGCGTCGTCCCTTATCATTTACAACGGTTTCGTAGTCGAGCAGTGTCACTTTTTTCTGCAAAATTTCTTTCAACAAAGGCATGTTGTAATCCTGGCCTTTTATGGTGTGTGAAAAGAAAATGTGTGCTTTTCCTGCGTATAATTCGGGTAGCGGCACTTCCTTGACACCATAAATTATATTACAGTCATTGAGATCATCTGCTATAACCGCACCGGCTTCACGGTAGGCATCATTCGGGAAAATTCGATAATTCGATGGTTGAACAACAACTTTGAGATTCTGTTCATTGATAAGTTTCTTTACGTGTTCAGGCGTGAGTGCCGCACGCTTTTCGGTGGTGTCTTTTGTCTCGCTGCGTATTCCAATTGTCCCGGTCATACTACCTATCCTCCATTTCTGCTGCTCGATTCCATAGTTACTGCCTGAATTCAACAAATTCATTTGGACTTGTGAACCAGTTAGCCGCTGGCCACGGATCCCATTTCTTTCCACACAACCAATGCATAGCTTCCGTTGATAATTTTAAAGGAGGATATGCAGGGATCACCCGTAATTCAACCCAAATTGAAGCTGTCTTCTTAAAAAATTGGGGATTAATATACTAAAACAACGGCAAGGAATCTAATAAAATTAAAAGAAAATTTAGCCCATGAATTTATTCATTAACCGGAGATAGGGAAGCTGGTGAGTAGAGAGATAGAGAGTTCATTTTGTTTGTAGAAATTCAGTTACTGCAGCAATAGCACGGTCGGGGAAATCGGAGATTATTCCACGCACACCCATTTTCAAAAGTTCGTCCATTTTTTGCCTGTCATTGACGGTCCAGACATACACTGGTAATGCGTTATGATGCATGGCGGCCTTTAGAAATCGGCTGGAAACCACACGCAAATTCCCTTCGTATTCCGGGACTTCCAACGCATGCACCGGTGGGGTATAAAATCGACCAAGGCCAAGCAACTGCATAACAAAAAATTTAGTGATTTCAGCTCGGCCTGCAGAGGTTGCAATTTGCGGACTTAACGTGCGTGTTCGAATGACAACCCGTGTGAAAAATGACCCAACCATGACCCGTTCCGCAGCCTGATACTTCTCGATAAGTTGCAGTAGCGCGTTGGCCGCATCGGGATTTGCTTCTTTTACCTCGATATTCAATCGTATTAGCGGGAACTGCTGCAGCACTTCTTCAAGCGTTGGAATTTGAATGCCTTTTCCCCGAAATGGATAGTTTTTACTGTCTTTCGTCCAACGGTAACCGGCATCGAGTTCACGAATTTTCTGTAGGGTAAAATCGTGCACGAACCCTTTCCCGTTCGTCGTGCGGTCAACTTTGTCATCGTGAATAATAACAAAGACACCATCCTTTGTTCGCTGCGTATCAAATTCAATTGCATCGACACCCAACTCACGTGCTTTTTTGAAAGCAAAAAGTGTATTTTCCGGCCACAAACCGCGCCCGCCGCGGTGGGCAATAACCAGGGGTTCTTTTTTTGCCGTAAAATAATGCGGTGGAATTCGCAGCATCCAAATACGAATTGAAAGAACGATTGCGATAGCTAATATGACAACAACAAACCACAAAATGGAGGACAACATAGTGTAGGACGACTTCCTTACAGACCTTTTAAAATAAGTTTGAAAAAATTTCCATTGCTCCCACCCAGGTTCCCACTATACTTCCAATACCAGACAAGAGAAACACCAAAAAAATGCGCAATAGTTTATTCTGCCACCAGCGCGGAAATGAGCCAAAGTCTTTACTCACCGTTTGAAATTCCCGCACAACTGGAGGACGAAAATAAGCTTGCACAAATGCAGTAACATAGCCCGCACCGATCAATGGCGTCAGACTTGTAAATGGTGCAGCAATGAATGCTGTGATTATTGTTATTGGATGACCGAGCGCCACAATTGTGCCGATCATGCTCGGCAATCCATTGGCAATAATCCAGAATAATGCGTTATCCCCCGCCGCTTCAGGGCCTTTTTGAAATCCGATATAAACGATCGAACCGACGATCAAAGCGGGTATGCCCCATCCAATAATTTTCCACATGGGAGAAATGGGCGGAATGACTTCGATTTGAGCAAGATCGATCGGTTTATGATTCTGCAGCGCATGAACAATGCCCTTCACATGGCCGGCACCAACAACGGCAACAATTTTTTCTCCCTCGGCGGCAAGAATATTTTGGGTTAAATAAGTGTCACGTTCATCGATCAGGACTCGTTTGAGCACCGGCATGGCTTCACCCAGTTCCTGCATCAAATCATTGAGAACGTCTTTTTGTTTTATTTCTTTAAGCTGCGCTTCGGAGATATCCGGATTTTCTAAAACGCCAACCAGCCCGCTTGACATGAACTGCATTTTTTTGAAAAAGGACATGCTGTTCCATGCTCGCCGTAAAGTGATGCGCACGTCACGGTCACAAAGCTTAATCGGAATGCTGTGTTCTTCAGCTACTTTTGTCGCTTCGAGCAGCTCCAGGCCGGGTACAACACCCAACTTTTCCCCCAAACGTTTTTGATACGAGCCAAGAAGCAAATTAACCAGCAGTGTCGCCAGTTGTTTTTGTCGAATAATCGTTTTAAGATCGAGTTCTTCCCAGCGTTGTTTCTGTGCCAATGCCTTGTGGCGTTTTTCATCCAACTCAACACAAACACAATCCGGTTTTTCATTTTCAATTACTTCACGAACCAGGTCCGCACTTTCCTGAGAAATGTGTGCTGTTCCAACAATGATAAACTCACGGTGTCCGACAGTTAAGGTTTGCACATCACTCGGATATTCTCGCCGGGGACGTTCACTGCTGTGCATTTGGTATAAATCTCCTTCTCTTCAATTTATTTCAAGTAGCTGCAAAGATAGAATTTGGATTGGTTAAATGAAATAGATTTTTAGAAATTCCAATAAATTCTTCATTTATGAAAATTTATAGATTTCCATTGGATATTTGGTAAAAACTTGATATATATTCAGCTCACAAATTTGCAGTTTAAAACAGAGTAAAACCGACCTTATATAATGTATAAATTTGCCCCTTTTTTTGTTGTTCTTGCCGCCGTTCTCTGGGGAGTTGATGGAATTATACTACGTCCGGCTTTGTATGGTTTACCCGTTGCGCTGGTCGTTTTTTTAGAAACGACCTCCGTGAGCTTAATACTTACTCCCTTCCTTTTTCGCAAGCTAAAAGCGGTTAAAAACCTGCAGCTTATGGATTTTTTAGCTTTTTTTGTCGTCGCGGCAATTGGTGGTGTTGCCGGAATCATGGCGATTACAAAAGCTTTGTTTTACGTCAACTACATCAATCTTTCCATCGTCGTGTTGATTCAAAAATTACAGCCGGTGTTCGCTATTGTTCTGGCAGCACTCCTACTGCGGGAAAAACCATCACCACAATTTATTCTATGGGCGATTCTTGCAATTGGCGGCGCTTATTTGATGACTTTTGGCCTCACATTGCCCAATTTTCACACTGGCGATAAAACGACAGAAGCTGCCGGCTATGCACTCCTCGCAGCAGCATCGTTTGGTTGCTCAACGGTCTTCAGTAAACGTGCACTGAAAAATGTTGAGTTTGAGTTTGCGACCTATTTTCGTTTTCTAATTGCCAGTACAATTTCCTTTATTATTGTCCTTTTTATGGGATATCTGCCAGAGATTCCTACCATTTCCAAAAGCCAATGGAGCGTATTGGCTACAATCGTCATGACAATTGGTGTTCCAGCAGTTTTTCTTTATTATTACGGCCTTAAGCGCATCAAGGCCAGTGTCGCAACCATTTGTGAACTGGCCTTCCCGATGACGGCAGTTATTCTGGAATATTTCGTACACGAAAAACTCCTGAGTTGGATACAATGGCTCGGGGTCTTCCTTCTTTTACTCAGTATAATACGTGTAACCCGCATGCAGCACAAAAGACGTTAATTAAAGTTGGAGAATGCGGTATGTCGAAGAATATTCCAGATCGTCACAAAATGACGAGTTTTATCCAGGAAGAACTTGGTGCTTTATTACGGGCAACTAGGGAAGATAAGGGCATCTCTATTGCTCAGGCGGCTGAAATGCTGGGGACGACTGAAGAGGAAATTATCAAAATCGAAAAAAATATTGGTCTAATCCCCCTGAGCCTTATTCAACGATATGCTGACGTACTCGGTAAAAAACTTCAGCTCAAATTTCTGTAAACGAAATATCAATCGGGTAAAACTATCTCCGGTTCTTCATCATTCTGCTTATAAAGTAAAATCGTTCGGCCGATCACTTGTACCAATTCTGACGCTGCCGCTTCTGCTAAAATATCCCCTGCTTTTTTTCGGTTATCGAGGTATCCATCCTGCAATCGAATTTTTACCAATTCCGAAGTCTGAAATGCCTCATTTATCGATTGAATTACGGATTCAGTAATGCCATTCTGGCCAATAAAAACAGTCGATTTCACCTGATTTCCCAATCCCCGAAGATAACGTTTTTGTTTTCCGCTTAATTCGCTCATATATCCTTCCATATCTTTCAAATTGACCTATCTTTCAAAAAAGAGTGCAAAGATAGCTGCTTGGTGTCTCCTTTCCAATGAAAAAATCAACATGCAATACAGAAAAACGGCATATTTGTGGAAATGCGTGTAAATTTTAACAAATGGAAAATAGTTTCATTTTGAATCTTTCACAAACACAATCCGGCGAGGCATTTTTAGATGCAACTTTAAAATTTTCATTGATTTTTCGGTATTAATTTTCCATATTTGTAACCAGTATTTACATATCACTACATCCATTTCTAAAAACCAAAATGTTTTGCGCGCACGAAAAAAAAACAGACACAGCAGGGTAGATTAGTAACAATGTTATAACAGCATCATATGTGCTTTTCCGGATTACCTGAAAGGAACTTTTTATTATTTCGGTCGGGTATAACTATCCGTCCTTAAGCGTCAATTGTTGAGCCAGAAACTTTGAAAACCGAATTAAAGACAGGTATGTCAATGTGGCTATAAAGTGATGAAAGCGTTCAATTTAATGCCACAACTTAACTCCCACCAGGAAAAATAATATGCATAGAGGATTTTACGCACTCAAACATCAGAGATTAAGCATGCGCCATTTTTTTATACTGACGTTCATTGCGTTATGCCTTCCGAGTTTTGCACTTGCCTGGCAAACACCGGAATGGCAGGATGGAACACCGGCTTTCACCAAAATTGATTCCAGCAGTTTTGTTGCCATCGGTTCAACCGTCACATTGCAAAGCATCAATACCACGAATTCTAATGCCAATACAATGCAACAAATTTTGACCGGTGGATTGGGTTATATCGACACCGTCGTCGTCGAAAACATTGATTTTCCCGTTGATTTTAATAAAGTTCCGATTCCCAATACGGACATTTACCTGGTAACCGATGCGAACAGACGGAAAGTATATGCAATAAATTCGGATCACCAGGCTGTCACCTCCTTTGGTTCTGATAAAGTTTCAGATCCAGCTTATTTATCAGCTCCTGTAAGAGCACGTGCTTTTGATGGGAGTCCAATCGGCATGTTTAGCGGGATGCTGGTAACGGATGCTGGTAATGACAAAGTATTGATGTTCAACTATCTCGAGAGTAAGTTGGTTTGGACATACGATTCGGGTTTGAATGAGCCAGCCGCAGCAATAACAGTGGTCGATAGTTCCCGTATCATAATTTGCGATAAAGGCAATTCGCGTATCGTATTTTTAAGCATGACCCCTGATACAGCAACTTTTCTGCGTTCAGGTGGAAACAGCATTTTATCAGAACCGGTTGACGTTGAATATCGTCCCGGGCAACTACTTGTCACTGACAAATCGAAACATGCCGTATATATTTTACGCGAAACGGATTTTGGTATTATCCAGCAATTCGGCGTTGATGACGAAGCTGGTGCTGGTGCGACACATTTGAATGAACCAGTTGATGCGCAATTTTTGACCAACGGTAATGTCCTTATCGCCGATGCAGGCAATAATCGCATTATCGAAGTCAACATGGCACTTGGTACAATCGTTTGGGAATTCATTCCACGTATTCCGAAAATCCTTTCAGCAACCCGGCAATCGAATAATCAAATGTTAGTTGTCAGTGATCGAAATGTACTCATCATGGGCTACAAAACTCGGGATTTCGAGCTGGGGGCTGCACGTGATTTGGGCAGAGAAGTCGACTTTGATTCACTTACATTCAACGCTGATCTTGAGGATGGGACCACTATTCGTTTCCAAATGCGCACATCGCTTACCTTATCAGAATTAAATGTTGCTGAATGGCTGGGTCCGGACAGTACATCAAATACATGGTATGAAGAGGACAATACGAACCTTGCAAATGTGCACGATGGGAAAAGATTTTTCCAGCTGAAAGTTGAAATGGCGACGAACAGCCCCCTCAGCACGGCACGGCTCAATAATATCGCGGTGCATTATCACTATTTTGATACTGAAGCTGAGGGTCGCATCTTAACCGAGGTCATTGCAGATACTGCAGAAAACACGATCACCAGTTGGCAAAGATTGCGTGGCAAAACCATCCTGCCTGTCAATGCCGCTGATCGGGATGAAATCTCACTTGAAATTTTTATTGTTAATGCGGATAACAACGAACCTGTTTACAATTTCAGGGTTGTGAATGTTGATACAATTTTTAATGAAGTATTAACCAATATCCCCACACTTGCTTCTGTTGGCCGAATTCGTCTTGAAGCAATTTTCAACACAAACAATACGGCTGTTGCCCCCATCCTTACGGAATGGTCTCTCGATTGGGAAACCGAAGCATCACTTGCTTCCAATATTCGGTTTGTTGACAAGCAAGGTACAAGTGACGTTGAGGTTGTACGGCTTAGCCCGGACATCGCTTTCGGTGAATCCAATGTTATTTTTGTCTTCCTGCAAGACCAAAATCTGGCGCTGCGATCCGTACCACGCATCAAAGTTGGTTTGCATGCTTTGCAAAGTGGTGATTTAGACTCGCTGCAATTAACAAGAAACGGTGTTTCAAATGAATATATAACCAGCATCGGCATGCCAGGGGTCATTCGCGAAACTGCCGGTACCAATAATGGATTACTCGAACTCCACAACGGTGATACACTTGTTGTGCGTTATGTTGATCCGATAGATCCAAATGATGTTTCGACGGATTCTGTACTCGTCGTCCAAAGAACCCGTGCCATCCTGACCGTTGAAACACAAAATGGGCCCGTAAATACAGAAATCAATCAACGCATTCTTCCCTCTGACTCCCTGTATCTCCATGTCATTAATGAAGGAGACCATGATCTCTCTCCTGCACGGGATAGCATCTATGCTGAAGTATTTGACAACACGACAAAAGACTTTGAAACCGTACTGCTTTATGAAGTGCCAAATCAAAATGATCCCAATGTATATCGCACAGGTATTTTTCATAGTCGAAGAGGCTTGGGTATCGCTACAAATCAAGGAACGCGAATCGAAAATGGCCGTCTGGAAACATTGCGTGGTGATTTATTTACAGCACAATACATCGATATTGACACAACGGATGTCTTCTTGTACATGCTTCCACCCGACACTTCCGAAGTCCCCGTTGATGGGCCAGGTGCTTTCAATTTATTATTCGCTCCCAATCCCTATAAATCGAATTCCGGCGAAACGATGCGCATGCGCATCGAAGCATATACTGGTAGCTTGACTCTGAATAAGATAGAAATTTATAACCTGGCTGGAGAGTTGGTGAAATCACTCGATGCCGGTGTTTTCGGATTGGACCATGGTGCAAGTATTACCAGCAAAACAAGATCGACGAGTTCTGGCAGATGGTGGGATTTTACAGACCAATATGGCAATCAAGTAAGCAGCGGTACCTATTTCGCACGACTGGTCGGGCGTTTTACCGATGAACTGACAATGCGAACGGAAGATGTCACATTTCTCAGAAAATTCGTGATTGTGCGCTAAAAGATCAACAAAGGTTTATCATGAAAAGAATAGAAAACAGGATTTTCAAATATATGAAAACAGCAGGAAAAGCTCGACTCCCATACATTCTCCTTGTTGGTGTATTGTTCATTTTGCACGATTCTGCAAGCGCACAAGTCCCATTTTTGCGTATCAGCCCAAACGCCCGCCAGGTTGGTATGGGTGAAGCGTTTACAGGTATGGCCAATGACTACAACCTATTGCGTTACAATGTCGGTGGTCTTGGCCTGTTGCGCAAAGCGAAGTTGGCAACAAATTTTCATAATTGGATCGGTGATACAAAACAAGGCGATTTTGAATTTTCCGTCCCCCTGTTCTGGGGAGTGGGTGCCTTCGGTCTCACCTATTTCAGTCATGGCGATATAGAAGATCTCAATGCGGATTTTGAAAAATTGGCCACCACGACCTCGCCAAATGATATTATGCTCTCTTTTGGCTACGGTATGGAAGCAAACGTAAGGAGCCGCAAGCTTTCATTTGGCGCCGGCGGAAAACTGATTCGGCAAGATTTAGCGGGAGAATCAGCCAGTGCCATCGGCGTTGATGTCGGTGCAATTTACCAACTCAAATACCTTTCCTTTGGGGCTACATTTCAAAATTTCACTGTAACAAAACTGAAATTCATCGAGAGGTCAGAATTACTGCCTGAAACTTTGCGTGCTGGTATTGGTGTCCGCATTCCCTTTGCAAAAAAATATAGATGGAATCTTGCCGCCGATATTGCCAAAGTGCGTGCAGAAAATGATTACCGGTATTACACTGGAACAGAAGTGGATTTCGGCAAAACTCTAAAAGTGCGTGGCGGATATAAATGGCATGATCTTGAAGCGTCGCGGTGGGCAGTTGGTTTTGGGCTCAACATGCCAATGGAATGGCTCTCGAATGCAAGTACCGAAATTGATTATGCTTTCTCACCACTGGATAATTTTGATGAATTTGCCCATCGATTCTCGTTAACCTTTACATTCAACAATTTGACTGCACGTCGATTCACCCCGATCAATACAGACGAATTGACACGATTGGAAGAACAGCTTGGAGACGAACTGCTCGCCATACAGGAAGCACGTCGACGGGCCGAGGAATCCGAAGAGCGTACAAAATTGCTCGAGGAAGAAATGCAACGCAGGTTGGAGCACATAAAACAAATTGCACTGACCTCCGAAGGGCAAATTGAAATTATCCCGGAAGGTACGGGGGATGGGAAAGGTTACGACCGTGTTCGCATGTCTCTTCGTATCAACTTCGAATTCGACAGCTCGGAAATCCAGTCTTCACAATTCGCTACAATGAAAAAAGTAGCTGAGATACTGAATACGTACCCATCCTCCAAAGTTTGGATTTCTGGACACACCGACAGCCTTGGAACCAACGTTTACAACATGGGGCTTTCGATGCGCAGAATGGGTTCTGTACAACAATATTTGTCCGGCCATGGCGTCAACGGAAGCCGCTTTTTCATGCCGGTGCCTTACGGCGAAGATCGACCGGTTGCAACAAATGCCAACGCAGCGGGCCAGCAGCGCAATCGTCGGGTTGACTTTACTATCTTTACCTCTGACCAGAAACCGGAAATTCCGGAGGGATCACTGGTACGTGATGTCGAAGCATTCAACGACTCAACATTCACAATTTTCTGTAACGGCAAAGTTCAGTTTGAACTGGATGATTACAACAATCCTCCACGTGTCGTCATTGATCTACCAGGTATCTATTATCTGCGTGAGACTATGTCAAAGGATACTTTTGAACTCAATCGCGGCCTGGTAAAACGTGCACGGGTTGCTTACCACGAAGATGGTTTTACCCGTGTTGTTTTTGATCTTGTACGTCCAACTAAATACAGCGCCCGATTAGTGGATGATGCTATAGTTGTAACGATTTCGCCGGGTGGAAAAAGCGCTCCTGCTGATGTAACCCGGAAGCAATAATTAGCCGAGTATTCTTTTCCCCATTGCACTCAGAATGAGATGCGAAGCCAGCCTGGCAGTCTGGTTTTTCGTATCAAGGATTGGATTTACTTCCACCATCTCCAAAGAAACCATTTGTTTTGACCGGGCAATGGCTTCCATTATAACATGGGCTTCCCGCATGGTAAGCCCACCTTCCACCGGCGTACCAACCCCGGGAGCAGCAACAGGATCAAGGGCATCGATATCAAAGCTTACATGAAATCCTGCTGTCCCATTCGAAGCATATTCGATAGCTTCAATCATAATCTCATGAATGCCACGCCGATCAATTTCTGACATTGTATAAACTGCGATACCAGAATTTTTTATGTGCTCCCGTTCTCTCTTGTCGATATCCCGTGCTCCCACCAAAACAGCATTCTCCGGATTGATTTTCGTATAACGACCACCTATGCTCGTCAACTCAGGGGCGCCTTTACCGAGCAAAACGGCGAATGGCATACCATGAATATTTCCCGACGGCGTGCTCTCTTCTGTATTCATATCCCCATGTGCATCCACCCAAATAAGACCAATTTTCTGACCTTTTTCTTTGAAATATGCCGCAGATCCGCTCACGCTTCCGATCGCAATGGCGTGATCTCCACCCAGCACAACAGGAAAAGCACCTCGACTTAATGTATCTCGTACTGCTTCTGAGAGCTGCGTGCTCGCCTTACTGATTTCGGGCAAATATTTTAATTTTGGATTATCAATCGAAAGTATTTCGGGGATATCGACATGCAAATCTCCCTTGTCAACCACATCGATTCCTAATTTTATCAATTCCTTTTTTAGCCCGGCGATACGTATCGCGGCCGGCCCCATATCCACACCGCGATGGTCTGCGCCCAAATCAAGAGGCAAACCAATAAGTTCAACTTTCATTTAAATCCTCACTATTTCGGATGTTTTTCAGAGGTGAAATTAATTTAACGAGACAAACGATTTCGTTCATTTTGCCCTTGCATTTCGATATTTATACGCTAAATTACGCGTTTTTTTATTTCGAATACAGAGGCAATTTATAAAATCAATAAAATATTCTGCAAATACTTGCGCTGAAAGTACGTTTTGCTCTGGACAGGAAGTCTTATTGGTTAGTTAAAGGAATCTACATTATGCAGTATCAGAACCAGCAATTAACAGCTGTGCAGCGTTTTAGTGAAGGCAATACTTATTCGAGACAACACACTCCTTTTATCGCGCAGCATACTATCCGTCATTTCTTCAAGCGGGTAAATCGATCTTTATCCTACCTTTTAAAAAACGAAAAAAGTTTTCTCTTTAAAAATGAAACAACCCAGCTGGTTTATCCTTCCAGTGAATCATCTTATAAATTAAAAATCTATACAGGATTATCCGTTACTCCAGATGATGTGGCAGAATTGGTTCAACCGCGCGCAGGAGAAATGCTTTGTGTTCTTTACCGAGCCAACCGGATTCTCGCTTATGCCCGTGCCTCCGTAAAAAGCAGTTTTTCGAAAAGTGGTGGGATAAATGTGAGAATTAAATCAGGTGAGGTGCATATCTCCGAACTAAAATTTTTGGTGAATGAACAATTCGAAAATATGCTGGCAGTCTTCCTGTCTGCAATTTCGCGAAAACTCCACTTTATGGGCTTTAGCTCAGTTTATATTGCATGCCGTGACCAGCATCATTATGGTATCCGCAATATTGTTAAGGCTGGCTTCGAGCTGAAAACCATAACGAGTAAATATCACATGTTCGGAAGTGAAATCGCGAAAACAGTGCAGACAGTGCACTACCAGGACAAACAGTTAACCTCCCCTAAAACGACACTTAAAAAACTACCCGCCCCGGCGTTGTTAGAGCATCACGAGCAGCCTGTCTTCACATCAATCGGTTAATTACGTCGTAGGTCAATTTCACCATCGGTAAAGAAACTTGCTTATTGGCAGCGTAGTATTCCGTTATCGATTTTGCAATTGTCCACGACATTGTCCAGTGGTTCCAGCTCGTCATATATTCCCCGCGTACTTTGGTGATGATCATACGTGCCAGGCCTTTCACAAATTCTTTTCGTGTGCGATTTATGGGTAAAGTGTCAAGGTCTTCCTCACTCATCTCGTCCATAATATCTTCGACAACCTTTGCGATGGCCTCTGTAGTGCGCAGGACTGCTGACGTCGAATTGGCAGATTCTGTGTTGCTATTTACCACAGATGCCTGAATACCCTTCGTGCTGTCAGTGGCAGTTGTATCGACAGTGAGGCTTGCCTCGATTTCATTTGCATTTAACTTTACCAACTTCTCGGGTGTCTCATAAAAAATAACCCAGTCAGCAATAGGCTCAACAATATAGGCAATGAATTGATTTGGGCGCACATAAATTGTCGCAAGATTTACGTATTCGGAGTTTTGAACCTTGCGTGAACGTATGTAATAGGTTCCCGCCGGTAAACCAAGGTACAAATCGTAGCGGCGGCTGGTTTGCATCGCCTTCTGAAATCCTTTTACAAGTAAATCTTCTGCCATACGATACGTATAAAAGCCCGAATCCGCAGGTGAGGTGCTGTGTCGCAATAATTGCAACTGCATCGGATCAAATTTCGAAGTCACATGAAAATTTTGAATTGCGATATGAACCTGGCCAAATGCAAATAAATCCTGCCCTTTTTCATCGAGTAAATCGATAAGACGGCTGTAATAGCGTCCGCCCACACGAATACGCTGCGGCAGCGGTTTGAAAAGTGTAGGAATATCATCCGTATTTTCATAAAGCTGCATGGCGTCGTAATAATCATAGCATGCACGCTCAAAATACGAAACATCAATCGGTGCTTTCTCCAGGAATGTCAAGGCGCGATAGATGAGTGCACGCGCAGCAATATCCCGTGATTCGACAACATTTTTATCACTGAGCAGCATCATTGTGTCGTATGCTTCACGCAACCGCTTGACATAGACACCCAGTAAATCTTCAAATACCAGCAATTCTTCAGCGCTCTGTTTTTTTTCATAATAGAGCCACTGGTATTCCCTATAGGTTGCGCTGGCACTTTTCTCGAAATTGGCCATTTCATAAATAACGGTATCCGTATTCTCCTGGGCGAAACTCGTCGACTGGAAAATGATAAGGATCAAACAATATATATAAAAGTGTATTTTAATCATCGATTACCTCTGTGCTTAATTTCCCGAATTATTCATGCAGCGCAACAACACCCTGTCCTTATCCTTATCATCCAGCAATTCTGCCAATTTTGTATAAAGCCGGTCACCAATCCAAATTTCATAGGGCAAAGACTGGCTTAAAACGCTTGTCTTCGCACCACGTGTCAGCGCCAAGGCCTGTTGGTAATCTTCACAGGCAGACTTAAGTTTTGCTTTATCACCATCGGCAACATCGAGATTCGCCAGCGCTTTTAGAAATAAAGCCCGCGCAGCAATGGTTTTATAATTTTCCAACGTGAACGTCTTGATGCGCGTCAGGGTTTTATAAATTTCCAGCACCCGGATTGTATAATTCGAGAGCACTTCATCAAAAGCCAGCCTCTCCTGATGTGTTTTGGGTGAGCGCTCCAACGCCTGCATTTCCTGATACACCTGGATAACTTTGCCTTCGTAATTCACCATTAGTTTTTCAAGACTCGACTCGATTTGTTGTGCCCTCGATACCGGCATAACGAAAAGCAAAAGCACAATGATGGTGAATACGCTGCGTTTGAGAATGTTAAATTTCATCGCATCTCCCCGCTTATTCATATCGATTCGTCGAGACGTTCATGCGATTAACCAGACATTTTCGAATCGGGCGCAGCCAGTGCAGAACTGTTTGCAAACCAAAACGGTTGGCGATTTGCTGATAAACATCGACAAAAAGGATGAGATTGGAAGCTTTCTCATTTGTAACTTCATTACAGAGATCCGTCTGGCTCAGCTTGGCAGAATGCAAAGCGGCCTTCCACGCTTTATCAATCATATCCACTGCGAACGTTTCATCGCCCGTTTCATAGCCCACATCCGCGAGACGAAGATAGAGCTCTTCGTAGCCATCCCATTTGAACTTTTGCTCCCACCCACCTTTGCGATCAGGAATAAGAAGCTCTTCGCCAACGCGACGCGCCTTGTAATAGGCATTCAAACGATCGGTCGAATCCGCCAGGCTGAAGTAATAATCGACCATACGAAAAATAGAATTCCCATAGACTTTCTTAATCTCGTTTTCCAAATCGATTGTAATGTTCGGCCGGCGCTCAACGAGCAAATTATAGGCTTGCGCTGCTTTTTCACGTGCGTACAAAAGTTCCGTTTCAGCAAGCCGATCCGTGCTGTTTTTTTCCATGTGCAGTGCAACTTTTGTCAGCTCCTTCAGCATTTCGACCTGGCGCTCAATACTTTTTGAATAACGCAATGCCAGTTCAAGATTGGTGCGTGTTTTCCGGTAACTGTAGTCATCCGGATTTTGGATAAACTCTTCTTCTGCAGCAAATCCGCGTGCTCGCCATTCATTCCCACGCAAATTGTAATTGTCCTCAATGGCTCTTTTCCGGTAAACATCAAAAAACAACCGGTCATCCTGACTCAAATGGCCCTGTTCCGCAAGATCGCATGCCTGACGCACCATAAAACTCGCAAATCGACCTGTTGTCATGGCACTATCCGCCGGCGTAACCGTGAGTTCAACGGCTTGTTTTACGAATATTTTCAGATTCTTCAATAATTCATCATCGAGCTGCCACTCCTGATTGGCATACATGCTCAATATTCCATCCCAGGACGCAACAAGACCTTCCAGCTCGTTACCGTTTTGCATTTTGATTGCACGCTGGGTTTGCATGTAGCCAAAATTAAAAGTGACATTCGGATCCCCATACAATTCATAACTTTTTTGCAGTGAGGCAATCGCTTCTGTCAGCAAATCGAGGTCTTGTTCTTCTGTGTAAATTTTATATTCAGACAATCCTTTGTACAAATAGACATTTTTCATCACGTTTGTGTAGCGGCATTCAGGCTCCGCATAACTCTGTTCGCATTGCTGGATAATCTGCCGGCACAAATCCACAGTCTGTTTCGAATTATTGGATTCGTAGGCAGCTTTAGTTTGTTCGAAGAGATCGGCCACTTTTTGTGCCTGCACAGAAGATGTTATGCCGGCAATCATGCTGAAAATCATCAGCAGATACTGTGTTCTTTTCATATTTAAGACCTGGTTTTGTTTAGATTTAATCTGGTTAAGGCTGAAACGGCCTGTCTCAATTCATCAATTCGACTTCTCGTACTTTCTCCTTGCACGAGAATTTTCGTAGCTCCCCTGTTCCAAATAATTTTCTGCGCCGTCCCGTCCGGAAAACCGAGTTGAGCAATTATTGAACGCCCCTTCCGTTGCAGGAAACCGTGTAACGTCCCATAACGTCCTTTATCCCAACGATCGAACTCAGCATTTATGCGGTTCCAAAGGGGATATTCATTGATATCAATATTGATATCCGAAGAAGTTAAAACGACCGATACATCTGCCTGCAGGAAGTCTTCATCAATAGCTTCTTTTTTTGCGATGGAGCGCTCGGTCTCAACGGGTCGTTGCTCAGTCAACTTCACCTTTGGCGCCTGATCAACACGCTGTCTTTTTTTGCTCTTTGTGTCGAGATCGAGGTCGATCTTAGCACGCCCTACATTCAATCTTCCCACATCTAAATCGGCGCCCAAGTTGACATCGGAGTCGAAAGCGCTGTTACGACCACGTTTTGCCGAATGCGATTGAATTTGTCCTAAGGCAGAATGACTGGTTAAATTAGCTGTGACTTCATCAAGATTAAACCGGATCGATTCAGCGTCTGGTCTTTTTTTCTCCTCAGGTATCGCTTTTATTGGCGTCGTAATGGCTTCAGGCACTTCCACGACCGGTTCAATTTTTTGTACTGGAGGGAAAAATTGAATTTCCGGTTTTTTGATTTGTTTGATCAGCTCAACCTGCAAAGCTTCCAGGTCATTATTGCTGAAATCAGCGAGTCCATTCCCCCGCAACACGATATAACGCGAGAGAAAGGAAAGCCCAAGGGCGAACAACAACGAAGCAATGAGACTGCGATACATGCGGTTATGGTGATTTTCACGGTATGCTTTACCGGGATTGAACGTAATGTCAAACTCCATAATTCTTTCTGTTTCAACTATTTGTAAAATGGACTAGTTTTTATGCAGGTCTATCTTGCATGTATTAAAATCATACCGTAGTTAGCGTGTACGGTTTTGGTATTTTCAACAGTGGGCAGGAAATAAAACCAGGTTCTGGCACACTATAAATTTGCTGGGAGCGCCGTTGGTTTTTGTTTGCTCGATTTAATGAAAAGGCACTGCAGAATTGTTTCTGGCGCCTGGTAATTGAATTCCACGAACTCGCTTGTTAAGCGTTGAAATTTTTTCAAATCGAGACGCAATCCATAGAGCCTTTCTTCGCCAAATTTGAAAACGATCGGGCCATGCTTCGGAGTCATCCCAAGGACAATCCCCTTGCCAAGGAACAAAGCAGGATAAGATTTCCCCGGATTAAACTCATCCAGCAGGTTAAATGTGTCGGCAAAGGATAGCTGGCTTAACCCTGCAGGTTGTTGTACATCGCTTGCTTTTTTGCTGCGGGAAAGTAAATCGTATATTTGATCGATTTTGCCTTTTTCCGTTAAATTAAGCACGCGTTCCGCCTTCTCCAGTACCTTGATAAATGCTGATTTTTCCATGGAAACCGGCAGGGCCTGATAATGATCCTCCGGATGCATAAAACGCGTTGCCACCCTCGTGAGTATCGTAACCGGAGATTCCACGGTTTTGACCACATCAAGATCAAGAATTTTTACCTGGTAACTCGCAACCTTGACCTGATTTTCGCCACGTGGCAAATTGATATATATTGTGTATTCCCGTGTGAGGTTATCCGGTCGTGGTGGTTTCGACTTCAGCAAAGAAAACAAATCATCCCGCACTTCCACGTTGCGATTGCGCAGCGATTGCAAAATAGCCCGATGAACTGCCTGAATCGCATTCTCCTCCAGCTCTATTTCTTCATAAGCACAACCGAAGGTCTGGATGTAATTGTCACGATTTAAATCTGCTTCCAGAGGTTTATTCATGAATTCACGCATTATTTGCAAAGTGGTGGCAACATTGTGTGCCTGCCAGCAATTCTTGCGTGAAGCGTCCCCGCTTGAACCAGCACTGGTTTGAAATCTGTCATGCGAGGAAGTACAGGAGAATAAAAAAATTAAAACAACAACTTGAAAAAAACGCACCATAAATCCTACCTATTGATAAATACAAAATAGTAAAGAAGTTCTAATCCACCCAAAATCCAGACATGGATGTAGCATGTCTAATGTTGATCTAATACCATCAATCGAGGCGATTTGCAAAGGACGATATTCTGTTTTTTAGTAAATTCCGTTAAATCATTAAAGTTCATGATTTACCGACTGATATTTATGTGCAGATGAAAGATTTCATAGCAGAAGTAATTCCGTCTATCATTTCTTCAAATTAACATAAAAGTCCCTATGCAAAGCAGACGGTTACCTGGAAATGGCGGCTGGAGAATAACCTTGACAAAAGAAAGGACAATCTCTATATTTTACGTTCTTTAAATAAGAATCCAGGTGAGTATTCAGCCCAAAGCGGAGACTACGCCCGTCGAAGCAGAAGTATTTGTTAATCGGGAGAAAAATACACTTAGACAAGCTGAGGGTCTGTTTCACACTAAATCACACAAACAGTCCCGAAATCAGCCCAAAGCTGATGAAATCATAACAATTTTTTTAACGAAGAAAATTTTACTTAATCTTTCGCGATTTAAAATACAGGAAAACACATGGCAAAAGGAATTACAAAAAGATCCGTTGACTACTCTCGATGGTATACCGATGTTATCGCCGCAGCACAACTTGCAGACTACTCACCAGTTAAGGGATGCATGGTAATTCGTCCCACGGGTTACGCCATTTGGGAAAAAATGCAGGCTGCACTGGATAAACTTTTCAAAGACACGGGTCACGAAAATGCCTATTTTCCAATGTTCATTCCCGAACATTTCATGAAAAAAGAAGCCGAACATGTGGAAGGTTTTGCTCCGGAATGTGCGGTCGTTACCCACGGTGGAGGCAAAGAGTTGGAAGAACCGCTTTTTGTACGCCCGACTTCTGAAACAATCATTTGGTCGATGTACAAAGACTGGATACAATCATATCGAGATTTGCCAATTCTCATCAACCAATGGGCGAATGTTGTGCGCTGGGAAATGCGGACACGCTTATTTTTGCGGACAACAGAATTTCTGTGGCAAGAAGGACACACAGCCCACGCAACAGCAGAAGAAGCTGAGGCAGAAACCAAACAAATGCTTGAGATTTACCGCATTTTTTCAGAAGAATACATGGCAGTACCGGTTATAACCGGTAGAAAAACAGAACGCGAAAAATTTGCCGGAGCATTGCACACCTATTGCATCGAAGCGATGATGCAGGATACCAAAGCCTTGCAAGCGGGCACTTCGCACAATTTGGGACAAAATTTCGCCAAAGCTTTTGACGTAACATTCCAAAATGAAGCGGGTGAGCTGGAAAGCGTCTGGGCAACGAGCTGGGGTGTCTCAACACGTCTCATCGGTGCATTGATTATGACGCACAGCGATGACAATGGCTTGGTATTGCCTCCAAAAATGGCCGCGACACCTGTCGTTTTCGTGCCGATTTGGGCAAGCAATGAAGAGATGAATACGGTTCTTAAAAAAATCGATGAAATAACTGCTGATTGGAAAGGCAAGTTTAATTTTAAAATCGATGACAGAAATAATATTCGGCCCGGACGCAAGTTCAACGAATGGGAGAAAAAAGGTATTCCTATCCGTATTGAAATGGGACCACGCGATATGGAAACAAACGAGGTCGTTCTCGTCCGTCGCGATACCGGTGAAAAAATTCGTCTACCACAAGACAATCTTGTGGAGCGTATTCTTACGACGCTGGAAACCATGCAAAATGATATGTTCAATAAAGCAAAAGAATTTCGTAAGCACAATACACATATCGTTGATGACTATGAGGAATTTAAACAGCGACTTGATAATGAGGGTGGTTTTTATCTCATCCACTGGAATGGCAAAACGGCTACAGAAGAAAAATTGCAGGAAGAGACGAAAGCGACCATTCGTTGCATACCTTTTGATTCGCCTGATGAACCGGGGAAATGCTTAATTACAGGAGAGCCCAGCGAACGCAGGGTATTGGTTGCACGAGCCTACTAAAAAAACACAAGCCACACATAATGCGTGTGGCTTTTTTGCGTTAAATCAAACACCGCGAAATTAACCATTAAGGCACGGTTTAAATGAAACGTTCACTTATTCTCCTCGTCCTTCTTACAATTTTTTCAGGTGCAGCGTGGTCTATTTGGGAGTTTCGTCATGCAACTATTCCAGTTACAGATATTGACGTGATGAAAAAAGTTGAATATAAAAAACACACGAACGATGAAAAAATATTCTGGATCGATAAGTACGAAGTGACAAATGGACAATACTGGCGTTGGGATGAATCCCTCGATTTTCCGGAGAGTAAGGTTGATTTTCCTGTTACCAACATCGACTGGTATCAGGCTATGGCCTACGCAAAACATGTCGGTAAACGTCTGCCATCGCAGGAGGAATGGCTTATAGCGGCGCATGCCACCCCCGAGGATGAATTCAATCCATGGGATTCTTTCACCCGTATTCCCTATGTACCTGAGGCTGGCAGCAATCACGTTTACCGTGCAGGAAAATTCTGGCGTGATCGAACAGCGTTGGGAATAGCAAATATGTCCGGTAATGTTTGGGAATGGACCGCGGATACATTGCGTTTGGCAGACAGCTCGCTTGCTGCAATCGTCAAGGGTGGGTTCACCTACAAAAAGAAAAAACTGTACTTCACCGGTATTGACAAAACAGATACCGTTCGTGTTGATGAGATGAGAGAAAATCTTGGTTTTCGCTGCATTCGGGACAAGAAAAAATGATGCATGAAAAAGACTATGCAAGCTATAAATGCGGATACGTAGCGATCCTCGGACGACCAAATGTTGGCAAATCGACTTTGTTGAACAATATTCTCGAGTTCAAATTATGCATCGTTACTCCAAAATCGCAAACCACTCGCCATCGGATTCTCGGCATTTACTGCCAGGATGATATGCAAATCATTTTTCTCGATACGCCCGGTTTGATCAAACCGCGATATAAATTACATGAATACCTGGTTAAATCTGCCGAAAGCGCTGCAAAAAATGCAGATGTTCATCTCTTCCTCATTGAAGCCGGCGATAAAATTAATCCGGAAGATGCTGCACTTTTACAAGGACTTGTTTTACAGAAAAAACCGATCATCATTGGCATCAACAAAACGGACAAGGTACCGAAAAGCCAGCTTCTGCCCCTCATCGAACAATGCGCCAACCAACCTGGAGTCGTAGAGGTTGTCCCAATTTCTGCATTACAAAATGATGGGATAAATGATCTCCTGTCTGGTATTAAAAAAGTCATGCCTTATGGAGCACCACTTTACCCGGAAGATCAATTGACTACCGAACCGGAACGGTTTTTCGTTTCGGAATTAATCCGTGAACAGATTTTTCATAATTACGGTGATGAAATTCCCTATTCCACCACTGTGACAGTGGAGGAATTTAAGGAACGCGCCGGCCGCAAAGATTATGTCCGGGCGACAATTTTAGTAGAACGGCCATCGCAAAAAGCAATATTGATTGGTAAGCATGGCGCCGCCCTAAAGAAAGTAGGTGCGGAATCACGTAAAGAAATCGAACAAATGCTCGGCAGGGATGTCTTTCTCGATTTATTTGTTGCCGTTCGACCAAAATGGCGGGATAAAGAGAATATGTTACGAAATTTAGGCTATAATTAATGTAACTATTCAGCCTGACTTGAAGAGAAATGGTCACTGAGCTTGTCGAAAGGCCATTTCTCTCAGGATGTAGTGCCGCTCCCGCTTCGACAAGCTCAGCATCCGCTAATGGCTGAGTAGTTACTAATTAATAATCTAACCGGCTCTATTCTTAAACGCCATGATCGGGCAAGGGATATCCACTGCCCATCATTCACATTGGTATTGCATGAATAAAACAGGCTTAAACCCGGAAATTCACTTTATGAGAAGAATCTCAAAAGATAAAATCATATTGCTGGCAACAGCTATTCTGTCAATTATTTTACTTAACCAATCGTATTACCCCTTCCTTGGCAAAATTGCATTGACAAGTTTTTTTTCAGTTCTCATGCAACAACGAATACAGGAAAAAACACCCCGAATTTTGGCCCAAAGCCTGCTTTGGGGAGGATTAATCCTCGCCGGGATTTATAATTTTTATAAAAATTTATATTGAAAAATCCTACGAAACCGCTTCCAGCTTTCCCTTGCTTTTTAATAAAAATATAATATTTTTTTTCTCGCAATTTTAAATAAGTCCGTGTATTTTCCGACTTTTTGAATAAGGCAAATACTGAATATAACATAGAAGGTAATAAAAAATGAGTAAAGCCGCATTTGAGCGACCCTTAACCAAAAATTCACAAATTGATCTTCCGAACAGCCTTAAAGAATTAGAAACTTTATCGTATAATTTATGGTGGACATGGAATCCAGAAACTCAGGATCTCTTTGCACAAATCGATGAAAAGCAGTGGAATTCCCATCACAATCCGATTAAACTTCTGAAGCACACGCCAATAAAACGCTTTGAAGAACTTGCAAATGACGATGCCTTCATGCAGTCATTGCACAAAGCTCGTCTGGCATTAAATGCGGAACTCTCCCGTAACACCTGGCTCGAAACCAAACATGCTCACTATGCGAATCAACTCGTGGTTTATTTGTGTGCCGAATTTGGTTTGCATGAAAGTTTGCCCATTTACTCAGGCGGTTTGGGTATCCTCGCAGGCGACCACACAAAGTCCGCCAGCGATATCGGTCTTCCTTTCATCGGTGTCGGTCTGATGTACCGCAACGGTTATTTCAAGCAGGAAATTGACCGGCAAGGCAAGCAATTGAATGTTTATCCGGAGCATGATTTTGCAGAACTCCCGGTACAACAAATCGTTGATGCGGAGGGAAATGCAGTATCCGTTATGGTAGATTTACCCGCAGGACCAGTAGTCGTAAAAGCCTGGTTATGTGAAGTTGGCCGTTCGTTATTGGTTTTACTCGATACAGATTTTGAGGAAAATTCTGAGGAGCTCCGCAGCATTACACACCAATTATACGGCGGTGATCGTCGCATGCGCATATCGCAGGAGATTGTTTTAGGAATTGGTGGTGTACGTATGCTGGAGAAACTGCAAATCCAGCCTTCGGTTTGGCACATGAACGAAGGACACGTGGCTTTTTCATTGTTCGAACGCATAAAGCAGCTCATCGACAAAGACGAACTCGCCTTCGAAGAAGCTGCCGAGGTTATCACTGCGTCGACAGTTTTTACGACACATACACCCGTTCCCGCTGGAAATGAAGCCTTCAGCCTTCCATTGGTGGACGAATTTTTTAATGCCTATTGCCAGGAACTCGGCATTAGCATTACCGATATGCTGCACCTCGGGTTACTCGAAAACGAAGTCGGTGATAAATTTTTTAGTATGACTATTCTCGCTCTTCGTCTTTCCTGTAAAGCTAATGGTGTAAGCAAATTGCATGGCATTGTGTCGCAAAAAATGTGGGCACACCTGTGGGAAAACGTACCGGCTCTTGAAAATCCAATCACCAGCATCACCAATGGAATTCACGCACAAACGTGGATCGCGCCAGAAATCGCAGCGCTGTATGATCGCACATTGAACGGAAACTGGCGCAAAAACCTGCATGATGCAGATTTTTGGCAGCAGGTGAACAACATACCCAATGAAGAAATAGATAAAACAAAAGTTCTGCTGAAAAATCGTTTCATCAATTTTCTCAGATCCCGTTTAAAAGAACAGTACCAACGAAACGGCCTCGATGAAAAACGCCTCAAAGCTATCGATACATGGTTCAATCCAAAAGCACTTACTATCGGTTTCGCACGCCGCTTTGCTACATACAAAAGAGCCACACTCATTTTTAGTGATTTAAAACGCCTGGACAAAATCGTTAATAATCCGGAAAAACCTGTTCAGTTTATCTTCGCAGGGAAAGCCCATCCGGCAGATACCGATGGGCAAGCGCTGATTAAACGCGTCTGGGAAGTCTCCCAATTACCTGAGTTTCTCGGGAAAATTATTTTACTTGAAAATTACGACATGGAGGTTGGACGCCAGCTCGTACAAGGCGTCGACGTGTGGCTGAACAACCCAAGACGACCAGAAGAAGCCAGTGGTACTAGCGGCCAGAAAGTTCCCATAAACGCTGGTCTCAATTTTAGTGTGCTGGATGGCTGGTGGCCGGAAGCGTTTGACGGCACAAACGGCTGGGAAATCGGCAAGGAAAAGGATTATGCCGACACCAAACTTCAGGATAAAGACGATGTCACATCACTGTATAAAATCCTGGAAGAGAATATCGTCCCGAAATATTACGATATGGCAGGCAACAGAAATGCATGGTTTAAAGCTGTCAAATCCTCCATTGCGACGGTAACGCCAGTTTTCAATACCGAAGTGATGGTATCCAACTATTTTGAAGAACTCTATCAGTATGCGATGGATCGCAACAGCAAGACCAATGAACCAGATTTCGCCATCGCACGTGATCTTTCCATTTTCAAAGAAATGCTCTATGAAAACTGGCCATTGCTGCATTTTACCAGAGTTGATTATGAAATTAAAAACAATCAGGTAAACATAGATGCCGATCTTTATCTGGGTGAGTTGGAAACGGACGATATCGAAGTACAACTTTATTTCGCTTACACGCAGGATGGCCAAAAGAATCACGATATTTTTGTCTTACAACATAAAAAAGACACGTCCAGTTTCACCAGCAATTTTGGTTTGGTAGAGAAAATTCCAACGCACTTGCTAAAAGTACATCCCCAACTTCGTGTTGTTGCCAAACACGATAGTACCAATCAAAAAATTGAGCTGGGCTTGATGTACATCAAGGATATTGCGGAATAGAAGCGAAAGAAGAGCCTGCCGAACCGGAATGAAGTGAAGAAGGCGGGCGGGATCCATGTGGCAAAGCTGCTCAACAGAAATCGGACCCATGGATTTCGCCTTCTGATTCCTTCATTGATTATTTAAATAAAACGGGTATTTCACCGACTTCAACGAATCATTTCCAACGAAAAATTTGATGTTTGCGGGAATCTGAAACACATCTGATTCACTCAGACTCTCAACCGCATCGACAAAGAGTGTTTGCTCATCATTTTCCTCATATTGTCCGGTAATTACAGTGAAAATTTCCAAAGATGCGGGTTGTGCATCTTTTTCTGGCCGGACATGAATCCATTTTACCTGATTGCACGAAACACTCTGCAAGGTCCAGGGTTTATCATCATTGTTATCGCGCGGGTACGCACCCCAACTTCCCTCACCAATAAACATCGTTCCTTTTTCATCATCCCGCACAAATCCCTGAAAACTCCCTTTCTCTGTGGAGGGCTTTAAGGGATAGGTGATTTTGTGCATATGTGAGTCACCATCGAGGGAGATATTCAGGCCGTATTCATAAAACAAACCAGCCCATTGCTCATACTGATACTCGTTTTCGGGTTTCTTCTGCGTATGCGGGTGAAAAGGTTTGTGGTATCCGGCAATTTTAAAAACATCATTTCGGTGGGCACTTAAATCAGCTTCCAACCATTTTCGCTGATCACCTCCCTCATCCAGTTCCGAATTTAAGGCGATGATGTGAAAAAAATCGCCGCCGAACGTCAGAGAATAATAGACATTGTTCTCATTTGCATATTGAAAAGGGGAGGCAAAAATCCTGTGTAATACGGTCAAATTGCCATTCTCATGATTGCCGTGCACAGGTACTAAAGGAATCATGCGGCCGTCCGCGGTGGTTGTCAATTCAAACCAATCCGTCAGCCACTGTTGCCACCTGTCTGGATATGTCCCATCACCGCTGTTAAAATCACCGTTGAACATAACAAATAAAGGGCGAAGCCTGGCAACCATTTTGTTCGAAGCACGCCCGGCTTCCAGTGGTTTACCGGAACTCTTCGTGTCCCCTCCGGCGATAAACGTGAAGGCTTTCGGTTTATCCGGCGCTGTACGGAAATAATATCTGTCGCTTGTGCCCGTACAATCTTTAATGACAAAATAATATGTTGCATCCGGCTTCAAATTTTGCAGTTTTGCGTAGAATGTATTCATGTTATAGTACAGCCATCTTTTGCTCTGTGGCGCCTGGCGCAATTTGTATTTCCAGTACTGGCGTCCGTGATCGGTCTCGCCATAGTAGACCGAAGCTTCATTACCTTTTAATTGATCCCAAATCACCGTCATTGTTGAGGTTGGATCGTCGGTCCACACAAGACGGTATTTGTTGGAGGCAGCGTGCTCATCGGAGGCATTAGCAGCAAAAAGCGGATTTATGAAATAAAAAAGAAAGAATACTGAAAAAAATGGAACGCGAAAAAAAGGATTTATTCCAATATTTCGGTGGCGTTGGGATTGTTTATCGTTATTCCGGCAAGTATTTAGCCGGAATCCAATGAGACAAGAATAGAGTAATTGATGGATTCCATCTAAAAGCATGACGGAATGACGCCATCGTATACAAACTAAACGCTTATAATTTTTAATATTAGAACAGGTATTATATTTAAACACAAGTACTCCCGATTTACCAGTTCGACTCACTTCGATTTTTTTGACTATAAATAGACAACTTCTCCGCTCTCGGCTGAGCGGTAAGCTGTATCAACGATGCGTTGTACCACAAGCCCTTCTTCAATGCCCGGATTCGGTGTCTTACGTTCCCGAATACACGCAACGAAATGTGCCATCTGCCGTGAGTACATTGGTTGGTCGCAGTGTTCGTCCTTTGGGCTCAAGCGCTTTACTTCCCGGCCTGCAAGACCCTCCAAAGGGGTCTCCACTGACGTTGGATAAAGACGGGCATAACCTTTCGTGCCAATCAGCTGTGTCGATGCTTCCGGGCCATCGGCATGCGGGTGCCACCACCCGCTTTCGATGAGGGATACCGTCCCATTTTCCCAGCTGATCATGAGCATTCCCATGTCATCCACATCGTATTTTCCAAAGCAGGTTTTAAGAACGCCGTATACACTCACCGGTTGTGGATCGCCCAGAAGGAAACGTACGGTATCAATGGCGTGCACACCCATATCGGCTAATGCGCCTCCTCCTGCCAGTTTTTTTTGGGTAAACCAGCCCTGTGGTCCCCAATCGACGTGAATGCCACAGCCTTTGGTTTTGAGCACCTCACCTATTTCGCCAGCTGCAATCGCTGCGCGAACAAATCGCGTTTGCTCATCGAATCGCCACATGTGACCGATCATCACCAGACGATTGTTCTCCATCATTGTCTCTTTCAGCTGTTCCCCCTCTTCAGTGTTTATACCAAGAGGTTTCTCGATAAAAACATCCTTCCCCGCACGGACAAAATCGCTGGCAATTGGCACATGCAACGCATTCGGCAGGCACAGGATAACGGCATCGCAGGCATTCTCACGTATCAGATCACTGTGTTTTTCATAAACCTGCTTTATGTTGTAGATTTTAGCAAATTCCTGTGCCTTTTCAATTGCAGTATCACAGATGGCAGTAATTTCAACGTTTTCCTGCTCAAGCAGGCCTTTAACATGATAGTGGGCAATGAAACCAGCACCGATTACCGCTACTCGAACTTTTGTCGGCATTTTTAAACAACCTCCGGCAAAGTGATTAATTCATGGGTATGTTCCCTGATTTTTTCAATGGCTTGAACTATTTGATCCATTGCTTCCTGATTGTCCATCAAGACCAGGTGATGGAAACACACCGCCTGATCTGCAAATACTTTTTCACAAACGGGAAGTGATGCCCGATCGGGGTCGATCTTTTGCCAATATTCCCGGCCTAAATTGTGACGAGCTGGTTTTGTATGGGGACGATAAAGGGAACAATTATTTAGAGGTTCGTAGCATGACTCGATGGTGCAACCTAATTCTGCTTCCAACGCCTGGCGAAATTTACTCGCAGGCAGCCCGTCAAAAGCATCGCAATTGTAACGAAACGAGTAATTAAAAAATGCCTTTTTTGTCTCCCGCGGATCATGGTACATGGGCTCAATGCCGGAGACATCGGCAAGTAAATTATTTAGATAGGCCGCATTTTTTTCACGCACATCCGTTTGTTCAGGCAAGCGTCGCAAGCCTTCGATGAGCAGAGAGGCTTGAAAATCGGTGATACGAAAATTTCCTGATTGAATAAAATTCCCATCATCACCATAAACTCCGGCACCCTTATCAGCCTCTGCGTTCTCGTTTTCCGGACGACGGCCACAATTCCGCAAGGCATCTAATTTTTCCGCCAATTCATCGGAGCTTGTGGTGAGCGCACCACCTTCACCTGCGGTCATCGTTTTGGAAAGTTGAAAGCTGAAGCTGCCGATATCACCGATCGAACCGGCTTTTTTGCCATTCCACTCACCACCGTGTTTATGGGCGCAATCTTCAATGATTATCAATTCATGTTCTTCCGCGATTGCCTTGATCGCATCCATATCCGCCATGCAACCATAGAGATGCACAGGAATAATGGCTTTCGTTCGAGGTGTAATGTTTTTACGAATTTCCTCTGGACTAATGCACCAGGTACGTTCATCCACATCCGTGAGAATCGGGGTTGCATTCACATCGAGAACCGCCGCAGCCGTTGCCTGCCAGGTCAATCCCGGAACGATGACTTCATCGCCGACACCGATTCCACAGGCTTCCAAAGCCAGTTGCAAGGTCACGGTGCCATTCGCAGCACAGATGGCGTATTTACTTCCGATGTAAGCTGCAAATTTTTTATTGAACTCGATTTCCTTTGGGCCATTGTACGACCAAACACCGCTGTGCAACACTTCCAGCAAAGCGCGTTCTTCCGCCTGATCCCACACAGGCCATTTGGGCCAGGGATTTTTCTTTTTATCGCGAATGGGAGTTCCACCTGTGATGGCTAGCTTTTTCATGTTGTTATCTCCTTTTTTCTATAGTGCCCACAAGGGGAAAAGCTACAGATGGTTGTAAACTTAAAACCTGTAGCTCAGGCCTTTGTGGCCTGCCAAAACCTTGTATTTTTTCTATTTTACATATAATTTTCGGCTACTATTCAGCCTTTGGATCATTCCGGAATGCTTTTATCCGAGCCAAAGACCGGCGAAGCACAATCCATCAATGATTGAGGCTACCAGAAATGGATTCCGGCTAAAAAATTGCCGGAATGACTAAAAACAAGGCATTTCCTGATAGATTCTCATCAATCTAAATTCCAGCCATTGAGCGCAATTATGGGATCAACCCTTCCGATTGCATGGCGAGGAAAACTCACTCTCACTTTACGTGATTCGCCAGGGAGCAAACTAATGTAATTATCACTCCAGTTCGAGGGCAGCACATGGGTATCTGAGCTGGGATCGATCACAATGAATTCATTAAAAAATGCAAGAATTTCACTGTGATTGGTTATTTCAACGCTCATTTCTATGTCGTGCTCACCTGCACTCATTTCTGCGTCAACGTCCAGACTTGTTTTGGGCATTTTGTTTAAATCATGAAAATTAGCATAGGATTTTGTCGGTGTATAAAAGGCCCAATCGTCAAATTTCGCACCGTAATTCAGGACGTCCGGCGTTGGAGCCAGCCAATAAAAATTGTGATGCAATTCATCGCAATCCGCATCGAGCAACCTCAAATCAAGAAAGATCAGTTTATTCGGACGTTTTAAGCGAAAGACTCGGGTTGTTCCACTTTTTGGTTTAATCCGCACCGTTTCTTCAAGTAGCAGCTGTGAGGCCGTATCATATTGTCGAATCCAGGCAATCTTTGGCGTGTTATTTTGTGCATATTCATCAACAAAATATACATCGCCATCCCCGTAATTGTATGCGAGTTTTTGGGGCGTGCACCCCTTTTTTGCGCCATAAAAAGCCCCGTTCGGCCGAAGGTACTGATCATACAATTGCCATGAAGTTTTTGGCCAGGCGGCATTGAGCATCCACTGGATTATGCCTGTCGCCCGCGGGTGATTGATTTGAAATGCCTCGAACATGGGGCGCATGAGTTCATAATTGAGAACTTGTGCTTTGAACGCGAAATCTTCCGCAGATTCCGCAGTGCCATATCGCTTTGCAATGGCCTCAACGATGCGATCGAGGGTGGCAAAGGCGTTACGACCACCATGGAAATCCCACGCACTGTTCATCGGCCATAAATTTTCTTCACTCAGCATCTTTCGCAAGCTGTCGATTGGTGGCACATTCGCACCCGGACAGGTTTCACTGTTAAATCCATAGGCGCCACCGAGTCGTTTATCGGTGTACCAATATACTGGCGGCGTGTAGGCATAAGGCCCGAGCATTTTCAAGCCGGAGGAGCCGGTAATATCGCTTTCGATAACCGTGCTGGTGACAATAGCCTGCTCGCTGCCGACACCACCCGTGGAATTCAACGAAGGACGCGTTGGATCACATGATTTTAAAATTTCAATGTAGCGGGATTCAAGATCAGGGTGCGGCACCATGTCACTGGCAAGGGTCCAGCAAAAAATTGCCGGGTGGTTGCGCAACCAAAGTACCTGGTCCCGGAAAGATTTGGCAATCAGGTCAATTTCCTCCGGTTCAGTCACACCGCCAAAACGAATATCGATAGGTTTTCCCAGGTATTGCTCATGTTCCCAATGGCAGCTCCAACCAACCATCATGAGAATGCCATTTTGATCGCAAAGATCGTAAAGTTTGTGATCCTTCCCCCAAAAACCTTCCAGACGAATACAATTCAGGTTCAAATCTTTGACATAACGAATCTGCGCCGCAAGCGATTTGTCATCATCCAGCAGGAATAAATCATCCGTCCAGCCACCACCTTTGATCAGGGTTTCTCTTCCATTGACCGCAAATACCCGGTTGCCTTCTGCATTCAGCCAGGACTCGATTTTTCGCATTCCAAACTGCACAGACTGAGAATCAGAAACACCGCTTTCCGTTTCTACCGACAAGTTCAGCTTATAAAGTGCCGGTTCCCCAAGATTATTTGGCCACCATAATCGTGGATTTTCAATTTGCAACTGAGGAAATTCCTTATGCGACAGAATAACATCCAGACTTTGGTTCGGAAGCAACTCAATGGATTTACAGACATTTATTCCGTCAACATCGATACACAAATCACATTTTGTCTTTTCCGACGTATGATTTTCAAGTGTGGCATTGATCTGCAGGCGCACAAGCGAAAAATCATCATGAAACGCAGTGTCCACAAAGGGATGTTCGAGCTTAATTCCACCAAAATGATGCACCTGGATTGGACGAAAAATCCCCATATTTTTATCGGGAGAAGGCGGATTCCAATCGACGAATCCAATACTGAAATCACCTGCTTGTGGCGGGGATATTTTTATGGCAAGGACATTTTTTCCAATAGTCAGTTCTTTCGCGATATCAAACTGCCAACGGCGGAATGCACCGACACATTCCTGATCCGATGCTATCTGTTTTCCATTCAACCAGATTTCCGCACGGTAATTAACACCATCCAATTCAAGGTCGGCAAAATTCATGTCACCGGCCTGTGCGGTTTCGAACTCCGTGCGAAACCACCACGGTTCAGCAAACATCATTTCTGGAATCTGTGCCAGATTTTTATCGCGAAACGGTTCTTTAATGACACCCAGTTTTACCAATGCGCCAAGAACAGTTCCCGGCACAAGTGCTTCGTACCACGAGCTGGTATCACTTCCCGGAATGGATAATGCCTGCGGTGTTAGCGTAATTTTCGAGGCTGGCTGCATACGCCAGCCGTCGTTTAGTTGAATTCGATTTTTCATTTACCTCATCTCGTGGTGGTTTGAAAAGCAATCCACTCAGTGGGACGTCATTCCGGCAAGTTTTTAGCCGGAATCCATTTAATGTAGCCTCAACCAATCGTGGATTTTGCTTCACCGGCTTTTGGCTCGGATAAAAGCATTCCGGAATGAAAAAAAACAAAGCACTTCCTAATGCACTCTATTTCACATCCATTGCCACATGTTTTATACTTTTTTTATCTTTGTGCCACGAATAAGAGAGATGGATTCTCCCATTTGCAGCCTGAATCATCGCGGGATAGGCGAAGCTCCCTTTTCCTTTTTCGGCTTCCTCTAGTACAATTTTCTGCTGCCAGTTTGCACCATCGTCCACAGAGAAAGCGATTGTTAAGTTATTACGGCCATTTTCTGTGTTATTGTAAACCAAACACCAGCTTCCATCCCGAAGCACGAGGCCGGTTACACTTGCACCCGGATTGGGGATATCTGTATCGGTGGCGGGTGTCCAGTTTAAACCATCGTCGTCAGAATGGCTTACCATGATTCGTCCAGGTGGGTCCCCATTGTCACGCATGTAAGCTACCAGCGCTCCGGATTTTTTTCGCAAAATGACTGGCTGCACATTTCCTTTGCCAACTATTGGCGCTGAGGGAAACCAGGTTTGCCCGTTATCATCAGAAATGGCCACGAGCGATAAATTGTATCCATCGGAATAGAGTGGCAATAAAATACGCCCGGTTGGCAGAAATGTCGGCGCGATGCGGGTCATCCATCCGGTTTCACGCCTTGTGGGATCGGCAGCAGCTTCAACTAACATTTTTTCATATTTTGGTGCGTAGGCGGCCCATGCAAGGTCTTTGTATGGTAGAGATTTAAATCCTTTTTCGATACTCGTTTGAAAAGAATCGGTATTTTTCATAAAGAGGACATCTTGCCATTGCCAAATTGGAGTGCCAGCATTCATGTAATTTTCAGAAATTCGGTACTTCAATACAGATGTTTCCCAGCGGTTCGCAACAACAACCATCCACATAAGCACCAAACGTTGCTCGTGATCGAGATATAAAATTGGATTGCAGTCGGGATAGTCCGGCGTATCCGCCATTTCAAAAACTTCACTCCATTCGTGCTGCCCTTTTTTAAGCCGTGCCCCGCGAATGCGCACATCATCGGCGCTGCGTTCGCCGGAGCCTTCGAACCAGCACGCCAATAAACTGCCATCGGGACATTCTACAATGCTGCTGCTGTGCACATGTTTTTCCTGGGGAGGGAAAATGAGTTCGGAATTGCTTATGATCTGTGCGTTTAAAAGCGGAAGTTTAAAAAAGAGAAAAAAAAGAAGAAACGAGAATTTTGTATTCATATTTCCATAAGATTCCAAGAAATAATCAACACGCAATAATCAACAAACAATTTCCAATGTTCAAGTCTTTTAAACCTGGAAATTGTAAATTGAGTGTTGATTATTGGATATTGCTTTTCAAAATGGATCAGGGGATATCCCCTGATCCATCTCCGGAAAATTTTCCTTATTTCAGCAGTACCATTTTCTTGGTAATTTGCTGTGTGGCATTCTGTAATTGATAGAAATAAACGCCACTGCTCAGGCGACGACCGTAGCCATCGAGGCCGTTAAAATTGATTTTCCACTGTCCTGCTTCCATATTCTCATTGACGAGCGTACGAACGAGCTGACCAGTAGCATTGTAAACCCGCAAAGTGACATGTTCCGCTTTTTCAAGGGAGAAATTAATGGTGGTTTCAGGATTGAATGGATTCGGGTAGTTATTTCCCAGTGCGAATTCGTTTGGCACAACTTCGTCTTCAGCTTTAACTGCGGTTAAAGGTACGAAACCGCTAACAGTAATGTCATCGACACGGAAAATGTCTTTTTCATCTTCTGTATTCGGTGGAACACCCATCATTGCGAACATAGTGTATTTACCAGCAACACGAGGATCGGAGTCGGTAGCTTCCAGTAACCAATCATCTGGCTCATCTGTGGCTTCGCCTTCCCAGATTTTGACTTTTAAATCACCTTCGTTAAGGTAGAACTTAATCCAGTAATAAACATCGAGTTCAAGGTCGATCTGAGCGGTTGCCAGATCCTGAAATGTTGCAGTACTCAACAAATTATATGGCGTGTCGTCGTATTTCGCAATTTGCACAAGATCAGTAACAGGATTCAAGTGAAGAACGTAGGCAGCTTCTTCTGTTGGATCAGAATCTGGTAAACTTTCATCCGGATTCGTTTGCTCCATGCGTGTTGCAATCAGAAACCATGAAGAGGCCTTCATTTTCTGAATATTCAATTTGCACTGAATAACCTGATTGGGATGACTATAGTTATTAGCTACCAATAGTTCTTTGGTTGCAGCTTCGTCCGCAGTATCCAATTTTGCAACACCGTTAGTTTCTATCAAACCTGCACCAACCAAACCAGCGTAATTTCCTTGCAAGATGTAAGCTTCGTCATTTACCTGGCGAACTTCCTGGCCGATAAGCCCATCATTGGGTCCGTAATAGAACCAGCCAACATTTTGCCATAAATCTGGATCAGTTGCTGTGTCACTGAAATTATCTTCCCAATAAAGGTAGTCTGCTGAAGGGGTTTGCGCACCCAATCCTGCTGCAAAAAACAGGCTGAAAACAAGTACTACCAATGCCCACTTTGTAACATTTTTCATACAATCCTCCTTGTGAATAAGGTTTATTCCATGCAAACAGCAGTTTATGCTGGACCTTTCACATGATTTGAAAGATCAAATTTTCAAAATGTCAGGTTTTGCATATTCTGCTGCAACATGCGTAATTTGAAACTGTTTATTTGCCGACAATTGGATCTTGTTCTGGAGGAGCCTGAAGCATTCCGTACGGTTCCTACCAATTTAATGAGAGTCCATGAGCAGAGGTGTCATTCTGAACAGACTCTCATTGAACATTTCAGAAAGAAAAACTTAAACTAAAACGATTTATATCCTCGAAATATTCAGCCTGGGTAAAGGAATAATCGAGATGAGCTACGGTGCCGGAATAGTTGAAATTGAGGCCAAAGCCGAAACTCAAATTTTCTGTATCCTGGTTAAACTGATATCCTGAACGCAGGGCAAATTGATTTTTGTATACCAACTCCCCACCCAAATTGACCTGCTCTGTGTAATCAATCGGGTGCATTGCATCAATGGAAGCGTTAATCTGAACATCGGAAAAACCAAGATTCATCAATTGATTCATGTCCGCTGCCAATCCCATTTTCAGGACGAGAGGCATCTGGAATTTCTCCGTCCAGTAAACCATATCGCGGGAAAAATTTTGGAAAGCAACAGCGAAAACCAGGCTTCGGAAGCCGGTGTCGTAGTAGCCACCAAAATCGATACCCCACTGATTCAGTTTCCATTCTTTGTTCGCGTAGACAAATTCATCATTTTCCTCATCGATAACACCGATAGCATAATCTGCATGGCCGAGGGACTCATGAGCTATTTTAAGTTTCGTACCAAAGGAAAACCGGTCATTTACGGCATAAGCATAGGTTAAACCGATGGCATAATCTTCAACGCCGATATCGCCCGTGGTAATATAGCCACGATCATCAACACTTTTATCCACCCGCTTGGTGCCAATGATGGTGCCGTAGTCCATATAAACGACATCCAGTCCAAGTGTACCCCAATTACGAATTGGCAGAATCGCTCCCATGCCATATACGTGCGTATCCACCAACCAGTTAACCTGATTGATGACCAGGCTGAAGTCTTCGATCTGGGTTATTGCCGCAGGATTGTAAAAAAGCCCCTGTTCGCCTCTGACTGAGGCGACACTGGCATTACCCATACCGCTCTGCCGTGCACTTAAGCCGATATTCAGATAGGTCATCCCACTTTGTGCAACTTTCTTTTTCTGTGCTGATGCTGAACCGAAATCGACAACAAGGATAGCGAGAATCAGCGCACATATCATACTCAATTTATGTTTCATTTTTGCCTCCACATTCCCGCTTATCGTATTATCACAAATTTACCACTCGTTGAACCAAGCGGCTTGCCATCACGGTCCCAACCCTCAACATAGTAGAAATAAACACCAGACTTGATCGTCTGATAACTGCTGGAAATCTGGTGCCAGGTTTCATCAGCCGAGCCGGGGATAGAGTTTGGATTTTCAGGATTCGGGTGCTGGATTGTTTCGACGAGGTTGCCATTTACCGTAAAAATTCGAATAATGGCTTTTGCCGGCAATCCAACAAAGGAGAGCTGATCTTCCGGGCGTAAGGTCTCAAGATAATCTTCCTGGAATGTGCCACCATAGGCGAGACCTTGTAAATGATAGGGATTTGGGACAACAAGTACAGAATCCATATTCGATGAGGGTGGAACTGTAGCCGTCGCACCCAATTCATAATTACGATTATAAAAGGGACTTGATTCTAATGTTTGCCCTGGAAAAAGTCCTGTTGTGTTGTCTGAACCGTCGTCAAAGCTGGTCACATAGTAATAGTAATTTTTGCCACGTTCAACATCATAATCCCAGTATTCATTCGTGAGCTCAACACCGGAAGTACCACCACATTCCCAAATCATCGTATACAAATTATCATTTGGACGATCGGATCGATAGACACGATAGCCGGCAAAATCTTCATCCCTTGGATGTGGATTTTCAGGATCGTCACCGGTAACCCAACTGACTTCAACCCTTCCAGGACCTGAATTCAAAGTCAGGTTTGGTGAGGGTGGAGGTGTGGGAATATTTTTCAAGCCAATTCTCCAGGCAAATTCCGCACGGGATGCATGCATAAAAAGCGAATCACGGCCTGTGGCTATGAGTGCATTTTTTGCATCGTCGCCTGATTTTCCCTCAAAGGATAAGGTACCATCTTTCCATTGCTTGCCAGCCTGAATCGCCTGTTTTTTGGAAATAGCGCCGACCGCCTCATATAGCACGATATTAATGCTTTCGCCCGGAGGCAGATCATAAGGTCCAAACGCAATTAGTGCTATTGGTTGCCGCACATCCGAGTCATAAGGATTTGGTGACACACCAACCGTGCCCTGAGATTGATTTCCAGAGCTCAGCTCTTCGTACATTTCTCCTTCCGTGCTGCCTTTTGTGTAGGATTTAAAACGAACCTGCGGCTTAATTTCGATGGTAGATGGCTGGCTTCTGTCATCATCCTCGTTATCATAACCGGTATCCGCATGCAGAACACCAATCCCGGGGAATTGTGGTGACAAGAATTCACCTGTAAACTGATCGGGATCGCCAATATCGTCATAGGTTTTTACCTTTGAGTCGCCGTCATAGAAATAAAGCAAGCCCCGCAGTGAATCACCCGGCTGGTTGCCATAATATTCAACCCAGTCATCGTGCTCATCCACTTGTGGGTGCCCTCGATCTCCGCCGGGAATGATGTAATACTGGAATCCGAAATATACGCCTTTGAGATTTTGACCCGCCAACTCGCTTGTCGTCGTTGTTGCATCCACGTTACCATCATTTGTGAATTCGTATTCTAAAACGATATAGCTGTTGTGGTTGTAATTAGCAAAAGCATAACTCCTGCGGCGTACAGAAATACCGGTATTTGTCGCCCACTTGGTTTCGATTCGCTCATCCGCATCAAGACTAAACGCCTTTGTACTGCTTTCCCGCTTATCGAGAATACGCACATCGGCAGTTCCATTCACGATGACATTTGGAAGACGATTCCGAACTTGCTTTTTATTGGAAATGGGAAAAGTAAAGCCGTGAGCTTCATCATTCGCATACCCACCCTCGGAAACATAGGTCGGATGAAAAACACCGTATTGATCCGTCCACTCTGTAACTCCGATCCATGTTCCACGACCCGCGAGATTTTTCCCGGTTTGCAACCAGAAGTCACCACCAGGATAGGTCATGCGATCATCAACAGGAGCGTAGCCGGGGATTGATCCCGTAGCATACATAGTTTCCCATAACAGACCGATTTCATGGCTTTTTATGTCCTGTCCCCACAGGGAGTTGCCTGTAATTAGAAAGCTGAGCAGGATGAAAATCAGCAATCTGAGTCTATTTGAAAAAGGGGAATGCTCTTTCGCAAACATAGTCCCTCCGTTTATTCTTTCAAGTATTGTCATCAGCAAATTGAATTAGTAAGTAAAACGCATGCCAAGAATAAAAGAACGGTATTCACCAGCATAAAGGACTTCACTGTGTGTGCGCAAAATGTCCTTGTTGGTGACTTCCTCCGTGCCCAGTCTATCTTCTTTTCCCTGAGCATAAAGATCGCTGTAATAATCTTTTCCGGCCTGACCACCAGGGATGTTGCGAAATTTCGAAACCCACAGATTACCGATGTCAAGGTAAACCTTCATGCTTGAATTGCGATTTATTTCGAAATCACGAGCCAAGCGCAGGTTGGTTGAAATTATTGGGATTGTATGGAAGTACACGTTTGGATGCTGCTCACGCCAGGTGCCATCCGGATGTTCTCTTAATTGCGGTCCGGTGTAATAAATACCAAGACTGGCCGATGTCCGGTGCAAAACAGGATAATTCATCACTCTTGGTCCCCAATTTCGTGGTGAGGATAAAACGAAGTATCCACGGCCATAAGGCGTAATTTCTTCCACTATCGGTCGTGGAACCCCACGCAGCTCACCATTGGTTCCGATGTTTGGATCATCAGTAATCACAGGAATCTGACTGATTCCCGGGACTTCAAGATCGCTCACACTTTTGTTGGTGATATTTAAATTAAAAAATCCTGTCAGGAAGCGTCCTGATTTCTTACGGATTTCAATATCGAGACCACGCACTTCGCGATATTCCCGCTGCGCAGCCCATTCTGCGATGAGTGATTGATCGGAGTGGGCGTACACCATACCGCTTTCCACATCGCTGTAATCCTTGTAAAAAGCACCCACATGCAACTGGAATTTATCAAAAACATTTTGATCGTATCCAAGTTCGAAATTATAGCTCTTTTGGAATCCCAGCTGAGGATTGCCCATCCATTGAACCCGAACGTTTTCACCGTCCAGAGTTGTGGGATACATGGCTTCGTTCTGCACAATTTGTACAAAATGGCCATAGTTAAAATAGACTTTACTGTCTTCCGTAATTGGGAAGGAAACACCAACACGCGGGCTGAGATGCCATTTCGCTTCTGCGGTAGTCGTAATAAAAGAATCACCTTTTACCGCATAATAAGCATCAGCGTTGGTCGCATAATCCAGAATGCTGTGCACATCGTAGTATTCAACTTTGTTGTTGCGATCGAAGAGCAAACCGAGAGTTGCATAGTCGAGAACCCCCATTGGGCTGAATTCGCCATTCGGGTCGTAACGATCCAAACGCAGACCAAAATTTGCAACCATACCGCTGAATTCTACTTTATCCTGGATGTAAGCAGCAAATTCGATTGGTTCGGAATGCGCTGTTGTTATGTATTCCTTTTCCGGGGAGTCATCATGCCAGTGTCTGCGGTTTTCAACAATTTTATTGGCAGTAATTTCGATTCCTGTTTTCAATTCATGGGCAGGATTGAATTGATCCGTCATTGATAGCTTCATATTGAAGCGACGGCCATAGGAATCATCCCAGGTAACGCCACCACCGAACATGCTATAATTGGTTCCATCGTCAGAACGCGCCAAAGGATTCAATACCCAATCCTGTTTCTCATCCGACCAGATATTCTTTGGGATCCAACCGGACTGAGGATCGAGATAGAGACGCCCATGGAAATAGCGACCGTCTGCCTCAGAAGCTGCTTCCGAGTGACGGATGTCCCAATCAGAACGGAAATAGTTCACATCGGCTTCCAGAATTCTCGTATCTGAGGCCAGATACTGGTATTTTAATCCAACAAGCGATGCTTTCCGGTCATTTAACGGCTTGCGCCCAACATAAAACATTTCACTATCACCACCGCCGTAGGAAATTTCATCATAAACATCCCAGTTACTGGTGGAATAGTTACTTGTTACTGTATTTGTCAGGTTGTGTGTACCGAGTAAGGTAAACTTGTGTTTGGTACCAATATCATTGATTACTTTGTAAAGCAGTGTCTTCGACTGGTAGGCATCGATGGGTTGCGGATAGGCAAAGGGCTGTTTTTCCCACGAAAGTGTCGTCATGACACTCATTTTCCAATCTTTAGTGAACTTGTAACCATCACTCAAGGTAAGGGCAATATTATGACCTGTCACATCATCGTACGTAATCGGCCGGTGGCGCCAGTTCCACAGTTCACGCGCTTCTTCTGCGGTTAAGTCATTGTCTGGATTGGTATCGGTGAGCAGTCGTTCCGTGTATGCATTCCAGCCTTCCCAGCGAATAGTGTCTGGTGTGATACCTTCGATGCGTACAACATAATTTGGCTCCATTGATGCTTCGCTGCCATACAATAACTGAGGCCAGAAATTATTCTCGCTGTAGCGGCTGCTGCCAGCGTGGCGTTGCCGGGCAGGATTTAACTGATAATCTAAATCAACATGAAAATCCTGGGAAGGTGTTGAGGTCACAATGTTTACAATCCCGGACCGCGCTTTGCCGTATTCCGCGTTGTAACCACCCCGAATGACGTTTATTTCTTCCACACTACTCGGAGAAATATTAACGATGGAACGGTTAAAATTTGGATCAACCATCGAGTAGCCATCCACTAAAATTGCAGCTTCTGTCGCATCACCGGCGCGAATCTGCATCTCGCCTTCGATGAGGCTTCCCTGAATACCCGCTTGAAATGCTATGGCATCTTCCACCCGATTTGAAAATGGGGCATTGGCCATGTCTTCCTGCGTCACTCGAGTTTCAGAGGCCGAGACATCCAGTTTTACCAGTTCCACAGGAGCAACGATGACCACTTCTTCGCCTTCAAGAACGGCTTCATTCATCACAAATTCGATATGCGTACTGCGATCAGCCTCTACTTTTACATTCTGACTGATAGCTGTTTTGTAACCAATCATCGATGCTCTAACTTCATAGGTTCCGGGAGGAAGATAAAGTATGATGAATGTGCCATCTACCGCAGCAGCGGCCCCGAACGAAGTGCCAACAACGACAACATTGGCACCAGGAAGCGGCTCACCCGTCTTGGCGTCTTTCACAACACCACGAATTTTTCCGGTAACCCCACCAAAGGTTTGTACCGTTTGCAAGGCAAGCGCAATTGTGAAAATAAATAGTAAGATACGTTTCATGTGCAATCCTCACAGGATTTAGACCATGTTTTCTCTCTCTCCTTAAAACATCCCCAAAAAATACAAAACCACAGCATAAAGCTTATGAAAGCAAACGATTGCTTTCACATTAAAAAAAATGTACCTTATGTCGGTTTACTCAAAAGAACAGTTTGATCACGTGAAAATAACTTTGATTATTGCCGATTCAGGTACTTTTCTATTCAAATAAAAATTGGTCATTTAACACAACTTGATGGAAGGATAAAAACGCAAGAAAAACTCCGATTGCAACAATTTATGTGATGTTAATTTTTAACAACCGGAAATGAATATGTAATAAAAATATTAACGATTCCTTAAAATCCAATAAAAATGTTTACAGTGTTTTTAAAAATACATTATTTTACAAAAGTTTGAACTGAAAAATTTATATTTTCCGATGTCGTTCACCTTACCGGCCTCCGCCATCTTGTATGACAGAAGACCGTTAATAATGCTTACACCTGCCATAACTCACTTTTTATAGATAAACTTACACCGTACTTTTAAAGTCCAATATAACAAACAGGTTGCCGAATCGAAAATAGTTCTCTCGATTTTTTAGGGTCGAGAGAGTTCACTTAACAACTGAGGAAATTATAATGAAAAAAATAATGTCTTCGCTTCTTTTCATTTCAACATTTCTTATTTCCTGCAATTTAGATAATTCCTCCAGACAAGCGCTCGTAGAGAAAATCGGTGCAGGGGTCGATGAAATTCCAGTCATCGTTGTAGAAGGAACGCCCTACGAAATGGGGTACCAGTTAGGTAAAGCATTGGGAAATTCCGTTGAAAAATGCATATCAGGATATCTCGATTTTGCATACCATTATCCGGAAATATTCAGTGATGAAAAATTGGACAATACGTGGGCAACTCTTGAACCTTATATCGATTCACGCATAAAAGCAGAATTAAAAGGTCTTGCGGAAGGCAGCGGTTATCCCCTTGCCAATCTCCAGCGCGCACATGCCATTCCTGCCATTGCCGACTACGCTTGCAGCGGTGTTGCTGTTTGGGGTAAAGCCAGTGCGGATGGACATCTCTACCAAATTCGCAACCTGGATTTTGTTAAACAGGCCCATTTACAGGACTATCCGGTCGTTGTTGTTTACAAACCACAAAAAGGTAAACCGCATACTATGGCCACCTTTGCCGGATACATTGGTGCGCATTCAGGAATGAACGCTGCCGGAATAATCCTTGGAGAGAAGGGCGAATCCCCCAACTCTGAATCCCCGTTCAACCTCGATGGAGTTCACTTCACTTTCCTATTCCGTCAAATGCTTTACGACGCCGAAACCTTATCTGAGGCTGTATCGACAATCGAAAACGCACATCTCATTAAACGCTATTTTTTCTATGTGGGCGATGGAAAACCGGAAACAATGGGGGCGGTAAAATTTTATGTTTCCACGCCTGATTCCATAAAATTGCATAAATGGACGGATAAAGTTGAATCGGATCCATCCGTACCAGGGCTCGTGCCAGAATGCATTTATTACACGATGAATAACGAACTCGCCCACAAAGATCTTAACGAAAACCGGGGAACTTTTAACGCAGAAAAAATGATCGATCTATCAAAAGCACTGGCAGATGAGGGCGGCAACTTATTAAATGTGGTCTACGATGGTACGGCTTTACGAATGTGGATTGCCTATGCTGAGAAGGACGCGGATGCCAGTACACGGGATTATGTTCCATTTGAATTACGAAATTACTTAACAGGTCGTAAATAATTCCAAAAAATAAGGAAAAATCGAATGTCCGGCAAATTGTCAAAAATAATGGCGGTGCTTCTCGGCATCATTCTCGTCGTCGGTTTCGTTTTTAAAGAAAGGATAACCGGCTCGGTGGCAGTTTATCATCATATCACTACTATTCACCAGGCTCTGGAAAATGGCCAGGACAAGCTGGCTTTAAATGCGTCGATTGTGCAGCAGAAAAAAGAGAATAAAAAGAATTCCATCGATTTTACGGTCCGATATGAGGAAAACAGCGCCTTTGAGGGGGAAATACATTTCAATAAAAATCAATTTCTCATCCATTCGGATAAGCAAAAAACCACTGTGCAAAGACTGCAATCGCCACTATCGATCTCAGGCGATGGACCTGATTTCATAAATTTCGATATCGCCCGGTTTTTGGGCGAGGTCATTGAAGAGCATCCCAAACTAAATCAGATTATGCAATTGAGCTGGATCGACCGCACAGGGATAGCATTCTGGAGCATGCTTAATTGCTCTTTCGGAGAAGAAAATATCGATGGCAAGCAGTTTAAAAGCATCTCATTTCCTCCGGATAAAAAGACCGGGGTAATTTTAGCTGTAAAATATATTACCGGAGACAAATACCAAATTCAATACGGTGACCAGTTGCAAGCCGAGCTCGATTTTCACCCTGAAGAAAAGCCACTTTTTGCCGCAATGAGCAACGATGATACAAAATCATTGAACGTGGATCGGGGAGAACTGAATAGATCCATTTACCAGGGGGCCCTACGGGCTGCAGGTATTCTTCTCGACCAAAACATGCCTGTTCCTCTAAAATCAGGCACGACTTCTGTGGAAAATGGTAAGCTCATCATTCGTGACAATAAACGAATTCTCATTGCGAAAGGCAGCCACAGGCAGATTGGTGAAGTGCATGGCCGGCTTTTGCAAAAAGAAATACAAAAATTAGTCGAAGCGACGCTTTACACAATGGGTTGGGTGTATACACTTGAAAAGGGGCAGTGGTTTCTGAATGAAATGCGCAATGCCTACTCACGTTTGCAACCTTTCATTCCGCAAAAATATCAGGAAGAACTAAAAGGCTTGTCATCAACTTCCGGTGTTTCACTGCAAGAATTGCAATTGGCCAATGTCTTCCCCGCCCTATTCCATTGTTCAGGGTTTGCGGTTTTTAATCAGGCATCGAAAGATGGTGTTCTCTACCACGGGCGAGTACTCGATTACATCACAGAACTCGGTTTGCAGAATGTTGCAGTCGTATTCATACTGCAACCGGAAGGGAGCAATGGGTTTACAAATGTTGGATATGCCGGATTCATTGGTTCTGTTTCGGGCATGAACGATCAACAAGTGGCTTTTGGTGAAATGGGTGGCCGTGGTGAAGGCGACTGGGACGGTATGCCAATGCCGATACTCATGCGTGAAGGTCTGGAAACGACTAAAACACTAGAAGATGCTGTAGAGCTTTTTCGCAACACACCACGTACCTGCGAGTATTTCTATGTTCTTTCCGATGGCAAAATACCAGATGCTGTTGGTCTGTCCACAACACCAGATCGCTTCATCACGATAAAACCAAATCAATTCCACCCACAATTGCCACACCCAATGCAAGATGCCGTACTGATGTCTGCGGACAAACGCTATGAAAAATTAGCAGAACGCGTAAAAGATAATTATGGACAAATTGGTCAGGAAGAAGCAATCCATTTAATGGACAGGCCTGTTGCAATGAAAAGCAATTTGCACAATGTCCTGTTTGCACCTCAGTCACTTGAGTTCTGGGTTGCCGATGCTGGCATAAACACACCGGCATGCAATGAGCCTTATGTGCATTTCTCGTTGAAGGAATTGTTAGAAGAACCTGGAATTAAGGAATCCGACACGCTCCTAAGCAAAGCAGAGTAGCGGCATTTAAAAAAATAGACACAGATAATAAATGGATATTCAGTAACACAAACAAACTTCACCTGCATTTTTCACAATTACCTGGATCGGGAAGAGAAATCTCCAGCTCACCATTCACTTTGAGCACTTCATGAGTAACGCAGGTTAAATAAAAAAAAGCTCCCGCCAAGCAAATTTTCGGGAGCTTTTTTTTTGAGGGGATTGTAAATGGCAATTACATGTTTGATTTCTCATGTTGCTTAATCATAGCAAAAATTTGCTTTTTTAAAGCGAGATTTTTCTCGTGATCGACCTGTAATTTCAAAAAGCCAATAGCCCATTCGTTGTTCATTTTATTCAAGGCACTCAACGCCAGTTGTTTCGCATGAATATTCGGATCACTGCGGTAAATTCGCATGATATCGAAAACAGCGGCGTCAACATCCAATTTATCGCCATAACTGACGATACGTTGCAGTGCGGCGTAGCGAACACCTTCATTTCCTTCTTTTATACATTTAACCAGGTTTTTACTGTACATTTTCCAGAATTCCGGGCTGCGTTCAACTTCATCTGCCTGCAAAGTTGTGAAAGAAAAAAGAAGTGCGATCGCGATCAAGACGAGCATTAAACGTTTCATAACGGCCTCCAAAAATTAAATGGTAATTGGGTTTCTTTTTGCAATAAGAGACGTCTGATGCATCACCATTGTTTCAATAAAAATAGGACGTTATGCTTCCATTTATTTTTGACATCAACTCTTGTGACAATGATTACACCAATATTGATGAAAAGGCACTCCTCCACAATTCATTTTTCTGGGTAATACCGCAATTTCAACAAGAAGAAGTGGCAAAAACAAAAATTTGAAATAATTTTTTCACATTATTTACGATACAAAATCTTGCACAAATGCTTGCAAAGAAACCAATGCAAGTATTCAAAAATACAAAATAAAGCTAACTCTGAATGATATAAAAGTGGATGGATTTTATTTCGTAAATGTACGTATTTTATATTTTTTTCTGGCAAGATCAGTTAATTGGATGGAAAACTGGAACGGCATGGAGTCTGAGGTTTTATAGATAAGGTATGTATCGAATAGTTTTAAAATAAAAATTCGTTCAAATAGCTGAAAACCAAGATGATCCAAAGAACGTCGGGAGTTAAAATTATTGCTGTCCACATAAGCAACAATGCCCCTGTAGCCCTGTTTGCGATAAATCTGCAATGCGTGATAGAGATTTAAGCCCTGCAAACGCTGGCCACGAAATGGAATAATCGTGTAAGAACGATACGCATATTTATATTGAGGATTAAAGTGAACTTCAAGATTTTTATTTAAGCGGGTCGGCAGGTCTGAATACCAGCAATAATTAATCAGGCGTTCATTATCCAGTAATCCCAAACATTCATCCTGTTTATCCAGCCCTAATTCAACAACATATTCAGGCATGCGCGTCGCTTCAACCTGTAAAAAATTTTCTACTTCCTCTTGTGTTAGAAAGCGCTCAGTATATTTCGGATGCAATTCTTTTATTTCGTGGTGTAAAGTCGTTTCTTCAATGGCAAGGCAATGCAATACTTTGAAAAAAGTGACTGAATTCGCAAGTCGAATGAACAGATCGACCAAAATTCCCATTATTCCAACCGAGTGAAAATCCCTTTTCAATTGATCAATGCTCATTTTATTCCATATTATCTAATTTATTTGATGGAATTATTTCCATATTTAAAAAGCGAGAAGATAAGTGAAGTTGCTCTAAATTCAAAGAAAAGAATAAATTATTCAAGAAATATCTTGAATTCAATGTTATTATCCAATCTTGAGCATAAAGAAATATATAGGCACATCGCAAGCAATTTGCCTAATCGCATTTTTATCGGAAGTACAACTTAGGGCAGGATACAGCGTGTTTTTAGGAAAATCACAAACTGCAATTCGCTTGCATTTAACATATTATTACAATACTTTCAGGCTTGCTTTTTTTAAAATTCGGCACACTATTTTAAGCTAAAATACGAACGAGGTTAATATGGCTACAAACTACAAAGATCTTGGTTTTGTTAACACAAAGGAAATGTTCAGGAAAGCCTTTGAAGGGAAATATGCAATTCCAGCCTATAATTTCAACAATTTAGAACAAATTCAGGCTATTATAAATGGTTGCGGAGAGTCGAAAAGTCCGGTAATTTTGCAAGTTTCAAGCGGTGCACGCAAATATGCAGACCAAACCATGTTACGTTATATGGCTGAAGGCGCCGTACAGATGGCCAAAGATAAAGGTTATGATATTCCTATCGCACTGCACCTGGACCATGGCGATACTTTTGAACTGTGTGTTTCCTGTATTGAAAGTGGTTTTTCCAGCGTAATGATTGATGGTTCCCATCATCCGTACGAAAAAAATATTGAGCTGACACGAAAAGTTGTTGAATACGCACACAAATATGACGTCTCTGTGGAAGGTGAACTTGGCGTTCTCGCAGGTATTGAAGACGATGTTGTTGCAGCAAAATCCATCTACACACAGCCGGATGAAGTCGAAGATTTTGTCACTCGCACTGGTGTTGATTCCCTGGCTATCTCGATTGGTACATCGCACGGAGCTTTCAAATTTAAGCCAGAACAATGTACAAAAAATGAAGAGGGCGTACTCGTTCCACCTCCACTCCGGTTCGACATCCTTGAAGAAATTGAAAAACGTATTCCTGGCTTCCCCATCGTTCTGCATGGTGCCAGTTCGGTTTTACCAAAGTATGTGAATATCATCAATGAACATGGTGGCGCACTGAAAGCAGCCGTTGGTATTCCTGCCGAACAATTGCGTCGTGCAGCCAAGTCTGCCGTGTGCAAAATCAATATCGATTCCGATGGCCGACTTGTTGTAACCGCCATGATTCGCAAAACATTTGCAGAAAACACCTCGGAATTTGATCCACGCAAATACCTTGGCCCAGCACGGGATGAACTACAGAAAATGATCATCGATAAAAATACGCATGTATTGGGTAGTGCAGGTCAAGCATAGTAGCAAGTCTATTTAAGCATACAAAAAGGTGCTGTGGAGACTACTCCACGCACCTTTTTTTGTTTTATACCAAATGGAAATGGGAATTTGTATTCCAAATTTGTCGTACAGCCTCACGGATGCAGAAAAAACTCCTTAAGCGATGTTGTTACCAAATTGTTTAATGGTTGCATGAAGGGAATCCAGCTTCTCTGCTAATTCATCATAACTTTCTGGAGCTTGATCGAGATTTTTTTCCTTTCCCATGAACTCGAGCGATCGTGCCATTTCGAACACCGGGCCAGTCGGAGTGAAATTACTGACTGAGCCTTTCAGCGTGTGCGCCGCACGAGCAAGCGCTTCGTGATCATTTTCTTCAATATGCTGTTTTATCTGATTTAACAGATCGGTACTATTGTCCAGGAAAATATCAAAGAGTTCCTGCAGAAACTCCGCATCACCGCCGACGCGTTCCAACAGCTCATTGAAATCGATGCTGGCTTCAACGCTGGTTACCTCATGTCCGCCCGCATCTTTACCTGATAAATTCATATTTCGCTCCTGTAAAATGTCCATTTCAGTTTAATCTTTCCTGCCTCTGCACCCGATAGATAAACTGAAGATCGTCTGCAACCGGTATAATGTTAGTTTCGACCACGGCGTGCGTTTTTTCAAAGATTCACAGAAAGGAAACAATTATGCAAAATTCGGGCGGCGGTGATGGGAGTCGGATTGAAAATCGTAATAATCCACGTTTCAACTGCTGGTGCAATCTGCAATTTCATAACAGCATGACATGGAAAAGGGGAATTGCAACGGATATAAGTGAAACCGGAATTCACATCGTAACACTGCACCCGCTAAACGAGGGGAAGAGAATAAAACTATGTTTTGATGAGCCGGGGAGCCTCGATTACCAGACAATTGTCGGGGAAGTTGTGTGGAAAAATGACCAATCGCCCTTTGAATCGAAATCCTGGATTGCCCCTGGGATGGGCATTCAATTTCTTTCAAAACTACCGATTGAAGAAATGGAATTTGCCTTTAATATCAAAACCTACGAAGCAGAATAAGCTGATAGCAAAGCAGTGCACACAAGGAAACATCCTGGTGCACTGCGTATTTTTAACCTATTTCACTGTTGTGAGCAATGACGGCATCTTTTGGAACGATGAGAATCCCTTCTTTTATCGAGTAATTCTTCTCGGTTTTCTCTTTAACGCGCCCTGCAACCTTCATTTTCACATTTTCCCCAATACGTGCATTTTTATCAATGATTGCTTTCTCTATTATCGAATTTTTACCAATTCCCACCCGCGGCAAGCCATTTTTGTCATTTTCTTTCAGCTCATGGTCGGTTTCCATAAAATCCGCCCCCATAAGCACAACACCATCAAGCTTACAACCTTTTTGCACGACACTACGCACGCCTATAATGCTGTCGTTGATTTCTGAGTTATCCAGACGTGCAGCATCGCAAACAAGGGATCTGGAAATCTTGCATTCATTGATTTGTGCACCGGGCAAAAAACGGGCGTGCGTGTAAATTGGCCTGTTTTCCTCGTAAAAATTAAATTTTGGCGCCGGCTTGGTCAGATCGATCATTGCCTCATAAAAGGATTTTATGGTTCCGATATCTTCCCAGTAGCTATCAAAATAATGGGCAACAACGTTGTATTTTTTAATGGCCTGTGGAAAAATGCCCTTGCCAAAATCGCTTTCATTGCTCTCTTCCAGCATATCGAACAAAGCTTTTCGGGAAAAAATATAAATTCCCATAGAAGCCAGCATACAATCCGTTGATCCTGCATATCCTTGTGCCTTTACCCATTGCATATTTGGTGAGAACAATTTCAACAATTCAGGGCTGTCCGGTTTTTCGTAAAAGCTGACAATTTTTCCCTTATTATCTGTTTTTAAAACACCAAACTGATCTGCATTTTCTTTCCCGATGGGTAACACGGATACAGTTACGTCCGCCTGCTGTGCCTTGTGGGTATCAAGCATTTTTTGGTAATTCATACGGTACAGATGATCACCGGATAAAATGATAAAATACTCGAATTTTTTGTTACTGAGATAGATCAGATTCTGACGAACGGCATCTGCAGTCCCCTGATACCAGTTTGTATTACTCAAAGTTTGCTGAGCAGCCAGAATTTGCGCAAAACCGTTCGACCACGGTGCAAAGGGGTATGTCTGTGTCAAATGACGATGAAGTGATTCTGAGGCAAATTGGGTAAGAACAAACATTTTACGTATGCCTGAATGCAGACAATTACTCATAGCAATATCGATGAGACGAAATTTCCCGGCAATCGGCACGGCTGGTTTGGATCTTTTTTCTGTGAGTGGGCTTAGACGAGATCCCTGTCCTCCTGCCAACACGATGGCAACAAAGTTGTCAATGATATGCATTATTACCCTTCCCAGTTAGAATATAATTTGTAGTCAAACCCCAATTTTGAGATGTTTTGGGGGGTGGAAATTTCATCGCGCAATGTGCCTGCTTTATTCATGGAATACCCAAAATGAAGGACGGGCGGGAGCTATCTCCTGCCCGGTTCTGGTGGTTTATTTTTAAAACAGGTACTGTGGGTAAAGTTAATTTTCAAAATTCTGCAGTTCTTTTTCTATGCGGTCATCGTAATCCTGCAAGGTTTTGTTTTTTATTGCCGTGGATTTTTGCCCAATCTGACGTGTCCGGGACAAATAGTGCCACACGATGAGTCCACCGATGAGCAAAGCCACAATTGGCAAAATAAAAGCCATGTAATTGAATCCTTCGAGCTTCGGCGTGGCGAGAATTCGCTCGCCATATTGTGCCACCATTGCAGCTTTAATCTGCTCTTCTGTTTTCCCCTCCTGCAAGAGCCGCGTTACTGCATCTTGTACAGCCGTCGACGCGGATGATTTGTGCAGATTAACGGTTTCGCTCCAACAGCATGGGGCAATGAGTTGTGAAGTTATGGCTTCCACCTGATGTTGCGTGACTTCAGCTCGTTGTTTTGAGTTCCCGGTCACTGTTGAATCAACTTTTTCCTGCGCCATAGAGACGCCAGCAAGAACAAGAATTACTGGGAAAATCAATGAGCGAATTTTTAAGCGAAACATGGACTGTTTCCTCCGATGAAAAAATAATTTGAGTTGGAAATGCCGCACGTGTTATTAAAAATCAGCCTGCAATTTACAAGTGAATGCACTTTTATTCATTACACTGTTGTAAATCCTGCTAAAATGCTGCTGTATTAACTGCAAATCCGTTACATAAAAAATAAAAGTTAAATCTAAAAACACAAATGCTTTATATAGAATTACTCGTACTCTTGCAAAATCAAACTCCTTTCATACTCAACAAATCAGGAGCACCTTCCGAATGAGCGGGATGTTCCGACTTTTCCACAATGCTTGAGAGATGTCTTCAAATGCGTCGTTTTCAGTTGCAATCGACTGTAATGGAACAAAACCTATTAAAATTAGAATACTCGCCCAATTCCCACAAGCCAGCGGAAGGCGAACGTATCCTCACCGGCCGACAAGAAAAATGGAAAGTCAATGCGAAAATTAGGTACATCGCCAAGTATGCCGCGTGCTTTGCTCTGCAGTCGTGGTGTCCAGAGCAGTCCGAGCCCGGCATCAAACACCGGTTCCGGTAAGGAAAAATCATCATTTCGATACGTAAATTTCGCAGCAGCACCATCCGCAAACGTATATAAATCGAAATGCAGCAGCGAATGAATGCCTGGCAATTTCGCAACAAATTTATTCATCGGATTCCATATTGCAAGTTCAACATTCACACTCGCCAGGCGGTTCCCGGCAAAATCCATAACAGATTCTGCTTGGCGCATCGCTTCAATAATTTCCGGATGCAAACCACGGACATTTCCGCCGCCTCCTGTATGAATATGTCCATTCCGTGCCCAGCAGGTCGGCAATGCCCCATAAGCGCTCAGCCAGCCATTTTTGATAGAATCATACGGACTTCCCATACTGCTGTAGAGTAAAGAGTGCGCTGGTGTTCCCGCAGTAGCATATCCAAAAAATGTACGGGTTTGAAGTTTTAATTTTGCGAGTTCAAATGCATTTAGTGCTTCAAAAGTGATTTTGCTGTACTGGGTATCCGTTCCCGGCAGAGAATTTTCCAAAAGCAGGTGCATCTGACCATCATGCTGCCAAGTCTTCCCAAAAGCATAATTCCGGTGAATCCCGGTGCGCATGACATGAAATGTTTTTATTTTCGATTGCGTCCCCTCCTGTTCTCTCCAAAACCAGGGCGTATTCAAATAGGATAAATCATATACCGAGGCTGTCTTAAGGTTTATTTCAAGCGTCGTTTGCTGCCGGTAATCCCATGCGTGCCCGGCAAGCATATGTGTATACGAAATGCCGTGCTCCTGGTATCCATAATCGCGCATACCAATTACTGAAAATCGGGCTTCACGATTTTGCCGGTTGAAAGGCTGAGTGTAAGAAAACCGGTAACTCACTGGTTCCTCGGGGAGTCGGCTTGCAATATTCACCTGTGCATCGATCTGATGGTCCCCGCCCCACCAACCGTTCATGTACCCACCATCAAGTTGCAAACCAATTCGGGCACCATCACGAAGGTTGTAACCGAGCTTGGGACGCCAGCGGACTTTGTATGCATCCGTCCGCCAGAAGGGATGATGCCACGCCGGTTCAAATTGCATTCGCGGAAACAAACTGCTGTAATTATCCAGGCGGTAAATATCCGCGAGTCTTCCACCTGGATCAATTTCGAGGAAAACCGGCTTTTTATCAAATTCGAGGGTGGTCGCATATTCATCATTAAAATTTCCCCACCCCGTCCATTTGGGCAACACCACTGGATTGCCCTCTTTCTTTACATTATAATTGATTGGAACGAGTGCATTTTGTTGCGTGCCGTCCGCAAATGTCAACACCAAATCCAGCGGCATAATAGCGCTGCCCTTGCGTTTCAGCACCATTTCTGTCTGCCATTTATTTTTCTCTTGCCTGACTTTGAATTTTTTGATTGCGTAGTCAATTGTCCGGGTTTTCTTTGCCCATTGATCAAAAAACCAGCGCAAATCCCACTTTGTAAACTCACTTATCGCCTGGTAAAAATCGTCCCGTTGGGGGTGGCAAAATTTCCATTTGTCGAAATAATACGCCATCGCCTGATGATACAATTCATCGCCCAGAACATACTGCAAATTAAACAGCATCACAGCTGTTTTGAAATAGGATTGCCAATATTGGTAGCGTCCTTTGTCTTCCACTAAAAATTTGTCCGAATGTGTTTCCAAAGGCACATCCCGGCCGCTTTTTACCGTATTGTAGTATTGTATGTAATTGGAATATCGTTCACGGTTTTCATTCGAATATTCATAATCCGCATCCTGATTCCGGGTTTCCGGTGTTCGAACCAGTTTGTCCATCGCCCACCAGGTCAGGAATTGTGTAAACCCTTCGTCCATAAATGCGCTGTATGTTTCGTTGGAACCAACCATGCCATAAAACCAGTTGTGCCCGATTTCGTGGGCGAACAGATTGTAGTAATCGGGTGAAAAACCACCATCGAAGGTGATCATCGGATATTCCATACCGTCATCCACATCCGCGACGATCATTTTATGGTATGCATATTCACCGAAATCTTCCGAGTAAACGCGAATCACATCCGCTGCAAATTGCGCTGCATCCAGCCAATAGGCCGCTTTCCATTGCCGAACAAAAGCATAACAGGTAATGCCATTCCATTGCGCTTCACCAATACGAAACGATGGATCGGCTGTCCAGGCAAAATCATGCACATTGATAGCATGATACCGCCAGGTTTTTGTTAAACCCGGCCCCGGCTCGATAACTTTTTTCTGTCCTGCTAGGTCTGGATCGATAAAATTTTCAATGCGCAATTTATCCCTTAAAGTATCCGGCAGAACTTCTGCGCGATTCACCAGAAACCCGGTCGCTGCGACGATAAACTCCTCGGGAAGCGTCAATGCTACTTCAAAGGTGCCAAAATCCCCGTAGAACTCACGCTCAAGATGTTGCTCGGTGTTCCAGCCAGCCGTACGGTCATAAACGGCTATTCGCGGGTACCATTGTGCGGCATTAAATTGCTCGAAACCGCTGCTTGGATTATAATTCATGCGCCGTGTATAACTGCCAAAGTAGGTTTTGAAATCGATCTGAAGAACAGTGGAATCACCGGGCGACAATGCCTGGTTTAAATCAACTTTCATGATGGTGTTATCGAGCATGGTTGCCAGACTATCCCCTGCTTCATCGGTAATTTTCGAAATAAGAATTTGCCCCTTGCGAGTGCCGGTTAAACGGGAAATCGCCTGCGAGTGTTCGGACAGAAGGTATTGATCAAGGTAACTCCCGGGTTTAAAGGCATTCTGGTAAAGATGGAAAAAGACAAAGTGAAGGGTATCTGGTGAATTATTGTAGTAAGTCAGTTTTTCACTGCCGAAAATAATTCGCGTTTCCGGGTTCAGGCGAGCGGCAATCTCATAATGTACATCCTGTTGCCAATAGCCCGCAAACGGTGGGCGATTCTTCCAGTAATAGGTATTTTCTGGGCTGCGATAAGGAACACCGAGGGAACGTTCAGGATTGTGTGGTATACTCCCCGCATAGCCGGTAGAAAACAACAGCAGAGAAAAAACCAACCAACAGTAATGCAAAGCATAACGATGAATTGTAGTCACGAATTTCGTGCCGGATTTGATTAAAATAATGAATGGCATACAGGTTTGCTTTGTGAATAAATGATTGAAGGACGAATGCGTTCGCGCACATTTACCGGGTTGAGGAAATCTCACCGGGTTTAACTTCGATGAAAAAAATCCTATTCAGTCAGTTTTACCTTTCGACGGCTCTGTGATGTCCTGCAACAAAAGCATGATGCGGTGTCTTTATCCGTAACTGACCGGAATTGATTCTGACAATACTAAAAAAAGGAGAAATATCCAATAACTGTTCCTGCAAGAGCCTTCTCCAGCAATAAACCAACATTCCAATCCAGCTCAAAAAAAATGCGCTTCTGTTCAACTCTATTAATTTCAATTAACCTTTATAAACACTTCTAAAGGATATACAAATAAAACCGTTAATCAAACAGATAAAGCGGACGATTTTCAACGCAAACCTTCTATTTTTTTTGAACTAACACCAGTTGGAGGACTCATGTCTCCCTCAGCACTACAAATTCAAACCAGGATGTTTAAGGGGATCTTTCTTTTCGTCGCAATTCCATTGTTTTTATTTGCGATAGCCACTGAAATTTTCGCTCAGAGTAAACCTTACGACATCAACGGTTGTATTCAAACAACCGCAATCAAATCGGAAAATAACGATGGTTTTCTGTTTGGTTTTGACCGGGTACGCTTAACCGTCAAAGGTGCATTAAATCCAAAAGTGGATTTCCGACTGCAGGTAGATTTTAGTAAACAGAGTACAGACATCGATAAGGACGGCGATTCACCCGGAATTATCAAAGATGCAGAAATGAAGATCAAGGCAAATTCACATGTGGTTGTCCACTTTGGTAAATTCAAAACCCCCATCGGCACGGAGTTTAATATGTCCGGCCAGAAACTGGATTTCGTCAAGCGTGGTTTGGGGCAAGCCCTCGTGTTCGAAAGAAACCTCGGTGCAATGGTACGCGCGAGCAAACTGAATAAGATGAATCTGGGATTTGATTTGGGGGTCTTTAATCCCGGACCCAGTAAAGCAAACGACATTGGAAGCGCGGCTGCCGGCAATGATTACACCCTCGCCGGGCGCGTGCATGCGACTCCGGTTAAAAATGTGTTTGCCGAAGCCTATTTTGGAAATGCAATGACCAGTGTAGTCGACCAGGAAAATGTCAGTATATTCGGTGCCGGCGTAAAGACAAAATTCGACAAGTTAAACGTCAATGGCGAATTCATGATGCGCAAGGATGGCAACAGCGCAGCACAGGATGGCACTGATTTCTGGTTCAGCGCTGCCTACCTCGTCACGCCTGAATTTGAACCTGTATTAAAATTTGAAAAACTTGATGTCAGTGCAGATGCCAGCGATCAGGCCATAACTGTAATCGGCTTTAACTATTTTTTCAATCCAAAAGACCATCATCAGTCTAAAATTCAAGTTAATTATCATATGTCTGACCTGGATGGCTATGACGCAATTCAATTTATGTTCCAGGTTAAATATTAATTCAATAAAGTGGAGAAAATTATGAATTCGAAGAACATGCTAAAAAAACTGCTTGTCCTCATGGCTAGTATTGCATTGCTTTCACCTTATGCAGTATTTGCACAAAACAAAACTTTGAGCTGGACAGGCTGTGGTATTACGAAAAAAGCCTTCATGCAGGAAATTGCTGCACAGTATGAGAAAAAAACCGGCGTTGCCATCTCCTTGAGCGGTGGCGGTGCGACCAAAGGTATTCGTGCGACGAGTGCCGGGTCTGTAGACCTCGGTGGAACCTGCCGTCATTTGCTCATGGAAGGGAACAAGCTGCATCCCGAAGAAAACAATGTGCAACTCATTCAAGTCGCCTGGGACGCAATCGTTGTGATCACCAACAAAAACAATCCAGTGGATAATATTTCCACTGAAAATCTAAAGAAGGTTTACGATGGCGATATCACAACCTGGAAAGATCTGGGCTCGGATGATAAACGTATTGTATTGTGCACACGTGAAGGCGCTATTTCCGGCGTTGGTCATATGTTTCGTCTGCTGGTGACGAATTCACCTGGAGAAGAATTCAAAGCAAAATCACTCACGTTCAAATCCAGCGGCCCATTGGAAAAGAAAGTGAAAGCAACTCCGACTGCTTTGGGTATTACAGGTGTAAGTTCAGCGCGCAAAGCCGGTGTAAAGATTCTCGCCCTCGATGGTGTTGAGCCGACAAAAGAGAACATCGCAGCGGGAAAATACCCCCTATTTCGCCCACTTTACCTCGCTGTACATCGTAACCCATCTCCCGACGTTCAGGCATTCGTGAAGTACATTTTAAGTGATGAAGGCCAACAGGTGATCTCCAATGAGGGGACTGTCAACCTGCAGGAAGGCAAAGGATTGGTAGCACGCTGGAGCCAGCGCAGCCAGTCGCAAAGTTATCACACAGAATAGTTTTATAGTGTATTCTCAGGGGCTGAGTTAAAACATAACTTTAGAGAATAAATATGCAGTTCGATGTATGTGCGTTTTTGAATGCTTGAAAATAGGCGGAGCGAAGCGACCGCCAGTCAATTCCCCTTTTGGAAGGGGTGGGCCCGACAGGGCTCGGGGTAGGTAATTTTGAGCTCAGTACTTGCATAAATTATCAAGTATTGTGCAGAACCCACCCCAGATCGCGAAAAACCGCTTCGCTTTTTTCGCTGATCTGTCCCCTCCCGAGAGTGGACTTTGAAAAGAAAAATTCAGCGTTTTGTGTTTTTATACAGCATTTTTATGTTTTGATTCAGCCCCTGCTGTGATGTAAACTTGTTTTTTACCTGCGGGCACCGATTGTTTGTTGAACTTTAACAGAGATTTGGTGCCTGCAATTCTATCTGATCAAACTTCGTTAAGTTTTGAACCAGAAAATTCACAACATCGAATCCCGAGTCGATGTTATAATACAGCAATTAGTATAAAATATTTTGAGGCTTAGCCGCGGGGTATTATAAGATGAACATTGGAAACAAAATTATTCTTGCCAGTAGTTTGGTCGTTTTCAGTACACTGGCGGTGCAGAGTTTTATCAGCCATTCACTTGTTGAGGATGAGCTGAAGACGTTGATAACGGAACGGTTGCACGAGACAGCCAAAGAAAAAAGCGATGCTATCGAAAACCTGATAAAACGCACAGAGCAGGATATAGCCGTTATCCGATCGCACAAAGCTTTCGAAGATTATTTCATTTCCAGAGAATTCGAAGATACCGATGGAATGACCCAGGCTGAAGCAACCCTCGAAGCGTTCCTGGCCCGAATCCATGAGCCTAATCCACAGTACCTCGATGTGCAATTCGGCACAGCAGCCGGCAATCCGGTTCTGCAAATGCACGAAGGTCGCCGGATTGAAGAATTCATTTCCTACGATTATTCAGTACAGCAAAAAGCTTTCCTTCAAGGAGCGAAAACTGCACAAAATACAACCAGGATAAAGGCGGTTGCACACCAGATAAAAAATAATGGCACAGATGGCTGGATTCTGCAATCAGCCGGAGCCATTTCGATTGATGAAAAAATTACAGGTATAATCTGGATAGTTCAACCACTCGGCAATTTTCTCGATAATACCTTCGCGGCATTCACGAACACATCGCTGAAGTATGTAGTTGCAAAATCCAATGGTGACATTCTTGCAAGTTCTGACTTCACTCAACCTGAAATCCGTGATGCTTTTCTGCACAATACTCTCTCCGGATGGAAGTTTGAGAAAACCCTCGTTCCCTCTGCTGATGTGTCTGTTGTTTTGGGAGCGGAAGAGGACAATGTATTCGCCCTTCTCAATCATCTGTTTTGGGTAACCACTTTTATCGTTGGTGCCTCGATTATTTTTGCGGTGATCGTTTTAAAATTTGTTGCTCGTTTTATATCCAATCCAATACGCGACCTGGTTTCGGCAACGACAATCATCGCTGAAGGAAATCTCGACCACCAATTTCAGGTCAAAACCTCGGACGAGATTGGACAACTTGGCGATTCGTTCAACCGGATGATCGACAGCATTAAAAAAGCTTTGCGAGAATCCGAGGAGAGCAACGCGGCAGCCCAACAGGCAGCTTTTAAAGCAGAGCAAGCCCAACACGAGATCAGCGCACAAAAAGAAGAACTCGATAATCATGTTAACCAATTGCTTTTCGAAATGGATAAATTTGCCGAAGGCGATCTCACAGTTGTACTTGAAGGGGACCGCGAAACAGCAATGGGGAAACTTTATACGGGATTTACAACAGCAGTACACCACATCCGCGATATGCTGCAACAAGTCAATACCAATGCCATGCAAACAGCAGATATTGGCCAAACGATCAATAAAAAAAGCACCGTCGTTGCGGAGGGTTCTCAGGAGCAGACCGAGCATACGATGGAAGTTGCTACCGCCATGTCGGAAATGACACAAACGATAACGGAAAACGCCAGCAATCTCACCCATGCGAGGAAAATGGCGGAAGAATCAGGTCGAATGGCGGAAGAAGGAAGTAAAGTGGTTGAGGAAGCAGTGAGTGGCTTCGCACAACTCTCCAATGCCGTAAAAAAATCAGCTATTGCGGTAAAAGAGCTCAGCCGAAGCGCGGCAAAAATCGGCGAAATCACAGAAGTTATCAACGAAATTGCAGATCAGACCAATTTGCTCGCCCTCAATGCCGCCATCGAAGCGGCACGTGCGGGTGAGCAAGGACGAGGCTTTGCAGTCGTTGCCGATGAGGTTCGCAAATTAGCCGAACGCACAAGCTCATCAATTCAGGAAATTACCGATAATATCCGTACCAACCAGAATGAGACCAACGCCGTTGTCAAAACGATGGAACAGGTTTCCGCAGACATTATAAAACATGAGCACACATTCTCCCTGGCCAGCGACTCATTGCAGGAAATCCGGCAGAGCGCGTTTCAAAGCATTGATTTGATTACACAGGTGAGCACTGCAGGAGAGGAACAAACCAATGTGAGCAACGAGATATCACAGAACATCAATGGCATTAGCACCGCAACCCAAATGCAAGCCTCGGCGATTAACACCATCGTCGAAGAGGCAAAGTCTCTGCAGGAGCTCACAAATACGTTGCTGTTCTCCATGCGACGTTTTAAACTTGGGAATGCCGCCGCAGTGCCGCAGGAGAGTGAGAAATTTGAGCATCCGGTCACTATAATAGATTAAAACGACAATAGGATTGTTCTGTGAGTCAAGGATTTACCTTTCCCCAAGGAAGTGGTGCCGTACAAATCAGACCACGATATTAACAAGCATTTGACCGGTTTTAGTGAATTCACTGCTCAGGTTTATGTAAAAGTACAGGCAATTCCCCTTCATTCCACCATGCCCCAAGGGGCAAGACTATAGATGTCCTAACATAAAATTTGATTTAAATTCCGCAAATATCGAGCTCTGAATCAGCACAAGCGCAAATAAATTTGAACAGTTGCTTTTGTTTGCCACAAAGAGCTGAAAAAATCCAATTAACGCCTGAGATTTCTTCACTGGATTATCAGCTGGCTGGCATCGCAGATGCCCGGAAAATCGACGACAGCACAAAGAAATTATGATATTTTTTGTACTTTTTCCTTAGAGTTCCTTATCTTTACACTGCATAAAGTCCGGGAGAAAAAGCATGAGCATCAATCCCGGAACAACTGTTAAAAATTAAATCGAAATCGTTAATCATCCCAAAGACAAACATTTTCTATTATGAATAACAAACTCGTCGAGAAGGAATTTGATACCTCCATCAAAAATAAATTTAATGTCTACAACAGTTTGTTTCTGAATCTTCCCTTCCGCAAAGTACAAAACATCGGTATGTTCATTCCACTGCTGCACCATGTTTGTAAAACCGGCTTGGAATCCGGCAGAGATCCCATTGACATTCTCGATACTTTTTTCGAATCACAGGCGGACATCAATTCCGATGAAGAAAAAATTGATTTTATGTTCCGTGTCATTCAGTATGTCGAGCGCCAAATAGTCCTTTACGACAGTGTCGAAGACGCCGCATACATGCACATGCACGGCCTCACAGATGATCTCACCCTCAAAGATTTTATTCACTTGCGGGATAACCGAAATTTCAGTGAAAAAATGAGTGAGGTGCTATCCACGTTCAGTGCCCGCATCGTATTTACGGCGCATCCGACGCAGTTTTATCCTCCCTCTGTCCTGGAAATAATCCGACGCTTGCGAAAACTTATTTCCAATAACCGCATCGATGAAATCGATTTAATACTGCAGCAACTGGGATTGACGCCACTGACGAACATCAAAAAACCGACACCTTTTGACGAAGCGAAAAACGTGCTCTATTTTTTCAAAGAAGTCTATTACGATGCCCTTGGAGAATTGTACAAAAATGTTCGCAAGACGATGCCGGGGAATGAATTCAACAACCATGATATCGTGCAGCTTGGCTTCTGGCCCGGGGGGGACCGGGATGGCAATCCTTTCGTCACCTCTGATGTTACCATGCAGGTCGCAGATGAAATGCGCATGACACTCATGCAATGCTATCTTCGGGATCTCGACAAACTGCAACTCAAACTGACCTTTCGTCACGTGGACCAGATTTTAAAAGATTTGCGGCGTACCATCTATCCAACCTGTTTTCAAAGCGATAAAACCGTGGCTCTCGACGCGATTCTGAGGCCGCTTCAGGACGTTAGAAACATCCTGGTCGAAAAGTACAATAGCCTCTATCTCGGGGAACTGGATGCATTTATAGACAAAGTAAAAATTTTCAAGACGCAATTTGCCACACTGGATATTCGGCAAAATCATGCAGTTCACGAAAAGGCTATTACCGAAATTCTGAAAAAGAACAATGTCATCACATCGGCACTTTCAGAATTAACAACGGCCAAATTAAGCCATATTTTACTCAATTCGGATTTCATTGTAGAGCCGGATCAATTCGACGACAGCCTGTTGCAGGATACGATTCGCAATATAAAACAGCTCAAAACAATTCAGGCAAAAAATGGAGAAGGTGGCTGCAACCGCTATATCGTCAGCAACTCTGAGGATATCTTTGCGGTGTTGTTCGTTTATGCCCTCTTTCGCTGGTGCGGCATGGCCGCAGAGGAGATAACCTTTGATATAATTCCCCTGTTCGAATCCATGTCCGGCATGGCCAACGCAAAAGATATCATGGTTGATCTGTTTCGTATTCCGGAATACCGTGCACACGTAAAAAGACGAAACGAAACGCAAATCATGATGCTTGGTTTTTCCGATGGCACGAAAGACGGCGGCTATCTGAAGGCAAACTGGGCCATTTTTCGCACAAAAGAAGAGCTCAGCACCGTTTGTGAAATGTACGGTGTGAAAGCTGTCTTCTTCGACGGACGAGGTGGTCCGCCCGCACGTGGTGGCGGTAAGACCCACCGTTTTTACGCTGCACAAAGTGAAAAAATCGCCAACCATGCCATCCAGTTGACGATACAGGGCCAGACCATCACCAGCAAATTCGGCACGATCGAGCACTTCATTCACAACAGTGAACAATTGCTGACCGCAGGATTAGCGCATAAATTCGCCTCTGGAAATAACAATATCTCGACGAGACAGCGGCGGCTCATCGAGGAACTGGCAGAACGCAGTTTTGAGAAATATACTTCGCTGAAAAATCACCCCAAATTCATTCCCTATCTCGAAAACAAGAGTACGCTAAAATACTACAGCAAAACCAACATTGGCAGCCGGCCCTCCAAACGGGGCAACAAGGATGGGCTCGTTTTTAAGGATTTACGGGCGATTCCGTTTGTGGGAAGCTGGAGCCAGTTAAAGCAGAATGTACCCGGTTATTATGGCATTGGCACGGCGCTGGCTGAATTGCAGGAACAGGGCAAACTGGAGCAGCTCAAACAACTTTTCTCGGAAGTGCCTTTTTTCAAAGCCTTAATTCTCAACAGCATGATGTCTTTATCCAAATGTTATTTTGAATTAACGGCGTATATCGCCAAAGATCCGGATTACAAAGAATTCTGGAACCTGCTTTTCGATGAATACACACTGGCAAAGGAAATGGTATTACGAATTTCCGGTTATGAGCAACTCATGCAGGAAGAACCGATTTCGCGCAACTCGATTCAAATTCGTGAACGCATTGTGCTGCCGCTGTTGGTCATCCAGCAATATGCATTACAGAAAATTGAGCAGAAATCAGAGAACATAGAAGTATATGAAAAAATGGTAAAACGAAGTTTGTATGGGAATATCAACGCCAGCAGGAATGCGGCTTGAGGTAAATTGTAGCTCAGGCATCCTGCCCGTAAAAATCCATTCGGGATACCTGGGTTATATTTATTGTATTTTCATATTTTGTAAGTATGAGTTGTCATGCCACTTCAATTCACACCTGTCAAAAAGCACTCAACCGCTCAAGGTGTCGCTCATTAAAATCCGCCAGCGAATCCAAACGTATGTCTGCGAGCTCAAAAACGTCTTCATGCGCAACCAGCTTTTCCGGAACCACTACGGTTTTCATCCCAGCTGTCTTTGCGCTCATTAAGCCATTTCCTGAATCCTCAAATGCCAGACACAATTCCGGCGCAACGCCGAGATTTCTTGCCGCCGTGAGATAAACTGCCGGATCGGGTTTACCGCGTTCTTCATTTTCAGCAGAGGCAAACGCCGAAAAATAGCCGGCAATCTGCAATTTTTCGATTACGGCTTCAATCAACATCATCGGTGACGAGGAAGCGAGACCAATTGTGTAGTTGCGTTTTTTAAAAAAATCGAGAATATAATCAACCCCGGGCAATGCATTCCCCTTTTCCAGCACAAGGGACTTAACTTTTTCCAACAAAAACCTTTCCACAACAACCGGTTCCGGAGCATTCCACGGCCCTCGCTGGTACCAGTAATCCACAACTTCATCGCTGCGCAAACCCATGGTCTGCGCACACATTTCATCCGTGAGCGGAATGCCCACCTCACCAAAAACAAGTTGCTCCGCTTCACGCCACAAAGGCTCGGAGTTAATTAAAAGGCCGTCTACATCGAAGATTATTGCTTTGATCATGGTTATTTTTTATGCTCTGGAGTTTTATTGGAACGTGTTATTTTCTAAAATTATAGAAGGAATTTAGTAGATCATCAAGTTTAAAATTGTACTACTGGAGATTGAAGTAGCCATGCAGGTTTGCATTTTTTGCAATACCGCCATCCCCCGGTTTCGTCCTGCCCAGCTGGGATGATAAGGTGAATTAATCTGTGCGACACTATTTGCGGGATTCCGGTCTTCTGCTGAGAATTACAGAAACCGGGAAGACGTGTTTGATACTTACTTTATCCACAATTTCAATCTTGTGCTTGCAAAAGTCAGCCTGAAGGCTGTACTAAGTACTTTCAGTTTACCCTTCCACCCGCACCAAATGCGCATTTAAGCGTTCGACTTTTTCACGGTTGCCGAGCACGATAAGCACATTGCCGTGTTCGATTTTGGTATCGGACTGGGGATTGTAAATGTACTGCGCCTTGCCGCCAATGGTCTTTTTAATAGCAATGACAATGAGCCCCGTGCGTTGGGGGATCTCGATTTGGCGCAGTGTCTTGCCCTCGAAACTGGTGTTTTCCGGTACAGTGACTTCCTCCATCCGCAGCTCGAATTCTGCATCGTGCATCATTACATCGAGAAAACCGACAAGGTTGGGACGCAGTACCGTTGCAGCCATGCGCATGCCTTCGGTCAGGTTCGGGGACACGACATTGTTGGCACCAGCCTTATACATTTTTCCGGCCGTATGCTGATCCACCGACCGGGAAATGATGTTCAGTCCGTGGTTGAGATTGCGAGCCGAGATCACCACAAACAAGTTATCGCGGTCCTCGGAAAGGGCACTGATTAAACCACGGGCATTTTCAACGCCCGCCTCGAGCAAAACCTCATCCTTCGTTGCATCGCCGGCAACAAAGAGCATGTGCGGATATTGTTCATGCAAGCTCGAAATCACTTCCTCACTTTGCTCGATTACAATGAGCGGCTCGCGTGCAATTTGAAATTCATTAATAATCGTTTTTCCCGTATCCCCTGCTCCGCAAAGAATAACATGGTTTTTCTGCCGTTGAATTTTGTTCTTCATTTTTTTGGATTTAAAATTCATAATCAATTCGCGACGCACGAAAATACTGGTTACGCTGGCCGAGAGCAATGCGATGAGCACCAATCCGGTGAGTACAATAAACATGGTAAAGAGCTGGCCTGTTGGGTGCAATTGCCTTACTTCGTGAAAACCCACTGTCGAGAAGGTGATAAACGTCATGTAAAGCGCTTCAAACCAACTCCAGTCCTCAAGAATTGTATACCCCACCATGCCAACAAGCAAAAGCAGGATTAATCCCACCAATACCAGAATTAAATTTGTCCAGCTTGGATGCTGGATAGGCTCATTCATTTGTCGTAATTTTTACCAGTTGTCGCGAATATTTTTTTTTTAGGAACACAAAAGACGCCGCTCCGAGAAAGATACCGAGGCCGTCTGCAATAAAATCAGCTACTTCAAAATATCGACCCGGTACAAAGAGTTGATGAATTTCATCGGAAATTCCATAAAGTACTCCGAAAATCATCGTTAGCTTAAAGGAATAACGCCGCTCAACAAGCGGCCACTCCTGTTGTGCACTGTAGATAAAAAATCCCAGTGGCATATAAATCAGCAAGTGTGCTATTTTATCTGAAAATTCGAATGAAAAACGGTCGTGCGTTGTAAGATTTGGGATCGATGACAGTACAAAAATAAGCAAAGCCCAGACGCAGGGCAAACACCAGACACAGGTTCCCCGGATAATTTTCATCATAATAAATTTCGTAACTCCATAAATGTTTGTGATAAATGGGAAATAACGTCACCTGCTGTAAGCGACAACGGATCTATACTCTTGATTGCAATATCGGCAGCACGGCTGTGAATAAACATACCCAATAAAGCCGCCTGTGGCAAAGGCATTTGCCCGGCTAATCCAATTATCGCGCCGGTAAGCACGTCACCCATGCCAGCGGTGGCCATGCCCGGATTTCCTGCGCTGTTTATATAAACACGACCATCCGCAAATGCAAGCAGCGATGGTGCACCTTTGAGCAGCAAATGCACATTGTTGTGCGTAGCAAATTCCCGCGCTATTTCGATTGGCACAGGTTTCAAATCATCCTTCTGCAAACCACTCAGGCGCAGAAACTCTCCGGGATGCGGCGTGACCACTGTCTCCCCCTGGCGCTTTTTCAAAATATCGACCCGGCCCTGCAATAGATTCAATCCGTCTGCGTCAATAATGAGGGGACCGTGGTAATTGTGCAGGATTTCTTCGAGCCAGAATTTTGCTTCCGCGCTTTGCCCCAGACCGGGGCCAATGGCCACTGCATGTGCCCACTGCAGGCGTGTGTGCAATCTTTTCCGGCTTTCACCTGTCATCGCATGCTCTTGCCAGTGCAAAGGCTCTTTTACAACTTCCACAGGATGCGCTGCCAATTGTGCGACGATAGTGGGAGCTGTCGCCAAAACAACAAGTCCTGCACCAACCCGCACTGCCGCTGAGCTCGCAAGCGATGCGGCACCAGCCATACCTTCACTACCTGCAACAATGAAAATCTGCCCACATTTATTTTTAAAATCCGCCGGGTGCCGATCCGGTAACAGGGCACCCATTTTTCCAGCTGGTAATAGCCATGTTTTTGGGTGAACCGATGCAAACGCTTTTGGCGGAAATCCGATATCGGCAACATGCAGGTTCCCGGCGCACTCGCGGCCGGGTGAAAACAATAAGCCAGGTTTCGCAGCGCCGAACGTCACCGTGACATCGGCTTTGATAGCGTTTTCGTCAACTTCGCCGCTGTCTGCATCAACACCGGTCGGCAAATCCACGGCAACGACGTTCGCGGGACTCTGATTGACGAGCATGGCTGCTTTCGCGTACGCTCCGCGAAGTCCACCCCGGGAGCCAGTTCCCAACATCGCATCCACAAGGAGATCAGCATTTCCGTATTCTGATTCGGGAAAATTCTCGAAGAATAAAATTTTTTGATCCAGTTTTTGCCAGACATCGGCGTTTAATTTTGCATCACCTTGCAGCTTTTCGAGAGCACCCAGAAGCACAACCTTTACATCAATTTTCTTGTGCAGCAGGTGTCGCGCAACGACGAATCCATCCCCCCCATTGTTACCACTGCCGCACAATACAATGGCCTTCTTTGAGGCATTACCTTTAAGAAGCGACAAACATATTTCAGCAACGGATTTGCCGGCTTGTTCCATCAGTACAGCACCGGGAATGCCGATATTGTTTATGGCAAAACCATCGACGGCAGCCATTTCCGCTGCTCTTAGGACGGGGTTTAATTCAATTGATAACATTTGTTTTGAACTCCCTTTCACTTTCCGGACGAAATGAAATTTCAGTGGAATGGAAGAATGGACAGGATAAAATAAGCAAAATCCAATTTCCAACGCAACGATTTTGTCCTTGCTTATTTTTCTATTTTCCAGTAAGTTTTTTTTTATTCAAAACTGGTTTGGAACATGGCTTATTCTCCGAAAAAAAATATCGATTCTTCCGTCATCGCCAGCGCCCTTGCAGGAGATCAGGAAGCTTACACGCAAATTCTCGATCGCTACCGGGGACCGCTTTACCACATGCTATATAAGATGGTTCACAACAAAGAAGAAGCGGAGGACTTAACCCAGGAAGCGTTCATGAAGGCATTTCGTGCCCTTTCGTCCTTTAACGAGGAATACGCTTTTTCAACCTGGCTTTATAAAATTGCCGCCAACAATTGCATCGATTATCTCCGTAAAAAGCGCCTGCAAACTTTTTCTTACAATAAACCCGTGCCATCCAAAGACGGAGAAGTCCAGCGTGAGTACCCGGACGAAGAAGAAGCCACGGACAAAAACATGCTGGCCATAGAAAAAACCCGCATGATAAATCTCGCCATCGAAGATTTACCTGCAAAGTACAAACAGGCAATTGAGTTAAGGCACAAAGAAGAAATGTCCTACGAAGACATTGCCGAGATGCTCGATATTCCCCTGGGCACCGTGAAAGCACGTATTTTCCGTGCACGGGAAATGCTCAAACGTCGCCTTAAGGGCAAAATCCTTCCATAAATTACCCCGTTTTTTTCGTACTCCTACGCCTCTTCGTACTTGTATTTATAATAAGAATTATGATAACGAGTAGGAGTATGATTACAAGTACCCATTAAAATGAACTGCTGTTCCATACGCCGTATCATTGTGCGATTTTTCTCACCATCTAATTTCTTGCCAACCATTTACGTGCCATGCGCATCATCGATTCTTCACGGTTGTAATCCGCCATATTTTGCACTGGTACCCAGGCCAAATCGTGGGATTCATCGGACACAATAAAATCGGTAGAACCGAGAGCGCGCAGTGCATAACGTACATCGTAATGGTAATGTGCGGGTGTGGTTTTGTGCAACGGAATTTCATGAATATCGATGTCAAAAATTGCGTTTGAAATCACCTGCAATTGCGTAAGCCCCGTTTCCTCTACAGCTTCCTGCAGAGCGACTTCCAGGATATTCGAATTGCCATCGGAATGCCCCCCAGGCTGAATCCAAATATTCAATTTACGATGATGCGTCAACAAAACATTTTTGCCGGATTCATCAACCAGCCAGGCTGAACCTGTAATATGGCCAATCTGCAACTCACGTAAGAAACACTTTGGATTCGATTGAACAAAGTCGATAAAACGGTCACACGTAATTTTTTCCAAAGGATACTCGTTCTGATACTGTTGCAATTGGTGGAGAATTTTTTCACGCTTCATGCTGTTATTTTACTTTTATGTTGCATCTTTGTTAATAAAAAATACTATTCAAGTTTGTTTTTCCAAAATGCGCACTACTAGTCTGTCAAGTTTGAATTTGTGAATGCGACATTCAAAGCCGTCATGCCGGTTTGCGTTTTTTTGCAATACCGGCATCTCTCAGTTCTCGGCAGGTTTCAGGAGATTCCGGTATTCTGCTGAAAAACGCAGAAACCGGAATGACTTGAAGAACGACTCACAATTTTAATCTTGACAGAACACAACTATGCCAAAACCATTTTCCAACCAATTAACATAATTTATTTTTAAGACACAAGATTTTGAAAATAAAGTTAAATGTCGACCAAATAAACACTTATGCTTTCACAAGATAAATGAGATAGAAAATAATTTTAACATAGGAATCCGATATGAGACGATTTGCTGTTGCATTGCTAATGCTTGTCTTGTCCAATCCGGCACATGGACAAAATGAAAAAGGCAAATGGGGTTTTGGAGCTGGTGGAACGATGTCCAATATCACCTCCACAGAAGCAAGCAAAAATTCTGCAGGATTTGGTGGTGAGGGAATACTGAGTTACCTGTTTAATGATAATTTGAGCTTAAATTTGATCACGGGTCTCAATGGATTTAAAATTACCCCAACTGGTGCCTCTGAAATGACGACAAGCCTGATTTCCAGCGCCCTCACTTTGGAATATGAAATGAAAATGACAAGGGCATTGCGACCATTTTTGTCATTGGGGATCGGTGCACATAATTATTCCGTTGACGGCGGTGATCGCTTTAGTGATGGCGAGGGAGTCTTTGGCGGCGGGACGCGCATTTACTTTGGCAAACGCACTGCTTTATACGCCGCTGGCCTGTTTAAATACACGACAGGTGATGCTCTCGATGGCATAGACGAAGGCGGAAAGGATATGTATTATACGGTCAGCGCCGGTTTACAATTCTTCCGGGGTCGCACAAAAGCTGCAAAAATTGAAGAGCCGAAATTAACCGGGACCCCATTCGATAAAATGCCACCCGTCGATTCACTGCTCGTTGAAGTATTGCCAGAGGAAACACCTTCGGACTCCAGCACAAAGCAAGAGCAACGTACTTTGGCTGAACAAATCGATCAACTCGAAGAAAAGTTGCAGCATGCCGAGCAGGAAATTAGCAGGATGCAGCAGGAAATTACTGAAAAAACCGAGCAAATTGGAAAATTGGAAGAAGCCCACCAAAAAAATAAACCAGGCTTTTCTGATACAGATGGTGTTCGTCAGGTTTATGCGGATGCGCTGAAGGAGTTTAACAACCGCAACTACCAGAAGGCAATTCAGATGTTTCAGGAGCTTGTGGAATCCTATCCTGAAAACAGTCTAAAAAGCAATTTTATTTATTGGACAGCCGAATGTTATTATGCACTTAACAAATATTTTCAGGCAGCAGCAGAATTTGAAAAAGTGTTGGGCTTCGCAACTTCCCCGAAAAAAGACGACGCCTTATTAATGCTTGGACGAACCTATCTGCAATTGGGTGATGTCGAAGCTGCCAACAGCAATTTCGAACGCCTTATTGTTGAATTTCCACGAAGTGAATACAAAGAAAAGGCGGAGCAGTATCGCCAACCGGGAAGTGTTCTAACAGAATAGTTTTTCGCGAACAGGTTGACAGTCAGAATTTACCGCTCACTCAAATAAAAAAATGTCGGTCAATTCATCGGCGATTCCCTCCACACCAGGTCCGTTGCGGTTGGAAAGAATGATGACAGTGAAGTCGTCTTCCGGAAAACGGCAGATCACAGTGCGAAATCCACGTGTGCTGCCAGTGTGATGGGTACGAAGATGCCCCCTGTACGTATCGATGCGCCAGCCAAAGCCATAATTACTTAGACCCGGTGTAAAGGCTTGTTGCAACATTTCTCCGGAAATCAGGCTTTCGTCGTACAAGGCCTGATCCCACTTGTACAAATCATCGATGGACGAATAAATACCACCATCACCAAGCACAGCGCTGGTTCTGCTCTGATCACTAAAATAAATCGAATCGCCTTCCACCGTGTATCCATAGGCACGATTCGATACTGTCGAAATTCCATTCTGAAACGCAACAGAATTCAACATACCCAATGGCTGAAAAATGTTTTCTCGCAAATAATCAGCGTAAGAAACACCGGATATTTTCTCAATAATCATCGCTAAAACCGCATAACCGGAATTGCTATAACGGTAATCCGTTCCCGCAGGGAAATAAGTACCGCTCTGGTGCATCATAATTTGTAAAACATCTGCATCGTGTACTTGCTCGTCATTGTTTTCAGGCAGCAGGTCTTCATAATCCAAAAGCCCGGATTGATGCTGCAACAAATGCCGTACAGTGATACTTTTACCATAATTTGGAAAATCGGGAAAGATATCTGGTAATGTCGTAGCCAACTCCAATTTCTCGCGTTCAATCAATTGCATGATGCACATGGCGGTAAACTGTTTTGTAAAGGAAGCGAGGCGGAAATTACTCTGGCTTGTAATGGGCATTTTGTTCTCCAAATCTGCCATGCCATAGGTTTTTTCAACAATAACTTTACCATTGTGAATAATGCTTACCGCTGCGCCGGGTACATTATTTCCCTGGTACAGCCGAAAAAGTGGATCAACACGATCCGTTGTGTAGCGGTCGCGGGTATCGGTGGCGCATGCTGCCAGAATCGACACAAAAATGATACTGAATATCCATTTTGAAATTCCCATCATCATTCCTTCCATCCTTTCGAAAAGTGTATTCTAAGCAGCAAGAAAAAGCCATCGATAAGCATTCAATTATTTTTTTGCTGACTTCAATATTCTCGCGAATTCAGCCCGGGTAATGGTTTTATCATTGAGTCGTACACCTTCTCCCTGCAAAACACTCTCAGCGCTGGAAAGCCAAAAACCCTCATGTTCCTTTGCAATAAATTGAAAAAATGAGGGCCATTCGTTTGATTTTACCTGTACAGAGGATATTGCCAAAGCGTGCAGCACGTAAACGTTGTGTTGACGCAATTGATACACAGCGGTATGCACCAAAGGTTCATAAGTAAAAAGTAAAACGGGCTTTCCCGGAGTGCTCAGTCCCCGCAACAAGCCGTATTCGTACCAGGTATTTGGCAGTGTTCGTAAAAAAACACCCCAGCAATAATCTGGTGCATAGTTTTCGATACGCTCTCGCAAACCGCGTGCGAACCGTTCCACTTCTTCCATTAAAATCTGATTGTAAAGGGGTAACAATCCGTTATCCTGCAGAAAAGCGAATCGTTGCATAGGTGGTGTTCCGAGGAAATCCTGCAGCAGGGAATCCTTCACAAAACCCCGTGCACTCTGACGGAAAAATGCCACAGATTCATCGGAATATTCATGGGCAGCAGTATAGGAGTTTGCAGCAGTTCGCCCATAAAAATCTGTATCGATAACAAGTCCCTGCAATGAGGAAGAGGGTGCTTCATTTTTCGCAACGTTCTTCAAGGGATTCCAAAATCCCTGCCGCCAAAACCGCCTGTCCAACGGAGACCAGACAGGTTCCGTTTCAATGCGGAAATCCACGGTCGCACCAGCGTTTTGCCGAAAATCGCGATAATCCATGCCAGCAAACCAGGTTGTATTCGTCTGTGAGAGCTGATCACTCAATTCAGTCCAAAGTGCGGCAATTTTCCCTTTTTCCGCTTCAGAATAGAAAGCATCGTCAGCAAACGCCTGTGGTGTCGCAATGGCCCAAAAAAGATTGCTGCCGGAATCTTGAAAAAAAGCGCTGAGTGCATCCAACTGATCAAGGGTTTTTGCTGGAGTGATAACACGTCCCTCATGCTGTAATTCCGTAAGCCGCCCCCAAATCGCTTTAATTCCATACTGCAAATAGTCCCTGATTAAAGGCGAGGTAACTTTTTCAGAAAACGCTTTCTGCGATTTCGAGATTTCATGGCCACCTATTTTACTATTCCTGGAGAAGGTCACAATCTCCACAGGCATAAACTCTGCGACCGGGATGCTATTCAAGGCTGGCCACTGCGGCAGTTCGGAATCGGAACGGGATTCCAGCGCTGAACTGGCAACAGCTGGTGTGAGCATCATCTTCTGCCCCTCCAATATTTTCATAAACCGTACCGCGATATCTTCAACAAAATGCGCGGTGCTCTGCCGGAGAGGCTCGTTGAATAAAGGCACAGCATTGCGTTCCGGAACAGGACCAAATACATGAAAAGCCTTTTCGGGAATGAGTAAAATCGGCGCGGACTCACCCGTGAATGCACTCAACTGAAAAGGTCCGGGATAGGTAACTTTTCCTTTTTTAAAGGAAGCGACTGGAAAACTTTCTGCGATGAGTTCCACATTTGCACCGCGTAAAATACGCAGCGGCATAATTTCACCCAACGCGATCGTGTCCTGTTTCGAATAAATCCATTGTTCGTGCCGACGAACCATATTGAACTCTTGCATCAGGCTGCGGTAGTGCAAATCGGCTTGTTGTGCATGGAGCTCACTTATTTCGATATTAAGGCGCAGTTCACGCAAAAATTGATTCATAGCATAGCGATCGTCGCTGCCGTGGGTATCCAGAGAAGAGGGGAACGCGAGTACAATTCCTTTTCCGGCAGCATAAAATTTCTTCATCAATTCCACGTCATCGCGGGTTATGCGGGGACTGGTGTATTGGGGCATCCTGCCACTCAAAATCATCAGCGCATCGTAAGTTTGCACATCTGTTTGTGTTAAATAGGGATGGTAACGGCGATAATCGACTTCAAAACCCGCATTTACCCAGGGCTGAGCATAGGCAGTCATCAAGATATCGCTGGACATCGCTTTGTCCAGCAGGAGCAATCGATGGGTTTGCGACTGGAGCAATTGCACGGCGAATGCAAAAATGAAGAGAGTTGCAAGGATAATCCTGTGGTGTCTGTGCATATGATCGAAATCCTTTTCAATGAGTGAGAGTTGACACAGCGGAAAAACGCATAATGCTCGCATCATGCGTTATACTTTGTATTCCCATAAAAAATAAAACCATCCATGGGAGATTGGGGAAATTACCGGATTATTTTTTTAAAAACTGTGAGATATAAGCTGAAAATTCCGTCGCCGGCTGATAACCAATTGCACGTGAAATTTCCTTGCTTTTCGAATCGAGAATCAATGTTGTGGGATAGCTGGTAATATTATACGAAGTCGAAAGGGATCTGTTAATGTCGCCATCAATCCGGACGCAGACGAACTTATCGGATAATCCAACCACTTCTGCATCCTGATATGTTCGCTCATCCATTGTAGCACATGGCCCACTCCAGCTGGCAGCAAAATAAACGAGAATTGGTTTTCGTGTCCCGCTGGCTTTGCGTTGAGCAACTTTCATGTTTGTGAGCCAGTCGACACTGCGTGCTGCACGCGGTCTTTGGGGTTCATCAAAATAGGGATTGTCGCGACCAAGATCTTCTTCTCGCGTTAGCTCCGTTACTTTTTTTCTGAGGGTTATTCCACTTCCATCGCTTGCCAATTTGATAATTTCAAAGGCTGTTTCCTCAAGCCAGGCAAAACGTGTGGTTTCACGGAAATTGTTATAATGTAAATTCGTAAAATCGACCGGAATTTGATCGAACAATCCCCAATTATCACGGGTGTCCATCAGCCCATTGCAATCATCATCGATAACGATAACGGCATAGGTCCTGTCTTCGAATTCGAATTCACCCTGTCGCCAACTGTCACGCAAAAAGTTTGCGATTGTAGGAAGCCCTTTGACCGGCTGCCAGAAATAAAGCTTGCCAAAGAGTTCCTCCCATTGATTTTTCGTATCTTCAATGATAGTAAATGGCAGGAATAGCGAATCATATTCGACATAGTGGTAATTGCGCGCGGAAATGAATTCACCGCGGCTTAAACTATGAATTTGATCATTCACCAGGTTTTGATCATAATTTTTATCGATTCGCAGCTGATCATAATACACGGCGCGGGGATTGCTTTTATCCAGCAAAAAATAAAGTTTCTTACCGGTGTTGCCCAAAGTGAAAGAGCCGACCAGGGCACCTTTGGTAATTTGATCTGGCAAAACCAGAGCCGCATCGAGGGAGTCAACTGGCACCAAGTCAACGGCTTTGGGCATTACGTAGGGCAAAGATTGCCCGTTTCGGCTGTCCTCGTAATGCAAAGGAATCTCGATTTCATCTTTGCTGCAATGCCAAAATGAAAAGCCGAAGAGGATGAGTAAAAACTTGATAAAAAGTCGATGTGCTAATTTATTCAATTTACGTCCGGAAATGAGTTAGTTCAGGTTACGAGGTTGTTGAAGATCGTTATAAATTAATCGTGAAATATTGGCGATTGCATTTTCAGCCTTTTCCGGGTCTGCAATGCCTTTGGTGAGCACAACCAGAACATACGGTTTACGCTGTGGTGGAAATACGATTGCGCAATCATGACTTATCGCGGTAATCGAACCGGTTTTGTTAACGACCTTTACACTGTCCGGTATTCCCGCTGGAATTTTCTTACGATAAAATTGCTGACCGAGGATATCGATCATTTCGTTGCAACTTGCCTCGGATGCTGCCTTCGCTGTTGCAATGGCACGCATAATCACAGCCAGATCGTAAGCATCTGTGTAGTTGCTCCAGCCTTTCTGATAAGCTTTGATATCCTCTACGCCGCGCAAAACCTGGATATTTTCCGCACCAAGTTCACGCATTGTTGCTGTCACTTTTTTCGCATCCGCCAGCTCGATGAGCAGGTTTGTTGCGAGGTTACTCGTGCGTGTGATCATATCAAATACCAAGTCACGAATAATTACTTTTTTACCAATTGAATCATAAAGCGTTTTGCAGTCATCTTCGTTCACATCGAGAGAAAAAACGCTGCTGTCCACTATGCTGTAAAACTGATTTTTCACCTCGATTTTGTCTTCAAGATGCAGCTCACCACGCTCCGCCATGCGGAATATTTCAATCATCACCGGTACTTTCATGGTGCTTGCCGCATGCATCATCGATTTTTCGTTGTAGTAGAATTCCTGTCCCGTTTCGAGATCATTAAATGCAACGGCAATCTCGGCGTTCAAGCTATCGCTTAATCGGGTAATTTCGGTTTTCAACGCATCACTTTGTACTGTTGGCACGTCCTTTTTCTCGCAATTAACTAGGATGAGAAGAAAAATAAAAAAAATGATTCGGGTTCGAAGGTGTGGATGTATTTTTTGCATATATTGTACTTTTTTAATTAATGATAGGGTTTGCACCATCTTAAATTTTCTACTGCCAATTTCTGCTTGCGGCAACAACATCTATTATCATTTCTTCCTCCGGGAAAACATGGCTTTGTTTTTTCGAATAAAGCAAGTCACCATTTAGGGAAATTTCAAAAACGCCACCACTGGAGGCGATCAAATCTATGTTTACTCCGGGAAAAGCTTTTTCAAGCGCGGCTTTCATACTGAGAGCCCGAGGTTTGTAATTTCATATAACGCAATACTCAATCACGACTTTCATTTTCTGCTCCTGATTTTGCGAAAAAACGATCGCGTTCGACTGTGCAGACACGCAAAGAAAAGGCGCTGTACCACTCGGTTTTTCCACGTCTTTGCGCTTCCCGATGCCTTAGATCATTTTTCCAGCGATCGATTGCCTCCAGCGTTTTCCAGTAAGAAACTGTGATACCGCAACCATCCTCGCCACGCACCGATTCAACCCCAAGAAAGCCTTCCTGTTTTTTGGCAAGGTCACCCATTTCCTGTGCCATTTCACCATACTCCGCACTTTCCTTTTGCATGAGTCGGGAAGTAAAAATAACAGCATAATAGGGCGGTTCAGGGCTATTATTGAACATTTTTAATCGATGAGATTAGCCGGATTTAATGGCTGCAAATCTTCCGGTATAAACAAACCATCTTTACGAATCAGCACCTCATCAAAATAGATTTCACCCCCATCGCATTCCGGTGTCTGCCGCATCACCATATCCCAGTGAACTTTAGAACGGTTGCCATTGTCGGCATCTTCGTACGCTTGTCCGGGTGTAAAGTGGAACGAACCGGCGATCTTTTCATCAAAAAGAATGTCCAGCATTGGATGAGTGATATAGGGATTAAATGCAATGGCAAATTCGCCAACGTAACGGGCGCCTTCGTCGGTATCTAAGATCTGATTGAGTTTCTCCGTTTTATCGGCGGTTGCACCGACCACTTTCCCGTCTTTGAATTCAAGGCGAACATCGTTAAATGCGGTGCCTTCGTAGATCGTTGGGGTGTTGTAATGAATCACACCGTTTACGCTGTTGCGAACCGGCGAGGTAAAGCACTCCCCATCCGGAATATTGAATTGACCGCCACAGGGAATGGCAGGTATACCTTTGATGCTAAAGGACAAATCTGTTCCCTTGCCGGTGATGTGCACTTTATCGGTTTTTTCCATCCAGGCCTTCAGTACCTGACTGCGTTCAAACATTTTCCCGTAATCGAGGGTGCAGACATTAAAATAAAAATCTTCAAATGCTTCCGTACTCATTCCGGCTTGTTGTGCAAAAGAATACGAAGGGAAACGCAGAACAACCCACTTCGTTTTTTTCACCCGGGTGTCAAAATGCACCGGTTTCAAATAATGGCTTTTATACAGCCCCATCTGTCCCTGTGGCACGTCCGACATTTCCATGACGTTTTGCCCCCCGCGAATACCGATATAGGCCTGCATTTCATCCATCCGGGCGGTATCCAATTCACCCCATTTGCGGAATCCATTTTCATTATTGGTTTTGACGAGAGCACGGGTCACCTCGCTATTTTTCAACGTGACAAATGGGATACCTTCCTTTTCCTTTACCAGTTTGATCAATTCGACCACAACCTGGTGCGGTGTATCAATCGCTTCTATGAGGATATGCTCGCCTTTTTGCAGTCGGGTTGAATGATTAATGAGCACTTCAGCTAATTTGCGATAACGTGGGTCTTTCATGATGCCCCTCGGTTTTCAAGTGACAGATTAGATGCATTTTTATAAGTGGCAAATATAGGGAAAGCCATTTTGAATGTCAAGATGTGGAAAGATTAAGTTCTCGATAAAAACTTGCAACTCTATGGGAAATAGCCTATATTCGACATTCTTTTTCACAGCCGATAAATGGCTGCTTTAGTTGGTGGAATTATCCGACGATCTACTCGAAATCAGGTTCATTTAAATTCATTGCAAACAGATTATGGATGAAGGACAGATAAAACATCTTCTGCGTCGCTTTCAAAATGGCGACATCGATGAAAAAGGATTTGTCGAAAGTTTAAAAACACTCCCTTTTGAGGATTTATCCTTCGCCCACATTGATCATCATCGTGCTTTGCGGCAAGGTTGGCCGGAAACGATTTTTTGTCAGGGAAAAACGACCGAACATATCGTGCACATTGCCGAACGGATTTTAGCAAACCAAAATCTGCTTCTGGCTACACGTATCAGTGCAGAAGCCGCGACACAGCTTCTTGATCGTTTTCCCGGCTTAGTCCATAATCCAATTGCCCGAACAGTTGCTTCAAAAGTACCGGAAAACCAGCCACAAAAACCTGCACAAGTTGCTCTTTTAACCGCGGGTACGAGTGATATGCCGGTTGCGGAAGAAGCCGCTGAAACGTTGACAGTTTTATCCATTCCCAATGCAAAAATATACGATGTTGGTGTTGCCGGCATCCACCGCCTGTTTGACAAAATGGAGCAATTGCAACGCGTCGATTATATCATCGTCGCAGCAGGCATGGAAGGCGCGTTGGCAAGCGTTGTTGGCGGGCTCGTGGGCATGCCGGTAGTTGCCGTCCCGACTTCGGTGGGATACGGCGCCAGTTTTCAGGGCATGGCAGCTCTACTGGCAATGCTCAACAGTTGTGCTGCCGGTGTTTCCGTAGTGAATATCGATAACGGTTTCGGTGCCGCTTGTGTTGTGGCACGGCATGTTTATCATAATCTTAAATAAATAAGCAGGAGGATATTTTGAATATTCATGAGTATCAGGCTAAAGACATCTTGCGAAAATTCGGCGTCGTGGTGCCGGAAGGTAAAGTCGTAACTGCTCCTTCGGAAGCAATTACTGCGGCAAAAGAATTAGGTACATCAGTCGTTGTGGTGAAAGCGCAAATTCATGCTGGTGGCCGCGGTAAAGGTGGCGGTGTTAAACTGGCGAAAAGTCCTGCTGAAGCGGGCAAAATCGCTGGTGAAATCCTGGGCATGAATCTGGTGACCCATCAGACTGGCCCGGAAGGAAAAAAAGTCAACAAAGTGTTGGTTGAACAAGGTTTGGACATTGCCCGTGAATTGTACGTCGGCATCACATTGGACCGCACCGTTGGTCGCGTGGCGATCATGGCCAGTACCGAAGGCGGTATGGAAATTGAAAAAGTTGCCGCAGAAACACCGGAAAAAATACTCAAAGAATGGGTTAATCCTGTTGCAGGACTGCGTGCAGCGCAAGCGCGTAAACTTGCTTTTGGCCTCGGCTTAAGCGGTGATGCGTTTAAAAACGGCGTAAAATTTATCATGGCATTATACAAAGCGTACGTTTCAACCGATGCTTCGCTTTTTGAAATTAATCCTCTGGTCGTTACAAAAGATGGCCGTGTTCTGGCCCTCGATGCAAAGATCAATTTTGACGACAATGCTCTCTATCGCCACAAAGACTATTTCGAACTTCGGGATTTGGACGAAGAAGAGCCTCTCGAAGTTGAAGCAAGCAAATACGATTTAAATTATATTAAACTGGATGGCAATGTCGGCTGTATGGTCAACGGAGCTGGTTTAGCGATGGCCACCATGGACATTATAAAACTCAATGGTGGTGAACCCGCCAATTTTCTCGATGTCGGTGGAAACGCCAGTCCGGAAACTGTGGAAAACGGTTTCAAAATTATCCTGGCGGATCCGAATGTGAAAGCCGTTCTCATCAATATTTTTGGTGGTATTGTACGCTGCGATCGCGTTGCAAAGGGTATCATACAGGCCGCGAAAAACGTTCAAATCAATGTTCCTCTCATCGTTCGTCTGGCTGGAACCAATGCGGAGGAAGCGGCGGAATTGCTGGCGAATTCAGATGTCAAAATGGAAGTGGCAACAACGCTGAAAGAAGCCGCGCAAAAAGCGGTAGCTTCTATTGCATAATCATACAGGAGGATAAATTGAGTATTCTGATAAATAAAAACACCAGGCTCGTTGTTCAGGGAATTACCGGCAGCGAAGGTACATTTCATTCCGATCAAATGCTGGAATACGGCACGAATATCGTTGCCGGCGTGACGCCGGGAAAAGGCGGACAAAAATTCCGTGACAAAGTTCCCATTTTTAACACCGTCGCTGATGCAGTTAAAGACGCAGGCGCCAATGCCGCAGTTATTTTTGTTCCACCTCCTTTCGCTGCAGATGCCATCATGGAAGCTGCCGACGCAGGGGTTGAAGTCGTCATTGCCATAACCGAAGGTATTCCGACAGCCGACATGGTAACCGTCAAAGCCTTTCTTGAGTCCCGATCGACACGTCTTGTCGGCCCCAATTGTCCCGGTGTCATTACGCCGGGTGAGTGCAAAATCGGGATTATGCCGGGATTCATTCATAAAAAAGGCCGTGTCGGTGTCGTTTCCAAATCCGGCACGTTGACCTATGAAGCTGTGCATCAGCTCACAGTTCTCGGTATCGGACAATCAACATGTATTGGTATTGGCGGTGATCCAATTATTGGTACAACGCATGTCGACGCACTGAAGTTATTCAATGCGGATCCGGATACGGACGCAGTCATTGTTATTGGAGAAATCGGTGGTTCTGCAGAACAGGAAGCAGCAGCGTACATTAAGGCCGAAATGGATAAACCCGTCGTTGCCTTTATCGCTGGCCGTACAGCCCCGCCAGGACGTCGCATGGGTCACGCTGGTGCTATCATATCTGGGGGCAGCGGTACTGCTGATGAAAAAATGGCCGCTTTAACCGCAGCTGGTGCCTCTGTTTGTGAGAGTCCGGCCGTTCTCGGCGAGACCATGAAAGGATTGCTTAAATAAGGCTATCTCCACAAATGAGCTCCCTGTCGTCTATGAAACAAAATGGACCACGCTATGAAAATATTAAAAACCGGCTTTGCCGTCATTTACCGATGGCAAGTACAAGCTGGTTTTGAAAAACAATTTAAAACTGCGTGGGCTACGATTACTGAACTGCTCATAGAAAAGCAGGGAGCACGTGGTTCCCGACTGCATCAGACGGAAGAGGGAATCTGGGTTGCTTACGCACAATGGCCGAGCAAACAGGCTTGGGTTGATTCTCAAAACCAGGATTCCGTGGATGCGGAGGTATCCAGGCAGATGGCGGAGACAATACAAAAAAGATTTGATCCGATACTGTTGCATCCGGTAGACGATTACTTGATGCCAGAATAAATATTGGAGAAATATCTATCGGTAATTTCAGCCATCTAAACGCAGTGTCTACAATTGAAAATTATTTTACCAATCATTAAGGAGTACAAACTTGGAAAAAACACTCGCAATCATCAAACCCGACGCCGTAGGCGCAAATCATACAGGTAAAATCATAGACCGTATTTTACAAGCAGGCTTTCGAATCCTCGGTATGAAAATGGTCCGTTTGACTTCAGAAACTGCAGGTGCTTTTTATGAAGTGCACAAAGGTCGCCCCTTTTACGATGAGCTCGTCGAATTCATGTCCAGCGATCGTTGCGTTGTTATCGCACTAGGCAAGGACAATGCCGTTGCCGATTACCGCACGCTTATCGGTGCGACCAATCCTGCCGAAGCTAAAGAAGGGACAATTCGCAAAGATTTCGCAACCAGCATCGGAAACAACGCGGTGCATGGCTCCGATTCAGTGGAAAACGGTGCTATCGAAGTCGGCTTCTTTTTCAGTCGCAGTGAACTTGTTCAAACAGCGTAATTCGTTTTCTTCGAGTTCATTCCTTATTGCATTTCACGGGTGCAAACACGAAACGAAATGGACGAATGAGCTCGAAATTCATTTTTATACCTTGCTGATAATTCCTTAACAGCGTATATTGTTTCACTCACAGCTGAGCACTACATTCTTCATTGACCATAGCAAGATGGAGTGTCAAATGGCTTCACAAAAAATAATACGCCTACTTCTTTTGTTTCTCCCGATTCTCTTCATAACGTGTGGTAAAAACGATGAGAAGCCCGAAGAACAATTGCCACCAAATAATACACTGGAAATTCAGCAGGCAATAAAATCCGATACGATCAAACCTGCGGAGATGCCCCTGGCTCAAGAGGTAAACCAGCACGATCCAGTTAAAGCGATACCCAATCCAGATGATTTGGCGGCCTGGTTTGATAAAAGTGGAATCTATACTTTGCAACTTTCATCGTGGAAAACCAGGAGCCATGCAGAACGTGACAGAAAACGATTTTATGACGCAGGACTCGATTGTCGAATAGAAGAGACGGTACCCCCCGGTTCGGATCGAAGGTGGTATCGTATTCGTCTCGGTAGTTTTCGTACGCGAAAGGCCGCACGGGAATTTGCTGAGCGTTATGTACAGGATTTATTGGAAGAACCAGCCTGGGTTGATTATAAATAGTTTTGCCGGAATTTTATTAACGATTTGAACTGATTCAAGTTAAGGATTCGTCGCAAAATATTTTCTCCCTGCTCATCTGCGTTATCCTCCTTACTACTTTTTGCTTGACATAAAAGCATTTTAAGTTTAAATTTGCCATCTTTTTTTGCCTGGAAAAATGAAATTACAGATTTCCCATTTAAAAGATGGTCTGCATTCAGACCATCTTTTGGATTCAGCCAGTGCTTTTGGTTTTGAGAATCCGGAAGACTTTGCCGATAAAATCGCTGTCACGCTCAATATTGACAAGCGTGGAAGTGATTTTTTTATAAAATTTCAGGTTGAAGCGAAAATGGTTCTTCGGTGCGATCGCTGCCTGGAACCATTTGAAACTACGATTTCAGATCATTCAAGCGCGCTCTACACGACAAAAGAAGAGTTTGTTTCGGATGATTCATCCACTTATTTGATCAGAGACGGAGATTCAGAATTAGAAATTGGGACGGAAGTTCGTGAAATCATTCTCCTCGCCGTTCCAATAAAGGCGCTATGCTCAGAGAATTGTAAGGGCATTTGTAAATGCGGACAAAATTTAAACAAAGAAGCGTGTCTCTGCACGAAAAAGGATATTGATCCGCGTTGGGATGCATTAAAGAAATTAAAAGGTTTGAACTAAACATAAAATATTTAAGGAGTCAACCGTGGCGGTACCTAAACATCGAATCTCGTCTTCAAGACGAGACAAAAGAAGAACCCACTGGAAGCTTAAAGCAACTTCAGTGTCAGAATGCAGCAACTGTCATCAACCAAAACTTCCGCACAGAGCATGTCCAAATTGTGGTTATTATGCCGGACGTTCTGTATTTGTTCCGCAAAGTTAAAGATACATTCGAGGTCTGGCTAATTTTTTGCGCGATTTCTTTTTCTGATTCCACAAAAGAGTGCATTTGGCATTGTGAGTGATGTTATACTTTGAAATTCAATAAAGCTGGATTAATGGCTGGTGGATAAATTATGAAAATTGCTCTGGATGCAATGGGTGGTGATAACGCTCCCGATGCACTGGTTGAAGGTGGTTTAATTGCGAGCAATCAATGTAAAGGTGAAGTTGAAGTTGTTTTCGTAGGTGATTTGGAACGTATAGAAGAAGTCATCAAGCGGAACCAGCAACTTGCAGATAAAGCGCGTTATTCAATTGTCCATGCTTCGCAGGTTGTCGAAATGGATGAAAGTCCGGCTATTGCAATTAAAAAGAAACCGGATGCGTCAATTTTTGTTGCACAGAAACTGCAAAAAGAAGGCAAAGTCGATGCTGTAGTCAGCGCAGGCAGTACCGGAGCTGCGATGGCGTCGGCATTGTTGACTCTTGGTCGCTTAAAAGGCGTTCATCGCCCGGCTATTGGCACGTTCGTTCCGCATGAGGATGATTTTACTTTCCTCATCGATGTCGGTGCGAACGTTGACAGCAAGCCACGCAATCTGGTTGAATTTGCAATCATGGGTTCAATTTTCACATCGAAAATCATGGGAAAACCACGCCCTAAAGTCGCGCTTCTGAGTATTGGTGAAGAAAAGAAAAAAGGCAATGAATTAACTTTGCAGGTTCATGCAGAGCTTTCGCAATCCAAATTGAATTTCATTGGGAATGTTGAGGGAAATGACATTCTCAACAGCGAAGCGAACGTCATCGTTTGTGACGGTTTCGTTGGAAATATTTTATTAAAATTTGCAGAGAATTTATACGAAGTCCTGCGTGAACAAATCAAACGCAACGTGCGCGGAAGCAAAATTGCAATGATGGGCGCATTCCTTATGACTCGCGTCTTTAAAATTATCAAAAAAACATGGGACTATGAAGAATACGGCGGCGTCCCCCTCCTGGGTATCAATGGTGTTGTTATAATTTCTCATGGTCGTTCTACAGCTAAAGCCATTTCAAATGCGATTTTGGAAGCACGGGAAATGGTGGATAAGAAAATCAATGAAATTATACAACAGGAATTAGAAAACCAACGAGGAATGGAAATTGTCTCTGAAAACGCCTAAAACTATATTACTCGGAACCGGATACCACGTACCAGAGAAGGTACTCACAAATTTCGATCTTGAAAAAATGGTTGATACCAGCGATGAATGGATTCGTACCAGAACCGGTATCAAAGAACGACGTATAGCCTCACCTGAACTGACAACATCCCAACTTTGTACTTTCGCCGCTCAAAAAGCTCTCAAAGATGCCGGACTACAACCTGAAGACATCGATGTTATCCTTCTTGGCACAATTACGGGTGATGCTCTTTTCCCTTCAACAGCATGCTATGTTCAAGAAAAACTTGGTGCTGTAAATGCAGCTGCAATGGATGTACAAGCTGCCTGTGCTGGTTTTGTTTACATCAGCACCCTGGCGGATGCTTTAATAAGTAGCGGAAAGGCAAAACATGTTCTCGCGATCGGTGGCGAACTTCTGAGCCGAATCGTTGACTGGACCGACCGAAATACCTGCGTCCTCTTCGGTGATGGCGCAGGTGCTGCGGTTTGGAGCCGCGCTCCAGGTGACAGCACGAGAGGCGTAATTGACACCTATTTGAAAAGTGATGGAAGACTCACAGAATTATTGTGCTCGTATGGCGGTGGTACTAATACACCGCTCGCACAAATTGTTGCCGAGAACAGACAGTTTATCACAATGAAAGGCCAGGAAGTCTTTAAAGCGGCTGTAAACTCGATGAGCGAAGCGGTAGAACTGGTGTTAGCACGAAACAACCTCACTGGTGATGATATAGATGTACTTATCCCTCACCAGGCCAATATACGCATCATGAATGCGGTTGTGAAAAAAACAAAGATCGCTGAGGAAAAAGTATATGTCAACGTTGACCGGTTTGGGAATACCTCAGCTGCGTCAATTCCAATTGCACTTGCGGAAGCCCGGGAAACAGGTTTTATCAAACCGGGACAATTGGTTTTGCATGTTTCCTTCGGCGGCGGATTCACCTGGGGTGCATTGCTGCTTCGTGAATAAATTTTCCAAACACGATATGGCTGACGACGAAATCTTAAATAAAGAAATTAAGGAATATATCAGTTGATAGCATTTTTATACCCCGGCCAGGCATCGCAGTATGTCGGTATGATGAAAGATTTAACGGCAGCATTTCCGCTAGCCACAGAAATGCTGGAACAAGCAAACGCAATTTTTGATTTTGATCTGCGTGACGTTTGCTTTAACGGCCCGGAGGAGAACCTTAAGCAAACGTACATCACCCAACCTGCTATTTTCGTGCATAGTTGCATCGCAACTGCTTTACTGGCAGTAAAGGGGATTCGGCCGAATTGCGTTGCAGGGCATAGTTTAGGTGAATATTCTGCACTCGTTGCCGCTGGTGCATTGGATTTTACCGACGCCCTTGAACTGGTCAAAATACGCGGTGAAGCCATGCAAAAAGCTGGCGAAATTCAACCGGGTACGATGGCAGCTCTTATTGGAATGGAAGATGAAGATGCTGTTAAGTTAACCAATGCGGCATCTGCTGCTGGTGTTGTCATTCCGGCCAATTACAATTCCCCCGGGCAAATCGTAATCTCGGGGAGTATCGAAGGTGTAAACAAAGCTGTAGAATTAGCTTCAGAATTTGGCGCAAAAAGAGCTGTCCCTTTGGTTGTTGGAGGCGCCTTCCACTCTCCTTTAATGGAAAGTGCCGGTGCTCCATTAAAAGAGGCTATTCTCAATACAAAATTCCGCAATGCAACAGTTCCTGTCTATTCAAATGTGCGAGCTGAACCGGTAACCAATGCGGAAGAGATAAAGGAACTGTTAGAATTGCAGCTCACGAGTCCGGTACTTTGGGCACAATCGATGAATAATATGGTTCGTGATGGTGCTGAAGATTTTTATGAAGTAGGGCCACAGCGTGTACTGGCTGGTCTCTTACGCCGAATTGATCGCACAAAACGCGTTAAAGGCGTGGATACTGTGGAAGATTTTGACAATTTAAACGGCTAATTTGCTCATTCAAGCGAAAAATTGTTTGGAAAGCATCAAAGGAAAATAAATGAAATCTTTACAAGATAAAGTAGCAATTGTCACTGGTGCTTCGCGAGGAATTGGTAAAGCCATTGCAATGCGTTTGGCCTTGGAGGGAGCAAAAGTTATTTTAACTGCTACAAGCCAAACCGGTGCGGATAAAACAGCTGAAGAGATTAAAGAAAACGGTGGCGACGCCATAGCACGGGTTTTAAATTTGAATGAGGCCGAGGCGATATCCGAATTTATTTCTTCCGTACATAAGGAATTTGGCCGTATAGATATTCTTGTTAATAACGCAGGAATCACACGCGATAACCTGCTCCTCCGTATGTCAACGGAGCAATGGCAGGAAGTGATTGATGTGAATTTATCCGGCGTCTACCATGCTATCCGTGCTGCAGCAAAGCCGATGATGCGCCAACGAAGTGGTAAAATCATCAATATCACTTCCATTGTTGGGCAAATTGGCAATGCCGGCCAGGTGAATTACAGTGCAGCAAAAGCCGGCATCATCGGTATGAGTAAATCTGTGGCAAAAGAACTCGCTCCACGCAATGTGCAAGTAAATTGCGTTGCCCCGGGATTTATAGAAACCGACATGACAAAAGATTTACCTGAAGACGTGAAAACTGATCTTTTTGCTGCTATTCCGGCAGGCCGAATGGGCGTGGCGGAAGATGTAGCTTACGCTGTCGCATTTCTGGCGAGGGACGAAAGTGGTTATATCACTGGCCAGGTTATCAATGTCGATGGCGGTATGGTAATGTAAAAAAAACAAACAAACATAACGTAAACATCCTTTTTGAGGAGGTATTTTTCCAATGTCAACTGAAGATAAAGTAAAACAAATTATCGTTGAGCAGTTAGGTGTAGATATTAGTGAAGTCGTTCCTGAAGCTTCTTTTATTGATGATCTTGGCGCTGATTCTCTCGATACAGTCGAGCTTGTAATGGCTTTCGAAGAAGAATTCGACACAGAAATTCCTGATGAAGACGCAGAAAAACTGACCACAGTCGGTAGCGCAATCGAATATTTACACGCCAAATTAGGATAATTCCTGAAATCGGGGTGTTTCAATACCGAATAATTGAGACACCTTTTTTTTGCAACTTAAAGAGCTGAGAATTTGATACATATGCAAATGAAAAGAGCCGTTATTACTGGAATGGGCGCAATGACTCCCCTTGCCCTGACAATAGAAGAAACCTGGCAAAAACTTGTGGCCGGTGAATCAGGAATTGATGAAATCACCCTCTTTGATACCACAGACCACAAGACAAAGATTGCCGGCGAAGTGAAAGGATTTAATCCTGAAGACTATATGGACAGCAAGGAAGCACGGCACATGGATCGCTTCTGTCAATTGGCTGTTGCTGCGGCAGGTGAGGCTGTAAAAGATGCCGAACTGATGAGCATGCCTCAGCTTGACATCGAACGTGTTGCTGTGATTGTCGGATCCGGAATTGGCGGCATGCTTACATTTACTGAAGAATCCAGAAAACTCTTTGAGCGCGGCCCCAGACGCATCAGTCCATTTTTCATCCCGATGATGATATCCGACATTGCCGCAGGGCAAATTTCCATGCGTTACGGTTTTCGTGGACCCAATTATGCCACCACTTCTGCTTGCGCATCCAGTGCAAATGCTTTAGCTGATGCCTGGCGAATCATTCAACGCGGGGAATCCGACGTTGTTATTGCCGGCGGCGCAGAAGCCACGATTAACGAATTAGGCGTTGGCGGCTTTAACGCATTGAAGGCGCTTTCAACACGCAATGAGGAGCCTCAAAAAGCAAGTCGTCCCTTCGATCAGGAGCGTGATGGATTTGTTATGGGTGAAGGGAGTGGCATGCTCATCATCGAAAGCCTTGAGCACGCTCTTCAGCGTAACGCAAAGATATACGGTGAATTAGCCGGTGCCGGACTCTCGGCTGATGCTTATCATGTGACAATGCCTGCACCTGAGGGATATGGTGCACAATTGGCGATGAAACGCTGTCTTGTAAATGCGAATATTCAGCCAGAAGAGGTGCAATACATTAACGCCCACGGAACCTCGACACCTGCAAACGACAAGAATGAAACGATCGCAATTCGCAAAGTTTTTGGTGCACATGCCGATGCATTGAGTGTTAATTCAACAAAATCCATGTTGGGTCATTTACTCGGTGCCAGTGGTGTTATTGAAGCTGCTGTTATTTTACTTTCCATGCGTGACGGAATCTTGCATCCAACAGTTAATCAGGAAATCCCTGATCCTGAGTGTGATCTCGACTATATTCCAAACAAAGCACAAAAAAGGGAGATAAATATTTCTTTATCTAATTCCTTTGGCTTTGGTGGACATAATGCCTGCCTGTGTCTGCGGCGATTCGAATCCTAAGCAGAAATGTTGGTGGGGGAACATAATTGTTGGTAGACAAATTTTAAAGCATAATAATTCATTCCGGTGTACAATAAATGCGGCTAAATAAACCGCCGCGCTACTCCGACCACGATGTTTCCGGAAATTTTTCATCAGAATCCACAGTGCTGATATGTTCGACTGGCTTACCAATTTATTCAAAAATACCTCAAAACGAAAAGAGGCTATTTTCGAAGTCGACCACTCTTCCCTCGAAAAGTTGTTCAACTATTCTTTTCTAAACAAACGATTAATAGAACAAGCTCTGAAACATCGATCTATATTACCGACTCTCCAGGAATCACGTGTCGAATCCAACGAACGGCTTGAATTGCTGGGAGACTCGGTTCTCGGTCTCATCGTAACCGATTTTCTCTATTCCAAATTTCCAGAAAAAGAAGAGGGCGAACTCACGGAAATGAAATCCGTTCTTGTTAGCCGAAAAATTCTGGCAAAAGTCGCGAATAGTTTAAAACTGGGAGACTACCTCATGCTCAGCGATGCCGAGGTCCGGAGTGGAGGCAAAACCCGCATTTCCATAGTAGCCGATGCGATGGAAGCCGTCATCGGGGCAATGTACCTGGATGGTGGACTCACAATAGCACAACAATTCGTTATGGATAACATCCTGCGGGATTTTGAAAATATGATCAGCGAAGAGCAACACAAAAATTTCAAGAGTATACTGCTGGAATATGCACAGGGAAACAACCTGGGTTCTCCCACTTATGTCGTTCGAGATGAGGATGGCCCTGATCATAAAAAAATCTTTACGGTCGAAGTGATTATTCAGCACAAAATTGCTGGTGTTGGAAAAGGGAAAAGTAAAAAACATGCGGAACAAAACGCCGCAAAAGATGCAATTGAAAAAATGCTCATCTAAATGCAATTATTCAAATTAGAACAAGAAATAAAAATTCTCGCCCAGTTTGACGGTGAACTGCACGAATTCGTTACTAAAATACGCAGTGTACACGAAGACGAAATTACTGTTTACGGCACTTACAAAGGTCGATCAACTCCATTTAAACAAGGCACAGATGTAGAAATTCTCTTCACCCAACCAGATGCATTCTATTCCCTGCAAAGCACCATCATCAGTGAAACAACATTCCCCGATCATTTACTGGTCTTTAAAGGAATGCGGGAGAAAATTAATCGCCTGCAACGACGCCGTTTTTTCAGGGTAGCAACGCGCTTGCGTATTGCTTTCGCTTTTCTCGGCATTGAAGAAGGAAAAAGGCAAAAAATTATCCATTCGACATTTACGAAGAATATCAGCGGTGGCGGACTTTATTTTTATTTTGAAAATCCACTGCAAGTCGGAGAAATCCTGCCACTGGAAGTGTTTCTCCCGGATGAAGAAAAACCAATCGAAGCAAAGGGACGCATCGTACGAAGGGACACGATTAAAAAACCGGATATAATGCTCAACGCCTACGGAATTAATTTCGAAAAAATACAGGAAAGCGACCGTACAACGCTTATTACTTTTCTGAACCGGATACAGGGCCGGGTTAAACAGATTTGAAAAATGTCCTCTCCCGAATTTTATACAGTCAACCGTAACACATCCATTGAACACCGCGTTAAAGACAGCTTATTTATCGCTCATCTCAGTCCGGCCCCATCCCGTGACGATGCCGAAAAGTACATCGCAGAAATTCGGGAAAAGTATGCCGATGCGACACACAATTGCTTTGCTTACCGCATCGGGACGGATGACCAGAGTATTTACCGGTTTGATGATGATGGCGAACCTGGTGGCTCCTCGGGGCGTCCGATATTACAGGCGATGGAGGGACGGGCTCTTACCGATGCTGTTATCGTCGTAACGCGCTATTTTGGAGGCACCAAACTTGGTGTCGGCGGGTTGGTCCGGGCATACAGCGGTGCTGCATTTGTCGCAATGGACGCTGCGGAATTTCTGCCAATCCTGCGCAAAATAGAACTGCAGTTACACTATGATTTCAACGATACAGGTACAGTTCACAATGTGCTCGCCCACTATAATGCAAAAATTTTAGAAACGACATACGCGAATTCTGTTTTTATAAAAATACAGGTTTTGGAAGACCAGAAAGCCGAAATCATGCAAGAGTTAATTGACAGAACACGGGGAAGAATACACATTCAATGAAATTTGAAATTGGCATCATTCTTTTTTCGGTTATCCTCTCTGCCTTCTATTCCGGTTCCGAGGCCGCCTACTATAGTGCAAATCGAATGAAACTGGCAATTTTCAAGAAGAAGAAACGCCGAGGAGCACAACTCGCTCTTGAATATATCAAATCCCCTTCACGCTACCTTTCGACCATACTGATCGGCAACAATATCGCCAATATTTTATTCGGCTCTTTCGTTGCCGTTTCTCTTAACGAATTATATGGCGAGACCCTGGTCGTCTTTTTTTCAACAAGTTTTATTCTCATATTCTGTGAAATTTTGCCTAAATCCATAAGCCGGCATCGTGCTGAAAAGGTTTCGATGCAAAACGCGTACATAATTCGGTTCTCGGAAATTCTTTTTTTTCCAATAATCCGCTTTTTGAACCTGGTTTCACGCCTGCTGAATCGTTTTTTGAACCAGGAAGCGCGCAAAAGCGGAGCAGATTTATCAAAACAGGATATCGCTTTCCTGTTTCAGGAAAGCCGCTATCGTGGGCTGATTCATAAACAGGACGAAAAATTTATTCAGCGCGTTATACAATTAAATGAGGTCAAGGCACGGCAGGTGATGGTACATCGCACAGAAATTCAAGCTGTGCCTGTTGATATGACAATTGAAAAAATACGGCGGGTGTTCATTCGAAAACAATTCACACGTATGCCGGTTTACAATGGCACGCTCGATCATATCGAAGGGATTATTTATTCCCTCGATATGTTGTTGGAACCGACAAATTTAAAGAAAATTATTCGCACCATTCCTTTTATTCCGGAAACTAAACCTGTACTGGATGTTCTACAGGAGCTGCGCAAAAAAAGAGCAAGCATGGCTATCGTGATCGATGAGTATGGTGGCACGGCGGGGCTATTAACGATGGAAGATATTTTCGAGGAGATTTTCGGAAAGATCGAGGATGAACACGACGAGCCAGCCGATTTCATCGAAAAAATTAACGACAACGAATACCGTGTTCGCGGACGGGTAGAAGTGAGTGAAATCAATGAATACCTCAATTTCCGACTGCCTCTCGGAGACTATGATACGATTGCCGGGTTAGTTATTTCACTGATGGGCAAAGTGCCCAACGTCGGGGAGCAGCTTGAGCTTGCTGAGTATCGTATTATCGTTACGAGAGCAACACGAAAATCCGTGTCCATGGTACGCATACAACACCACCCGCTCAAATGATACAATGACGTAGTACCAGTTGCGAGCTACAATTACATTTCCAAATCCCCGCATCCATTTGTATTATTCAGGCAGTTATACAATCACCCAAGCATTTCATTTTTTTACCGATGTAATTCCTGAGCTCCTCGTTGTTACAATTTGTCACAACTTGGAAATACCTCAGTAACAATATTTCAGTATAATTGATCCATGTGAATTCAGTTAATACCATTAAATACAGATCTACCGGAGTAGCCAATGTTTAAGAAATATTTCAGCTTTATCGTAGCCCTGGCAATAATCCTGGGTGGCATATTACTAAGCAGCTTGTTGAGCAGCCAACGCACGCATCTCAACCGACAGCCTGTCAGCACCGCAGCCACCAGTGTCAAAACCATACTCATTGATAACCAGGAATTCAACAAAGACATCAAAACCAGCGGGCGGGTAACGGCCTTCAACAAAATAGAAATTTACGCTGAAGTTACCGGCGTGCTGGATAACTCCCGACTCGATTTTCGTGAAGGCACTCGCTTCAGCAAAGGTCAACCCCTTCTCAAAATAAATGATGATGTTTACCGCAACAATCTGCTGGCTAAAAAAAGCAGCCTGCTCAACAAATTAACATCCCTTCTTCCCGATTTAAAATTAGACTACCCTAAAACGGCGGAGAAATGGCAACTCTACCTTGCCAAATTCCAACTCGATCGTGAACTCGATCCCCTGCCGCAACCGCAGAGTGATCAGGAAAAATATTATATTGCCTCCCGCGATATTTACAGCTTGTATTATGAGGTGAAAAGTATGGAAGCTACGCATGCAAAATACGCAATCGAAGCACCATACGATGGAGTGGTTACCAGCGCGTTGATCAAACCGGGCACATTGGTGAGGGCAGGACAGAAACTCGGCGAGTTCACCAACAACACGATTTTTGAAATCGCTGCTCCGGTCAGCGTTAATGACCTTGACGCTATTGAGGTTGGCCAACACGTAACGCTGACTTCACAAAACATCCGAGGCGAGTTTGATGGGAAAATTACCCGAATCAACTCGGCAATCGATCAACAATCCCAATCTTTGCAGATATTTATTCAAACTACAGATAAGCGCTTGAAAGATGGCATGTATTTAGTCGCCACTATTTCAAGCACCGTTAATAAACGCGCCACAATGATTCCGCGAAGCGCCCTGGTGGGCACCGACCAGGTTTATGTCATCGTTGATTCAGCACTTTATTTGAAAAAAGTGGATATCATCGAGGAAGGAAACGAACAAGTTGCGATTCAAGGTTTGGAAAACGGGGTACGTATTTTAGGCGAACCCCTCGTCTCTGCGTATGATGGCATGAAGCTGGAAAACGTGACACTGAATTGATACACACTTAAGATAGAATCCAAACGAGACTAATATGAAATCAATAATACATTACTTTCTCAAGTATCCCGTACTCGGAAATGGCATTATGGTAATGCTCTTTCTGTTCGGGTTCGTGAGTTACAGTACGATTAAAACCACCTTTTTCCCGACGACTGCAAGCAAAATCATCATGATTACTGCTTCGTATCCAGGCGCATCACCGGAAGAGATCGAAGAAGGCATTACCCTGAAAATAGAGGATAATCTCAAAGGTCTGACCGGAATTGAGCGCATTACGTCCACCTCACTGGAAAATGCTGTTTCCATAATCGTTGAGCTGAAAACCGGTTACGATGCCATGGATATTTTGCAGGAAGTCAAAAATAAAATCGATGCGATTTACACTTTTCCGGTAGGTATGGAGCAAATTAACGTTTTCCGTCAGGAACGGATCGATTTTGTTATTGCCTTCGCCCTCAGCGGTGATAAAGATTTGCGTAGTTTGAAAAGCTACGCCCGTCGGATTGAACGGGATTTGCTGAATAAGGACGGGATATCCAAAGTGACGCTCGGCGGCTTTCCCAATGAAGAAATCGAGATCAGTTTGCGCGAAGAGGATTTGAATGCCTTTCAACTGACCTACAGCGAAGTGGCCGCGGCAATCAGCAGCGCCAATATTAAAATTACTGGTGGAAAAATAAAAGGCCCGAAAGAAGAATTCCAGATTCGTGCAGACAACAAAGGCTATTATGCCGAGGATTTAAAAAATCTCGTTATCCGCTCCACCGAAGACGGCGCCATTGTGCGTCTGAAAGACGTCGGTAATGTTATCGATCGCTGGGCCGAAGATCCAACACGAAATTATTTCAATGGCAAGCCTTCCGTGATTATCGATGTTTCCAAAACCAACGACGAAGATCTTTTCCAAATTGCCGGAACTGTCAAAGACTACATTGCAGAATATCAAAAAAATCACCCGGAACTTAAAATTGATATTTTGCGCGACGGTTCGGCCATCATTCAGGAACGTGTGGACATTCTCACGGGCAACGGCATGATCGGTATAGTCCTAGTTTTGCTCCTGTTGGGCCTGACCTTGAATGCCCGAATGGCGTTTTGGGTAGCGCTTTCTATACCCATCTCTTTCGCAGGAATGTTCATGATTGCCGGTATGTACGGCATGACCATCAACGTCATGTCGCTTATGGCAATGATTCTGGTCATCGGGATTTTGGTTGACGACGGCATTGTTATCGCTGAGAACATCTACCAGCATTATGAAAATGGTGAGAAACCAATGGAAGCCGCGATTAACGGCACGATGGAGGTATTGCCCTCGGTTGTGTCAGCCGTTCTTACAACGGTAATCATTTTCGCCACGTTTTTCTTTCTCGAAGGCGGCATTGGCGACCATGCCAGCGACATTGCTTTTGTTGTAATCGCAACATTGATGATTTCACTGGTTGAAGCGACTTTTATTTTACCGGCGCACATCGCGCACTCCAAAGCATTGCGTCAGAAAACTTCGGAACACAGCTGGATCGAACGCCATTCGGAAAAAGTTTTGTTCTGGTTTCGTGATAGAGTCTACAGACCTATTTTGGATTTCTGCCTCTCCCACCCCAGTATTGCCATTGCCGTACCAACAGCATTATTTATCATTACTATTGGTGCCCTGGGTGGCGGCATTATCAAAACGACCTTTTTTCCGGTTCTCGAATTTGACAATGTAAATGTTACGCTGGAAATGCCGGCGGGTACAGCGTCGAGTGTTACGGATAGCATAATGAAACGCATTGAAGCCTCCGCCTGGGCTGTGAATGACGATTTCCACGAACAATTTCCGGACGAACCATTACCCATTACAAATATAGCCCGAAATATGGGAGGCGGCACACACCAGGGCAGTCTGCGGGTCATTTTGCTGGAAAGCAAATTACGAAATATGTCGAGTATGGAACTCACCACCATGTTGCGAAAGCATATCGGTGCGGTGAAAGGGGCAGAAAAACTTCAGATCGGTGGCGGAAGCCGTTGGGGTATGCCCGTCTCCATTGCCCTAAAAAGCGATAATATCGACCGGTTGCGTCTGGCAAAAGAAACATTGCGTACGGAATTAAATAAAGTCGACCGGCTCAAAGATGTGATAACCAACGATGCTCCGGGATTACGTGAAGTTAAACTTACGCTCAAAGAAAAAGCCCACGCCCTCGGTTTGACAACAACGGATGTCATGAATCAGGTCCGTAGCGGATTCTGGGGACGTGAAGCCCAGCGCCTCTTGCGTGGCATCGATGAAGTGCGTATTTGGGTGCGGCTGAAAGAAAGCGAACGCATGGCTCTCGATCAATTGAAAAACATGCGCATTCGCGTCGGCAACCAGTCCATTCCGTTAAAAGAGCTCGCCGATATGAGCATTGAACGCGGCGTCATGTCTCTCGCGCACATCGATGGACAACGCGTTATTACGGTTGAAGCCGACATTGCCGATTCAAAAGAATCAGTGACAGCCATTCTTGCGGATGTCCAATCGGACATTATGCCCGATATCATCAAAAAATTTCCGGAAGTGACATTTGACTTTGAAGGCCAAAGCCGGGAAAACAAAAAAACAGTGCGTGCTTTTGCGACAGTTTTGCCCGTGATTCTTATTCTCACCTTCATGGTCGTTGTTTTCACATTTCGCTCATTTTCCCAGGCGATCATCGTTTTTTCGCTTGTTCCCCTGGCCTTCATTGGTGTTGCCTGGGGACATTTTATTCAGGGCTACATCATGAGTATGTTATCGATGTTCGGTATCATCGCGTTGATCGGTGTGCTTGTGAATGATTCACTCGTTTTTGTGAACGCAATGAACCGCCTGCTCGTGCAGGGAAAGCCATTCAGGGAAGCGTTGCTCGAAGCGGGCATCAGCCGCTTCCGGCCTGTACTTTTGACGTCGTTGACAACCATCGCTGGTTTGGCCCCGTTGATGTTTGAAACCAGTCATCAGGCACAGTTCCTGTCACCAATGGCAATTTCACTGGCTTATGGTTTATTAATCGGAACCTTCATGACGCTGTTGCTCCTGCCAACATTATTGATGTTGTACAATCAATTGAAAGTTTTTGTCTTTGGCAAACTGCGCCGTGAGGGGGTCACCCCAGAATCGGTTGAACCTGCGGTTATTGAAGAACTGTTTGTAAAAAAATACTCCGTCTCTTAAGAAATTCCATACCGCAATAGGAGGATTGCCAGAAATACACCGGGTGATTTTTCTGGCAATCAAAAAACGGGATTAGCATGCTTTGAATTTTTGCACCCAACTCCCAAAAGTATGCAAAGGGAAGTCTGAAGACTCGTTACACTTCTTTTTTAGCTCATAAGCTGAAACAGGAAAGTTCTAAAAAACAAAGGTTTTAAAATGAAAATGAGATCAATGATAACTAAAAATATAATCGTAATGATGCTCTTCGCTGCGACGATTGCCCAACCACTTGCTGCGCAGGAAACGCTCACGCTGGAGCAGGCACTAAGCACCGCGCTAAAAAACAATCTCGATATCGAAGTGGCACGTAACACCGCGGACATAGCACAAAACAATGCCCACCCGGGCAAAGCCGGTCTTTTACCCAGCGTGGATTTAACCTCCATCGCTTCCTATTCTGACAATGAAAGCCAAACCGCAGTGGGTCCAGTAACCGATGCATCAACAACGACTCTGGCAAGCATTGAGGCCAATTTTACACTTTTCAACGGATTTAGTAATATTTACACCTACAAAAAACTTCGAAGCCAAAACGAATCCGGCAAATTAGAAGCACGCAATACTATTGAGCAAATTGTGGTGCAGATTTATCAGGCGTATTTCCATGTTGCCAATGCCAGCGAAAATGAAAACCTGGCAATGGAATCGCTGGAGATTTCCCGTGAACGTTTGCAACGCGCACAGAACCGCTCTCAATTCGGTCAGGCGAACAACATCGATGTGCTCAGCGCACAAGTCGATTTCAATGCGGACAGCGTATCCTATCTGAATGCCAGGCTTGCTTCAGACCAGGCCAGGCGCAATCTGCGCGTGCTCCTCAATCGTGACGATGAGGGTGATTTCGCGGTGGAAACTACTGTCATTTTCGATCGAAGTTACGAACTGCAGGATTTGCAAAATCGGGCAATTGATCAAAATGCTGCATATCGTTACTTTGTTCGAAATGTCGAGCAATCGAAATATGATGTAAAAATCGCCAACTCAGCATTTTTGCCCCAACTCACTTTCAGCACATCGTACGATTTATCACACAAAGCAGATAATTTTAACGTCACCCTCGATAATGCCAACAAAGGTTTATCCGCAGGTTTGAACTTACGTTTCAATTTATTTAACGGTTTTCAGAACAAAATCAATCGCCAAAACGCAAAAATCAACCTGAAAAACAGACAATTAACACAAGATGCTGCACTACTGGATTTGAAAAAAAGTGTCGCGGATGCCTTTCAATCTTACCAAAACAGCTTGTTCGTCCTGAATGTGGAACAAACCAATGTGCAGTCAGCACAGCTCAATTTTGACCGCACCCAGGAGCTCTATAATTTAGGTCAGGTAACCACAACGCAATTTCGTGAAGCCCAACTTAACCTGGTACGCGCGAAAAGCAGCATTCTGTCGGCGCAGTATGACGCCAAATTAAATGAAATAATACTTTTACAATTGAGTGGTCAATTGCTGATCTAAAGGGCGCACAATGGCAAAACGTATTTTAATCATCGATGATGATGACAAACTGAATGAGTTGCTCACCGAATATCTCGCCCGATTTGGGTATGAGGTCGAAGCCGCAACACATCCCCATGACGGGTTGAGAAAGTTGCAAAAGGAACAGCCCGATCTGATTATACTCGACATTATGCTCCCGGATATGGAAGGCTTCGAGGTGTGCAAAGAAATCCGCAAATCCTATCAGACACCAATCATTATGCTCACGGCACGCGGCGAGGTCACCGACCGGATCGTTGGTCTGGAGCTGGGGGCGGACGATTATCTTCCAAAACCGTTCGAACCGCGAGAATTGGTTGCGCGTATCCAAACCGTCCTTCGACGCGGCATTCCGGAAGTTGAAGAAAATATCAAACGTTTTGGAACACTGCAGGTGGATTTCAAAAAGCACATGGCGCTGATCGATGGAAAAGATACCGGGCTCACCTCTGCCGAGTTTCAGGCTCTTGCCTTACTGGTCAAAAATCCCAACAAAGTGTACAACCGTGATGTCTTGCTGGAACAATTGCGCGGCATTGAGTGGGACGTATTCAGCCGTTCGGTCGATGTGCTTATCAGCCGGTTGCGGCAAAAATTAAATGATGATCCGAAAAATGCACGCTTCATCAAAACGATCTGGGGCTCGGGCTACAAATTTATCGGTGATGATGATGAAATTTAGTATTCTTAACAAGGTCAAACGCTCGCTTTTTTTAAAACTGATTCTGCTTTTTATCAGCGCCTACAGTTTGATGATTTTGGTTCAACATGCCTTTTTTGAATTTCAGTTTAGCGCCCAGCATTTCAAACAAGTACAGCGCAATTCTATCAATTACGCCAGCTATATTCTCGACACCATTGGTGTCCCGCCCGATACGAGTATCGCCAGGCAACTGGCACAAAAGCTTCGCATTGCCATCCATATTTCAGGACCTGAGGGATTTGAATTTTCTACGGAAGCAAAACTTGTGGACGCCGACGCGGTGCACATCCCACCCTATTTTGATAATCCCGAGATTCGCGCAGGATTTGATAAAGGCGTTGCAGTCGATATTCCGAGAGGCGCATTCCGCTTTCTCTTGGTCATGGAAAAACCTGGTGAAGGATTTCACCACGCCGCAGAAGTATATAAATTTACGATTATTTTCTTCGCGTTGATCATCATTGCCGGCATCTATTTCATCCTGCGCTGGCAGTTGAAACCAGTCAGCGAGTTAAATGTTGCAGTTACAGAATTTGGTAAAGGCAACCTCGATCTAAAAATGCAAACAACCCGTTTTGATGAGCTTGGGCACCTGATCCATTCGTTTAATGATATGGCGCACAATATCAACGAAATGATGCGTACCCGCGATCGTATGCTGCTTGATGTGAGCCACGAATTACGCTCTCCCCTGACCCGTGTAAAAGTTGCGCTTGAGTTTTTGGAAGACGAAGCCACGAAGCAGCGCATCGCGACGGATATTGGTGAAATCGAAAAAATGATCACTGAAATTCTGGAAACCGAACGACTGAAAAGTCCCTATGGCGGGCTTATTTTATCCGAGGTAGATATCTGTCACCTTATCAAAGCGAGTTGTGAATCGTTTGCCAACCGGCAACCAGGTATTCGGATTGTCGAATGTCCCCAAAGCCTCATCCTCAACGTCGATGAACACCGGGTTTATATTCTATTGCGCAATATTCTGGATAACGCATTGAAGTACTCCAAACACGACGCGAATCCGGTTGAAATCGCAGTAAAGCAAAAGCAGGACAGTATCACCATCACCGTAAAAGATTACGGCAAAGGCATCCCGGAAAGTGAACTGCCCTTTGTCTTCGAATCTTTTTTCCGCGCTGATCCATCGCGTTCACGCAAATCCGGCGGCTATGGACTCGGTATGAGCATGAGTAAAAAAATCATGGAAGCGCACGGCGGCAGCATTGAAATTGACAGCACGGAAAATGTGGGAACAACAGTTTATTTGAAATTCCCTCGCTGAATTATTACGGACAGGCTGGTTTTCAGCTAAAATTCGATATTTTTCATCGATCCCGAGTATCTTCGACATTCAGCGCATGCTCGGCACATTGCGGTACATGAAAAATGCAGACTGAAAGAAATATTTCTATCGGGTAAACCTTTTGAAAATCTGTATAAGGAGGAAAAGAATTTCCATGAGACAAATACTTTATACAATTTTGGGGACGATGCTCATCACCTTTTTAACGGCCAAATTCCAGGCCATATCGGCGCAACACATCGCCGATTCATCTTCTGTTTCCTTTTATAAAAAAGGCCAATTACTCTACCGGGATAATTTCGATATCGATTTGCAAAACTGGATTGTGGAAACACCAAATTCACCCCATTCAAAAATAGCGATTGAGGACGGCAAACTGGACATCGATGTGGAGGATGGCGCAACGGTCTGGTTTAAGCACAAACTGTCCGGCACTATTCTTATCGAATACCAACGAAACGTAATCATGAACGGCGGCCATAACGATCGCCTCTCCGACCTGAATCAATTTTGGATGGCGAGCGATCCCAGGAATGAGAACCTGTTCACCCGCAGCGGTATTTTTGCCGAATACCACTCGCTGCAGCAATATTACGCCGGCATCGGCGGCAACTACAACAGCACGACCCGTTTTCGCAAATACCAGGGCACCGGCGAACGTACCCTTTTGTTCGATTTGCAGGATAGGGAGCATCTGTTGCAAGCAAACAAAAACTACCTGATTCAAATTGTTGTCTACAAGGGCACCACCAGTGTTTTTGTTGATGGCGAGCGCTATTTTTTCTTTAAAGACGATGAGCCATTGTCGGAAGGCTATTTTGGTTTTCGTACGGTGAAATCGCACCAGGTAGTGGAAGATTTCAGGGTGTATCAGTTGAAGTAAAATTATTTTGCATGTAAAAAATAGATCGGTATATTTATAATATTAAGATTGATATATGTTTCCCAGAACAATGGAACAGATATTTATTCTTACGTCTAAACAAATTCTACTAAAATTGAATTTAAATACCGTCTTGTGCTTTTGGAAAATTCTTTGGATGATCCGGAGAATACTGCTGTAAATATAAGGATTATAGGGAAAAATAGAAACGCACACCTGAAATGAATTATCTATTATCAGAAAACGACGTTAAGTCCAGGATAAGTGAAGGATGTTTTTGGGCAGTAGGTTCATTTGCTCGTTTCAAATTGCAAAAGGTCCATGAAGAAGATGATGCAGGAGTCGATTATCGTTTGATTAAGCAGATTCTACGAAATGATAAGTTAAGCGATATGGGTAGCATCCTTGATTTCCAAGTAAAATCAACAACAAATTGGAAACTTGATGGAGATGAGATAAAATACCAACTGCGAAGTAAAAATTACAATGATATTATCAGCAGAAATATCGAAGGTGGAACACAATTAATACTAATACTTATGTGTCTCTCAAAGAAAACTGACGATTGGATCGTTTTCAATGAAACGCAGATTAACTTTTCAAGTTGTTTTTATTGGTACCATACAGATTCAACGGTATTATTGCCAAATGAAAATTCATCAAAATTAATTCAGATACCTACAAGCAATAAACTAACGAATAAAACATTTAATGAATTAGTAAATAATTATTCGATTATGGTCTCAAGATGAGTGGAATTGATCACACATTGTTAGAATTTTACCTTATAAAAAAAGGTTGGACCAAGGTAGAAACAAACAGGGAAAGTATCGATATTTATATTGAACCCCATGTAGATATACCCTTTGAAATAATTCTTCCAAATCGAAAGTTTGAATCCGGGTATGATTTAAATATTAATGATGCAATACGGATACTGTCAGAAATCGAAAATCGACCAGTTGAAAAAATGATTGAAACCATAAAGAAAATTGATCATGACTTTTACGACTTCAGAATAAAAACCAATCAACAGGATTCCGTTTCCTTTGATTTATTAAATGAGTTACTTAATGTAAATCGACACGTTTTCAGTCAAGCTTCTCAAAAAGAAAATAGATTAGTTTATGACCGTATGGATTATACAAAAAAAAGGAATGCATTGAGTCCGAGGGATGCCGCTAAAAAATATATAAAAGATTGTCAGTTTACTCATACATGGAAAGGAAGTTTTGGAATTACAATTGAAACACCTTTATATCTTCCCAGCCTTGGATTAATAGAAGACATTCCTGAAAATACATCACGAAGGACGACAAAACGAATTATTGATGGGTATATTCTTATTGAAAATGCAGTAATTGCAAATTCGTCGAGTTTCATTATTGATAATTCTGAAAATGAAGCAGATATTTTGGTTTTTGAGCGTCTGCCCGAACTTCAATCATCAATTAGAAGGGAGGAAATTGAAATTAGCGTTAATTTTTCGCCAATTTTAAAATTAGATAAAAAATATATTAAGATACCAAGACCACATCTTAATTCTAAAGCGTTAAGAATTACCGAAGACGCGATAAATCAAGTTAAGTATACTGAGCAAGAGTTAGACATTGATCTAGTTGGTTTCCCAAAAACAATTCACGCATCTAAAGAGGATTTGTTAAAAGATACTGAAGGATCTAATCGTAGAGTCATTGTAGAAGGCGTAAGCAGAAAAATTAATCATGTCTCTCTAAAAATGGATTTATCTTTGGAAGACTATAAAAAGGCAATTCGTGCCCAGGATGAAGTTCGAAATATTCGATTAAAATGTAGGGTAAAGAAAAAATCAAGGGGATGGGAAGTTGTAAATGTAGAATCCTTCGAATTACTTAATTAATCCTGTTTTCTACAAAAAAATATTTATTAGACAAAATAGTGTTATTATTTTCTCTTCAACTTGGGAATTTCTTGAATTCCTCGATTAAGAACATATTTTTGTTCACTACTCTTTTTTGTTCACCACTCTCTTATTTTTTCCGACTACAAGAAATATACTCCTTAAATCACATTTCCAACACATTGTTTGAGGATGTCTAATTAAAGCGAAAGGGATTGTGTTGAAACAAATGGCACTAAGCACTGCTATTGGTCTCCTGTTATGGACATCACACTTGATTTCCAGCTCAATATTTCAGACGCCTGTTCAATCAGAACATATTTTGTTAATAGCACACCGTGGCGGAATCAGCCCCGAGGCACCGGAAAATTCGCTTTTAGCATTTAACAACGCTATTTCGCAAGGGGCTCATGTAATCGAGATTGATTTACGTTCTACGAAAGATGGTGAAATTGTAATCATGCACGACGCGACTGTTGATCGCACAACAAATGGCTCTGGAAAAGTATCTGACTTCACTTTGCAGCAACTTAAAAATCTTGATTTGGGACGTAGTGAACGCATACCAACCTACGAAGAAACCTTACAATTCGCATCGCAAAACAGTACCATTTTATTGCTCGATATAAAAGAAGCTTCCGAGGCTGCAAAACAAAAAATTGTCGAGCTAACGGAAAAATTTCATTCGGTTCTCAATGTCATCATCGGTGTGCGCAATCTCGCTGACCTTAAATTTTTTAAAACCGCAAATCACAATTTTCGATTGCTTGGCTTTGTGCAAAATCCAGAAGAGAGTGCGTTGTTTGTTAATGCTGGTGTGGATATAATTCGACTCTGGCCCAAATGGATCTACAAGGATCCAGGGCTGATCGATAAAATACATTCGATGGGAAAGCCGGTTTGGGTAACCGCTGGAAGTATTGACAAAAAGGAACTTGAGCAATTAATCGAATTGGGTATTGATGGCGTCTTGCTTGACCGCATCGAAGTAGCGACAAAATTTCGTGCAGAAGAGCTGAAAAATCCCCCCAAATAATTATTAATCAAATACGAATGTTTCTTTTTTTGAATTCGTGTTTTGCATGTCTTTCACTCTGGAACCTTGTGAAATGAAATCTCCGCTTACCGGAATGGAAGCCGCATCAAGCTGGAAATTATCGACAACATTGTTCAGCTCTGTCATAAGAATGTTGAGTTCCTTGGTCAAATCGGCGATTTTTTGCGAATTCTCCGACTGACGCTGAGTTATGGTGTGAATTGCATCAACATTTTGGGAAATTTGTGTGCTCGTTGAAGCCTGCTCCTCACTTGCTGTGGCCACTTGTGCGATCACTTCAATGACATTTTCTGAATCATTGATAATTTCATTAAGGGAAACACCAGCCTGGTCAATGAGTGATTTCCCCTGATTCACTTCTTCCGTTGCATGGTGCATGGCATCAACAGCGCTTTGGGTATCATTTTGCATTTGCTGAATCTTGTTCGCGATTTCCTGGGTGGAATATGTTGTCCGCTCCGAGAGTTTTCTCACTTCATCTGCGACCACCGTAAATCCCCTGCCCTGTTCTCCTGCCCGAGCTGCTTCGATTGCTGCATTCAGCGCCAGCAGGTTCGTTTGGTCTGCGATTTCGTTTATCACCTCAATAATATCCCCAATCTGTGTACTGCTGTTATTGAGCGATTGTACCGTCTGAGCAGATTTATTCACCACTTCAGCAATTTTATTTATCTCTTTAATGGCTTCAGCTACGGTTTTGCCGCCAGCGGTTGCCCGGCTGCCGGATTGCTCCGCTATCTTGCTTGCAGCAAGCGCATTCGTCGCATTCTCGGAAATCGTGTTGCTCATTTCTTCAATCGCTGAGGAGACTTCAAGGGTTTGCATTGCTTGTTGTGATGCACCCGAGGTTAATTCCTCGGTGTTTACGGTGATTGTGCCCACTGCCCCTGATACGGCTTTTACAACTTCCGTAACTTTTAACATGGCGTTGTGGGTTTGTGCAATTGCGTTATTTATACCATGGAAAAGATTGCTGATAATGTCACCACGATCCTGAAACCGCATCGTTGTTGTCAGGTCGCCCTGGGCAAACCGATTGATATGCGCCAACAAGCCATCAACGCTTGTAGCCAAATAGTGGCGTTCGTTTTCCGCCTTGGCTACGGCTTCTTCTACCTGCTTTTCGACATTCGCTTTGGCTGAATGCACTTCCTCCATCAATTTTTGTAAATTTTCTGCCATGAGATTAAACGTTTCACCCAAATCCTCAATTTCATCATGCGTGTTGATATTCACCCGGGAATTCATATCCCCGGAGCTCAGTTTTTCTGCAGCCTCTTTCAAAATGATGATGGGATTTATGATTTTTTTCCCTAAAAACGTTGCGAGGAGCGTGCTGATACCGATTGCAAAAACAGCAAATATGAGTGCTGTATATTGAATCGAATGGATACTGCTTTGAATCTTTTGTGTTGAACAACCAATGATAATTTCACCCTCCAGGGCATTGGTTTTCAGCTGCGATTTGGTGATGAGAAGCGTATCCGAGGATGCTTCAGTTAAATCAACGGCAATCCCTTTTGGATAGGTTGCGAGAATCTCCCCAGAAGATACCAGGGCGACGTATCTTATTTCGGGTTCATTTTTAGCGAAATTCATGGCTTTTTCTGCTGCAGAAAGATCACCACTTTCAAGGCCAATTGTGACACCGGTGGAGATTGCATCCGCAATTGTAACCAATACTTTTTCAAAATTTTTTACTAATTGTTTTTTCTGTTTGGAGGGGAAGAAAAATGCGGCAAAAAGTGCAACAATTGTTATGAGACTTATAAAAAGAACCAGTATTTTTCTTTGTAGTGGCATTCGATTTACACTAAAACCCATTTCACCATTCCTGCATAAATGATCATTTATATTTTTTATGGTACAGTTACAAACACTAAAGTAAAATCCGGGCTTTGCATATCTCACTTTATTTTGAAGGAGTCTGCGGCGAGACTGGCGAAAATAGCTCAGGTTCGGCCCCTGAGCTTGGCAAAGGGCACGAATTTGAGCGTGGAATCGAGCGTTTCGACACTTCGACTTTACTCAGTGCAGGCAGGCTCAACGTCCGGTTTATCCCTTTTAACAGTCTCGGCCGAGTTCACTCATTCAAGTTTGAGAAGTACTTTTACTTTATCGTTCACCGAGGAAGAAGCGATAAATCCAATGGCATTTTTATCCTCGCTCAGAATTTTCAGCACGGCCTCATCGCTTGTGCATTTTACAGGCGCACTTGCCTGGCCTGAGAGCACGAGTTTTGTCCACTGCAACCGTACTTTCATAACAGGTTGATTCAATAATTTTTTATAGAAATCAGCCGTAATTTTTGCATCCGGTTGGTCAACAACTTTAATTGCTGAACCATCTTCCCAACGCAGTTTTGTTCCTGAGAAAATATCCTTTATTTCCTTTTCACTGGCTTTAACCGTTGAAGATTTATCAACGACGACACTCACCTGCGCCTGTGCTGAAGAAATGAGACTAAAGGCGATTAACAGAAAGAAGGCAAGTGCAATTATAGTCTGGAGTTTCAGCATCCTTTTTATCATTTTGTTTAACTCCTTAGATGTATTTTAAAATCAAATATGAAAATTCTATTAGGCATACCAAGGGTCATTGCCCGAAAATATAAGAGATATCGAAGCGAATTTCCGGATAACTATTATTTTCACCATTGAGTTTTTGAAAATGCGCACTCCCATCCAATTTTACAGCAACTTGAGGAATTGGGCGGAAAATGATACCAATAGTGCCTTTTTTGAATTTACCGTCGTCTGCGAGTCCGGCTTCATTGTCACCACCCCAACTTTTGCTTTTTATCGTTTCCGGATTCTCGTAATAGTCCCACTGGAAGTATGGTGTAAATTCACCCTTCATAGTATATATGGAATAACCGGCACGAGCATAAAAGGTTTTTACATCGTAATCGCCCACAGTATTGACGTTGGATTCTGTTACGGCACCAGTCGGATTTGTTAAGAAACGTGCACGTTGCGCATCATTTACACCGGCAGAATTAACGACCATGACAACACTTGCCGGATCTCTGACCGCATCGTGGGCTGAAGTCCAGAATGCCCCTTGCAACTGAAAATTGGACACATGCCCTTCGGCATAGCCACCAAATACCGAAAACTCATCGCTTGCCATCCACGGAAGAACACCACTTTTCGGTGAACCGCTGCCCAGGGAGACGTCGGAACTGGTTTTGCCACCAGAAGTATAGCCCGAGAGTCCAACTTTCAAGTCCCCCCCATTCACGATATAGTTTACGTCCCAACCTAAGGGGAACATATCCTTGGCAGGTCCACCCTCACCGTTATCCGTCGATAAACTGTAATTGAGTTTTCCGGTGCCTGCTTGAGCAGAACCCAGTAACATGAACGATGTCGTGCGTGAGACGATGAGATGGTCGCCATCAAAGAGCTCTGGTGGTTCAATGCCTAAATAGGTGGGCACGGCATCGAGAATTTCATTGTATAATCCGAATTTACGATATATTTTTCCAAACCGTACACTGAACAGAGTGGATGCCGTATATTCGCCCCAGAAGTTTGAGAGCTGGACATTGCTGGCGCCTGCACCATTGAAGTTGATAAACACCTTGAATTTATTTGCGACCTGATGTTGCATCATCAAATTGAAAAATGGATAACTCCATTCTGCTGGTGCGCTTTCTTTTACAATTGAACCATTCTGCACACTGGGCTCAGAAAATACTTTTTCGAGGCGGGTGGAAAAATAGCCATAAATATGGAGATTTTCCTGTGAAAATGCGGTACCTGCGAAGAGTACCAACATCATTATTATTATAAAAAATATTCCTTGTTTGCGTTTCATAGCCTTCTCCATTGATAAAATCGATTTGAATTTGTGGCAGCGATAATTTCACAACAGAATAACGCTGTTATTGCTCATGAAGTTATCGCAGTGCGCATTTCCTGGTATGTGTTTCAAAAAACTGATTATCAAATTTAATGAGAACTTGTAGCCAGAATTATCGGAAATGCATAATTCAGCGACCGGTTTTATGAAGATTTTATAATAATAACTTTTTGTAGCGATAGCGATTTCGAGCTTAATTTTAGCACGGAACACCATTCATCACAAGGGAAGGATCAATTATTGAAATTCCAGATTCCGCACATGCTTTTTATTTCCTTTTCATTGATTTTCTCCTGCTTTGTAATTACCTCTCATCGTGAGCCAGGTTCCCAACACATCGCAAACCACTCCACCGAAGGCCGTTTCGATGAGAAATCAAAAACACTAAATGGCAAAGAAAGTTTAAACCGGCCCAATACCACCGATGCGCCAACGACGAAAATACAAATTCAAGGTTTCTGCGAGAGTACGGTGAGGTTCACAAAGACTCGCACGGGAATTGCGGATACTGACAAAACAAGTAAACGTATGACAATAAAGGAATTCTGCTATGTCTGCTAAATTAATAGTGCACCACCTTTTTCTAATTTTGGCTCCGGGGATTTTTCTTGTTTCCTGCTCCTACCAATCCCCAGACATCACCCCAAACAACGTGGTCCCAAGCCCACAACAAATTGCCTATCAGGAAATGGAGCTGATTGGATTTGTCCATTTCACCGTAAACACCTTCACCGATAAAGAATGGGGCTTTGGCGATGAATCACCCGCGATTTTCAATCCAGGTTCGTTGGATACGCGGCAGTGGGCGCGAGTGGCAAAAGCAGCTGGACTGAAGGAACTAATCCTAACCGCCAAGCACCACGACGGATTTTGCCTTTGGCCGAGCAAGTACACGGAGCATTCCGTTAAAAACAGCCCGTGGAAAAACGGTCATGGCGATGTCGTGCGCGATTTCGTCGATGCATGCCGGGAATACGGATTGAAGGTCGGATTGTATCTGTCTCCCTGGGATCGCAACCATGCGGACTACGGTAAGCCGGAGTACCTCACTTACTACAGAAATCAGTTACGGGAATTGCTGACGGAATATGGTGAAATTTCAGAAATCTGGTTTGATGGTGCCAACGGTGGGGATGGCTACTATGGCGGTGTCAATGAGGAAAGGCGCATAGATCGTGAGACGTATTATAATTGGCCGGAAGTATGGCAATTCGTCAAAAAGCTGCAACCCAATGTGCTGATTTTTTCCGATGCAGGACCCGACATTCGCTGGATCGGGAATGAACACGGTTTTGCCGGAGAAACCAACTGGAGCCTGATCGATGCCAGCAAAGTCACCGTTGGCGCCGCGGATACGAAATACCTGAATTCCGGCGATCCCAAGGGTACAAGCTGGATAGCCGGCGAATGCGATGTGTCGATACGGCCAGGTTGGTTTTATCATTCGGATCAGGATGACAAAGTCAAATCACCTCAGGAATTGGTGGATATTTATTACAAATCCGTCGGCCGCAATGGCACTTTCTTACTCAATATTCCTCCGGATAAAAGAGGGCTGTTTCACGAAAATGACGTGGCCTCGTTAAACGAATTCCAGCGAATTGTCCATGAGACATTCAAAAAAAATCTAGCAATCGGAAAACCCGTACATGCAAATAGCTTGCAGACAGACCAGGAAAAATTCGCAGCGGATAATATCACTGACGAAAGTTTATCAAGTTACTGGGCAGCTGGTGAGGGCATCATAAATGCATCCCTCGAAATTAATTTGGGTAGTCCGGCAATTTTTGACCGCCTCATGCTTCAGGAACCAATTCGCTTCGGCCAACGCATTCGTGAATTTTCCGTAAAATGTTGGATCGATGGTGCATGGCAGGAAATCACCCGGGGAACAACCGTTGGTTATAAACGCCTTCTGCGAATTGATCCAATCGAAACCAACAAAGTGAAACTTAACATCCTCGATGCGGACAATACACCTGCGATTTCGAATTTTGGGTTGTTTAAAGCGTCGGAGGGGGAAAAGCAATGAATAAAAAAGAGCGGCTCCGACACCGAAATGCCGGACCCGCTCGCACCAACCGTTTTTAAAATTTTTCTTTGATCAGATCATCCAGTCTTGGCTGGCCGATTTCCTGCAAATCGTAAGTTACTCGCGTCGCAGGTTTGTTCATTTTTACGATTTTACGCAAATCGATCGGTGTACCGACGACGATAGCATCGCAATCGGTGGCGTTGATCGTGGCTTCGAGATCGCGGACTTGCTGTGCCCCGTAACCCATTGCCGGAAGCAACGCGCCGATTCCGCTGTATTTCTTGAACGTATCCACCAGACTGCCTCTCAAATAGGGCCGTGGATCGATTATCCCGGCTGCACCAAATTTTTTCGCCGCAACGATGCCGGCACCATATTTCATCTCACCGTGGGTCAGTGTCGGGCCGTCTTCCACCACCAGCACCCGTTTGCCACGGATAATTGACGGATCGTCCACGGCAATCGGTGATGCGCCTTCGACGACGGTTGCACCCGGATTCACGCGCTGAATGACATCGCGCAGGCTCGCCACATCCTCCGGTTTCGCCGAATCGATTTTGTTGATGACGATTATATCGGCCAGGCGCATATTCGTCTCGCCGGGATAGTACTTTTCTTCATGTCCCGGGCGCAGTGGATCGACGACGGTAATGGCGAGATCTGGAGTATAAAACGGTGTATCGTTGTTGCCGCCATCCCACAAAATCACATCGACTTCTTTTTCTGCTTCGCGTATGATTGCCTCGTAATCGACGCCAGCGAAAACAAGGATACCCTTGCTGATATGCGGCTCATATTCTTCCATTTCCTCGATTGTGCATTTGTGTTTTATCATGTCTTCGTAAGAACCAAATCGTTGTACGCGTTGGGCAGCGAGGTCTCCGTAAGGCATGGGATGGCGAATTGCAGCGACTTTTTTACCCATTGCCTGCAGGATTTCTGCCACACGACGCGTTGTCTGGCTCTTGCCACAACCCGTACGAACAGCACAAATAGAAATCACCGGCTTGCTCGATTTAATCATTGTATTCGTTGCGCTCAACATGGTAAAATCCGCACCGACTGCATTCACCAGAGAACCGGCGTGCATCACATATTCGTGGGGAACATCCGAATAGGAAAATACGACTTCATCGACATTATGCTCATGAATCAGATTTTCCAATTCGGCTTCATCGTGAATAGGAATGCCGTTGGGATAGAATTTACCTGCGAGTTCTGCCGGATAAACACGGCCTTCGATATCCGGGATTTGTGTTGCGGTGAAAGCGACCACTTCATAGTTTTCGTTGTCGCGAAAACGAACGTTGAAATTGTGAAAATCACGGCCAGCCGCGCCCATGATCAGGATTTTTCGTTTTGCCATAACAACTCCTTTAATCAACCATAGCTTTTCGTTGGTGTTTGTGCCTGTTTCTTTTTATGTACATCGGAATACCAATGAAATATCTGTTATTAGCTTAGTGAATTTTTGTGCCAATTACCAATGAAAACTGGGCAAAATCAAACGATTATATATTCAATAAATTAAAAGACATAAAGCACATTGAATTATTATAATATTTCATGTATTTTTATAACATGTTTTATTTATAAATCGGGTCGGGTTCGCAATGGACAGGGGATATCCCGGCCCACTCTGTGTTTATGAACCAAGCGGCATGAGAGAATTCAAACGAGATAATATCTGTTTCGGTTTTCATTTAAAACATGTAAATTCTTTTTAAAATGTTACAATAGAAGCATGACGCAATTGCATGCAAAATCCAATTTACACAGGTGTTTGAATTCAGTGGATTTATTTTAGATTGTATAAATGGTTCACATTTCACTATCCGGAAAATACAAGCTCAAAAGGAGTTCAGTGAATACAGCTGGAGTGACCCACCAACGAGGTAGTATCAAAAATAATATAAAGAGAAGAAACTTGGCCATGTGCGACGACTTCTTTCCGATGGACCTGCAAACCTTTGAGGATGCATGGAAATTCCGGAGTGAAGTATGTCGCACATCCACAGGGAGGAACGCATGAGCAAACGCATTTTATCATTTTTTCTGGTTTTCTTGTTAGGGATTGCAACTATCGCTTGTGGTAAAAAAGAAAAGCAAAACAAGCAATTAACCATTTCTGTGATACCCAAGGGAACGTCGCACGCTTTCTGGCAATCAGTTCACGCTGGCGCTGTGAAAGCAGGGAAAGAACTTGGGGTGAATGTACTGTGGGTGGGGCCGGAAAAGGAAGATGATCGCCAGCAGCAAATTACCCTCGTCGATAACCAGGTAATCAATCAGGTCGACGCCATTGTGCTCGCCCCAACAGATGCAGTTGCTTTGCGACGGCCCGTGAAAAGTGCAGTACGCCAGGGCGTTCCAGTCGTCATCATCGATTCCGGACTTGAGGATTCGGAAGATATTTACACCAGTTTTGTGGCGACAAACAACGTAAAAGGAGGCGAGATTGCCGCAAACAAACTCGCGGAAATGCTTGAGGGCAATGGAAATGTGATTTTGTTGCGTCTGCTCGAGGGACACGCAAGCACGGGAAACCGGGAGAAAGGATTTCTTTCAGCAATTGCACAATATCCGGGAATCACTGTCGTCAGTTCCGAGCAGTATGGCGGGGCTACAAAAGCAACAGCGCAAAATGCCTCAGAGAACTTGTTGTTACGCTTCAAAGACGAAGAGGGCAACTTCACCGTCGATGGTATTTTTTGTGTGAATGAAAGCACGACTTACGGCATGCTGCAAGCCCTGCGACGCCACCGTCTCGCGGGACAGGTTAAATTCGTCGGCTTTGATGCAGCAGAAGCATTGCTTGAAGGGATGGAAAAAGAGGAAATAAATGGCCTTGTTGTGCAAAATCCGCTGAAAATGGGCTACCTGGGTGTAAAAACTGCCGTCGACCATTTGCAGGGCAAACCTGTCGAAAAACGGATTGATACCGGCGTTGTTTTTGTAGTAAAAGAGGATATGGATAAACCGGAAATGCATGAACTCCTGTATCCGGACCTGGAAAAATGGCTGCAGTAGAAAAATCACAGGTACCGCGACTTGAAATGCGCGGTATTTGTAAATCTTTTGGCGCAACCGTCGCATTGGACGAAGTCAGTTTTTCTGTATTGCCAGGCGAAGTACACGCGCTTGTTGGGGAGAATGGTGCCGGGAAGTCGACGTTGATGAAAATTTTATCGGGTGCATACACAGCGGATTCCGGCGAAATGCTGCTGGATGGCGAAGCTTACCGACCGAAAAATCCTCTCAATGGGCGCAAACAGGGGGTCGCGATGATTTACCAGGAACTTTCCCTGGCGCCTCACCTTTCCGTAGAAGAGAATATCATGCTTGGGGTTGAGCCGGTGAATAACGGCTTCATCCGTTGGAAAGACGTGCGGCAGACAGCGCTGAAAGCCATCGAACGCTTCGATCATCCGGAAATGCAACCGGAGGTGCTCGTGCGTGATTTGACCGTTGGTGCACAGCAGGTAGTGGAAATCGGGCGTTCGCTTGCCATTGGCTGCCGCGTGCTGGTATTTGATGAACCCACAAGCAGTTTATCACAAAAAGACATCGATAAATTATTTGAAATTATCCATTCTTTGAAAGACCAGGGAATCTCTATCATCTATATTTCGCATTTTCTTGAAGAAGTGCAGGAAATTGCTGACCGGCTCACAGTTTTACGTGATGGAACCGTGGCCGGGAGTGGTGACACGGTGTCCTTTTCAACGAATGATATCGTGCGCATGATGGTCGGCCGCGAAGTGAAAGATTTGTATCCACGCAGTAATCGTACGCCCGGTGAAATCGTCCTGCACGTAAAAGATCTGGCCGGAATGAAAAAGCCGCAAAAGGCGAATCTGGAACTGCATCGCGGGGAGGTGCTGGGTATTTGCGGGCTTGTTGGCGCAGGTCGAACCGAGCTTATGCGCACTGTTTTCGGGCTTGACGCGATAAAATCCGGTGAGGTGAAAATTGGTGTTTACGCTGGCCAGGGTTCGCCGATGCAGCGCTGGCGTGATGGAACCGGTATGTTGAGTGAAAACCGCAAGGAAGAAGGCCTGGCGCTGAATATGAGCCTAGCAGACAATGTCACACTTTCCCGGTTGCAAAATTTCGGTCCGTTGAATCTTGTCATTCCGCAAAAACAGGAAGCTGCTACCGACAAATGGATCGACCGGCTCGATATCCGCTGCCGTGATGCAGCACAAGAGGTCGGAGCACTCTCGGGTGGCAACCAGCAAAAGGTCGCTTTTGCCCGCTTGCTGCAACACAATGTGGATATTTTTCTGCTCGATGAACCGACACGCGGTATCGATGTGGCCGCAAAAGCCAAACTCTATGCTGTTATCGATGAAATTGCCAGTGGCATCGGACATTACAGCGGCTCGCCACGGGCTGTACTGATCATCAGCAGTTACTTGCCGGAATTGCTCGGCATTTGCGACCGCATTGCTGTGATGGCGCGCGGTGTACTCGGTGAGGCTTTACCCGTCGATCAGGTTGATGAGCACCAGCTGATGCTGGCTGCAACCGGACAGGGGGAGTTGGGGTTATAATTCAAAATTGGATAGGGTAATATTCGTTCTTTTAATCGATCCAATTTTCAGGCTTTCTTCTTTTAAAATACAAGATTCAGGGGAATTCGATAAATCACATCACAATCTTCCGAACAAAATTATGAGTTTGGGAATTACGTTTCCGAATTGCTTGTCAATTTTCCGGTTTCGCCTTTTGGGGGAATGATTAAATTAGGCAAAACGAAAAATTGATGGGCCACGCACTTCATCGTACTTGGTAAAATTGAAGACTTTATTGATTGATCGTCTCAAAGAAAATCGAATAAGTGCGTGGCACATTTCGCTATTTTGTGAATTCTGGCGAATTCAGCTATGAGAGGAATTATTATGCCCAATTTATTGCCCGATGAAAACACCATGTACCAGGCGCTGCTCAACAAAGATAAAAGTTTTGAAGGCATCTTCTTTGTCGCAGTGAAAACGACGGGGATTTTCTGTCGCCCGAGCTGCACAGCGCGCAAACCACGACGGGAAAATGTGGAATTTTATGCAAGTACAAAAGATGCGTTGCATCACGGTTATCGACCGTGTAAAGTTTGCCATCCGATGAGTTTCTCCGGCGAAATACCGAAATGGCTCAATCCACTGCTGGATGAAATCAGCGAAAACAGTGACCAGCGCCTCACCGACTGGGATTTGCGCCAGCGCGGCATCGAGCCAAGCCGGGTACGACGCTGGTTTAAAAAACACCACGGGATGACTTTTCAGGCGTATTTGCGCTCCCTACGCATCAATCGATCCGTGGGACGAATTAAATTTGGCGATAAAGTCATCGAGGCGGCTTATGAGTCGGGTTATGAATCGTTGAGTGGTTTTACAGAATCTTTCAAAAAAATGACCGGCTTTTCGCCCAATAAAAGTGGTGTGAAAAACGTCATCACCGTGACACGAATTCTCACACCGCTTGGCCCCATGATCGCCGGCGCGATTGAAGAGGGCATCTGCCTGCTGGAATTTGCCGACCGCCGCATGCTGGAAACGCAATTCAAACGTCTGCGAAAATACCTGCAAGCGGAAATCATTCCCGGCGAACACGCCCATTTTGAACAACTGAACAACGAATTGCAGGACTATTTCTCCGGGAAGCGAACAACATTTTCCGTACCACTGGTTTTGCCGGGGACGGATTTTCAGAAAAAAGTATGGGCAGAATTGCAAACGATTAATAAAGGCGAAACACGCTCTTATTCTGAGCAAGCAAAGGCTATCGGGCAACCGGAGGCGGTGCGTGCTGTGGCCAGGGCGAATGGTGACAATCGCATCGCGATCCTCATTCCGTGTCATAGAGTGATTGGTAAAAACGGCCAACTTGTCGGTTATGGCGGTGGGTTGTGGCGCAAAAAATACCTGCTGCAACTTGAAAGCAGGGTGAGTTTAAAATAAATCACCCCGCCAGGGAATTGACGGGGTGACGCACTCACATTGAAGGGGAGCAAGTGCCTGTTGCGAATTTGGAGGCGCGCAACAGGCATCAATGAACGAAAAAGTTCTTGTTTAATGGCCTTCGGGAAAACACGATGGTTTTCCGATAAACGAAGGATTAACGATCAAAGAAATCTTTCACGATCGCATTTCTGTCTTTTTCCCGCAAAAATTCCAACTCACCGATGTAAACATGCCCATCAGCAGGAATACGGTTTTCATCCTCCGTCGTGGTAACAGATTTTTTCACGTAGTCATTTAATTGGGCAATGTCGTCATTGAAGAAATCAACGGCTGCCTGACCGATTTTAAGGTCTTTCAATTCCTCATCCAGATTTTCAGCTTCGATCACACAGATGCGGCTGTTGTCATAGGCGGTATTATCGAGTTGCTCCAGTTCTTCCAGCAATTGTTTATTGATGAAAGTGACTTTGCCGCTGACCGGTGCTTTAAACGGAATGGAGTAGGTTTTTTGTACAATGCTAAACAAGTGTTGGCCTTTTTTCGCTTCCATGCCGAGATTTGGCAGATCGATATCGTCAATTTTGCCAATTATCTTCTTCGCAAAATCATCAATACCAACATCGACGCGACCGTTCTGGTTGATGGCTGCCCAGCAATGGCTTTCAGAAATGAACACGCCACCGGGAATACTGAAGGCAATCTCATCCTGCTTTTCTTCAAATGTGGAGTGGGTAATTTTAACTTTAGATTTGAGCTGTTTTTCGATGCGTGCTTTTCTCTTGATGAGAAATTTATTGACCATTTCCAAAAGTTCATCTTCCGTAAATGGCTTCTGGACATAGTCCAAAGCGCCGAATTTCATCGTTTCCACAGCTGTATCAACGCTGGCGTAACCGGTGATAATGATCACGTCGATATCGGGACGCAAGTGCTTCACACTTTTACAGACATCGACACCATCCATTTCCGGCATCTTCAAATCGGTGAATACGAAGTCATAATGCCTTTTTTGAATGAGACCTAAAGCCTCCTGTCCAGTTTCAACCGTATCGACGGAGTAACCATCCAAAACAAGAATTTTTCTGAAGCTATTGAGAATGATTTCCTCATCGTCAACGGCCAGAATTTTCGCTTTCGGATTATCGACCTCAACTCGCTTCAACGTTTTTGCCTCATGACTGAAATCGAGGTTGAGATTGACAGCCAGCACTTCCTCCCGTTCCTTGCGCAACCGCTTTTCCGTTCGCTTGCGAATGATCAAACGCACAATCACGTCACCAATGATGAACAGAACGACTGCGATGATTAATAGTAATACACCCATTTTATGCTCCCGTAGTTATGCTTAAAAATATTATCATAGAGGCCTCGGATTATCCGATCGACCATATCAGTAATTTCGATCTGAACTGCAAGGCACCAGATATTTCGTTTCATATTCCAAATTCGCCGGAACGACTGAATAAAGCCATCCTTTGAAATAGGGATCTTTTTCCATCAAGGTAAAATCTTCAAGAATGCGTTCGTTTCTTTGAATGATGCGGCCGCTTACCGGGGCAAGAATATTGTGCGTCATGCCGTCTTGTGTTTTTATAAATGCACACGTGTTACCCTGAAAAATTTCTTCCTCCGGCTTCATCAATTCAACTTCCTCGATCAAGTCGATTGTCCGCAGAAAAAGATCTGTCACACCAATTTTAATATAGCCGTCATCTTCCAGAAATGTCCATGCTGAATACCCCAACCGGTTGTATCTTGGTGGACAGGGTATATAATAAATTTGCTCATCGCGCGTATCCGAATCCATAGGATTTATATCGATGAGACTTTGAATTTTTTCATACTGTAACCCACGACCAACAACGCTAATCAATTCCTCAAACGTGAATGGCTTTGGCAAAAAATCGATCGCGCCACTGTAGAGGGATTTCACGGCATTTTCCAGGGTTGAGAAACCTGTAGTAATAATAACCGGCGTCTTGATTTTCATTTTTTGGACTTGTTGCAGGAATTCAAATCCATCCATTCCCGGCATCATGATATCGCATATCGCAAGATTGTACTTGTCAGTTTTCATTTTATCCAAACCGACAGCGGCATCCATCGTGATGTCCACATCCCAGTTTTCAGCACTGCATAATTTTTTTATGGAATCGAGGATGACCTGTTCGTCATCGATTGCGCAAATTGTAGGATTCTTGCTCATGAATATTTCGCCTCGAGAATACTATTTTTCAATCGGCAAGCGAATGGTGAATACCGTTCCTTTACCAACTTCACTTTCCACTGTTATCCGGCCATTATGGTTGTCGATTATGCCCCAGATTACCGCCAGGCCAAGACCGGTGCCTTTTTGGCCTTTTGTGGTGTAAAAGGGTTCGAATATTTTCCCAAGATTTTCCTGGGGAATGCCGCAGCCCTCATCGGCCACGGTGATTTCGGCATATTCTTTTTGTCCTTCTTTTTCGACGGCTTCCCAGTACTGCCATTCACCACCTTTCATCGCACAGCCTTCAAAACGCCCTTTGTCCTGCACCTCAAAAGTATAAATTGGTCCACCACAACTAGGGCATTTTTTATTTTTATCCAGCAAAGATGTATTGCAAGTTGGGCATGAAATCTCAACTTTCACTTTATCGCGAATTTTAATTCCATAGATGGTGCGGTTTTTTCCATAGACAGGGTCAAGATTGATATAACCTTCACGGCCATCGGCTTTTGCTTGCACACGAATCGATGGCATACCTTTAATTTTTATACTTGGGTCCATTAAATCATGGCCTTTGGGGCAGAATGCATTTTTAATTCGAGTAATGCCCCAAGGTGCAAGACTTATGAGCTTGGTCGTAACAGTGATTGTGCTGCCGCTTTTATCGCTTGCGTGTATCGCGTTCACGATGAGATTAATAATCACCTGCTGCATTTGATTCGCGTCAACGACGATATCGGGGAGTGCGGTGTCCAGTTCCTTTAGCAATTTGACATGATTTATACTGAGCTGATTTTCGATGACATCGCTTGCACGATCAATCACATCGTTTAGACTTGCAGCGTTCTTTTTGGGTATGGATTGCCGCGCAAAATCCAGCAGTCCCTTAACGATTTCCCGGCTGCGTTTTGTTTCCCGTACGATAACCGCCAGGTCCTCCTGAAATTCAGGCTGGTTTTTGGTCCTTTTTAACAGGAAGCTCGAGTACGTTAAAATCCCTGTAAGTGGATTGTTGATTTCGTGGGCAACGCCTGCTGCGAGCCGGCCCAGAGACGCCATTTTATCCGATTGAAAAAGCTGCATGCGGGCTTCGGCTAATTTCTTCGTCATGTTATTGAACGAACGTGCCAACGTGCCCATTTCATCATTACTGTTCATCGCCAGGGTTGGATTGAGATTGCCGCTGGCCACACTTTTTGTCGCTTCGACAAGTTTATGCACCGGCTTATCCACCCAAATGCGAACGAAATAGAGTAGCACGCTACTAATTGCAACGATAACGATGAGGGCGAACAGGAACATGCGGGTTTTTGCGTGGACGATGATGTGGTCAATCTGCGCCAGGCTCACCGTAACATCCAAAACGCCAAGCACGATTTGATCGGACTCGTGCGCATGACAATCAGCCTTGTAGCAGGATGGCTCGTTGTAAATAGGATTAATCATTCCCATCACTCGACCGGAATCCGATTCAAAAATACGACTGCGATCCGTAATTGCCAGCTTTTGTAACGGCTCATCCGATTCATGGCAGGTATAGCACGCCTCGGCATTTTTATCAACCATTATGCCAATGTGCACCGGATTCGATGAATAGATGATTTCGCCTTCCTTATTGAATATCCTGACTTCCTGGATGCCGCTTTTATTGCCAATTGCGTTGATTATTTCATGAACATGTTCACGTTCATTAAGCAGCATACCAAATTTGGTACTGCTGCGGATAGTTTCGCTCTGCTGGTAAGCGTGGCGTTCTGTTTCTGCGAGCAGAATGTCATTTTGTGTTTCGACATTCAAATAGGCAAAACTACCGATGATGAGCGTGATGGAGATACCAACAGCGAAAATTAATTTGAAGACAATTTTATTAAACATGGGTTAATCTTTAGGTTATCTTTATTCGTCCCGCTATTCGCCCTGGATTGAAACCAGGCGTGTCATTCGGACAGGCCGGCATGACACGCTCAGGATCGATCCACTATAAGCGAAGTAAATAAAATTCAGTTTATTTTACCAATTCTCCCGGGACTCGTTCTGGCCAGGTTATCTCATCGTGGCACTCAGAACATGCGGGTTTTTGGTCAAATTTTCTTTGAAGGTGACAGTCTGCGCAGTCGTTCTCTTCGTGATTTTCGTCAAATACCACACCTGTCACTTTATGATCAAAACTACCCTGCTTCCAATTTTTATGACATGCAGTGCAGGTTTTGTTGAGTTTGGTAAAACGTGTACCGCTGTGGCAAGCAAGACACTCCAACTTCTCATGATAACGATTGAGCACCCAGCCGGTAATTTTATGGTTAAATGGTGGTTTCTCTTTTGTATCATGGCACTTCAGGCACGTCTTGTCATCCTCAGAATCGCAATCGTGGCAGCTTTGGCAGTTCTCATGCGGTTCTTTTTCGATGGCGACTTTGTTCTCGCTTTTGTCATGACAGCGGTCGCATGTTTCGTTTTTGTGGCAGTCGATACATTCCAACCCATATTGATTGTGGTGCGCATCGTGATGGAAGGTGACGATGGGATTATCCTCCTCCGTTTCATAAATCACTTTGGGAAGAATCGGTTCGGTAAGCTGGCTCATCTCGAGAATCAACGAAGTGGGCGGCAACGGTTCTTTGCCTTTTTCAACATGGCATTTTTCACAGTCCGTTTTGTGGCTCCACTGTTTATGGCAACCCAGACACTGCCCGTGATAGGCACCCTTCAATCCGATGACTGCCAGATTTTCCCGTTCTGCCGCAGGCTCGTGGCAATCGATGCAGGGGAGGATATCACCAGGTGGATTGTTGTGATGGCAGGATGCGCAGCCCCCCGTGGAAAATGCCGACATTTCAGCGTGCAATTTGTGTTTGAAAATCGAAGCTTCATAGTACTGCATCAACGTATCGATTTTAACCAACGCTTCAACTTCATCTGCTGGCCGCCGCAGCGTTAAACTTTCCCGTTTAAATTCGGGAAATAAAGTAAGGCACGGGCTTTTATAACTTGGATTTTGGCACGTATGGCACTCATTGCAATCCAGTGGTGCTTTGGCGTGGTTTTTATAAATTTCCTTTTGTGCTTGAAGTGGTTGACCAACTATGCACAGCAGGAACAAAAATGCATATGTGGTTCTCATCGGACAACCCCCTTCAGTTTTATTTTCATACCGCTTGTTGGTAATTTCACTGGTTGACTTATCACTGGAAAAATAATGACAAGCAACCGGTAAAGCAAAATTTCGAGGGCAATAACACCCACGGTTACAGAAATTTCTCCATACGATGGCCAGTATGGTTTGACCGAATAAAGCGGTGTATATGCAACAACAAAGTTATCAAATCGATTGAGCAGAACGCCGAATATCACCAGTATGGAGGCTATGAAAAGCCAAAACGGTGATTTAAGCACTTTGTCGTAGAGAAACATACGCAAAGGAATGACCACCCCAACGACGATTTCAATCAACCACATTACTGTGGGGAGGGAGAATTCATTTAAATAGACATAGGTTTCGCGTACAGCCATATCACCCAGTTTAAATGCCAGGTAAACAGCCAGCAACGGACCAACGAATCTGCCGAGTTTGGAAAGAACATTCATTTCCGGTTTCAGCCCAAAGGAGCGCGAAGAAATGAGTGATTCCATGATCACCATTGGAAAACCTACGGCAAAGGCGGAAAGCAGATACATGAGCGGTGCAATCGGTGACTGCCAGAGGGGATGAATTTTTGTGCCGGCAATCATCATCAGTGTTCCGATGGATGATTGGTGCAGGCAGGAAAGCACAACTCCGAGAATAATAAAGAAGAATAATGCTTTGTCCATTATTCGGTCAATAAATCGCAGCACTGCATCCACAGGTTTATTCAAGAATGCAAGGATGCCTTTGAGTTTGACTCTGCCGATAAAGCGTTGGGCTACGACGGGCAGAAATTCAATATATAAAACCGTCAGATAGGCCATCACACAAATACCAACCTCAAAAAGGACGGAATTTCCATTCCACATATAAAGCGGGTGGTAAATGAAATAATAGCGGCCCAAATCGAAAGCAACACCTATGGCTACAAAGGTATAGCCAAGCATCGCCGTCAGTAGCGCGGGCCTCGCAATATCGTGAAAGTCTTCCTTGTTGAAAATATAAACCAGCGCAGCCGTTGTGAACCCTCCTGCAGCCAGGGCAACTCCCGCGGCGACATCAATTCCTATCCAAATTCCCCAGGGATACTGATTATTTAGATTTGTGACAGCACCAAGTCCGTAAACGAACCGAATGAATCCGAAAACCAACCCATGTACGACAAGAAAAGCCAGAAATAGAGTAATCGGAGTAAAGAAATTCCTTTTTATAGGCATTGCCTTTGCTAATGAACTCATTTTATTCTCCTGTCTCTTCTTTGTTCTTGCTCAACCACATAATGCCGCCAAGAATAGCGAACAGTGAGATCGGGGGAATAAAATATTTAAATATCCCATGCTGAAGTGATTCAGAGGCACCAGGTGCTGGTGCACTACCGTGAGCTGGAAGTGCAAGGTCTTTGAAGTCTTTTCCAGCAAGGTATAACCAGGATGTTCCCCCGACTTCTGTTTCACCATAAATATGGTTCACATATTTTTCCGGGTTTTGTTCGATCCGTTTCCGCGCAAGTTTGACTAACTCGTATCGTTTGCCATAGGTAAGCACTTCCATAGGGCAAATTTCGACGCACGCTGGAATGCCACCCTGGCTTGTACGGCTGAAACAGAAATCGCATTTCATCAGGCGCGGTTGTATCGCTTTTTGGTACTCAAACGCTGGAATTTGGAACGGACACGCAACCATGCAGTAACGGCAACCAATGCATTTATCTGTATCCCAAATAACTGCGCCGTTTTGCTGTTTTGTAATCGCGCCAACAATGCAGGCTGAAGCACAGGCAGGATGATCGCAGTGCATACATTGCACCTTGACGTTGATTGCCTCTGCAGCAGGCTCGCCATTTTTAAATTCATTCACAACAGTGAGGCTATCTACTTCCGGCCGACGGAGTGTATCAAATACGGATCGATCATCATAATCCAGCATCTGTCCGGCATCGATATCATGGGCCTCACGGCAGGCGAATTCACAACGCCTGCAGCCGATACAGCGAGTTGTATCCACAAGCACGCCCATTCTATCGTCTGACAATATATTTTTGGATTCTGCTGCCGCCATCGTGGGCTTTGCGCCTGCGATGCTGGCACCAATAACTCCGGCCGTCTTAAAAAAATTACGTCGGGATTGATTCATTTAACCTTTCTCCTTTTTTAAATCCCCCGGCATTGAAAACAATGCTTTAATATCTTTTCCATCACAAAACGCTTTTAAAACTGTCTCGGCATCGCCACATACATAGGCAAAAGTTTGTATATTCTTACTGCGAATACTATCGAGTATTGGACGCGTGATACCTCCGCAAATGAATACTTCTACCCCCAATTTTTCCAGCAAATCGATGCGTTGAAAAACAGACAGACTTTCCAGACTCATTTTTTCTTTTTTACTGAGCTTCCTGCCGTTTATTTCCGCTATCAGAATGTGCGTTGTGGTATCGAATACGGGAGAAATACGTTTTTCCCATACGGGAATTGCAACTTTCATAGCAGCCTCCGCATCACAAAAAGCAAGCTTGGTGCCAGGGAAAGTCACTAATTTTTAGTTTAAAAATTACAGTGGTTTATGAATTAATGAATCAATGAAGAAGTCAGAGTGGAGAGTAGTAAGATCGCTACTGTGCAACCTGATAGAGTAGCACAGTAGCAGAATCGCTACTCTTATTGTGGACAGAAGGGGCTGGAAGATTTACTGCGGCCATCTCTCCCAGGCAATTTGATACCCAATTGCTTTATCTTGCGAAACAGTGTGGTTTTGTGTATGTGCAATTCGGCAGCTGCCGCCTGACGGTTCCAGTTATTGTGTTTCAGTGCTTTCATGATGGACTGTTTTTCGAGTTCTTTCAGAGGGAGTGATTCCACTGGCAGATGTTCGTCGTCTTTTGAAGGCTGCAATTCCAACGGGAGATTTTGCGGCTCAAGAACTTTGTTACGACACAACACCAAAGCACGTTCGATTATATTTTCCAGTTCACGTACATTCCCCGGATAATTGTGACGCATAAGAATATCCAGTGCTCGTGGAGCAATACCTGTAATATTTTTACCCAGGATCCTGTTGTGTTTTGCAATAAAATGCTTCACAAGATGCGGGATGTCTTCGCGACGATCGCGCAGAGGTGGAATAGTGATTTTGATAATATTAATGCGATAAAAAAGGTCCTGGCGAAATAAACCTTTTTCCACAAGCTCCTGCAGGTTTTTATTGGTCGCTGCAATAACACGCACATCGGCTACTACCGATTCCGTGCTGCCGAGAGGTTCGTACGTTTTGTCCTGCAAAAATCGCAGAAGGCGAACCTGAAAAGCCGGGGATATATCGCCAATTTCATCCAGCAGAATTGTTCCCCCTTCGGCTTGAGCGATGCGGCCTTTTTTATCTCTTTTTGCGTCGGTAAATGCGCCGGCCTTGTAGCCAAATAATTCGGACTCTAACAAGGTATCCGGTAAAGCACCACAATTAACAGCAACCAGCTTGTGCTTTTTTCTCTTGCTCAGATCATGAATAACCCGGGCGAACAGTTCTTTGCCGGTACCACTTTCGCCTTCCACGAGCACGATGCTGCCGCTTTCTGCGATTTGCGGTAAAATATCGAAAATGAGTTGCATCTCACGGTTTTTACTGATGATGTCGGCGAAGCTATAATTCCCCTCAATTTCCTTGCGCAACTTATCAACCAGAGTGAGATCGCGAAAAATCTCAATACCGCCGATAATCTTGCCATTTTCCGTGCGCAGCATGGCGGTTGAGATACTGATAGGAATCTGTTCCCCGCTCGCATCGATAATGTAGACCATTTTTTCAGAAATGGGTTCGCCGGTCTGCATTGTTTTGCACAACGCACACTCGGTTTCACAGATATTGGAGCGAAAAACGTTGTAACAAAGCTGCCCAATTGCTTCCTCACGAGGGATACCGGTAATGCGTTCTGCGGCTGTGTTAAAAGTGGTAATTTTTTGTGTAGCGTCTATTGTAAAAACACCTTCGTTGATGTTATCCAATATAATTTTGCTGTAATGATCGAAATTTTTATGAGGATTGCTAGGCATCTATTTTTTTATATTTTATTTATCTTTTGATGAATCCGATTTTTTGCTAAAATCAAAAGAATCTCTATTCTTAAATGAAGAATAGAAAACTGTTTGAGCTTCTGATACTCTCATATATCGTAAGTTTTGAAGGATTGCTAAGATTGCCACAAAATAAACTAACATCATGAATATGAGGAGTAAGTTTAGTAATTTCAATAAAATTAACTGCAGTAAAAGGGTAAAAGTAAGTAATACGATGCCCATGACTAGAGCGTAAAACATTCCAGATATATATCTACTCAATGAAGACCTGGAATATATCTCTGTAGTTAGTTTATCATCCGCAAGCAGTACGGTTTTACAAAAATTGAAATAGGAGCGGCCACTATTATTACTTCTTGCTCTTCCCCATAAACAAGCATATCTTAATAGCTGATATTCATACTTCTCGGTATCTGAATTGCCAATGGTATCTTGCATTTGTTTAAGAAAACTTTTTCTTGAACGAAAAGATAATCCTTTAATCGATGCTAATTTTTCAATCACTTCATTTGGAAGTTTATGGCTACTAACTGATTCTTTTTTATAACCTTCAAGAGTTTTATCAGTTATTTCAAACCGTGCCCACGTATCATAGTAAAAGTCAAGTACTTCACGAGGCATTGAGTTCTGGCAAGTCACTCCGAGCCAGCCGATATAAGGAAAATTTTCATATCCATATAAGTTACTTCTTTTTTCTCCTTTTTTACAATTACCTTCAAAAGTACGCAAATATTTCCCTGACCATTTATCCGATCCCTCCGCTCGAAATATTCTTAAAATCACTCCCATTAAATATCCGAAACCGATTGCAATTATCAAACTGAGTGCTGGATTAGAAATAATTTGAGATAGCTGTGCCTTTGAATCTTCAGGTATAAATGGGAGGAAATAAAGTACACCAATTATATTTAGAAGTAAAAACAAACCCGGTACAAAGACCTCAAATATGCCTCCAGCTGCTCCAATAACAGGAATTCCTCGCATTTTCTCTCCATTTTCTCCGCATTACGGATTATTTACATGGGGTAATAATAAACTTTAATAGATTCGAGTATATTTGAATTAAAGTATGACCAGTAGTTGCTTGCCTTTGTCGCAAACTAAACGATAAATAACAGTTTCAATCTATTTAATTTCCTAATAAAATAAAAGAAAAAATTCATCGAGTTTTATCACTACGAAAATTATTTTATCAACTTTTTTGAACTTAACATCGAGAACAATTTTATTCTATTATCGATTATTTTGATTAGAATTACTTAACTGGCCTATATAAAAATCCAGATTTATACATCAGAAAAAATATTCTTTCGTGCAGAATGGGATGGATTTTCCCAAGTTGATTTGTCCAGGCACTCTGCAGCCTTATCGATGCGCAAAGAGATATCCCCTACCCCATCTTATTGTTTTTTAATTCAACAAACGAGTAAACAGTTTATTTGTACCCTTGTTTGAATAAACAAACATCCTTGATTTTCCTTGAAGAAATTCGGAAATATTAGTACAGTATGTGCCTGCAAATGGCTTTTTGTTCTTTTATGAATAAGCTTTGGTTGGCTTGTGTAACACAAAACTACAGTGGAAAGAGAATTCTATGGCTACCTTATCTGCAAAAAACGAATTTCTGCATCGACATATTGGCCCAAGCGAAGTAGAAATAAAAACTATGTTGGGCACCATCGGTCACGAATCCCTCGATGATTTTATTGATAACGTCATTCCCGAAGTTATTCATACTGCCTCACCATTGAAGCTTACCCCAGCACTTAGTGAGAGTGAAGTTGTACGACGGGCAAAAGCTATTTTTGCAAAAAATAAAGTTTATCGCAGTCTCATCGGACAGGGGTATCATGGCACAAAAGTACCTGCTTTGATTCAAAGAAATATTCTCGAAAATCCTGGCTGGTACACGCAATACACGCCGTATCAGGCTGAGATTTCACAAGGCAGGCTGGAGGCGCTGCTTAACTTTCAGACAATGGTTATGGATCTCACAGCCATGGCCATCGCCAATTCATCCCTGCTGGATGAGGGAACATCCGCTGCAGAAGCCATGGGCATGTTTCATGCATCGCACCGGCAAAAGAGAGATCGATTTTTCGTGTCGCAAAATTGCCATCCGCAGACGATTGCAGTCGTACAAACACGAGCAGAACCTTTGCATATAAATGTAGAGGTCGGAGATGAAGACAGCTTTACCTTTAGTGAGGATGTGTTTGGTGCGTTGCTGCAATATCCCACCAGCTCCGGGGAAGTGAAGGATTATAGCGAATTCTGTAACCATGCTCACGATGCCGGTGCCTTTGTCGCTGTCGCTGCTGATATTATGAGTTTACTCTTGCTCACGCCTCCGGGAGAATTCGGTGCAGATGCTGTTGTCGGGAGCACACAGCGCTTTGGTGTGCCGATGGGATTTGGTGGACCACATGCGGCATTTTTGGCAACTCGGGAAGATTTTAAAAGATTGATGGCAGGCCGTGTCATTGGTGTTTCGGAGGATGCGAACGGCAACCGGGCTCTACGCATGGCATTGCAAACCCGTGAACAGCACATCCGCCGCGAAAAAGCAACTTCGAATATATGTACAGCACAGGTTTTGCTGGCGATTATGGCGAGCATGTATGGAGTTTATCATGGCCCTCATGGTCTCGGACGAATTGCAACGGATATTCACAACCTGACGAAAACACTCGCTGCAGGCTTGAAAAAACTTGGCTATGTACTGGCACACGACAATTTCTTCGACACCCTGAAAATTCCAACAAAGAAAACGGCAGAACTCATCGAGTCGGCTCGCGAACAACAGATAAACCTGCGTGTTTATGAAGATAGCGTCGGCATTGCACTCGATGAGGAGTCGACGCTGGAGGAGATTGAAAAACTACTGCATATCTTTTCCGGTGCGAAAAGTTTGAATTTCTCTTCAGAAAAACTGTTAGCAGAACAGTCTGATGGCTATACAGGCCTCATGCAGCGAAAAAGTGACTACATGCAGCATCCGGTTTTCAACAGTTATCACAGTGAAACGGAAATGTTGCGTTACATGCGTTCATTGGAATTGAAAGATTTATCCTTAGCACAAAGTATGATTCCTCTGGGATCCTGCACGATGAAACTGAATGCAACTGCTGAAATGGTTCCCGTCTCATGGCCCGAAGTTGGCGGATTGCACCCGTTTGTTCCTGAAGAGCAAAGTCAGGGTTACAAAGAACTAATCAATGAACTGGAAGTCTGGTTAAAGGAAATAACGGGTTTTTCTGCTTTTTCATTGCAACCGAACTCGGGTGCGCAAGGCGAATATACGGGTTTACAGGTTATTCGAGCCTATCATAGATTTCGTGGAGACGCAGAACGCAATGTCTGTCTCATTCCTTCCTCTGCCCATGGTACGAATCCCGCAAGCGCGGTTATGGCCGGTATGAAAGTCGTCGTTATTAAATGCGACGATCACGGTAATATCGACGTCGAAGATTTGCAAAAGAAGGCGCAGGAAAACAACAGCAGTCTCTCAGCATTGATGGTGACCTACCCCTCAACGCATGGGGTTTTTGAAAAGAGTATTAAAGATATCTGTCAGATAATCCATGAAAATGGCGGACAGGTTTACATGGATGGCGCCAACATGAATGCCCAGGTAGGGCTCTGCAAACCAGCAGAGCTTGGAGCTGATGTGTGCCATTTAAACTTGCATAAAACATTTGCCATCCCCCACGGTGGTGGCGGTCCGGGAGTTGGCCCAATCGGCGTCGTAGAGCACCTCGTCCCCTTTCTCCCGGGGCATCCGGAATTAAAAAATGGCAATGAGAGTGCAATTGGTCCGGTCGCCGCTGCACCATGGGGCAGCGCAAGCGTATTGCCAATCTCCTGGGCGTACATCGCAATGATGGGTGGGGAGGGATTGACAGAAGCGACAAAAATTGCAATTCTGAACGCGAATTACATGGCAAAGCGTTTATCGAAAGAATACAATGTATTGTATAAAGGCAACAATAATTGGGTCGCGCATGAGTTTATTATCGACTTGCGTCCGTTCAAGCACAGTGCTGGCATTGAAGCTGAGGATGTTGCAAAACGCCTCATGGATTATGGTTTTCACGCACCGACGCTGTCGTTTCCAGTTGCCGGCACGCTGATGATCGAGCCAACAGAAAGTGAATCGAAAAGCGAGTTGGATCGTTTATGCGATGCACTTTTGGCTATTCGGGAGGAAATACGGGAAATTGAAAACGGTGAGGCAGATAAGGAAGATAATATTCTGAAGAACGCACCGCATACGGCACATATTGTTACATCAGATAATTGGACACACCCTTATAGCCGTGAAAAAGCTGCTTATCCTACCGAATGGACGCGAAATCGGAAGTTCTGGCCTGCGGTAGGTCGGGTGAATAATGCCCTGGGTGATCGCAATTTAATTTGTGCATGCCCTCCCATTGAAGAATACACTGCTTAAAAAAATCCAATATTCAACACTCAATAAACAATTTACAAATTTTAAGTTATGCACTTGAAATTTGAACATTGAGTGTTGAATATTGTCATTCACACTCCTCACTTTCTTTCCAAAACAAGAAATCGCTGCTTTGCATGATACCCTGACTCGTCAATAACCTCCACATTGTGCCAGCCGGGAGAAGCGCTAACCGCTTTCGTGTGAAATGCCCTTGTCTCGCCGAGGTACTGATTATCAAGATACCAGAAAAGTACGGCATCTTTGCGCTCGTGTACTGCTTGCAAGGTTAATTTCTGCCGCACACTGCCAAAATCCTGCGGCAACCATAAACGGGCATTTGCATGTGGGTAGATAATTTGCAATGGCTGTGCTGTTGTCAAACTCGGACAGGATGGTTTATGGCGCGGAAGCGAGGTAGTTAGTGATCCGGATTTTCGCAATGTCTCCACAATATCCGGTGTGTAGTGCACGTAATTCTTTGCTTTATATTTTTCATCACCCCAACACAGGGAGCACACTTCATATCTTTCGTCTTGAGTGACATATTTTTTCTTGTGATAAGGACAGATAGCCACATTGCGCTGGTTGTCTGGCGCTTCCACGAGCATAGATTTTTCACAATTCTCCGAAAAGAGAAATCCCGTTTCAGCGCATATTTCCAATAACCGCAATTCGTCCTCCGGCTTCACAAACCAGCGTTGATCAGTATCTTTCGGCAAGTTATTGAAAATGTCGAACAATAATGGCCCTGCACTTCGGGCGCCAGCAAGATTGCGGTTACCAGTGCCATCCAAATTTCCCACCCAAACGGCAATCGTCCACTGGGGGTTGACACCGACAGCCCAGGCATCTTTTTGTCCATAGCTGGTGCCGGTTTTCCATGCCAAAGGCCACTGCCCTGCAAATCGCTGCCAGTAGAATTCGACACCAGGCCGTTGAACGTTACGCAGCATCTCCAGGGTCAGCCATGCCGATCCCGGATTCATTAGAATATTCGATTGTGCAACGGAATCGGCTTTTTCAATCTGCAGTTTACGAAAATCACCACCAAGCGCCAGCCCGCGATACAAAGCAGCTATATCCATCAACGTCACTTCGGAACCGCCAAGTATGAGCGGTAAACCATAGTTGTCCGGTGTTCGAAAGAGCGTTGTAACCCCGGCGGTTTGCAGGAAAGTGTAAAAAGAATGCAAGCCGTATTTATTGAGCAAACGCACAGCCGGAACATTCAAAGAGTGAACCAGGGCCTCCTTGGCGCGTACAATACCACTGTATTTTTCATTGGCATTGTGTGGTGAAAATGAACTGAAGTAGGTGGGAACGTCTTTCATAAGAGTTTGTGGTACAATCAAACCGTCATCGATGCTTAACGCATAAAGAAAGGGTTTGAGAAGTGAGCCGGAGGAGCGCGGTGCAAGAACACCATTAACCTGTCCATTGTGTTCACTATCCCAGAAATCGTTGGATCCGAAGTATGCGCGAATTTTCCCGCTTTGTGTTTCTGAAACCAGTACCGCACAGTTGAAAATACCCTGCTGTCGCTGAATTTGTGTGTTGTAGTGTATTGAGCGTCCAACGATTTCCTGTATGGAAGAGGTAAGGGTTGTTCGTACGATTCCTTTTCGGCCATTGTTTTTAAATTCTTGTGTTAAATGAAGGGCATCCATCGGCAGAGGCAACACAGAATCGGGTATATCTTCCAGAATCGCAAGTTCGCAGGTTTCTTTATCAATTATTTTCTCCACCAGGAGTTTTTTTAGTAAACGATTGCGTTTGTGCTTGAGTTTTTCAGGATTTTTTTGTGGTGACATTAAACCGGGTGCATTGGGCAAAACAGCAAGCATTGCCGCTTCTGCCCAGGTGAGTTTGTCCGGGAGTTTTTGAAAGTAGCGCAGAGATGCGGCTTGAAATCCAATAACATTGCCACCATAAGGTGCATGGTCGAGATAAAAATGAAGAATTTCCTCCTTGGAATAGCATATCTCCATTTTTAATGCCTGGAACATTTCTAGTACTTTGTTGAAATAAGACCGCTTTTTGGGTTCCATCAAGCGTGCCACCTGCATGGTGATGGTGCTGGCGCCACTCTTGATCTGGTTTGCTGAAATATTCTGCCAGACAGCTCGTGCCAGTGCAACTAAGTTCACACCGGGATGAAAGTAGAAATAACGGTCCTCAAAAAGTAAAACTGCTTGTGCAAGTTTTTCGGGAATTGCCTTTTCCGGCACTGGCGGCATGCACCATTGTTCCTGATCATTGAGAAATACGCGCAGCATGCTGTCGTCGGCATCGAGGACAACAAGGCTGTAATCAATTCGAAAAAGCGGATCGGGGATTGGGATGAGAAGGTAAATGAAAACGAGTCCAATGAGCGGCAGGATAATCGATTTTCTTTTTAGAACAGAAGAAAATATTTGGGAGAACCATTTTTTGTTCATTGAGCTCACAAGACCAGTATTTCATCAGAATTTGACTATTTGAGTGTAAAATAAACCGTCTCTTCGGTAATCTGCTTTATTCATAAATCCATGATTGCGCAGGGGATATCCCCTGCGCATCGTTCACACTGAGCATTGCATTAGCAGTTTAAGCCTATCACCCGAAAAATTTCTGAAAAATACATAAGTGAGAACAAGGATACAAACAACTTTTGCCCCGTACTTGACTTTCCGGGGCAAAAGGAGTGAACGTGATTAATTATCCAATCGCGTTACTGCCAGTTTCCCCGGTGCGGATGCGTACGCATTCTTCGAGTTTGTAGACGAAGATTTTCCCATCACCGACTTTGCCAGTTTTCGCACCTTCGGTTATTGCATCGATGGTGGGCTGCAAATAATCTTCATTGATAGCAATTTCGAGACGAACCCGTTTCAACAAATCGACTTCCAGACCCGTACCGCGGTATTCTTCATGGTACCCCGGCTCTTCGCCACATCCCATGGCGCTCATAATTGAAATCTTAAAAACCTTGGCATCAAAGAGGGATTGTTTTACCGCTGGCAAGCGCTCTGGTTTTATATATGCAACGACTAATCTCATTTTATATTTTCTCCTTTATTCAGCAAAATTAAAAGGTTGTGAAGATGGAAAAACCACTATAGGCTTCGTTTCCATGTTCACCGATATCCAGACCAAGCACCTCTTCATCTTCCGATACACGCAACCCAACAGTGTACTTGATGATGAGAAAGAGAATTAGACCAATACCGAATGCCCACGCAAATCCGGCAAGAACGCCAACAGCCTGGATACCCAGTAATTTGAAACCGCCACCATAAAACAATCCGCCATTGACAGCAAACAAACCAACACCAAGAGTACCCAACGCACCACAAACCCCATGCACGCTGATCGCACCGACTGGATCATCGATTTTAAGGACGTGATCGAAGAATATGACACTGAGAACCACAACGATACCTGCGATAAATCCAATCATGAGAGCACCGAGCGGTGACAGGTTTGCACATCCTGCAGTAATCGCTACTAATCCTGCTAAGGCACCATTGAGTGTCATACCGCCGTCCGGTTTTTTACTAATAAGCCATGAGGTGATCATGGCGGCAATCGCACCGGCGGCTGCAGCAAGGTTCGTTGTAACTGCAATTCGGCCTATATCACCATCGCCAACTGTTGTAGAGCCGGGATTGAAGCCGAACCAGCCGAACCACAGGATGAATACACCAAGGGCTGCAAGGGGAAGATTGTGGCCTGGAATAGCGCGTGCTTTGCCATCAGGGCCATACTTGCCAATACGTGGCCCGACGACAATGGCGCCGGCTAATGCCAGCCAACCACCAACGCTGTGCACGACCGTTGAGCCTGCAAAATCGACGAATCCCATGCCTTCCAGCCATCCGCTCCCATTGAGCAAGGATCCCCAGGCCCATGATCCAAACACTGGATAAATAAACAAGCAGATAAAAAGGCTATAGCTCAAATAACCAATAAATTTGGTACGTTCTGCCATTGCACCCGAAACAATCGTTGCGGCTGTCCCTGCAAACACAGTCTGGAAAATTAGAAATGTCCAGTTCCAGTCCTTCCCGGCAACATCTGTTCCGGCGAGCATAAAATCCGTTGTTCCGAAAAATCCGTTGGTGGCTCCGAACATCAAACCAAAACCTACGAAAAAGAAAGCTACCGTCCCAATGGAAAAATCCATCAAGTTTTTCATCATGATATTGACCGCATTTTTCGCGCGAGTAAATCCCGATTCAACCATGGCGAATCCAGCCTGCATAAAGAAAACGAGAAAAGCAGCAATCGCGGTCCAAACAATATTCAGGTTGGTTTGCAAATCTTCGCTTGCTTTGCTAATTGCTGCCGCATAATCAACGGTTGCAGTCGAATCGGATGCCATTTCCTGTGCGGCCAAAGCCGTTGTCAGACTGGCCATGATTAACAAGACGAATAAAAACTTTTTCATTATCACCACTCCATTTTCGTTATATAATTCCCCTTCACAGTGGCCCCCCGTACCACTGTGAAGGGGAGGTAATTTATTTTATTGACTCAGCTTAATTGTCAAGGAGTTAAAAACTGTATCCAAAAACCAGAAAGGACGTTTCCAGATTTGGGTTGATTATATAAGAAGCTGATAGATTATTTTTACTTGCCGTTATGCCAAGGACAACAACATTGAAATCTGTGTCATAGGTATAAAAGCCATTCCCTGCACCGGCTGTTAAACCCAACTCGACATCATCGGCACTGTATGGTAGCGTGTAACCCAGCTCGAAATAAGTGGAGTTTTCTGTATCGGCTCCATAGAAGTTATAAAACGCACTCACAGACAATGCCCCTGTCTCAAATGCAGCACCGGCTTCGATGATATGACCTGTGAAATCTTCTTCGAATTCGAAGAAGGCATCTTTGCCTGAATATCCTGGAAAGAAATAATCTGTTACAATAAATTGTATAGGGCCAGTCGCATAACTGACATAAAGATCATTCTCGTTTGCAGAACCATCGGCAATAGAAAAGTTACCCCAGGCACCAACCTCGAACCCACCTTTTGTAAATGCCAGTGCAGGCTGAATTGCTGCTTTATTCCCGTAATCTACACCACGCCAGACGTAGCGCGAAACCACGTCTGCTCCAATGCTCACTTGTGCCGTAGCTTCCGTGGCGAAGGCGAATGAAAGCAAAATAGTGAATAGAGCTATTTGCTTAATTTTATTGTTTTTCATCACTTTTCCTCCATCTCAAAATAATAAGGATTAATCATCATCTTTCTGCGGCTATTTCATTTGGAATTAATTTTTGCGGGTAAAAAAACTGAGGCAGGGTTGGTTAGTTTTCTCACACCATTTACATTTTCGATTGCAGAAAAACTTGGTCGAACTTTAACAATGGCTGTGCCAAAACTTAAATAAGTAAGAAAAATTACTGATTTTACTTAAAAATTGAAGCTATTATCCAGAAATAATTTCACATTTTATATTTCGATAAAAATATTTTCGTGAAGTGCTGAAAGAACAATTCAGGGCATTACATGAGAATTTTGCACAAAGTAGGACAGAGTTAAATCTGTACGTTGGTTGGAAATTGCTTTTTAAAAGAAGGTTGTAATCGATTGGAAAACAAGGAAAGTCTAGCAAAGGTAATTCACCACCAAAAATAGCTCAGGCCACCACAGATAGCTCAGGGGATATCCCCTGAGCTATCCTTAGTGGACCCTAACCCGTTATGCATAATTAAAAGGTGTAATCGTGTTTGAGCGTGAATCCGATTCCGTGGATTTACTTCCGAATCAATGTTACCGCCACAGCGAGAGCGCTCTCGCGAATAATTTGCCCCAATTCCTCACCATAAAAACTCACACTCGACTCGTATCCGGCGCCGTTGTTGTATTGTTCAGCGGTCAAAATATAGCTGATCCACTCATTGGCAAGTCCGCCAATCACCGGAAATTTTATCCCCTTTTGCCGCAATTCACCTTTTATTTCCAAACCCAGACCAGCAGCCATTTCACCGGGCACACCGACAATTAAAAGATCACCGATACGCACGGCGTTTAAACGTGTGGATGCCGGACTCATCACATTGAGCACAGCCTCCAATGCCTCTGGCGTCAGGTTGTATTCTTCGCCACCGGTTTCCATAAATAGCGGGTGGACGCGTCTTTTCGGGAGCGCCAGTATTTTTGAATTGAACTCAAGTTCAACATCGGCCACGGGTTCGATTAAGTTATAAAGCTTATAGGATTGCACCGCCATTGCCCGACCATAAATTTCTGCTTTTTCGTAGTGACTTGCACCGCCTTTGCCCACCGGTGCCTGATCGCCTTCAGCGCCATTGTAATACATCGCAGTAATGTCATCCCCGATCCACTGCTGCAATTCCCGCTGCAAATAACCGGGCCAGCCTGCGGAAACAAACATGTCCTTTTCGTCCATAAAAGTAGGGTGAGCGGTCCAGTTCACCAAAATTGCCAGCGGTTTGCCATTCATAAAATCGATGCGGGTGACGGTTAGATACCGATCAACAGCCGGATCTTTGCGTCTGTTGCGGTTCATGACTTCAAGGGTAATCCGACCGGTTCCGATGCGAACTGGCTCTAAATTTGTGTCAGCGTCTTTTATCAATTTCACCAACGAATTCAGCACAAATTCCAGCAATTCCGGCTGAAAAATGCCAATCTGTGGGCTTTTGAGAAGATTTTTGTCGTTTAACGCCGTCATGTCCAAACTGGTGTGACAATGGCTCGGCAGCAGCAGGATATTTTCTTCCGTCCACTCAGTCGCGGCCAGTCTCTGTACGAGTTGGGGCTTCACGTTCGATGGCAACGCAAGCACATCTAATGTGACGATGGCATACTTTTTCGCTCCCTGGTGCAGTACAAGCGCTTTTGCCCAGATTCGATCATGGATTCCTTCCGCGGGTTTACTCATACGTTCACCATAGCCGCCGAGGGCGAATTGCATTTCAAGGGGAGGCGTTAAATCGACAGTGGCACAGTTGGCAGCGATTTCAGAAGCCTGAATTGCGGATGCAAAGAAAGGAACAAATAGCGGAATTAAACAAAGTTTCAGCCATGACTTCACAATATTTTTCATAATATCGCTCCTTCGCCGGTTTCCAGCACCGTAACTTCATCACCTACATGAATTGTTCCGGTCGATCGATGGATCATGTTTTGACCGAAGATAACGCCCTTTGCGGTGTTACGGAACGTAGCCAGCGATTTGAGTGGTTCCTTACTGCTTCGCTCCGCGGTTTCTTGATCCGTCGTGGTGATAACACAGCGAACGCATGATTTAACAATGTCAAACTGCACATTGCCGATTTGGATCCCCCGCCAAGTGTCTTCTGCAAAGGCTTCACAACCCTGAACAACGATGTTTGGCCTGAATCGGGTTATGAGCAAAGGTGTCTCCATTTTCGAATTCAACATATTCATCGAATTTTCTGAAAGTATGAGCTCCGGGTAACCATCGGAAAAACGGGTATGCGATGCACTGTTGCCTGCGTATTTTGGATCAAGCGTTCTTTTAAAATCATGCGCCAAATGAACCAAACGGCATTGGGTGCCCAGAAAAGTGGAAAACCAATTGGCTATTTCGTCGCCATTATCCACAGCTTGGCATGTGTCTCCCCAGATCGTTACTTTCATTCGTTTATCTTCATTCTGAACTAGGGGGATTCGAAGCGTGTTCATTTCTGGAGCTCTAACCGATAAAAATTCCTTACCAATCACCGGCGTAATTAATGCCATGCGCGGGTAGTCTCTCTGCGTCAGGAATTGGTCATTTTCATCCACGAGCATCCAGTACCGGTCAAACTCAGGCCCGCTTGAAGTGATTTTTAACTCGTCGACGCTAAGATAATGACACGATTTGATTGGGTGGAGAAAAAGTTGTGAAACTATGATTTTGTTTTGAGGCATTTTTTATATTCTCACTTAGTCTACTTTATTTATAAATCTCAAGATTAGGGGCTGAGTCAAAACATGTAATGCGACATTCATGTCGCTCATTTTTGAGCTTAAACTTACGACATACATGTCGAGTTACGGCCATTAAATCATGTTTTGACTCAGCCCCCAGCGCTCACTCGGAACAGTGCTTGGATAAAGCAGGTTTGATTTTTAATTTTAGTACACTGAATGCACTGCGTTTTTTCACCGCTTCTCCACCACAACCCGCATGCCCGGCACAATTGCACGGTAATCCCTGTTGTACATCGCTTCTGCTTTGGTGACCGGCAGTGTAAATTCTCCGGGAGTCACCGCATTTATTTTCAGCACAAAATCCAGCTCCCGGTTCCAATGATTGAGGTCGAAAAACCACATGGCACGGTCGTCGCGCAGGTCAAGATATTCTTCCATGCCGGCATTGTATTTTTTCATCCATTCCGGACGATCTTCATTGGAAAGCCGGGTGTTCTCAATTTCCCAGCCCGAAGGCAAAATCTGCACGAGGGCCACCTCTTCCATCGATTGCCCGTAGTCAACTTTTGTGACGTGCACATGCAGCCAGAAGGATTTGCCCTGCACGACGGTTGCTGGATTGAATCGTGTTCCGTCCTCATCGAGCCATTCCATATCGATTTTAATTTTATTGGATTCGCCGGTTTGTGGTCCGCTCAAAGGAACGCCGCTGTAGCTCAATGTGGCAAATGCACGCTGCGTTGTTGTTCGTTTGTCCAGAAAGATTTCGATGTTTTGGTCGAAGGAATCCTCCAGTCCGGTTTCGAAAGCGATTTTATCTGTCTCAAAAGGGATTTTTTCACCGTTTACGAGTCGGATTTCGCCAGCGAGCAGTGGTTCACCTTGATTCTCCCCTTCCAGCGCGTCAAAATATTTGCCCATAGTCACCAGCATCCAGGCGAGGGTTTGGGTTGAATGCCATTGGTCACCGGAAAGGTATTCCGCAATTTCTTTGCTCAATTGATTGGCCTCCGGCCATTTTTTTAAAGAAATCAAGCTTTGCAAGATAATGGCCTTATCCCGTGCGGAAGAACCATAAGTCCCGCCAAATTCAAAATAATCATCAACCGTTAAATTTGCCTCCGACATGATACTTGTTGCTGTCTTTTCGATACCAGCTAAGGCATATGTGGCTGCGAGCATCCATTTTGCTGTTTCGGATAATTTCGAGATGCCGTTTTCTCTGATCCTGTTCATATCACCGATCTCCGGTTCTCCAGCCAGGGCAAGCACATAAAGCCTGTAAACAGAGAACAGGGATTGATCGTGATAGTTCTGTTTATCCCGTGATCGACTAATGTGCGTTTTCATGTATCGCATCCATCGGTTGACCAAATCTTCGGGCAAATGATAACCGCGTTTTCGTGCTTCTGTAAGAAAATGTCCCGCGTAGACGGTTCCCCATTTATTGGCTTCCTGTCCACCGGGCCAATAGGCAAAACCACCCTCACCTGTTTGAAAATAGCGAATGCGCTCTATGGCCGCGTTTATATTGTCATCAATTTGTCGTTTGTTGGCCGCAGCGGATTGCTTTTCAGAGAGAAATTCACTCAAATAAAGTTGTGGAAATGCGGCGGAAGTCGTTTGCTCAATACATCCGTACGGATAGCGAATCAACCATCGCAACCGGCTGCTGATGTTCATTTGCGGTCGGCGGGAGATGGTTAATTGTGCCCGGTTCGAACCTTTGATACCGATTGCCGGCACCGGAAGTGAAACAGAACTTCCCGGTGCGATATCTTTGGTTTGCGAAGCAAAAATGCGCGGCGCCGAGGGTCGAACAACCACATTGGTTTCGTGGCGGCTTTCATCCTTCTGCGATTTTGCTTTGAGAATGATTTGTGCATCACCAACGGCACTGTCTACGGCCACATCGAAAAAGATGTCCTTCTCACCGGCTTTATCGAAAACGAAACTTTGTTTTTGTGCACTTGTCAGCCGCAGTGGACCACTGGTTTTCAGGGTTACATCGACCTTGCCGATATTGTCTTTCATGGCGAATAAAGTGACCGGCACGCTGAATTTTTCTGCCGGGCCAAGTACACGCGGCAGGGAGGTAATGATCATTAAATCTTTGGTAACCGGCACGGATTTTTCTGCTTGGCTGTAGGAATTATCCATAGCAGATACCACCATGACCCGCACCGCACCGACGTATTCCGGCATGGTGAAGCTGACTTTGGCGTAACCGTTTTTATCGGTCAGTAAAGGGCCTTGAAACAGGCTCACCGGATTAAATCGCCGCTTACCGGAATCGCTTGTGGGCAAATCCGAGGCTGCTGCATCAAAATCACCACCGATGGAAAAGGTTTTGAAAATATCGCCTTTGTTGGCTCCCAGAACGTGGGAAAATACATCGTAAGTGCTGACACCCAGGCTTAATTTACGGTAAAAGTACTCCCATGGATCGGGCGTTTTGAAATTGGTTAAACTGAGCAGCCCTTCGTCGACAACTGCGATGGTAAATTGTTTTTGCCTGTGATCTTTTGCCATCACCTCTACATCAAACGGCTTGCCCGATTCCAGTTCAGATGCCATGAGGATGTCCAGTGCATGCCGTGTTGCCGCATTCTCAACATTCAAGGGCACAGTACCATACATCCGCAACGGACGGTCATTGGCCGTTTGCGCATGCGGTTGTATGAGGGAAACCGTTGCATAAACGGTCGGCGTAAAATTCATTTCAATGGGAATATCGAGACTCATTTCGCCATTTTCCGGTGCTGCATCAAACCATTGTGTGCGAAGGATTTCTGAGCCTTTTTCAATGGAAAGCAGGACGCTGCCCTGTTCCGCACACGGAAATGTGATGCGTGCTGCGTCACCAGGTGTGTATTTTTCCCGGTCAGAACGCAATGCGAGCATGCCGGCATCCTCAGCGTCGCCGTACCCCCAGGCTGAAGCATGCACAAAAAATGCGGCTGTATGCCCATCCTCATCCCCATCCTGCACTTCGATTAGATAAGTTGCATTCTCCTCCGGCGTAAAACGAAAGCTCACCGGTGTAATCCCGGAAACGATGGATCCTGTTGTGAGAAGCTCTGTGTTTACAGCTTTTTTAAATCGCAACCGCATCTCTGCATTGCGCTCCCATTCCCACCACCAATGTGGAATTCCTTTGTAAATGCGCCAGGTGAGTGGTTTACCCGGTGCAATATCGCCTTTGGCATCGACGCAGACAACGGGAATCGTAATTTCTTCGCCGGTGCGCTGGGTACGGTATGGCGTCTGCGGTTTCAACAAGCCAACGAAATACGACCAGGGTTCCACAGGTATGGACAATGATTTACGGTTTGGCCGGCCACCTTTTTCAAAAACGGTTGCCTGAATGGTGGCCAGCAATCCGGAGGGAATACTTTCAAGTTTCGGCAATTTCCAATTGATTTCTGCACGTCCAGCCGGATCGAATTTTCCTTTAAAGAGCTCGCGCTGCGATTCACGAAAGTCGATGGTTTCATTTTCAAAAGAATATGCCGCAAAAGCGGTGAATTTTTTCGGGACGTGCCGGAAAGTCAGGTTGACTTGTGCATTTAAGTTGGCTGCGGGATTCCCAAACAGATAGGTGCTGATCAGAGAAAGATTCAAAGTTGGATCTTTCGGCGAGAGCTTTTCTGTTGCGGAAAGCAGCTCAATTTTCAGTTTTTCCGGTACAACCGTTTCAATTTTCAGTGTGGTGTAGAAAACACGGCTGCCGATGGAAATGTTTGCGTACCAATTCCCTGTCGGATCGTTTTCCGAGGTTGAGAAAGCGAAATTGTAAAATCCATTGCGCCCTTCCCGCAGGGTCTGTTGAAAAACCTCCTGATTGCGCGGATTGAAAATTTTAATCGATACCGGATGGTTGTCCGGAAAAGTATCCTCCTGGTTGCGCGCAATCACCGAAATATTGATATCATCTCCGGGGCGATATACGCCGCGCTCGGTATAAATAAAGGCTTTCAAACCAAGGTCCCAGACTGCAGCGCCTTCGGTATCGAAAGTGGAAAGATTCCAGGCCATATCCTCCTGTGTGATGATGCACCGTTGTCCTGATTTTTCTGCCACGGTGTAACTCATATCATCATTTTTTTTGAAAGCGGATTTCCCCTCACTATCGGTAATTTTGCTGGCCACAATTTGATTTTGGTAAGAGTAAATTTTAACTTCCACACCGGAAAGCGGTTTGGCAGTTTGCAAATCAGTTGCAAAAACCAGCCATCCATCACCAGTAATTTTTTGCGTTAAACCAAAATCACAGAGGATCAGCGGCTTGAAAATCTGCGATTGATTGTATTGAAAACGGTAGCTGTTGTCGAAGGCAAGATCGGGTACTACGCCATCTTTGGGATACCTGAGGTTCACCAGCAGCAAGTCCCGCTCGTGCCCCTGTAACAAACCAGATAAATCCAGTTCATTTTCCATCCACTCATTGCGTGATCCATCGATCTGCAACGTATCACTGGCCACATTCACACCGACGCGATTGACATAATAATCCTGAAACCGGCTTCGGTTGGTTTTACCGCTTCGCAGCCGTTCGGTTTGCAAAAACTGGCCAAGATTGTTCTCAAATACGCGTTTAATTTCGAGATAAACCGTTTGGATATTCAGGGTACGGAAATGCAATTTGAAATTGTTGCTCGAGGGCAGATACAACCCGGCACTACCAAATTCCAGTTGCGGTGCAAGATCAAAAAAGCGCCAATCCTGCCGATATTGGTGCAACGTTTTTGTGCCCCATTTGCTGCGAATACCCGGCGATGCTGTGAATGTGTAACTTTCTCCGAGGGAAAAATCGCCGGAAATAACGATTTTATCAGCAAGCATTTTCGTTTTTATGGGAATTTCTGGTGTCACTGAGACCAGGCCAGTGATATCCTGCTGCAAATCGAGTTGATCGGAAAAATACAGGACGACTGCCTGGGATGTATTATCACCCTGTCCGGCTAATCGTAGGGCTTGCATCGTCTTTTCGGCAGATAAATCATAAAACTGTTTGACATCCTGGGATAGTTCCAGGGGATCCTTTTTAAGGAGCAGTGTAAATGTTTGTGTTCTGTTGGTGCGCCGAAGGAGACGTGTGCTAAAAAGAAATCGGGTGCTGTCGCTTCCGCTTGTTTGCATTTCTATGAGCGGACTTTCATTTGGCGAACTGAAGGAGAGTGCTTTTTTTACCCCGGCAAGGGATGTTGGTGCTGTGAAAGAAACCGCACCGGAGAATTTAACCAGATGGGGATCATTGGCCGTCGCCGGCTCGAATTCTCCCTGTATCGATTGTAATTCGCGTCCACCAACTTTAAAGGCCAGGGGAAATGTTTCCAATTTTTGACTCGCATGTTGCGGGAAAAGCGCCGCCATATCGAGTACACCACTGTAATCCGAACGCGATGGCAGCGGATGGTCGGGGATAAAAACCAGTGTTTGATTGTCTTCCCATTGTGCGACACCTTCAATTTCCGGTTCAAAATGGAAAACCGATTTTTGCAAATTCTGGCCGGTTTGCTCTTGAGTTACCATCGGGGCAATAAAACGTATTTTAATTTTATCTGAGGTATTAATAAGGCCAGAGGTAGCGTGGCTCACCATCTTTGCCGTTTCGATGGTGTAGGTGATTTCCGTGCCGGTATCGTCCTGTTTTTTATCTTTGCTGCAGGAAAAAAAGGCTATGGCTATAAGTAAAAGAGTCAGTTCGGCAATGAAGTGATTGGATCTCATTTTAAATACCCCGTTTAAGTTTGTCTTTTCCATTTGCGTGGTCGAAAGTGTTCTCGGCATGGGCTGTTGAATATAGCAAAAGTGCACCGCATTTTTGTGCACTATCCACCACACTCAGACAGGATATCACGCCATGTCTGTGTTGGAATAGGAATTAATGCAAGTATACACATTTTTTTAAACTGAAAAAACCGGATTTTCGATTTGAGATTTGTCGTATCCTGTCGTGCTGATTTACGCTTTTTGCGATAGGGGCTGTGTCAAAACATAAATAGAACAAAGGCGTCCCGCCGAGGGGTCCATGCTTTATGCTCAGCGTGGGCGCTTTCGCTCTATGAAAATAGCTGTTTGGATCAAAAATAATGTGTTTGGGCTCAGCCCAGGCCCACAGAAATACTACGGTAGTTCTATTTCCAACGGGAAGAAAAAACATTAAAATCGCGAGAAAGCATTTTTTTTAAAGGTGGGGTACCCCATAAATTTTTTCAAGATGGTAGATGCGCGATTTTGAGAAAAAGCATCAAACCCTGCATGAATTCAAGAGACTTTTTGGATTCTAATGATTGAAGTAACCTACCCTGTCTTATCCATATGATGCTCAAAGCAAAAGAGGGGCAGGATTGGTTATCATGTTTGCTCAGTTACGTGCGAACCCACCCTTGATGTGCTTAAAAATGCTACGCTTTTTTCGCATATCGTCCCATCCCAGGAGTGGACTTAAAAAATTGTCTATGGCTAAATTTCCTCCCGGGAGGGAACGACTTTAAATTCGTTTAGAATTTAAAGTCAGGGGTGGGTTTGCATTCTCATGAGCTATCTTGATATCCGGCAGGGCAAGGGCTATCCCCTGCCCAATCTTGATTTTATGAACAAAACGGGCTATGTCATTTCACACTCACATCAACTTCCGCCGACAATTGTTGCACCAGGTTTTCTACATAATTCCTGAAAAAATCACCATTCTGAAAACGTTCGTCACTGAGTTCCCAACAAGCAACGGCATAATAAGTTACCGGTTCGTCGTTGGCAACGTGTAATTTGGCGAGGAAAGAGTTGCTTAGCTGTCCGCTTTCTGGTGCTTCGGTGTAGCCGAGGTAAGCATCTTTCGGCACGATCAACGCCAGTCCGAGCCACCACTCCCGTTCATAAGTTTGCATGTCATGGGTAAGTAAAACCTGCCACTGATCGTTCACGGCGATTTCTTCGAGAGGATTTTGATCGTTGATATTCACCAGCCCGACGGCCAAATTTTCGTCCCCTTTTAATCCTGAAAATTGCACAGAATTCTGGTAAGCGTACATTCCCGGCCAGATGCTGGTCGTCTCTTCGACCTGGTAGGTTCTGTCGTCGGTTGGTTTCCAGTTTTCATAATTGTAGTGTAGCACAGACTTGACCGGACCTTCAACGGCGATCTCAAAAGTTGTCTTTTCAACATTATTCACGGCATCGTTCACTGTGACACCGAGGCGCATCAATTGGTCACCGACGATCAAAGCATAGCCACCGATTCCCACGGAATTACCCACTGACAAAATGTCCCGCCCCCACTCATTCATAACATGGTATGTATCTTCCACAGCGCCGTCTGCATTGATACCGACATCTTCCGGTGAAATTGCAGAGGTTGTTTTGCCGAACAAATCTTTTGCATTGCGGCCGTCGAGATAATGCCGGAATCCGACTTTGTCATTCTCCCAGGAGGGGCCATCTGTCTGGTAACGCTGAAAACCGATGCTTTTGGGCAGTTCGTTGGCGAACAATGTTTCGCTGGTTGCCGCTGCAACAGGTGTATCTGCAGAACTGCGCTTGCCAAAACGGGCACTGGTGCGAACGATATAATCGGGTTGTTTTTGCACCCATTGCAAGGCATAAGTTTGCGTTCCGCTTGCAGGTAAATCGACCACAAAGAACAGTTCATCCCAATTTTCATCGCCATCGAGATCATTTAATTGTGAAGGAATCGTATCTCCTTGTGCAGAGATTATCAATGGAAATACTGAACCTTCTATCGAACTCGTGAATTCCGACTTGTCTATAGAAATGGCTTTGTCCGTAAGCACGGTATTGGACTTATTTTTGAGGACAATTTCCGACTTTTGCGGGATTTTCTGGCAGTTGCTTAAAAACAAAATTAAAAAAAGCGCACTGCTCAATTTTAAAAGTGAATACGTTTTCATTTTTTAGTATTTCCTCCGTTAATTTGAATAATCTTCAAGCAGAATCTCTGAGATCCCTTTATATAGTGTTTGAACAAAAACATCCCCATTTCGTCATTCCGCCTTGCTTTTAGGCGGAATCCATTCTTCAACGAGGCTAAAAAATATGGATTCCCGATAAAATCATTTGGGAATGACATGCGGGATTGAGCTTTCGTTCAGATACTAAATATGCTCTCAACGAATTTTATCTTTCCAAAAATATTAATTGTCATCCTGAAATCGTGCATTGTCTTCCGGCAATTCATCGCCAATCAATTGCAACAACTCAATCGCATTCAGGCACCATTGTGCTGTGTTGTTCGTTGATACGCCGTCAATTTCAAAAACGGGTTGCAGCGTTGCGCTGCCTTCAAATTTTTTCATTTCAAAATTTGTGTGATAGCGTCTGGCACCGACGTTTAAAAATTCATCCCAGGCACGTTTTGCATAGGAGGTATCATTTGTTGCCCTGGCATAATATGCTGGCAGGCGTGAATACCATGGTCCCGGATTTCCCAATTCCACAGCCTTGCCAAACTCTTTTTCGATTTGTTCTTTTGGTGCTGCGTACAATCGACAAAATTGCAGCCATAGTTTATCCCATTTATTATCCTGCAACAGGTGCGTTAATTCAAAAGCCACTTCCGGTCCCCCCATCAAGACGGAGAGATGCAGAAAGCCAATATCATTTTCATCGAGGCGATAAAGTTTGTACGTCTCCGGATCATAGCCAAAAGCAGCATTGTTACCGGAGAAAAAACCGTAAGGCATTTCAGCAAGGCAATTCACACCAACCATAATGCGGTCGCGGTAACGTTTATCACCGGTGCGCTCCCATTCGGTCATCCAGTTGCCAGCCAAAGCAAGCCAGTCCGGACCAACGCGTGCGTGGGTTGGATAGTTGCTTTTCTCCATAATTAATCGTACGGGATCCAGATTACCAATGGCTTTGTTGGATACTTCCACCGAAGCATGCATGAGATCGCCAGTACGTTCATCTGTCGTGAGATAGTAATAAATCCGCCCTAAAGCAGCCTGGGATATGCGCACTTCCTTGGCGCCGCAACCCCAATGAATGACATTGTGCCGCGATCCCAACCCTTCGAATCGGCCCAAATGATAAACATCCACCTCACCGGTGTGGCGCGTCATTGCCTCGGCCATGCGGAACACCTCTTCGCGGCTGGAACGCAGGTAATTGTACCACAACCACATATTAGGCATCAATTCGGCATTGTCCCAGGCATAACCGCCAATGTCGTATTTCCAAACGTGACGATCGGCATCATAGCCGTGACGCACATCGCCGTAGTGCCAGAACCCATACCAGTGACGCTGGTCGATTTCCAATTTATAGTAGGCAAATGCGTTGTCGAGTTGATTTTCGACCCAGCGTTTGCCTGGTGTGCTGCTGTCAGGCAAGCTCCATGCACCAAACACAGGAATGTTATGAATATATTCGGCTGAAACTGTCAGCAGAGGCGGGTGGTTGCTTTGAACAACGATATTGTTGAGCGTTTCGTTTGCCAGGACACCGGCAGAAGCAAACAACGAAATTTCACTTGTGCGTCCCACCCCCGTTGCGGTGCTGAAGCCAGGCTGCACATCCTCGTAACTCGCCTGCAATGTATGGCCCCATTCCAGCGTGTCGTAATGGCGCATATCCATGGCTTCGGCGTCAGGTGACCACAGCCAGGCATACAATTGGGCCGTATCGCTTTTTACATTACGAACTTCGAGAGCAGAGGGAAATGACTGCCAGAAGTCGCGTACGCACATCGCCAACCCACCGGAAACGTCACCAACGAAAGCCATTCCTGCAGAACGTTTTCCATAACCGGCTCCGATCCAGGCGCTTTCCGCATTGGTTCTTTTTTGTACGACAAAACCGTCGGCACTGAGCTGTTGCAATTTGAAATCGTTCCAGCTGGCCCAGTTTGTGAGCAGAAATTGCTGCCGTTCGGAAAAAGAATCCGGCTCCGCGATGCGCGCACCAGTCAACTGATCAGCATAGTAATTCTTGCGGTTTTTAAATTCAAAAAGCGGGAAACCGCCAACGAGGGGCTGGCACGGCTCATCCCACAAACCGCCGTTTTCGCCGGAAAAACGAATATGCCGGTTATAGAATTGTTCATTCATCGGGACATCAAAAACCAGCCCAAGGCCGCGGATAAAGTCTTTCTCTTGGTCGCCATCGTAAATGATTGTGTGAACCAAACGCACAGATTGCTGTCCGGCGTAGAAATAGAGCCGAACGATGAAGGGCAGCCAGCTGCGTTCCCCCGATTCCGATACATGCTTGCCCTCTATTTTTACCACGGCTCGAACTGGACCATTTTGTTCAACGGTCACTTTTTCAATTTCACCGTTGAACCTTTCCCTGTCAGGTTGGGTGCCAACATCCGGGCTGGGACCATCCTGCAAAATACAAATTAATCGTCCGCCGGCGGAGATTTCAGTGCCAGCCATTTTTATAGTGCGAATCAACTGGTCGCCTTGTTTGGGGATGTCGCATTCGATAGCGCCTGTGCTGAGGAGCACGTTACTTGCTGTTTCCGTGACTTCAATTTTTGATTTTAATTGATGTTTTGGAGCTTTTTTGACAGGCTGCAATTCGAAGTAAGTTCCGGTAGCGGAATCGACTACTGTGCTCAAGCCGATCCATTTTAAGGATCCATCCGGCCAGTACGCCAAAGGCCACGACTGGACAGGCAACCTCTGGTTTTGGGCATTTTTTAATTCAAATTGGCTTTTAGGATCGACTTTTCCTTCCGGAAAAGGGACACCCCAACTCACGCCTGTGGACAATGCCGGGGCTTTTTCGCCAAGGTAGGACAAAGGGATCGGTTCCACTTTCTGGGCGAAGACGGATTTGACAAGCAGACTAAAAAGAAGCAAGCCATAGAGCGCAACATTGGACAAAGCGTTTAGTGAAAGATTGCAAAATGATGGAATTTTTTCTGGAGTGATTTTCACGGACAGGTGGGACATAGTGTACTCCATTAGGGTTCGTTGGTAATGAAATGAATCAAAGGAGCGATGGTGGTTTTAAATTATTACCAGGTTTCAAAGAAACCAACATAAATATTTACAGTAACTACAAAAGAATACTTTAATTACAATAGAAGAGAATCAACAGATAGTCAAGGACTATCTTGTGGAAATATTATAAAAACAAGACGTGATCTCATTCACAAAGGCAGGGCTGAGTCAAAACATGATTTAATTGCCGTAACTCGACATTTATGTCGTAAGTTTAAGCTCAAAAATGAGCGACATGAATGTTGCGTTTCATGTTTTGACTAAGCTCCACCTGGCATCATTCAAAAACCGGGTTCTCATACTTATCTTCCCCATCAGTCAACCACTCCAGGGAAAACCTTACAAAAACATTTTTGGTATGATCGTCTTTTTCGAAAAACAAGCCAATGTCGCCATTTTCAAGGATGGTCAAGGAGGAATAGGCCGAATGTCCAGAAAAAATCGTTTTCCCATCGCTCCAGGTTTTGCCTTCATCGTAGCTTATTCGAATCGACATATTTTCGCGATCCGTCTTTGATTGTGCATTTGAGAAGAGCAGTCGGTTCTTTTTAAAACCGTCCTGGACTGAAGTGTAACGGATGAGGCTGGCATTGCAACCTGGATCGATGAGCGCGGAATCTGCAACTGTCTGCCAGGATGTGCCAAAATCTGTCGACCGGTGCACATAACGCATGCCGCTTTTATTCAGGCGACTGTTTATCATCCAACTGCCATCGGCTAATTCGACGATTTTGGATTCATCCGCCGGTTCAATAGACGTTTCCAGTAAAAACCAGGTTTGCCCGTGATCGCGACTGCCAAATACATGGAGTCCGTTATTCAGGTTGACTAAGGTGTGAAGCAACATGCCAGAGCGTGTCTGAATTCCCCGTCCGGAGGTGATAAATTTAAAATCAGTGCGCCATTCAGGTTTCGCAATTTGGGAGGTAAAATCCGATGGTGTGCTCCACGATTGCCCATTATCCGTACTTTTCATGACGTGCAGCGCGTATATTCCCGGTTCGTTCTCCAAATCCATATAATTGTAAAACAGGAAAATTTCACCGGTCTGTTTATCAACAACCATCGATGCGTCGGAGGCGGATTGCCCATTGGGGTAATCGACGACTGTTTCGATTTCGCTCCATGTCCTGCCGTTATCAGCGCTACGCCGGGCTACGATATTAATGTCTCCGTTTTTATGCAAATCGCTACAGGATTCGACGCGTTCATCCATTACAGCAAGAAGATCGCCGTTGGGTGCTGTCACCAGCGCTGGGATACGAAAGCACGAAACTCCCGGACGCATTCCTGTATTAAACAAATCCTCATGGGAAATGACACCAGGTGCAATTCCGGATTTATCATTTTGTGTGCAGCCCAGAATGAATTGAATGGCAAAGATGATGAATAGTTTTTTTCGCATAATAAAATCCATAAGTTGAAATACGAACTGATTTACAAATCATCTATCGGTGGTTCATGATCAATCCAGTTCAATTCACTGTCGTGCAAAAAATGGTTTGGCCAATCGAGGGATTTTTCATCGATTGCCAAAAAATTGAAAACCTGATCACAAAAGCGATTGATGAGGTCGGCATCGTGGTGCTTTAGCACGTCAAAGAGCATGTTATCAAAACGTTCTGGTTTGATTTTAGCATTCGATGTGACTTGCAGCATCCATTTATGGAAGGGATAGAGCATTTCATTTTCATTGAGCACGAGACGACAGGAAAATAAGATCAATTTTTGCACTGCAAGATAAAGAAGGTATTTATTTCCCTTCTTCACGCCCTCGCTGTAGTACCATTTCCAGGCTAACAACTGTGCAGCAAAGCGTTTTCTTCGTATCGCTTTTTTTTCGCGTGGAAACCGCGTTATTTCTGCCAAAAGCGTCTCAATGTTCGCAATGCGGGAAAGGAGTATGGCATTGTCTGCATAAGCATAACGCGCCGGATCGCTTCCCCTTTCTTTGACACGCTGCAGGAAATTCAGACTCACAACTTTGCAATCGATATAACCGCCAGGGTACGTGCAAATATCCCACAAACTGAAAGCAAGTTTTTTGTCATTCTTTCTTTTTAAATATTCTGATTCATCGACAACGAGGGTCACATCAATATCCGAGTCGGGCTGGGCGAAACCGTGTGCAATGGAACCGCCCAACAAAAGAGCTAAATTCGCGGGATCATCTTTATAGAGTTCCAAAAATTTATCGATTGATTCCTGATGGTGTTTGTGCATAGAATTTTCTTTGTTAATGTGCTAACCTGTTCCATTGGTCAATCCAGAGGTTGCCATTTTTGGAATAAACAAAGCACGCTCCATCATGGGAAAAATTTACCGAAGGTGGAGTAGATTCTACGATTTGGCCAAGAATATTTCCCTGAAGATCGATAACTACACATGAAGTCCAGTAACTCGTGCTATCCGTTGTTTGGATGCGGGTGACTACTAAATTATGGGTACCGGGTATCCATTGCGGGTGTCGCGCATTGGGAAAAACCGGTTCACCCTGAAATGAATCCGCTGGTGTAACACAAACAATCTCATCGCTGGTATAGGCAATCAACTGACCATCATGTGAGCAGCTCAACTCAATTTCGCTATTGGATGATTCTGTCAAGCGCTTCATTTGACCTGAACTCATGTTTGTTTTCCACAGCTCAAAATTGTTTCCCGTCGTGTCATAAAGGCTAAAGATCAGCTCATTCGCAGAGGAATTCCAGGAATAATTTTCTACGAGACCCGTGATAACCTTCTGCGGATCTGTAAAGTCATGATTCGCAACGATAAGCTGATAAACCGGAGAGCCGTTCGGCAAGTTTGTTTCATAAACCAGGTACGCAACTTTGGATCCGTCAGGTGCATAGTGCGGTCGTTCAGCAGATACTCCGGGTAGCACATCTTTCAAAATGCTCCCATCCAGGGCAACGTGCCAGATTTCATTTCGAAAATGGTTTTGAATTGATACGAGCATCTGTCTGGAATCACTGGACCAGACAACGCCCGGAATCATAGCAAGTTGGGCACCGGCCAAATCGCTCCCGGCAATTAAAAGCTGTTCATTCGAACCGTCACTTTTTATAATCCACAATTCAGTCTGGATCGCAGCGACATAGGGATCGTAGGTATTTCGCGCAGAAAAAAAAGCAATATAGTCGCCATCCGGTGACCAGTAGCCTGAATAATCGTATCCGGATGATGTTAATTGTCGCGGGAAGTACAAATCATTGGAGCCTGTTGGCGTATTCTCCCGACTACAGGCCAATGCAAGCAGGGCGACAGTAGGAAAAATCAATCGAAACAACGTGTGATTCATTTACATACCTCCAGGAATATATTTCTCTTCATCCCAAAACGCAGCATAGCTCATCAACAAATTTGCATCTTTGAGAAGATGACGAAACTCGAGAGAGCGTAAATAGTGAAATAGTGCAGAAGTCTCTGTGTTCAGGAAATCAGGAGCAAAACCTGCATGTGGTGCCCTTGGCGCGGTGTTTATATTAGATAAGAATTAACGGAGAAGCAAGTTATATCTTGTGGAAACCAGACAGGATTTCAGGTATAAAAAATAAAAACAGATTTAACCTGTTTAATTTATAAACACCAGGATTGGGCAGCGGATATTCCCCGCCCATCGCTAAATCTATGCAAAGCATGCATAAACCCGGAAAAAGAGTTTTCTTGTTATTTTTTTTGTGGGAACATTTTGAAGTGAACAAATTCGTACTCAGGGAGTCAATCAAAATAGTTACTGTGTCGAATGACGGAGGATAGCCATGAAAATCAAAAACCGAAATAATCGTCCTTTTCTTCTTATCCTTTTTATTATTTTCTTTTCCTGTTCTGAAGACAAGCCCGCGTCTCCCGATCTCAGTTATCCCGGTTACCCTGAGGAGTTGGATGATGGCTGGCCAGTTGCACCGATGCAGATTCTTGGGATGGATGAAGAAATTATTCTCAACCTTTCCGAACGTATTGAAAAAGGCGATTATGGCCAGGTACACAGCCTGACGATTGCACGAGGGAATCACCTGATTTTTGATCACTATTATCTCGGGTATTCTGCTGATGAACTGCACCGGTGCTATTCTGTGACCAAAAGTGTGGTGAGCACGCTTGTTGGAATGGCCATTGAAAAAGGCTATATATCGGGTGTGAACGAAAAAATCTCCACCTACCTTTCTCCAATCGATCAATATGAAATTGTATTCCGGTCGGATACTGACAAACAACAACTAACGCTTGAACATCTCCTGACAATGAGCGCGGGTCTGGAGTGGAACGAACTGGCCATCCCTTACAGCAATTCAAATAACGACTGGAATCAAATGAGCCTAAGCGATGATTATATTCTCTATACTCTGCTGAAACCATTTGTTGCGCCGCCGGGCACGCAATTCAATTACAACAGCGGTTGCACCGTCATTCTTGGAAAAATTCTTCACCTGGCTACGGGCAAACACATCGATGCACTTGCGGCGGAATGGCTTTTTGAACCACTCGGAATTACGGATTATAATTGGCGAACTATTGCGGTTCACGATATGCCCCATGCTGCCAGCGGTCTCGATCTGCGCCCGCGGGACATGGCGAAAATTGGTAAGCTTTTCATCTATGATGGAATCTGGGAAGGCGAGCCCATTGTCCCGGCTTCCTGGGTTGAAGATGCGATGGACGCACATATTCCTGCATGGTACGAGACCTCCTATGGCTATCAATGGTGGATGGTTCGGTATACAAGAATTCCAGAGCCTGGTGTGCACGAAACACAGTATCTCAAATATGCTATGGGCTATGCAGGGCAACTCATCATTCTTATTCCTGTGAATGATCTTGTTGTTGTGCTCACAGGTGGAAATGGGGAGAACATGACAGATTTCGGGGATATGATTTTCAATTATATTTTGGAGGCAGTGGATGAATAATTCCCGTTGAAATAAGCAGCGACCTCGCTTAAATCAGAAAAAATATGGCTCACCATTTTCATGACTTCATCGGAGGGCATTTTCATATCCGGAACCAGAAACGAACGCATCTGCGCTGCAGCGGCTGCACGAATGCCGGCTTCGGAGTCTTCCAGAACGATGCACTGCGCGGGATCTGTGTCTAACTTGTCCGCAGCGACGAGAAAAATTTCCGGAGCTGGCTTGCCATTTTCAATTTCGTCCCCACAAATGACTGTATTAAATCGCTTAAAAATATTTGTTTTTACGAGCAAATTCTCAGCACGAACTCGATCTGTGGAGGTCGCCACGGCTTTAGGAATAGCGAATTGTTCCAGTACATCAAGCAGCTCAAACAGGCCTTTTTTAATCGGCACCCCGTATTTTTCTATGTATTCCGCAGCATACTGCAGGCGAAATTGGCGAACGTAATGAAAGTCGAAATCCGTACCCATCGTATTTTCCAATAAAACCTGGGTGCCTTTGAGATTATTGCCTGCGATTTGCAAAATAAGTGCATCCGGCAGCGGAAATCCGCTTTGTTCTCCCGCATATTTCCACGCTTTAAAGGCGATGCTTTCCGTGTCAAACATCAACCCGTCCATATCAAAAAGTACTGCAGCGATTTCGTTTCGTTTAGTCATTTTTCAAATTATTGGTAGGTTAATTGATGAATCAGTTTGCAGTAAAGATTTTAGCCTTTGGGGATGCAGATTTTCTGGGGACTAAAATCTCGACTATAAGCTGAATTTGAGTCAGAAAGAGACTAAAGTCTCAACTACAAACATGTGAATGAAACATATTCCTCAGACTTTATAGAGCTATAGGATTCTCTTTTGCCAATTCATCAAATCGCTTGAGAACATGTAATAAATCCGGCATTTGATCCAGCGGGATCATATTAGGACCATCCGATGGTGCGTTATCCGGATCATCGTGGGTTTCGATAAATACGCCTGCCACGCCATTAGCCACAGCGGAACGTGCAATAACCGGTGCCATTTTGCGATCTCCTCCGGTGGCATCTCCCATCCCCCCAGGCTGTTGCACGGCGTGTGTTGCGTCGATTATGACCGGATATCCGGTTTTCTGCATAATCGGCAATGCACGTGGATCGACGATGAGAGTGTTGTAACCAAAAGAAGTGCCTCGTTCGGTAAGCAAAATCCGTTGGTTACCGACACTTTCCACTTTCTTTACAATATTTCCTACATCCCAAGGAGCAAGGAATTGTCCTTTTTTGATGTTGACCACTTTCCCGGTTCGGGCGGCTGCGACGACAAGATCCGTTTGCCGGCAGAGGAAGGCCGGAATTTGTAAAATATCAACAACTTCCGCCACCATTTCACACTGCGCTTCCGTGTGAATATCTGTGAGAACCGGGCAGCCAAAATGGTCCTTGATTTCCTGAAATATGGGCAGCGCCTTTTCCAGGCCAATTCCTCTTTTCGCATGTGCACTGCTGCGATTGGCTTTATCGAACGAAGATTTATACACAAAAGGAATCTGCAGTGCTTTGGTTAATTCAACCAAAAAATCTGCAATTTTCAATGCATGATCCCGACTTTCCAACTGACACGGCCCGGCAATCAATGCAAAGGGCAGGTCATTGGCAAAAGTCACATTGTCGTTTATTTTGATTTGGTGATGTTGTGTCATACTTTTTCTGTTGAAATTTCGATTCAAATTTTGCGTGAAATATAAAAATATTTGTGGAAATCAAAACAGGCATTTGCTGAAAATAATTCAAATCTTTTCCAGCAACTCGTGTCGTCAGACTGGGAGCGCATAGTATAAAATTACGCTCGATGGCAAACCGCTCATTTTTATTTACTATTTTTTTTCCACGAATTTCACGAATAGAGACGAATTCTTTTTGCTGGCAAACGTTTATCTTTTATGCAGGAACAACCTCTTTTTCCCGCAGGAGGCTTCTGCGTGGTTTCTTTTTCATCCCAAACAAAATTCGCATAAAATTGAACGGCCGCACAAAAACCAGATAAATGGCAACAGAACCGAAAAGTGAGACTGTGCTCAAAACGAGAAATTTGAATCCAACACCAATCTGCCAGTTTATCATTGGGTAGGCAAAAAGGATAATCACTGTCTGGTGCAAAATATAAAACGGGTAAATCGCTTCATTTAAGTGGCGCAACCAGGGGTGATTGCGATTGAGGTATTTCCGTCCATAGCCTATGAGGGCAACCACCCATGTCCAGGAGATAAAAATTTCGTTGATGTCCCATAGTTTTTCCAAACTGAAAAAGAGATGTGGCTGTAGTTCACGCCAGGGTGCGAGCATGAGAAATTCCATAAGCACGAGAGAAGCGATGCCAAGACTCAAATGAAACCTGCGGTACTGTACGAGAATATCCCATAAGCGATCACTGCTGGCAACGACAATGCCGGCAAGAAAAAAAGCAAGGTTAAAAACAAAATATGCCCAGTCATTATAAAGCGAGTGCGTTTCCTCCGGGAAAAATGGTCGCAGTATGATTTGAGTAACAATGATCGGAATTAAATAGGAGAGGACGCCCCATTTTCGGGAAAAATAGTACTCAATTTTCGTGAGAAATCCCGAAGAGCGGTACGAACGTAAATACCAGATGAATGGAATGGCCAATATGGAATAAACAAACAAATAGAGCACAAACCACATGTGATGCCAGGAAAAACTCCCGCCCAGCGGGTAGGGGACAAATTCGAAAACCGTTGGATAAAATTGCCAGTACGAGCTGAAATTCGCAATTCGTTCGATGTAAATTTGTGGTGGCACGATGACAAAAATCGAAAAGATCAACGGGATAAGCAATTTTTTCTGCCGTTCCACAGCAAATTGTTTCTTATTGCGACGACTGGAGGCGAACACCGTCCCTGCACCGGAGATGAAAAGCAGTAACGGCATGCGCCACTGGTGCAGGAAAGCGAGAATACAATCAACCACACGGCTGGATTCATAATTTTTCACATGCCATTCCCAACTCGTGAAAAACATGCCCACATGGAAATAAAGTAGCAACACAATTGCGAAAACACGTAGCCAGTCGAGGTCGTAGCGGCGTTGACTCAGATTCATTGTTTTTGTCATTGGAAACTCCATTCTTGAGCAAGTGCGACGCACTCTGCATTGAATCGATAAGATATCACAAAAATACTTTGTAATATACATGTGAAGTGCGTCGCACTTTCATTGCAGTGTGCGTTCCACTTTTCAAACGCAAAATACGCAGTTTTAAAAAAAAGGCTGAATCTTCGTGAAGGATTGGCGTGCGATCGTGCAGGGAAGGACGCTATTTTTTCGCTGCATTCAGGCGAAATTGCGAGGGCGTCTGACCGGTAATTTTTTTGAAGACTTTATTGAAAGTGGATTTCGAATTGTAGCCAACTGCTACGGCAATGCTTTCGATCGTTTCCGAGGCAGAGTCGGGATCGCTCAGCAGTTTTTTTGCTTCTGCAATGCGATAATCGGCAAGAAGTTCTGGCAGGGTTTTCTGCAGGCGTTCGTTGATGATTTGTGACAAATGGTTTGGGGTGCATTGGGTGCGTTTTGCCAAATCCGGCAAACTCACCGCCGAATCGAGATAAATTTTTTCATTCGTGAGTATTGCTTGTAATTTCGCTAAAACCTGGGCTTTCATGCCTTCATCCAGAGTGGATTTGCTGTATTTCCGATCGTACTGGCTTTTCTGGAAAAAGAGTGAATTGCGAACGATGATAAAGCTCAACATATAAATAAATACAGCCACCGCCGTCATGATGATAAAATCGCCTAAATCGTGGCGGAAAGTGATTTTGATATAAATAACGAGAAGCAGAATCAGCACGAAAACACCGACGTCAAACCAAAGCAGTGTATGGAGTTTCTTGCGTTTTTGATCTGGCGTTTCTTTTTTTCGAGTTGAAACCAGTTTGTAAATTGAGAGCACCGAATAAAACAGCATCGATAGAATTGTGAGGTCATTGATGAACGTGCGCAACAGGAGTGGATCCAGCGGATCCCCGCCGGCATTTTTCATGTATTCCATCTCCGGGTGGTAAGCCGAAATATGCGCATTATACTTCGCAGGATAACTATAATCTTCGAAAATATGCATGTAGACAAAATAAAACAGGGCCGGCAGGAAATGCAGCCAGACTCTGCGTTCATTCTGTTCATCGAGTTTTGTCGCAATGTAAAGATAAATCAATGGACCCAGGAGTAAATTAAACGGCTCTGTCTCATTGACGAAAAAAACCACGCGAAACATAAAATCGGTATAGGACAACAGAATATCAAGACTGAGGAGAGAAATGCTGATCAGGAACAAGCCTAAAAACTTGTTCGGGCGATATTGCCGGTTATTTTTACTGAGAAAAAACAGGGAAAGGAAGAGGCCCTGCATCGTTCCGAGAAAAATCAGCAGGGCGAATATGTCGATTTTCGGAGACATCCTATTTCGCTAAACCATAATGCCGCAAGAGCGCATCAACTTTAGGCTCTCGTCCGCGGAAGTCCTTAAAAACCGCCATCGGGTCACGACCACCACCGCAAGCCAGTATCGTATCCCGGTATTTACGACCAAGGTTTGCGATGGCCTGTTCGTCATCGAGTCCGGCTTCTTCAAAGGCAGAAAATGCGTCGGCACTGAGCACTTCTGACCATTTATAGCTGTAGTACCCGGCTGCGTAACCGCCGGCAAAAATATGAGAGAATGCACACAAGAAACGATTTTCCTGCAAAGGCGGCAGGGCACTTGTTTCGCGGGCAATTTCACGATGCACGTCAAAGACGGATTTTTCTCCCTCCGGATCAAAGCTCGTATGCAAAGCGATATCAGTCAGGCCAAATTCCAGCTGCCGCATCATAAATGAACCGGCGCGGAAAGTTCGGGCCGCACATATTTTCTCGAATAACGCCGCTGGCAATGGCTTTCCGGTCTCGATGTGGGCTGTCATGCCGGTGAGCGTTGGTTTATGATAGCACCAGTTTTCCATAAACTGGCTGGCGATTTCCACAGCATCCCATTCGATGCCGTTAACACCGGCTGCATCAGCGTAATTTACGGTCGTTAACATGGCCTGTAAGCCATGACCAAATTCATGAAACAAGGTTTCTACTTCATTAAAACTCATGAGGGACGGCTGATCGGAAGTCGGCGGCGTGCCATTGCAACACAAATGCACAACCGGCAAGCGTAGTTCACCATCGACGATACACCGGCTCAGGCAGTTATCCATCCAGGCGCCACCGCGTTTCTCTGCCGGGCGTGAATAAGGGTCAAGGTAAAACCAGGCAATGGTTTCCTCATTCTCATTCAAAACTTCAAAAAACTGTACATCCGAATGCCAGACCGGGGCTTGTCCCTCCGCTTTTTCGAATGTGATACCAAAAAGGCGGGTGCAAAGATCAAAAAGCCCATCGAGAACTCGTGACAGCGGGAAATAGGGGCGCAAATCGTCATCTGTGTAAGTGAAGCGTAGCTCACGCAGACGCTCAGCCCAAAATGCCGTATCCCAGTGCGCCAGCGGCTCTTCTTCACCTGATTTTTGTGCCAATTCCTGAATTTCACGCAAATCGTCCTGAGCAGGCTGTTTGCTGGCATCCTGCAGTTGCTGCACCATGATTTTTACTGCAGAAACATCCGGTGCCATCTTTGATGCCAGACTTAATTCGGCATAATTTTCATACCCCAGCAAAGCCACCTGTTCTTTGCGAAGCTTTAAAATATTCTTTATGAGGGGCGCATTGTCCCATTCGCCTTCGGCTGCGCGGGTGATGAATGCCCGGTAAACCTGTTCCCGCTGCTGCCGGTTGCAGTGGTGTTCCATGAACGGGATGTAACACGGGTAATCCAAAGTAATGCACCAGGGTCCCGCTTGTGGCGTTGATTCTCCGGCATTTTCGCCTTTACGCTGCTTGTAAGAATGGGATGCAATCTGGCGCAAGGATTGTGGCCATCCTTTGGTTTCCTCAGGATTCTCGATAATCAACTCAAAGGCTTTAGACGAATCGAGAATGTGGTTTGAAAAATCATTGCTTAATTTGGAGAGCTCGCTAGCAATGGCATTAAATCGTTCTTTATCCTGTCCTACCAGCCCGACACCAGCGTGTTGTGCCTGTCGTAATTTTTGTGAAATTATGCGTTGTTGCGCTTCATCGAGGGTGTTCCACACATCACTCTTACGAATCTGCTGCAAACCTTTGTAGACGGCGGGACTTTGCTTTACCCGCAAACTGAATTGCACGATTTCTGCCAATACCGCCTCATGCGCCTTTCGCAATTCCTCGGAATTTTTTACACCCATAAGATGGGACACCGGCCCCCAGCCGTATTCGAAAGCCAACTCCATTTCTTCCAGCGGTTTGAGCAATCCGTCCCAGGTTGGTTGATAATTTTCTTCGAGGGCTGCGATCTTCTTCTCAGATATTTCAAGTAAATGGCGAATAGCAGGAATGACGTGTGAGGCGTTTATTTTATCGAACGGAGGAAATCCATTTTGTGTAAGTAAGGGATTGTTTACAGAATCGTTTCTATTAGTTGTCATGAATTTCATTCCGTATTTTTATGAAAATCGAAATACCTGGAGCCCGTCCCTAATTTTTTCGTCATTGGAATGCATTTATCCGAACCAAAGGCCAACGCAAACAAAATGACATTCGATCGGATGGACCCTACTTATTTACATTTGAGTTGTGATCGACTGATTTGCCAAAAAGTGTTCCTATTATAATGGACAATTTGTAAAAAGGCAAAGAGAATTCCTTTTAACTCCCCTGAACTACTTGAGAAACAATTGAATAAAAACGAATCCACTTTACTCCGTCAACTCTTCTCTTCAAATATCTTCTATTGCATGTAAATAGTTCAAAATATGAATCACATTTTTTTTACTGTATTATCGAATTATACTTCTATGTCCGTCATCTTAAAAGCCAAAAAACTTGTTCGCATGTCGCCGGAGGAATGGCGCCACCGAGCCAAGGAATACCTCGATATCCAACAGGAACGAAAAAACCATAAAGTCGAACTTGCTGCAAGTACGAATGAAAACTTTGACTTTTTCGCTGCAGGATTTGAGGACATAAAACGCGGTTTCCAAAAGAAAGATCTCAGTGGTTTTCTCAAATCCGACAGCGCAAAACGCCATTTTCCCATTCCTTTGGATCGCCGGAAAGCCATGCTTTTTCAGCTGCTCTATCCAGGAGAATTTGTACGGAGTATTGAAAGGGCTGATCAATTCTGTGCCGGCAAATTTGCCTATATGGGGATTAAATGTGATTTCTCCGGTGGGATTCCCTGGCAGAGTGATCCGGTTTCGAGGCAAGAGTATCCATCGGGCTTTTACCGGGATATCCAGATTTTCCATAACCGTCCGGGGCAAGATATCAAACATGTGTGGGAAATCAACCGGTTGCAATTTCTAATCGAAATTGCCAAGGCGTATTACCTCACGAACGATAGCAAATACAGCACAAAGCTGGAACATTATCTTTTCGATTGGTACGAAAAAAATCCATTCAAATCCGGTGTAAACTGGACAAGTGCTCTTGAAGTTGGCGTGCGTGCATTTTCTCTTCTCTGGGTATTAAATTTTTATCTTGCTGCAGAAAATCCCAAAGCGGATGTTGTTCATTTAATTTTGAAAATGCTTTATCTGAGTGGCGTTTTCATTAAAGATAATCTCTCTGTATATTTCAGCCCATACAACCATTTGATTGGTGAAGTTGCGGCTTTGTTCATGCTTGCCTACCAGTTGCCAATTCTCAAAAATGCCCACATCTGGGCTGAGGAAGCATGGCAGCTCCTGGACGAACAGATCGAGAAACAGTTCAGTGCCGATGGCGGAACGGTTGAGCAAGCGACATTTTACCACCATTTTACCCTTGGTTTTTACCTGCAATGCGCCCATGCCAGAAGATTAAACGGCGATCCGGTTTCGCAACGCATTTTAAACCAGATCGAACGGTCCATTGAATTTTCCATGGCGATGATGCGACCGGACAAAACGTTACCATGGATCGGTGACATCGATACAGCCCGGTCTGTTTATTTCAGCAATCCCGCGAATTGGAATTTTACCGCCTTCCAAAGTATTGGCGCAGTATGGTTCAAGCGCAAGGATATGAAAAAAGCTGCCGGCTCCACGGTTGAAGATGCATTCTGGTTGCTCACTCAGGCAGAATATGAGCGCCTCGAAGCAGTGCCTGAGACAGAACCCGCAAGCACTTTTTATACGCTGGGCAGTTCAGGTTATACCGTTATGCGTTCCGGTTTCTCACCCGACAGTCACTTCAGTTATATCGATTGTGGTTACATCGCCGATGGATTATTTAAGGATGGTACGCCTTCAGCAGCTCACGGCCATGCCGATTTGCTGCATATAGAAGTGGCGCCATTTGGGGAGAACCTGCTCATCGATCCGGGTTTCTCCAATTATCGCGGCGATCTGGCCTGGCACAAATATTTTCGCAGCACCGCGGCACACAACACGCTCACAATCGATGGCCAATCGCAATTGGAGCAGGTTGGGATTTTGAGCTGGAGCAATGAACCAGCTTATTTTCCATTGCAGCGATATACCGGTGAATTTTGTTACGCCTTTGCAGGTGAACATCACGGTTTTATGCGGTTGCCTGCCAAAGCTGTGCACCGCCGTTATTTTCTATTTATCGATCAGTCGTTCTGGTTGAGCTACGATGTTGTGCACACATCCGTGGAAGAAGCCCGGCGAAGAAGTCATAAAATTGAAGCGCATTTTCACACGATGGATTACGCGGAAATACAGTTGGGGCGTACTGATCAACATTCGCTTTTTATTCGGGGCGAAAAGGCTGGTTTGCAAATGTTTTTTTCATCCCGGGGGAATGCACAAATGCTGTGCAGCAGCGAACGAGGTGGTGCAGGACCAGAAAAGGGTTGGATTTCCCCAACCTATCGTGAACGCCGGCCGGCCCCGGTTGCAAAACTGGCCGCAGAAACTGCATTGCCCTTTGAATTGGTGGCATTGTACCTTCCAGTAAAATTGAAGGAAGGTTCAGCGTTTTTGGTAAGCCGGGAAGAAAATGCTTTCACCATTTCAATCAGCGGCACCAAGTACCAAATCGATTTTGTGGAAAGCAGCAAACAAAATGGCCATTGGGAAGCAAAGCCGGGTTTGTGCATAAAAAAATTCACCCAAAATCTGGAACAAGCCATCTTCCTGCAAAGCATCGTCGATGGTGCAAATACCCTGGATTTTGACAATGCACCCATTGGAAAGATGGCGAATGCACCAGATTTCAGGAAGACATTATAATGGATTTACAGGTGAGTATTATTGTGGTATATTTGCAATTGATCACTAAGGCTACTTCAGCAAATTTGATAAAGTCATTGCGATGAGTTCTTCAAACGGAGGCTGAGCCTGTCATAGTAACACAGGCGGGACACTTCGTTTAGTCTGTCAAAGCATACTCCATAAAACAAAAAACTATGAAAAGTGAAAAGACCGGAGATTTAACAGGATTTGAAAAAGCAACCACTAAAAATATTAGAAATATCAAGCTATCCGCCACCGCGTGCGGGTTGGGGCATGCGCGTCTATTTTCTCAAAAAGGAGATGGAAAAAAACGGTGATGTCTGTACCGTACTCAATACCGGAAAAGGCCGTTTCCTCACCGGCCGTGATTTCGAGCCTGTGCTCAGCGGATTGGATTATGTAAAAAAGGTTTTTAAATACCGCCGGCAAGGTTTCACCGTGCACATGCACTTAAACGGCGATTCACCGAAAGGATTTGTACTTACCTCCCTGGCCTTAATCCTCAGCTTGCTGACGTTCGACCGACCGGTGATTACATTTCATGCCGGACCCTTGCAAAAATATTTCCCGCAATCCCGGGCACCACAACTGAATTTACTCTATAAATTCATCTTTTCAGCCCCGCGCCATATTATTTGCAACAATGATCTGGTAAAAAAAGCCATCATGAGTTATGGCATCAACGGGAAAAAAATCGTACCCATTCAGGCATTCAGCCGCCAGTATTTACAGTTCGATGAAATTCAACTTCCCACGGCGACCGAGGCATTCTTTAGAAAATTCAAACATGTCGCATGCAGCTATGTTTTTTTTCGTCCGGAATTTTTTATTGATGATATGTTGCGAGCTACAGCCGAAATTATTAAGAAGGAACCGGAATTCGGGCTTATAATCCTCGGCTCTGATCTCGGTTCGGAAGCGCAAAAAAAACTGGTCGATGAATTAGGTATAACCGCTCATGTTTTATTCGCTGGCGATCAGGACCACGATGCTTTCCTGACGATCATGAGTCGTGTTCAGGTCTATTGGCGTACACCTGTCAAAGATGGGATCGCTTCTTCTGTTCTTGAGGCATTGTCCCTTGGTGTGCCGGTTGTGGCCAGTGAAAACAATACCCGGCCGGAGAGTGTGATTACCTATGAAAATTCCAATATCGAAGATATGGTCGATAAAGTGCTTTCTGTGATTGAAAATTTCAGCGAAGCACAAAAACGTGTAATAAAACCCGAGGTGCCGGATACGATCGGTCATGAAATTAATGTTCTTGCAAACAATTTATTCGGTGCCAATGCTCAAATTAAAATTCATAATAAAGAAAACCTTGCACAGGTTTAAACTTCAGGAAGGAAAAATATGAGAATTTCAGTTTTTGGAATGGGCTATGTCGGTTGCGTTTCCGCCGCATGTTTTGCCGATATGCATCACAATGTTATCGGAGTGGACGTAAACCTGCAAAAGCTCGATCTCATCAAAAAAGGACAATCGCCAATTATTGAACCAGGTTTGGATGAACTGCTCGCGAAAGTTATAAAATCCGGGCAATTAACCATTTCCGATAGCGCCGAATATGCCATTAAAAACAGTGATGTTTCCATGGTCTGCGTCGGTACCCCAAGTTTGCCCAACGGCAGCCTCGACACCCACTTTCTCCTTCGGGTGATGGAACAGATCGGTGCCACACTCCGCGTGATCGATCACTATCACGTCGTCACGATTCGCAGCACCTTGTTGCCAGGTGTGGCAAAAGAACTGATCGTGCCAATTCTGGAGCAGACGAGCGGCAAAGTTGCGGGAGAGGAATTCGGTGTTTGTGTGAACCCCGAATTCCTCCGTGAAAGCTCTGCCATTGACGATTTTCGGAATCCACCGTTCACACTGATTGGTCAATTCGATCAACGCAGCGGTGACCAGCTTGCGAAAGCTTACGATCTCATCGACCGTCCCATTTACCGCACCGAACCCGATGCGGCTTCCATGGTAAAATACGCCAGCAATGCTTATCATGCACTCAAAGTTGCTTTTGCAAATGAGATTGGCGCCATTTCCAACAAACTCAATATCGACAGTCAGCGAGTGATGGAAGTTTTCTGTGAAGACCGCAGTTTGAATATCTCCAAAGCATATTTGCGTCCCGGATTTGCTTTCGGTGGTTCCTGCTTGCCAAAAGACGTTCGTGCATTGAATTATGCAGCCAAACACCGGGATATCCAAACGCCATTGCTCAATTCCATCATTCCAAGCAATGAAGATCACATACAAAGAGCCATCAACACCGTTTTAATGCGAGGCAAACGCCACGTGGTCATGTTGGGACTCAGCTTCAAACCGGGTACGGATGATCTGAGAGAGAGCCCATTGGTACGCATCGCGGAAACACTCATCGGCAAAGGCTATAAACTAAAAATCTACGATGAAGAAGTTATTCTTTCCAATTTGTTCGGCAAAAACAAAGAATACATCGAACGGTCATTGCCGCACATCAGCGAGCTTCTGACCAGCGATTATGAAGGCGCCTTGAAGGATGCCGAGACAATCATCATTGGTAAAAAGCTGAAAAACATGGATGAAATCTGCGGCATGTTTGAAGAAGAGCAGTTTGTCCTCGATCTCGAATACATGGCAGACTGGGCACCGGCTGAAAGCACGAAAATCGTTTAATAAATAGTCACAATGATGGAGGGGCTGAGTCAAAACATGATTTAATGGCCGTAACTCGACATTTATGTCGTAAGTTTAAGCTCAAAAATGAGCGACATGAATGTCGCGTTACATGTTTTGACTCGGCCCCCAAAAATCGGGGCTAAGTCAAAACATGATTTACTGGCTGTAACTCGACATTTATGTCGAAAGCTTGGCCTCAAAAATGAGCGACATGAATGTCGCGTTACATGTTTTGACTCGGCCCCCAAAAATCGGGGCTAAGTCAAAACATGATTTACTGGCTGTAACTCGACATTTATGTCGAAAGCTTGGCCTCAAAAATGAGCGACATGAATGTCGCGTTACATGTTTTGACACAGCCCCGATCCTATCGATAAAAAAAGAAATTAAGCAAAAGCCCTGAAAATGTTCTTCCTTTTTTTCTAATGCACCTTTTCACCAATAATTCTTAAAAACATGCACAAAAAAATCTGTTATATTTCCTGGGCTGAGAACTGCAGCCGCAGCGACCACACTGCCCGTGAGTTGGGTGGTGTTTCCCATATGATTTATCTGCCCAAATTAGGCAGCAAACCATCGACGATCATTCTCAAATACATCGGTCAATTTGTTATGTCATTGCGAATCATTGTGCGCGAAAAACCGGACGCGGTTTTCGTTATGTCGCCGCCGATCTTCGCTGTGCTGCCGGCCTGGTTTTATAAAATTTTTACGGGCACGCCCTTCGTCATCGATACGCACACCGCAGCGTTGATGATGCCACGCTGGAAACACCTGCAATGGTTGCAGCACTGGCTCGGGCGTCAAGCCGCGACAACGGTTGTGCACAACGAGCATTTAGCGGAGATCGTCCGAAAAAACGGCGCACACGCGAGCATTATCCGCGACGTGCCGGTGCAGTTCCCACAGGGCGAAAAATTCGCCTTAAACGGTTCATTTAACATCGCGGCCGTATGTTCCTTTAACTATGATGAACCCATTAAAGAACTTTTTGAAGCCGCTGAACGGCTACCCGAGGTACGCTTCTATATGACCGGTAATCCCAGGCATCTGAACCCGGAGCTTAAGGCCTTGAAACCGGAAAATGTTACGCTCACAGGTTTCCTCTCCGATGCAGCATACGGTGACCTCGTTCGCAATGCGCACGCGGTAATGACACTGACCACGCGTGATCACACCATGTTGCGTGGGGCATGGGAAGCGATCTACCAAAGCACCCCAGTCATTATTTCGGATTGGCCCATCTTGCAGGAAAACTTTCCAACGGGTGCAGTGCATGTTGATAATTCTGTACCCGGTATAGTTAACGGCATAAAAACATTGCGGGAGAATTACGAAGAACATCAAAATGGCGCCAACCAACTTTGCGATCAAAAACACACACGCTGGGAAAACACAAAACAGGAAATTTTAAATCGACTAAAATAAAATTTCCCTATCGAAATGCATTTGTTGATTACTGAGCTGGGTTTACAAACCTAATTCCAGAATTTGAAAGCAAAAATTTCCTGCAATAAACTCCTGCAGATACCTTCCCTGAACGAATCATAAATAATTCCATTAATTTGGCCGATTAAACGAACTTTCATTCCGCGTCTTACTTTAGAGTAAAGCCAAAAGCATCGAAGCAAAAATTTTACTCGCTCCACAAACATCCAATTCATACTACTTTGGCAGATTAAATTGAAAGGGAGCGAGTTTAACCCAGACGAGACTGTCGAAAAACAAGTAAATTCGGTCCCTGAGCTTGCCGAAGGGCCCGAATTTGAGCGTGGAACCTGGCGTTTCGACACTTCGGCTTTACTCAGTGCAGGCAAGCTCAACGTCCGGTTTATCCCTTTTTCGACAATCTCGGGGCTGAGTCAAAACATGATTTAATGGCCGTAACTCGACATTTATGTCGTAAGTTTAAGCTCAAAAATGAGCGACATGAATGTCGCGTTACATGTTTTGACACAGCCCCAGGGTTGCTTTTCCTATTACCTATCTTTTCGAGAAAACTCGAATTTACCAAAGTAGTATGAATGTGAGATTTTATTGGACCATTGCCTTCGATTCTACGGGAAAGCGCTTCGGAAGGGTATCTGGATAAATTTTGTCCAAACCGTATCAGCCCACAATATCGTACGTTTTGTAAAAATATTTTAAAATGTTTGAAAAGTCCGATATGCATAATACGACTTCTTCGCAACAGCAACTTACAAGTTCAGAAAAGTGGATTTTACAATGAATAGAAAATCGCGCAATAATAAAGTTCCGAAAAAATCCCAAATGACGCTTCCCTCCTACCAGGAGGATCTGCAATCATTTTTCAATTCCATGGAAGATTTTTTATGGGTTATTGACTTTAGCGGAAAAATCCTCCGAGTAAATGCAATCGTTCTCCAACGCCTAGGTTATACTGAAGAAGAAATAATTGGGATGGATGTACTCAACATGCATCCCGATGAACGTCGTGAAGAAGTTTTAACTGTTATGGAAGAAATTCTATCGGGAAAGAGGAATGCCTGCTTCATTCCACTGCAAACAAAATCCGGAAAGAGCATTCCCGTCGAAACCAAAATAAAAAAAGGTCGCTGGAGTAATCAGGATGTGCTGTTTGGAATCAGTCATGATATCACAAATCGATTGCGCGCCACGAAAACTCTCGCCCGGCGAGAAGCAATTCTGGAAGCCTTGAGTGTTGCAGCAGAAGAATTCATACGCGAAGCAACCGCCACAAACGAAAGTGTGCAGAAAGGAATTGAAAGCCTGGGACTGGCGACAAACGTCAGTAAAGTCTACATCTTTAAAAATCACAGAGCCCATGAGGGTCATATCTATTCACATTTGCAAAACGAATGGGTAGCTGAAGGTGTTACATCACAATTAAAAAATCCCGAATTACAAAATTTTTCCTTCGAAGCAATTGGTATGCAACGGTGGGAGGAAATATTAATTCAGGGTTGCACGGTGAAGGGGCATTTTCATGATTTTCCAGAACAGGAACAGCGGTTACTCGCGAATCACGATATACAATCGATTCTTACAATTCCCGTTTTCGTTAAACAAAAATGGTGGGGATTTCTTGTTTTCGCTCATTGTCTTCAAAAATATGATTGGTCACAAGCAGAAATTGATGCGTTAAAAACTGCTGCTGCCATTTATGGTGCTTTTATTGAACGGCAAAATGCGGATAGAGCGCTTCGTGAAAATGAAAAAAAATACAGAACGACCTTAAACAGCACAACAGTAGGTTTCTATCGCACAACACCTGGAGGAGAAATCTTATGGGCGAATAATGCTTTAATAGACATGTTGGGTTACACCTCCTTTGAAGAAATGAAACCAAGAAATCTTGAGGACGATTATTTTGCACCGAGGTATTCCCGGGCACTTTTTAAGCAACGAATTGAAGAATGTGGAGAAGTAATCGGGTTTGAATATCCCTGGCAGCGAAAGGATGGTTCAGAAATTTACATTACAGAAAATGCCAAAGCAATTCGGGATGAAAACGGCAAAACTCTCTATTACGAAGGGACGATTATTGATATCACCACTCTAAAAAAAGCGGAGTCCGAACTCAAGGAAAACAAGGATTTTGTAGATTCATTGCTTGAAAACATTCCTGATATGCTTTTTGTAAAAGATGCCAAAAATTTGCGATTTGTGCGGTTGAATAAAGCAGGTGAGGATTTACTTGGATTCACAGAAAAGGATTTGTTAGGAAAAAACGATTATGATTTTTTTCCAAAAGAAGAAGCCGATTTTTTTACCAGCAAAGATAAGGAAACGATTGCACGAAACCAGATAAACGATATTCCGGAAGAAATTATCCAAACTCGATTTAAAGGCCAACGCATTCTGCATACGAAAAAATTTCCAATTATGGACGAAAATGGAAAACCGCTCTATTTATTAGGTATTTCAGAAGATATTACCGAACGCATCGCAATGGAAAAAGGATTGCAGAAAAGTGAGAACATGCTTAAAGAAGCACAACGGATTGCGCATCTCGGAAATTGGGAACTCGATTTAACGACAAACAAGCTTTATTGGTCTGATGAAATATACAGAATCTTCGACTTGCAGCCGCAAGAATTTGCCGCTACCTATGAAGCCTTCCTCGAAGCAATACATCCGGAAGACCGTGACAGGGTAAACATAGCATACACGGAATCTTTGAAGGATAAAAAACCCTATCAGATCGAGCATCGTTTGCTCCTGAGAAACGACCAGATCAAGTATGTCATTGAACAATGCGCTACATATTACGATGAATCAGACACACCGATTCGTTCGGTTGGCACGGTCCAGGATATCACTAATCGCAAACTGACCGAGCTGCAACTCTCGCAACTTTCTCAGGCAATTGATAAAAGCCCCGTAGCAATTATACTAACGAATTCCGTTGGAAATATTGAATATGTAAATCCAAAATTTACGGAATTAACTGGCTATACGCTCGAAGAAATACTTGGAAAGAATCCCCGATTTTTAAAGACAGGGAAAACTTCACGGGAAGAATACAAAAAAATGTGGGAGACAATTCTCAATGGCGATATATGGCAAGGCCAGTTTTTTAACCGGAAAAAAAATGGGGAAACCTATTGGGAAAATGATACAATTGGTCCAATATTGAATGAAAACGGTCAGATTAGAAACTTCATTTCTTTTAAACAGGATGTGACAAAACAAAAAAAACTGGAGGAGGAGCAACAAATAATCGAAGCCCAATTGCGTCGGTCACAAAAAATGGAGACAATAGGCGTGCTTGCAGGTGGCATAGCACATGATTTCAACAATATTCTTTCACCTATTTTGGGCTATGCAGATATGCTGAAATTCGACCTGCCCAAAAACAGCACTTATCTGGACGATTTGGACCATATCATAAAAGGAGCAAAACGAGCACGAGATTTGGTTCAGCAGATACTAACTTTCAGCCGATTAAATGATCAGCAGCGCAAACCGACGAGTTTACAAATTATTGTAAATGAAGCGCTGAAATTATTGCGTGCTTCACTGCCAACAACCATAAAAATTCAACTCAATGTTAACACTGAGCTCGATTTTATCTTAGCAAATGCCACAGCCATTCATCAGGTCATAATGAATTTATGCACAAATGCCGCCCATGCTATGCGACAAACAGGGGGTATTTTAACAGTGCAATTGGAATCCATTGAACTCGATGCCGATCTAAAAAGGCAACATCCACACCTCCAGCAGCAAAAATACATAAAATTGTGTGTCAGTGATACAGGTAAAGGTATTTCACCGGAAATTATTGAAAAGATTTTTGATCCATTTTTTACAACGAAGGGAGTTGGGGAAGGAACTGGTTTGGGTCTTTCAGTCGTGCATGGCATTGTTGTAAATCACAATGGCGAAATAACTGTCGATAGCATGCCTGGCAAAGGAACTCAGTTTAATGTTTATTTACCGGCAATTGAAGATAGAAATGAGAAAGATTTTACACCACCGGATATTTTTATGGGAAACGGCGAACGAATTCTGGTTGTGGATGATGAAGAAGAAATCGTTCTGCTCTGTGAAAAAATGTTGTCACGGTTTGGATATCAGATAAGCGGAACGACGAGAAGCACGGAAGCACTTGATTTATTCAAAAGCAATCCGCAAGATTTTGATCTCGTTATAACAGATCTGACGATGCCCAATATGACCGGCCTGGATTTATCGAAAGAAATCACGGCGATACGGGAGGATATTCCAATAATTTTAATTAGCGGATACAGTGAGCAATTTTCACCGGAAAAGCACACGGAATTGGGTATTCGTAAAATTGTTATGAAGCCCCTCGTTATCGATGAGATCAATGCTGTGATTAGAGATGCATTAAACTTAAAAGAGCGTTGAGCATATCCTGCGTTCATTCCATATAAAAACCTAAACGCTTAATTCATAAGGGATTAATTAAAAAACGAACTGCCCTTTCCTGATACAAGGAGAACACCTCATCATTCGGCCAGTCGTTCTATATATTTATTATAAACCCACCCAAAATTATTTGCTCCAACCTGAATTTTTACCCAATTCCCTTTTTTGCCGGCAATTCGTACTTTTTGTCCACGACGAATCGTGCCCACTTTGGGTGCATTCTGACTTGGAGCACTTCGTACATTAAGACTGGAGACATTTGTTGTATAATACGTTAAGCCGGGATTGGAAATTGCCGTGTTAACAGTAGATTGCTTCGATTCAGTTGGTGCCCAATCCGAGATGGAGGGTTTGGTTGCCGCAGGCATGCTCGTATTGCCTTGGGAATCCGAAAAGTCACCATCGGAAAAGAATTGATCAAAAGGCGAATCGGAGGTTTTAGGAGAATTTGAGGCATTTTTCGGTTTCTTTTTTTCCTGCTGAACTTGAGCAACATGTGTCTGAGTACGCTTACCTTCCGGCAAGTGGGCATTTAATTTATGCAGCACCGCATCCTCAAACGCCTCGCGTTTTCTGCCATGCAGCATGATACTAAGCGAAAATTTGTGGGTCGTTGACTGACTCATTGCATCGGCACCCATGGCATAATCGAAGGAGAGATTCATCGCTGGCAATGGCATTAAAATACCCAGTCCACCGCCTATTTCACCCTGGTTATAGCCCATTCGCAAAGGCAGCATTTTCCAAATCGTGTATTCAAATCCAAAGGCAACATCCAGTTCCATGCCCTGAATTTTCACCATGTCAGTAGAAATTAAAAAATTATCCGTCAGGTTAACCGCGGTACCAAGGCGTGACATCATGGGAAGTTTCTCTTTATAATTATTGGACCACGTTGTCGAGGCGCCAATATTGGACACACTTAAGCCGAATCGAACTGCGGGCAAAAGCTGGTATAACGCAGCCAGATCAAATCCAACGCCCATAGCACTCTCGGTTGCGAGTTTTTGCATGATCAATTTTGTGTTTAAACCAAGTGCAAAATGAGAATTCAAGCGGTGGCCGTAGGTCAGCAAAAGCGCATTTTCCTGGTTCGAAAATTCGAAATCAGGTGTGGATGAATCCCCCGTGCGAGCTTCAAGGGAATTGATGGACAATCCTATCCAGCTGAGTCCAATCGAGCCAGATCGTCCTAAGGGCATAGCTGCACTGACAAAATTGAAATTGCGGTCCAAAGATAATTTGTGATAGGAAGCAATTATTTCAGCCTGATTGATTTGCGCCAATCCAGCTGGATTCCAGTAACCTGCAGAGGCGTCATTTGCAATAGCCGTAAATGCGCCGCCAACGCCATCGGCACGAACACCCGCGCCAAGGCGTAAAAATGCGCCAGCCTGTCCGCCATCCTGTGCAAAGACTGGCTGCAATACGCATAAAATCGTAAGCGTGATGCTGTATAAAACCGTGTTCATTTTCATAATTTTCTATCCTTTATCATCTCAGCATTCAAAGCTGCTTTGTTCATACAATGCTCCAGGTGAGTGATGGTCCGGGGATATCTCCTGACCAAATCTTGAGGTTTATGTATAAAGCAGGCTAAATCATTAGTGCATCACGACGATGCGAATAAATTGGATGGATTCAATCGTTTTTATTCGGGCGAAATAAACGCCGTTGGCGACTTCCCTGCCGCTCTCATTGGTTCCATCCCATGTTTCGGAATTGTGTACGCCGGCAGCCATCGTTTGATCATCTAATATGGTACGCACCAGGCGGTTGCTCATGTCATAAACGCCAATACTAACCCGTTGCGCCGTTTCCAACTCATAACGCAGCACCGTTTGTTGCTCACCCGGGCGAAAAGGATTGGGGTAGTTATAGCTTTTTTTCTCTGCTGTAGATTGCTGATTCCCGGAATCCGCAGGTGCAAGCACGCTTACGGAGCTGGAACGAACACTTTCACCCCCCGAGGCATCGTAGGCACTCACGGCAAAATAATATCGCGTGCCTGCTGTCAATTGAGCGGATTGGTAGCTTAAGGTGTTTTGCACATCAATTTTTTGCGTGAAATTTTCACTGCCAGACCCGATGTGTACGTTATACCCTGTCACACCCGCTGAAGGGCTTGCACTCCACGATAACAGCGCCTGAGCCCCGTTCAACGTCACTGTCAAATTCCCCGGGGGAGTCAACGTTCCCGAATTCCCGGAAATCAGCACATTTACCGAAGTAGAAAGAACGCTTTCATAACCCGAGGCATCGTAAGCACTCACTGCAAAATAATAACGTGTGTCACTAGCCAATTGCGCAGTCTGATAACTCAGTGTATTTTGCACATCGATTTTTTGGGTATAATTCTCATTACCTGCACCGATGTGTACAAAATATCCTACCACATCAGGCTGTGGGCTGGCATTCCACGACAACAAGGCTTGCGATCCGTTTAACACGGCAATCAAACCACCCGGTGTGCCAGGTGCTCCGGTGGTGTCGGCTTGTCCTTCCGGTGTCATCGAAAAATTCTTTTGTGAGATGATGTCACCAGCATTGAAGGAAATGTATTCTGCAATGGACTCGTAACCGGCTTTTTGCAAAACGATGTCATAGGTCGCTGCAGCGATATCAACAAACGCATAGTTACCCGACGCATTCGTGCTGGTTTGATAAACAACAGCGCTGTTTTGTTGCAGTTGCACCGAGACATCTGCTATTATTTGATTTGTCGCCGCATTAAATACAGCGCCACTCACCGAAGCATAGGCATTTAACGGCACAAGAGAAATATGAATCGTGAAATTCTGGCCGTCAGCAATATTCAACGACTGCGAATAAACCTGATACCCAGATTTTGTCACCCGCAACGTATAACTTCCGCTCGCCAGATCAGTGAATTCAAAAGCACCGGAACTATTGGTCGTGGTGCTAACGGCGACCGCGTTGTTTTGCAATAATTCCACAATTGCCGCAGTGACCATTGCATGACTGTTGGCATCGCTCACTGTACCACTGAAAGCAACGACCTGGATGCTTTGATCAAGGTAAATGGTATGGTTTGACTGGTTATCGCCAGTGTTCAGATTGATATTTTCCGAATAATTCTGATAACCAGTCAGGTTGACGAGAAGAGAGTAACTTCCAGCAGTGATATTGTTAAAGGCATAAGCGCCTGCAGAAGTGGATGTTGTTTCATAAATCACCTGGCCATTTTGCAGCAATCGTACACTTGCCCCTGATACTGCCGTCGTCGTGCCTGTCTGATAAATAGTGCCACTTATCGTAGCAATACTCGCAACCTGCGGCGATAATGCAATGTTTTTACCTGTCACCGCTTGTCCTTCGGAGAGGGTGATGGATTCGCTGTGCTCCTGATAACCACTCGCCGTAACACGCAAGGTATAACTTGCTGCGGCAATATTGGCGATGCTGTAATTTCCCGATCCATCTGTTGTCGCGTTGTATACCGAAGAACTCCCTTGCAATAATTCAACAGTCGCGCCTGAAACACCACTTCCGGACTGGCTGTCTGTAATCGTTCCAGCAAGCGATGCAGGGGTTACCACAGCCGAAGCAATATAGCTTAATTGTATATTGATAAAATTGCCATCATTTGCAGGGCTAAGAGTTTGATTGGAAGTACTTTTACTAAATTCAACGTAGCTCAGTTTCCCCGTACTGTTGTTTTCAGTGAACTCCATATAAATTCGATAGTTACCATCCGCCACGAGATTCCCGTTAGAGTCCGTACAGTCCCAGGTTACATTATGTGTCTGGTGGCTGTTAATCGTTGCACTGGTGACTGCATCGACATAATTTTCACCACTGCTGCTGCGCCAGTTAGTGAGATAACCTGCGCGTGTACGCGCCCATATTTTCAATGTCTGCACAAATGCTCCCTGAGCATCCGTAATCCAAATCACACCGACATTCCGTGGACTGTAACGCCCGTTATATGTCGTCGTTTGCACTGAAAAATCAACACTGCCGCTGGTTTGCCAGGCATATATGGCATCGGTGCTTACAAAAACCAACACACCGAATAGAAAGAGAAAGGTTAACTGAATTCGTTTCATCGTATGCATCTTGCTTCCAATCCTGTGATTTAGCATCTCTAAAGTCATTTCCTGTTTCGGTCACATCCTGTTTTTGGCAACATTTATGCCGTGCACGCCCATTTATATTAGTACAAGTCTTTGCAGCATAGATAAACTCATAAATTTGTTGAGTCCTCTGCTCACGATCCATCTTCTTTATCGACAACTTTTTCTAATAAATTTTAATGAAGGGATTTATGGAATTACAAATTTTGCGTTAAAAAGTGAGGGAATGATTTCAAAATCGAAAGTAGGATGCCGATGCATTCTATGAACTACCACATGAGCTACTTTTTCGTACTTGAAACTAAAATTAAAATGCAGCCTTGAATTAAGAATTTTTACTTTAGCAATTAAGAAATTTGCACTGCGTCTTTGATGTCGATAAGAATTTGGCATTAGGATTGCCATCAGGATGAGCTTTTAATAAACGCATGAATCAAAGTTGTGAACAGGTTTTTGGATGAAACTTCTTCTTAGGAAAAATATTATCTCCGTTCTCGTTCTCCTCGCCGTTTCGGTTGGCTGCACGAAATTGATGCCGACGGCAGCAAAACCGAACGTACCGGAGGATCACACAAAAAATATTCACGGTGTGCTTCACAAGCCGGGCTACGAGGAGCCGATGGAATTTGAAAGTGGTTGTTCAGAGCGGTTTTGCCACGGCACAGCCCTTGAAGGCGCCGTCGTTATCATCGATGAAGGACCAGTTGTAGCGCCATCGTGCTTTCAATGCCATGAAGACAAGTGGAATAATGCTACTGAAGAAAATTCAGCCCCTGCTTTGAAAATGCTATTAAAATCACCGAATGATTAAACAGCGTGGAGTCTCACCATGAACAAGATGAAAAAGCTCATCTTTATTCTATTTGCACTTTCGACATCAATTTATGCCCAGGATGTGAATTCCAAAGCACCTGTGTTCACAGGAAAAACAATGGATGGGAAGGCGTTTAATTTAGCTGAATACAAAGGTAAAGTCGTTTTGCTCGATTTTTGGGCAAGCTGGTGCGGGCCTTGTAAAAAAGAATTTCCATTTTTAATGGGTCTGCAGGAAAAAACCAAAAGCCAGCCATTCCATGTCGTCACCATTAATGTAGATACCGAGGCCAGTAAAATGATGGGATTCTTGAAAGAACAACCAAGGAAACCGAATTTTCCCGTCGTTGTTGATCCGGAAGGAAAGCTACCGGAAAAATACAAAGTTGAAGGTATGCCAACAACCGTGTTAATCGATCAAAACGGGGTAATTCGTTTTCGTCACACTGGTTTTGTCGAGAGTGACAAGGCAAAATTTATCCAGGAGATCAAAACGCTGCTAAAGCAAGGGCAGCTAACAGAATAAATATGTCTTTGGCTCTTCATGGGGGACTTTGAATTTCCAGAAAAAAACTACTGTATTTTAATAATGAGGAAATGATGAGAAGAAAAATTTTATGGATTGTCGCTTTTGCTGCAATGGTTGGTTTGACAAATTGTGCTGCCGTACAACCCTGGCAAAAAGGCGAACTCGCAGACCCGATTATGATATTCAATGAAAATTCAATCGATGCGGGCATTAATGAACATTATCTGGAATATCGCGAAGGATCGAGTGGCGGGACAGGAGCACAAAGCGGAGGTTGTGGTTGTTGATGCGCGTTATAAAATTCGTCCTCCTGCTTGTCGTTTTTCTCAATTTTTACGACCTCAGTGCACAGGATTTGCCTGCTGATGAGCTCCAGGCGACGTTAAATTCCTATTCGGATAATTTCGGCGTCTCTATTTTCTATCCTTCGTTGTCGTTCACGAAAGCCGTGCGCGAAAAATCGACCGTAAATGTTCGATATCTTGTGGACGCCATTTCTTCGGCATCGATGAAAAGTCACTTCGACGTCGATGGTGTAAGTTCAGCCACAAAAAAAGACCACGGCGGTGGCGACGACGCACCAGACGAAGTACGGCAGGAATTCGGGCTGGGAATCCAGGAAGTAATGTCGGGTGGTGTTCTCAAAAACAGCACTATCGCGATTAACGGTTTGTATAGCGTGGAGCACGATTACGCATCGAAGACTTTCACCAGCACCTATACTTATCAAATGGCGAAAAAAAACTCCACATTATCGTTGGGCATTGTCCGCCGGTGGGATCGGGTTTTTCCACAAATACGCGATTGGGAAAAAAAGACGAATGTGATTTCCTACAGCGGAACCTACTCACAAATTCTCAACGCCCAGTCGATTGTGCAGCTAATTTATTCGTACAGCGAAATGGAAGGCTTCCTTTCTGATGCCTACATGGTCGTTTCGATCATCGATGATGCGATGGAAAATTTCACAAATTACGAACCTGTCCATCCAGGCACCAGGGTACGCCGCGCTTTCGGTGGCTATTTGAATTATAAGAGCGGAAATAATTCGGCGATTAATATCGGCCTGCGTTATTACAATGATTCCTGGGATGTACGCTCCCTGACATCGTCCATTGGCTATCAACACCACCTGAATCCGGCAGTAACCCTTGGCTTCACACTGAGAAATTACACGCAAAAGAAAGCCTTCTTCTTCAAGCCACGTTATCTCTGGGAAGAAGAGTTTATGACGGTGGATCCGAAACTGGATGATTTATATTCAAATGACTACCAGTTCAAATTAACCATAAAAGGCGGGCAGTACAAAGGCTTGCCATTGCTGTCCAATCCAAAACTGGAGTGCAACCTGCGGATGAATTTTTATCACCGGCACAACGAAACACCGAACTGGCACAGCCGTCAAAAAAATTTATATGCCATGGTCGTGAGTTTCGGGGTACGTTATCATCTTTAGGGGAATTTTTTATTTTTCTCTTTTAACGGGAAGGAAAATACTTGTTAATCTTCGCAACAACACTATATTAAAAGCTTGCTAAACACCTCGCCTCGCAAGCTTTCTTTTTATCCTTTTCTGTTCCAATTCCCAGAGACATTTATGAGTATATTTCATTATCCCGTGCTGCTTTTTGTAGCAGCGTTTTCATTTTCATTGTGGCAGCTTATTGCGAGAACTTTCAGCCTGACGCAGGATGTGAAGTTTTTTGCTGGTGGCTTTGTTTTGGCGGTAGCTTATAATATTATTAGGAAAAGAGGAAAAATGTGGAACCTATTCTGGCATGAACTTACCCATGCTGTATGGGGGAAATTTTTCCTTAAGCGAACTGTAAAATTACACATTGAGGATACAAAAGATAAAAGAGGAGGAGTGATAGGATTTAATAACCTGGGAAAATTCGTTGACCTATTTATATCGCTTGCTCCATATTTTTTCCCATTATTTCCACTTATATTATTGATCATGAAAAAATTTTTTGCAATTCCTTATATTTCATTAATGTCAGGATTTATTGGCTATTCACTTACAATTTTTTATTTTGATCAATGGCATTCTTTAAAAATTGAACAACCTGATTTTGATGTAACAAATAAATTCATGTGCTATACTACCATTCTCATTATGCATTCCTTTTTCCTCGCAATCATCGCTATTTCACTACTCGATCAACATGCCTTTACTGAATATTTTACCGTGGCAGCTTTGAATCTCATCGAAAAAATTAATCCACCGCTTGGCGGGTTGGAAGGAATAATTTACGGTCAATAAATCAGGACAGTGTTTGTAGCATCTCTTTGAGTCTATCCGGTACTGGCATCTTTTTTCCAGAGGCAAGATTGACGACGACGTGCACTGTGCGTACTTTGCCAACCGGCTCACCCGATTCCTTTTGAAAATCATAATTGAGTATGTAGGATGATGCTCCAATTTTATTCAGGTGAATTATCACTTGAATTTTATCACTGGCACACAACTCGCCGAGATAATCGGCTTCAGCATGTACGATAGGCAAAGAAAATTCATAACGCGTATCTAAATCACGCAGAGGAAAACCGTGATCCAGGAGAAAGCTTTCATAAGCATCATGGGCGATTTTCAACAATTCTGCGAAAAACAATCGCCCGGCGGCATCGGTTTCGTGGAGTTTTATGCGGGTCGTATACGTGTACATTTGCAGTTATGATAACATCCGCAAAAGCGATGCGATCATTCCTTAAGATTAAATTTATGATGGTTAAATGGAATCCACATATCCCGACAGCAGATTGGAACTTGCACGACAACCAAACCCGGGATGCAATTTTGTGACGCGGAAAAATAAGAAAATATACTGGAGAAAGAAATGAGTTATTTACCAACTTTATCCATTAACCAGCACATCAATATCCATTGATACGCACTAAACCAGGCAATAACCAGGGCAGAAAAAAAATAATCAACCAGCCACCAAAAATGAAAAAGTCGCGGTTGATAAAGGGCGACCAGGCCAAAAGCAACCCAGTGGCCAAAACAATACCCGCAGGACAGTAATCCTCCGAGAATTTTTTTGCTATTAGTCCACGCACGTAAAGGTTCAAAGATTTTTGTTTCCGTTACTGTAAAAGATATTGAGGCTACAGCAAACGACAAATAAAAAACGTGCCCGATTGCTTCCATAAGGGCCACCTATCCTATCAGAATCAGTCAGCTTCCGCCACAGCAGTGAGCGACGGGGCGAAGCATGTATTTTTGTGTCCAGATTTTTGAGGTCATATTGAGTCTCCTTTGTTTTATTCAATTGACTTTTTGATTTATGTAAAACTAATTGATATTTCGCCATTTTCACTTCAATACGATTTGTCTTTCATTATGCATTATTTGTTTTAGGCAAAGGTATGGTGAGTACATACCGTTTGAAAACGACAACAACCTGATCGTCCTTTATTTTACATTATATCGGTCAATTACTATACGTGATTTTATTATCAGCCTTTCTAATTTTTAAAAGATTTTTATCGAAAGCTATTTTATCAGGATAATTCTTACCTTGGAAGGATCGCATCCGAAACTCTAAATTTAAATAGTCTTTAAATTCACCTCTCTTATTTCTTTCGTTAATTAATCCCTTCGCAAAACTTCCAGAAATGCCTGTATTTGAAATTAATGATGGTCTACCGAGCATATTAATATTTGGAAGTTCACCGCCGAAGTTAGGCTTTGGAATTTTATCATCTACAGAGACCCTTGTTGTTTCATCTTTTACCCATTTGTTTTTTCTATAATAATGAACGCCTGCCTTCATAGATAGGTTGTCTCCAAAAGTAGAATCATCATATGCACCCCACAAAGTTGATCCAGCAGGATAAAAGTTTTTAACCATAACTTTCGCCCAAATCACATTTGGTTTACGTGATGTTCGATTCTTGCTCTTAACCAAATTTTCTAGACTGGTTTCAAACATTCTCGGTTTTCCTGAATTAACACTTGCAGTTGCAGGAATATAATTCGGAGCTTTACCTTTTCCACCAATCCCTGCCGTAATTAAATGCATTTTCTTCCAGTCACCTTTAGAGCTGGTAAGTCCTGCACTCTGTAATAATTTCCATCCTTTGACCGTTCCATGCTTCGAACTTGTACCACCACGGCTTGTCAAAGTTGATAGTAATTCAACACTCGCAATTTTTGGACTTCCACTTTTAAATTTCCATTTTGCTTTTTTGGGCAGATCTCCAACAGAGCCTCCACTTAGTTCTAGTAAAAGACGACTTAATTCGGTCATGTGTTGAGTAACTTGATCTGCTTGTTTTTTTGTTACACCTTTTGATTGTGAAATTAATTTGATAGACTTTACGAGGGTCAGTGCATTTTGGTATTTACTATATCTTGGATCACTATCTTTAATATTAAGTTCCATGAGATATTTCTCAATTGGACGAGGATTAGCACTTGCCATAATCAGTTTTGCTGTTTTATTTTTACCCCTAAAAAATAGAGTGTGACTTTTTCCATCTTTTGTTTTAAATTTTTTTCGTGCTTTCCACCAATTAACAATTTTCCCCTTAACTTTTACGATCCCTTTATTCACAACCGCCTTACCCTTCCCAATCAACTTCTTCGCTTTCTTCGCGATGAAATCGATCACCTTGTTCAGAACCTTATCAATGGGCTTGCGGATTTTCATGATAATGCCGCGCACTGCTTTACCGATGCCGCTAATACCGATCAACCGGGCGAGGAAATTGAGGATTATCGGAATCGCCATGGCTAGTGAACGCTCCACTGCTGCTGCCGCTGCACTGATTTTCCCCATTGCCATGTCGGCGATGGAGCCGAAGACGGTTTTAACAAACTGGACGATACGATCCCAGTTTTCCACAAAAAACATGATGGTATTGTAGATGGCTAAAATAGCCTGCACAATGGCACCAGCAGGATTGAAAAAACTGATCAATTTAATAATTGCCGCTTTCACTAATTGCGTGATCACCCAATTCCGAATGCCTTCCATCACCTGCTGCTTAATTTCCGCGGCTTTTTCCTTAAGCATTTCCCACAGCGCCATCGGGCCTTCGTTGATGACGCGCTTGACAATCGTTACGGTGGTCTCAACACCACGCACAACCTTTTCCCCCAGTCGTTTCACCAGCTTTGTACGAATGTTGGTCCAGGTCAGACCCAACACTTGCAAAACGATGGACAAAATACCTTTGAGATCGAATTTCTCCGGCAGTTGCAGGCCGGCGTCACCCATTTGACCGGTGAGCCAGCTCATCATACCAGCGATAAGATGCTTTTTGATGTTCTTTTGAAAATTGTTAATCCCCAACTTTACGGCATCGATGATATTGCCAATGAATCCTATGGGATCGGTGACAATTTTCTTAATAACCGCCTTGCCTTTATTGAGAATCCCCATCAACTGTTTGCTGTCATAGCCGGCTTTTTTCAGCGCCCATTTGAAAAATTTCACCATAGCCTGCAAAATCAGATTGCCAAGTTTTGCCAGAGCACCGGACATACTCTCTTTCATTTTCTCGATTTTTTTATCGATTTTCTCAATGGCTTCAGTTTTCTTATCGCATAGCTTTTGCGCCAGTTCTTCTTTCTTTTTATCAATAAATTTATCCATATCGGCTAATTTGGCTTTCATGGATTTCATCGCAGCCTGGCCGGTTTTGCGCAAGTCCGGACCAAGTGTACTGACGTATTTCTGAATGGCCTTCCGTGCATCGGCGATTTCTTTTTTGCAGTCTGCTATTACCTTCTTGCTGTCCGCAGTAATCTTCAGGATGAGTTTATCGATTTTGCTGATATAATTGGCTTTGCCACTGCTGAACGCCTGTTTAACTTCCGGGAAATCCTCAATACCAAACAGTTTGTCTTTTGCCCATTTCAAACCGCCGGTCCAGCCGCTATAGCGCCGACTCTTCCAGGCGTTGATATCACGATTCACTTCGTTCTCAAATTCAATCGAAGCGAGCTCCTGGCCGCGATCAAAAGCAGCAAGAGAATCTTTTTCCAATTTCTCCAACTTTGCTTTAACACTGCGTTGCGCTGCTTCATAAATTGCATTTATCTTCTGGGTGACTTGCTCGCGTTTGAGCTCCATCGCCGTTTTTGCTTTGCGCTGTTTTCCTTCGGTACCGCTCAGTGCTTTTTTACGTTTTTGCACCATTTCGGCACGATCTTTTTTCTCTTCGTGTTTTAAATCAGTCTCAACTTTCTGCGTTTCCTGTTGTGCAAATTCCTTGATTTTTGCTGGTTCTTCAGCAACATTTTTCTTAATACCTTTGCGTTCCTTATTTGCCTCAGCCAGCTCCCCCTCATCTACCATATCCATTTGTTCCTGGGTAATCCCTTCCTTTTGCAACAGGTCATCTGAGTCCTTTTCAAACTTTGAGAAATCCGTGTGCGAGTCTTTTAAAGGTGGCACGGCCTCCTTTCCCAGGTTCAATTCCGGGGTCACCGGCGCCGCTTCACGAGGTGGCAATTCCGTCGGTGTGTGTTCTGGTGGTTTAGCCACAGGTGCATTTTCAATTTCCTTGTAGGTTTTGTTTACGGCATCCGTTTCTTTTTTAACATTACCCAAAACTTTCGCCCCAACGACCTTCGCTTTTCCTTTAGACTTAAATTCATTCAAATCTTCGATTTTGGTCGGCACAGCCTGCTCGATATCCGCATCGAGATGTGCCTTGGGGCCTTCTTCTGTAGGTTCAGGCGCTTCTCTCGCCTCAAGATGTGCAACTTGTTCGGAGTTGCTTTTCGATTGGCCTTCCAGATCAGGTGGTTTGACGGCTTCGTTCGTCTGTTTTAATTTTTCACCGGCATCGTCATGACGTTGCTCGTTAGTTGCCAGTTCGCCAGCCTTTGCTGAAGCCTCCCCACATACGCTCGCACTCGCCTGTTCAAGGTCTTTTGCCACATCTCCCAATTCTTTTTCCTTCTTTGCGGGAGGTGCCGGTTTTCCTTTTTCTACCTTCGCTTTTGCAGATTTTATCGCCTTTTTGTGCTTCTTGCCCTTCTTCTCAGGTTTAACCTTTTCTTTTTTATCTTTTTTTGCTTCCGTTTTTTCCGCTTTTTTCTTTGCCATTTCCGCTGGTTTCGGATTGATTGCTTTCACTGCCTTCGTTTCACTTGCGGCCAATTCTGCCTTGAGTGCAGCTTTTTCTTCATCGCTTAATTGCTTCTGGGTGGGTGCAGTTGTCTGTTCCGACTTTTTTTGTATTGATGGAGAGGCCCCTTGTTGCGCCGTGTGCGTTAATTCATGGGCAAGCAATTTCTGTCCGGTTGTAGTACCGGGTTCGTATTTTCCCTCATTAAAAAAGATGTCACTGCCCCGTGCAAATGCCTGCGCATGCAGCTCTTTGTTCATTTGCGCAGCTTCTGGTCCGGTGTGGATTCGTACACGGGAAAAATCATGACCAAAATGCGATTCCATTCCACCGCGTAAATTGTGTGGTAGCGGTTGACCACCACCTTTGGCGTTTTTAACCCGGGCAGTAAGACCGACGCTCGCTGTTCCACCCGGACTCCCTTTCGCCATGATTGGCTTTGCCTGCTCTTCTTCTTGAGCCTGAAGCAGTGGTTTCGCCTGTTCTTCCTCCTGCGCTTGCAGTTTCGGCTTGGTTTGTTCTTCTTCCTGCGCCTGCAGCATTGGTTTCGCCTGTTCTTCCTCCTGCGCTTGCAGCATTGGTTTCGCCTGTTCTTCCTCCTGCGCCTGCAGCATCGGTTTCGCCTGTTCTTCCTCCTGCGCTTGCAGCATTGGTTTCGCCTGTTCTTCCTCCTGCGCCTGCAGCATCGGTTTCGCCTGTTCTTCCTCCTGCGCTTGCAGCATTGGTTTCGCCTGTTCTTCCTCCTGCGCCTGCAGCATCGGTTTCGCCTGTTCTTCCTCCTGCGCTTGCAGCATTGGTTTCGCCTGTTCTTCCTCCTGCGCCTGCAGCATCGGTTTCGCTTCTGATTTTCGCTGCACCGAATGCGGTTTTCCGTGTTGCATGGACCGGGTCACTTTTTCCGCCATCTGGTCGGCTTCCTGCTCAAACTTATCGTTGGGATTGCCAATTTTCATTTTCGGCTGGAGACCGTTTTTTTGCAATAACGGACTTAAGTTGCTACTTGAACCGCTATTCGTCCCATTTTGCACGACATGGGACAACCCGCCTGGGGTGCCCCTCTTGCGCTGTATGGATTTCCCAATTTTATTATCTTTTGTTGTTTTTCCAGCGGTGTTCGATTTAGATGTGGGTGGTGAGGAAACATTGTACATGATTTCTTCCTGCTATTTTTGGAGAAAAGAGGGCGAAACAATAAAGCACTTTTGGATAGGTGCCGGAAAAGAAAAAATTGCATTTAAAGCTGAACTGTTCTGCCTTCTTTTTTCATTTCCTTGTGCAGACCATTAACTATGCATTGCCGCGATATATGTTTTTCTTGATTTTTAAGTGCCATCAATGTTGCATAGCGTACGACATTCATTATGGCGCCTCCGGAGAGTTCAAACTTTTCGGCAAACGAATGCAAATCAACATCCGGTGCCAGAGGCATTTTGGGTGAAAATCCATTTTGCCATAAGCGTTCCCGGTGTTGTGCTTTAGGCATGGGAAAGTGGATAATGGATTGAAAACGTCGCGTAAATCCCTCATCCAGATTGGATTTCATGTTTGTGGCTAAAATGACCACGCCGGCATAATCTTCAATGCGTTGCAAAAGATAAGAGACTTCCTGATTGGCAAAACGGTCATGTGCATCATTTATTTCCGTTCGTTTTCCGAACAATGCATCGGCTTCGTCAAAAAACAGTATCCAGTTTTTATGTTCCGCTTGTTCGAAAATCTTTTCCAGATTCTTCTCCGTCTCACCAATATATTTGGAAACCACCATGGAAAGATCGATGCGATAAACATCCAGTTCCGTCATTTTGCCTAACAATGTCGCTGTGAGGGTTTTACCCGTTCCTGAAGGACCATAAAACAAACTTCGAAATCCTGGTTTGATTTTCTTCGCTAATTCAAGTTCCCCCAGCAACACATCGCCATATTCAATCCACGCTTTGATCTCCAGTACCTGCTCCATTGTACTATGCTCCAGAACGAGATCATCCCATTCCAGAGCTGTTTCAATGTATCTGGCGGGAAAATCGCTGCTGAACATGGGTTTGCGAATGTGTCCGGTGGTCACCAGGTCAATAATTTCCTGGGAAAGCTGGAGATGTCCGCTGAATTCCGGCTCCTTCACCGGACTGCGTTCCAGCTTCAAAATATTATGGCGTGCGAAAACGTGATCCATCTGAAACAGATGTTGGGCACGGATTCTACGGAATAAATCACTGCCTGCGATGAGAAAGAGTGCGGTTTCACCTGTTGGAAGAAATGCAGGGCCATCGGTGTGATTCGTGCCACCGAATTCCGTAAACTGCCGTGCCATTTCTGCATTTTGTGTAAAAAAGACGTCAAGTGATTGTGGCCGAATGTGTGGCACGAGACTGAGAACAAAAACCAGACGCTCTTCGAAGGAAAAATTATAATGGGCAATAAAACTCCCATACATCGATTCGTCGGCGATAATTTGCGGAGGTTTTATAGCAACAATATCGTTCACCTCACAATCATGGCCAAAGTGCAGTTTCAAGCGTGTATCGAGCACACGGTAAAACCACTGCAACTCGGCATCAATCGCTGCTGCATTGTTTTTTATGTTGTCGTGTTCCATTCAACTACCAGCAGTTTGTCCATCCATGATAGTTTGATCATTGCAACGGACCAGGGCAGATAATCCAGCAGCATATCAAAAGCTTTGTGCTCGATTTGCAACAACCAGTTTTTTTCCTGCCGAATTAAATTGCCTCGGCGTTGCAGAAATGACGAGCGAAAACCATCGATACTTGTTTTGCCAAGCGCAGGCCATTGGGAGATCGTTGTTTGTAATAACGTTTCAATTTCCTGTTTTTCACTTTCTCGGACTCGTATTCCCCTTCGAACAGGTTGTTCCAATGGCCAACCGCAGAGAATTTTGTTCAACGGCAATTGGTACTCTGGCGTTTTTGCTTCGCCTGTACAGACAACCTGTAAAATCAGTAAAGCACGTTCACGGCTTTCTTCATTTTTGAAAACACCCTCGTGAATCAAGCCTAGACTTGCAAAAAACGTTTTAAGATGCGGCCACAACAGGACCATTCCAGCATTATCAACTATAGCATCAATAAAAAATTCATCAATGGAGTCCTTCTCTGCCAGTACCGGTAAAATAGTGTCAGACATCGTGTCCTCGACTTTCGCATCCAACGTAGCATTTCCGGTGGAATTCAAAGGATGCTGTGTTTTCCTGGCATCCGAGTTTTGCCGATTCATTTTATCCTTATCTTTCACTTTGCCAGAACTTATTTGGATTTCTGCGGTGGATTTATTTTTCCGGAGCTCTGTGTCGGGCGGATTTACATGTGACGCCAGCCATTTTTCAAATTTATTGTTTAATGATAGATTTTTCCTTCCCGATTGTGAAAGGTATGTCGTTACAGCCTTTTTAAGTTCGCTCTCCGGGCAGTCGGCGACCTTCCCGAGGATGGAGAAGAATTCAGAAATGGCCTGCTTTGTTTTGGGTTGCAGGAATGTAAGAAGCGCTGCATTATCAAAGTGCTCCACCATGATTTGATGGTTTGTACCCACTAATTTTGCCATATGCTGCAGCAAACCCGGCATATAAATCAAGGCGTTAAAGTCCGCAAAAAAGTCGACATTGAAGTACCGGAACAACTTTCTAACAGTCCGGTTGGAGAACTGTCGCAAGAGACGCTGGCGGGCATTTGCGGAAGCGAGAATTTTTTGCAACAAATACTGCCAGTTTTGATTTGGCGAATCCAGGCAGGACTGGAGGTCATGATTTAGTTCGTCAGCATGGATCACTTCGCTCCACCAGGGCAAAACGCCGTATTCCAGAAATGCCAACACACGGTTTTGTTGCATTTCCCGCTTCGTGTAGTGGCCTTGTCCATGCCCTAATCCGGCAAAAAGATTCTCGTTATGGTCCTGGTCTGCACCCTGTGCAGAATACTTCTCCCGGGATAAATATTTTCCGGAAGAAGCGTAGGTGCGATCCTTTGCAGAATGAAGAGAGTTTCTTTTTCCCGTCCAATCGTGCGATGAATCCGCCGTTGGAATTTCGCTGACCAAAAAAAATTGCACATGATTTAGAGCCTGATTTTGTACGCGGGTGCTCCCGGAAGGCCGCCGGAATACATTTTCGATTTCCTGCTGCAAACGAGCTATGAGCACATCTTCAACCCGATGGGTAAAATCCGTTTCAAATAGTGCCTGCGAAATCTTTCCGGCATCGATCTCCAATCTGTCCAGAATGATGAACTGACCTTGTGTATCCACATGTGAAAACACCTCATCGAGAGTGTGCTCGAGCTGCGGGTGCACATATGCTGCATAGTGCTCCTGCAGTTTGAAGGCATCCTGTTGTGATCCGGTGTGCAATTCAATTTCGAGTTTTTTAATGATGTGTTTTCGCATTCGTAGAGAAATTCAGCTAAATGTCGCAATCCAAACTCAGCGTAAAAGACGCAGGCATCTTCGAATATAAAGACTCTTTTCTGCAGCATTCACTTCCGCTTGATCAAGCATATCTGAAAGCACATTTTCGAGGTTGGTGTCAACCTTCGAGCTGATACTTTGCAAACTCGATTGCAAGTCTTTGAAAGTCGAAATAATCGGGCTACCGGCGGCTAAATCATCCTTTTGCAAATTCATGAGATTGAGAAGCTGGCTTATTTGCAAAAGCATGAGATTGTATACAAACTGCTGTGCCGCTCGCGCCACGCGTGGCGGAAAAACTCCCGTTCCCGGTATAACGACACTGCCGGATATTTTACCAACCGCATATTCAAAAAGTTTGGCGAAAGTCCCGGCAATCTTCTCATTTTGTCCATCGCCCAGATACTGTTTTAGCGCAGCCTCATCCTTCAACTCCTCGCTCACAGTTTCAAAATACTTCAAGGATTCGCTATAGACCTGATCCGTTTGAGAAAGCGCATTTTTGAAAGTTGGATGTTCCGGCAAGCTTTCAAATACGGCAAGGTTTGCATTAAATCCACCGCTTACCGAATCAAGGATGAGCCTTGAAACCCGACGCAGAGTTGGATTAAATACCGGCAATCCGCCGCCACCAGGAGGGATGACCAAATCGTTTGTTTCTGCAAGTGCAGCTGGAATTTTAAGCTGGGCAGCAGCAGAATTTTCACAAATCTTTTCGGACACGGCCTTGAGATCAACGGTGTAGGAATCACCCTCATTAACGTTCTTCAGAACCACGATACTCTGTGATGCCGTTGAGAAAAGTGTATCCTGCAATTTCCATTCAAAGGCGTCAGCGCCTGTGGAGAAGTTTGGAAGTATAATGCGCACCGTTGATTTGTCAATGACCGGATTGAGTTCAACTATCTGTGGTTTACCGATACCTGCGACGGGATTGAGAATTCGTACACTCAGAGTCGCAACTTTATTGCCCCAGGCTTCATAACGCAATTCAACGGGTCCGGTTGTGTCGGATTTATTCGGTGTGAAAGTCAGCTTTTTGGCCTCCGTCCCGGGTCCGCTGAGTTTCCCGCCTTCAGGTGAGACTTTGAGCTTGTAAGCCGTCTTATCATTTTTACAAAAATTATTTCCTGCCACCTCGGCGAATGCAAGCGTCGCTTCCTCGGCAGCGGGCATTTTCACTTTTACAAGAAATTGTGATGGGCAATTACCATCAAAGGACGCAGTCAATACGATGCTGTATTCTTTATTTGGTTCTGTAGCGGGAATTTTTAGATCCGGCGTTTCTTGCTCTGAAAATTTACTGCCATCGAGGAACCATGCATAGGAGTTCGCCCGCAGCGACTCATTTTTCAGAATGATTTGAAAAACGCCAAAGTCCTCCGTTTTCGCTGGTTCTGAAGCGGTGAAAGACGCTACCGGATCGTAAATCTGCACTTTGAGGGTGGCGGGAGTTTGAATACCGCGTGTGTATTTGAAATTGATTTCGCCAACCGCGCCGACGAGATTTGGGATAAAAACGTAGGTCCCGTCCTCTGTCAACTGCACTCCGGGTCCGCTAACTTCTCCACCAGCTGGCGTGGCTTTGAATGTGTAGGCTGTTTTGTCTTTACGGCAAAAAATATCACTCGTACTATCAACAAAGGCCAGCGTCATCGGTGGGGGCACCGGTATGGCAATTTGTCGGGTCAGGGTCTTTTCACACAAGCCACTGAAAGAAGCTTTTAAGGTAACAGCAACCTTTTCTCCGGCAGTAACATCCTTAAGAATCAGGTTTGGATTTGTCTCGCCGGAGAGCGTTTCATTTCCCACAATCCATTGGAACTGGTTGGCATTTTGCGATTGATTGTAGATCTGAACGGCATATGTACCTGTGGAAGCCGTTTCCTGTGGTTGTGAAATTTTAAATGCTGCGACGACCTGTGGTAGTATGTTCACCTCCAGAGGAACAGGCGTAAGTGAACCAAGCGAATACTGCAGTGTAACTTTTCCTGGGGTTTCAACAGTATTTGGCGTGAAGACAAACTCACCTTCCGGCGAAGATATGCCCGGCCCCGAAATATTACCCCCCGGAGGATCCAGCTGAAATCTGTAATTAGTGGCATCGTCCGGGCAGAATGGACCGGTCACATTATCGGCAAAGCGAAAAACGATATCCCCGAGCGGAGGCAAGGTGAAGCTTTCCGAGTAAGTATCGCTACACTCACCATCAACAATTTTCAGGGTGACTTCAACAGTCTGAACGGCAATATCCAGATTAAATTCTTTTTCAACACTTTGTATGCCTTTCGTGATTTCCTCAATTCTGTTTGTTTTAATCGTCCATTGGTATGATTCCTCGGTAGGCGCATTGATCACCTGTGCCGCTGTGAAGGTAACGACAACCTTGCGTGCATAATCGATACGGTTCTGGGTAAATTGCGCAGTGCATGCACGGATTTCCACTTGTTTTTCAGCTGTTTTCTCACATACGAGATGTTTTTGATGCAGAACGACGTGAAAAATCGGGTTATTGGCGTCGCTGTATTCATGGGTTATTACAGGCGCGTTGGTTACTATTTGTGCAGTCCCATCACCAAAATCCCACTCATAGAAATCGGCTGTTTTGTATTGAGCGGTAAATTGCACAAGAACGGTATTTTTGGCTGTGTCGATTTCCAGCACTTCATAGACGAAATCCGTGATCATCGCAATGACATTCACCTGCAAAGTGTAACTTGTATTATTGACACCATATTCGAACGTAATCAGACCGGGATCCACATCTGCCGAAGCAGGCCTGAAAAAATAGTCACCGCTCGACTCCTCAAAGAGCACCCCGGGACCGCTTACGGTGCCACCCGGTGGACTAAGAATAAATTTGTATTGGGCATTCGCTTCTTCAAGACGGCAAAATACCTGGCGGGGCAATTTGAAGACGATAGCAATGGATTTACACGTTGTCACCGGCGGGCAGTCAGAGCGACACATGTATGGTAGGGCGAAATCTGCAATTACAGTGGCCTCATCGTCATAAACCATAACAAATGTGCCACCAAAAGGCGCACCGGCCATGTGCTCCAGACCCGGATGCATTTCAAGATAATTGACAAACTGTTGCAACTCCTGCAATTTGGTGAAACGTTTCCCGTAGACATTGACCAAGGCATTAAATTTATCCAGGCTGCAGGATTTGTCCAAAAAGACGAGATGTTTTACGATTTCTTCTGCGGTTTCTTTGTAATCTTCATCTCCATTCTGCAAAGCCGCTGCTATTTTTTCTTCGAATTCCGTAACGGCTTTTCGCAACTGATCGTATTGGTTCATGAACAACTGAAAGTCAAAGTTATCCAGGTCCTGGGTAAAAGTTTCAACAACCGATTCTATTTTTTCAACGATGCGCAATGGGTAATAGATTTTATCTTCGAAAATCTTCGGTAATTCAAACGGCAAAATTTGACGATTCGCACCAAAATAGTCCCGGGCAAATCCGTAAATATCTTTTTGCCTGTTCGATTGTACGTACTGCTGATAAAAATTCCCCACGGTGTATTCACGCGTCTCACTCCCTCCAAGGCTGTATTCAAGAAATTTACCTGTGCCGAAAACATCCTGCTTGACACCTGCCTCAGCTTGTATAGCTGTTCCGGTAAGCACCTGTGACTGGCCTGCAAGTTGTGATGCACTAGCGGCTGCCGCGGCTGTGCCGGAGAGATACGTACTCGTTCCTGCAACCGCTGCCGTATACATCGAACTCCCAGCACGGCGTTCCGATCCCGCGACGCCACTGTACATTGGCAATCCACCAGAGACTTCACTACTGATGCCTCCGGTTGTACCGATACTTCCGGTTATGCCCGGCGTACCTGTACTGCCCGAGTAAATTGCCGTACCGGGAGTCGTGAGCACACCACTCCCCGGAACTGGATTTGTGGTGGTGGTTGCGGCAGTTCCCAATCCAGGGCTTTGGGTGCCGGGATAATATAATGATCCTGTGAGTTTATCCAATTTTGTGCCGGCATATTCAAACTCAAAAGGATTGTAGTATCTCAAAGTTGAGAGCTGGATGTCCTGCTTGAGCACATGTCCTGTTTTTAATTCGATCGCTATTTTTTCAGTTTTAAAGCCGCCTTTGGAAATCGTAAGGGTATATTTTCCTGCTGTGATTGGTGTGGCTGGTTCCTCCCCCGGCTTGGGAATCGTAAACGCCCCTTTCTCATTCGTGACGACCGTCAAACTTTTTTCCTGAAGGGTTACTTGTGCACCCTGCAATTTGTTATTCTTTTCATCACGCACCGTCCCGGTTATGCTGATTTCACCCGCTTCAAATTCCGGTCGCGGCTCGGTGTATTTAAGATCAGAGAAGTACGTTATTTCTTTTTTCAGCAAACACGCCAGCTCACTGCACATCGTAACATAAAACAATTGCAAATCTTCCGATTCGCAACCAAAATGCACATTGATATCTTCATTTCCCGTACTCATTTTTACTTTCATCAAATCAACGGGAAGATTTTTTTGCTCGATAGTATCAGAAATAACCGTAAAAGCTGCATCGATTTTCTGGCCGATGTGTCCTTCAATTCTTAAAAAATTATACCCGTCCAGATTAAAGTTAAGCGGATTAACGACATGTTCAGGAGCCGGTTTATCCTCATATTTTGCTGCATTGTATCCGGGAACGAGATGACTCATACAGCGAAGTGCTAAATCGAAATTCCAGAACTGATGCAAGGGCCTGTTCTTTCTGTAACCGTAATAATACGGAACTGCACGGTCACTCAATCGACCAGTTTTTTCTCTGCTCGGTGTCAGGCGAATGTCGGCGTCACTGAACTCAGGTATGTCAAAATTCAGTACCATCCAAACCAGGCGCTGGAAAAGAAGCTGGGCCTTTTGCCGCTTGAGGATTTGACCGTCGTTTGTCGGTACCGGGATGAATTGCTGACGAAATACAGAGGGTGGATAATTTTTTGATGGCGTTAATTCACCTAAAAATAAATGTTTGGCGAACAGGTTGGCGTCGGGACAGCATAGCGTATTTACGGCACATGCCGCCTCAACAAACTCCTCGTATGCAAGAATCAAATCTTTGAGAAAATCATAAAAATACTGCAGGGCCGGACTGTCCTCTGCCCGTAGTTGCTGGTAGACTTGCACAATTCTTGGATTGTAAAAGGGATTATTCGAAAACAATGGATACACCAGTGGTCGAAAAACTGTATAGCTTTGCTGCAAAGCTGTGGCGATGTCATTGATAACCGGATCGATAAGTTTGAGGTAATAATTGCGCATTGCCCGGGTGGCAGTAATTCTGCGCAATAAAAAGCTCCACAATTGTGTGCGTGCAGTAAGATCATTTGCGAGCTCCGACAAGGTCGTCGTTTGTGAAATCTGTAGTGATGAACCTGCCTGTTGTGATGATAATTTTTGTAAGAGTCCAGCAACTGAAATCCCGGTTGAACTCGCAGTGGAGGTACCGGGTATATTAGATAACGTCTGCTCCAGTGTAGTGAAGTACTGTAACAGGCTTTCAGAAAATTTCACTCTGGGAACATTCACTGAGGGTAAATTGTATTTTGCGTTTATAAAATCCTGCAAATCGATGTTTTCTGCCAGCCCCCTGCTTTCCCGAAGAATCCTTTCTGCGTCGATCCTGTTCAAGAGTAAATTGCGTAAACAGTGCCGGACGCGTTTCCCTTTTTCATTGCAATCATCCCCGGTGCAGCTCTCCAAATCTTCTTCAACCACTTCCAGGTAGAGTAACAATACTTTATCGGAAAGGAAGGCATTACTCAAAGGCTCTATCGTTTCATCTTCATTCGCCACCGTGTCGGGTAAAGCTTCCCACAATGCGATGTGCTCTGGAACGCCATTGGCGGTACCCGGCCGAAGAAATGGGGAATATTCAGCGGGGTCGCGGTAAGGACGGTACCGGGTGAGCCGGGAACTGTCGTTTTCCTGGCACATTAAATCACCCGAAGAAGACAGCCCGACACCTTTTTTCAGTCGAAAAGCCGGCAATAAGCTGCCATAGGACATGTCGCGATCGATTTCAAATCCGCATACAATGCCGATACCGACGAGGTTTTTATTCACGGCTTTTTGCTGCATTTTTATGTTTTGCGTGAGCTGATTGAGTTGCTCAGCAGTCAGAACCTGATTTGGTTCAAACAGGGGATAGGATTGGCAACTTGACATAGCAGACCTTTTTGTGTATAAATGTTTTTGTTCGCACTCTATTATTCAGTGCCCAAAACCGAGTGATTCAATAGCAGGGCATCTTCATCACTGTTTTCTTCGCAATAAAAAAGACGTGTTTCTTCATAAATACTGCGTAAGGAGCCAAGGGAGGAGAGCAAGGCATCCCGCAACGGAGCGAGCTGGTCTTCTGTTGTGTGAAATGAACTCGAGGCCTCCAGCCATGGCCAGTATTTGTCCTCAAAATCAGCCATATGCTCACGGGAAACCCAGCATATTTTAACATGCGTATGCGCCGGTGCTTCCAAACGAAGGGTTTTCTCAAAAAAATGTCGGAAATCCCGGTCACGAAATCGTTTCGGCCATGCAGGGACGACAGCTGTCAGACGAAACGAATAGGGATCCATAAAACCGGAGCAGGTTTTGCAATCGGGGGGCACGTATACCGCAAAGAGCTCATTATCCTGTCCATGCGGTCGCAGGAGCACATGTTCCACAAGATGGAAGCCCTCGGCAGGCTCCGCCCCGGAGATGAAAGTGATCACTTCGTCCCGGGCGGCATCGCGTTCTGCGGCAGTTGGGAAATACGCAATTCGACGGGCAATAATTTCTGCGTCCTCATCGACGAGGTTAAAATAAAACGTGCCATCCTCGGCGGTGCGGTTTGCGTAATTGCCGGGTTTTGTTCCACAATAAAGAATTGTTTGCATGACACGATCCGCTTCCTGGCGGTTGCTGTAACTACGGGCGGCACTGAGTAAAATTTTGCCATCGTCGTTTTTCAGCCGAAAACGCCATTCATCACCCTCCGAATACAATTCAAATCCTTTGTCAATCGCATGGGCCAGATAGCGACGTTCCCATGAACGCATGCCCAGAAGCCGGCACACTCTTTTTTGCAATCCGCTGACATTTTCCCCGAGCCAAAGCTCATTCTTGTTTTTCAGGTCAAAAGCCTTTCCACGATCGTGACTTATCTGTGGGTATTCACGTAAAAAAACCAACTTGTCAGCAAGCAATTCCTGTGGGGCTTTTTTCTGCTCCAGCCTGTGCATCAAATAAACATAATCGCTGAACTGTTCATTGAATCGCGACATTAAATGATCGAAAAACCGGTTTTTACGATCTTCAAAGTCTGCCTGATTCTCAAGAATTGGGTCGATGTTTTTTTGCAGGTTTTTATAAAGCGTTTTTTTATCATCGATGAAATGCGCCCACTCCTCAGTTCCAGCCACAAATTCTTTGATTAAATTCTGCACACCTGGTACTTCCATAGTGGTGAGGCCGGGGATTTTGAAAAGTGGTTGGGAGAAATAGGTTTTTTTCATTTCCGGATCCAGGGAGAACAAATCGCGTGCATGAGCGAGTTGCGACAGAAAATTGGCGAGGATCTGATCGTAAAAAAGTAAGTATGCTTTCAACTGCCGCGCCTTTGCTATGCGTTCCGGCGTTGGTGACCCCGGGAGTCCTTCCGCACCAACACCATACACCAGCGGGAAGTCGTTTTGCATGGAATACCATGATTCAATATCTCGGTGTGTGCTTTCCGGCAGGGAAAAATCATACGCATCAGGTGCGAGACGCTGAGTGCGATCGAGGGCGTGCAACTCACTTAATCTGGCAAGAACCTCGTCTTTTTTCGCAGCATGAGGATAGAGCCCCCGATAAAAAACAACCTTCGATTTATCAATTGCAAGACGCATAGCCCGGCCCTCACCGATGTGCAGGCGCCATGGCTCACCTTTGGTTTGTTCTTTACCCTGATAATAATTCGTTACCAGTATTTTTTTTACCGCCACCACACCATCGATTGCCATGATAAGCTGAATAATGTCTGAAACGTGTATCTCCTCTTTGAGATTTGAAGCCAATAATTCCTCATCATCAATAAATCCATGCCGGAGTTTTGGTCCGGAAAAAATATCTTCACTGCGCTTGCCATGTTCCAACATTTCCTGCAAAGTGTAGAAATTCACCGGTGGCGCGAGCAGTTTTTGCAGGTGATAATAAATTTCAGCCAGAATTTGTGGATAGTCCGCTTCAGCAGTGACCTCCACCTCTGCACACAAACCAATCTCTTCCATATCCACAGCTTTTAAACAGAAAAAATCCTCACACAAATTTCGATGAGCATGCAAAAACCGCCATGCTTCTTCAGCACTGCTCAAAGCGCAAATTATTTTATCCTGATAAAATTTAAATAGGCTTCCTTCACCAGTACGCTGCAGTTCGGAAGCAATAGCCTGCTGTCCCACCTCATCCATCAGCCCTTGTGACAGGATTTCGAATTCGAATAATTTTACGCCATTTTGCACATCAACCGAAAAAGTGCCGTGGTATTTTTGTGATTGAGGAATTTCCTGCAATTCATTTGGGCTCTCCCCATCCAGATCGAATTTGATGGTTTGCACACCGTTGCCATTTTGCAAAGCGTCTGCAGCGATGCCGCAAGCGAAAAAGGCATCCCACGAAGGCAAAGTCAAGTGAATTTCAAAAGAAGACTCGCCACGTGGAACAGTCCAGGCATAGGTAAATGAGTTCAAATCACCATATTTTGTATCGTGCTGCAATTGCAAAATAACCTCGTACAATCCACTAACAGACACTGGTTTATGCAACTGCGCCTGCTGGATGAAGGCGTTATGATACAAGTCCAATATTTCCTTCGACACGGCTTGCTCCGCAGCTTGCAAAAATTCTTCTTTTGTGTCGTATTTTATTTTAAAAAGGGCTTGTAGATCGTTGCGTACGCTCTCCGGAACATTATACTGAGCCAAAGCATCTATGCGATCAGTGGTGAACATATAAGGTGTGCTCGTACGCAATGTGCTCCGCTTGCAATCGAGGAAAAGCGGGTGTTCTGTCTCAGTCGCAGTACGCAACCAGGCATTTTTAATACCGGGTAAATCGATCAGTAATTTTCTAAAATCTGCAATCGTGACGGGATTGCAGGTGAGTATTTCCCGTGCCGGGAAAAAATGTTTCTCCAAGGTGCCGTACTTCTCCTGCTCCGCAAGAATATCCTGCACTGGATAGGTGCAGCGATGATTCAAATCAGTGATCGCGTAACACAACATTTCCAAAATGGTTATACCGGGATCGTGCACGTTGTAGTCGGTCCACAACGCGCCGGAAAGTTTCTCGATATATTCTATCCCTTTCTGACGCAGAAAATGGTAGTCTTCCGCAGGTTCCATGGTACGTGATTTTTCAATAAATGCCGCTTGCGTGATCATTCATTCTCTCCCATCTGATTGATCAGATGATTTTGGTGCGATACCAGAATAGAGCACTCAGTGGTTGGTGTCGCTTCATTGGTGTTGTAAAAGTTTTGTCTTCCGCCGGTATGGTGCATTTTGAAATCGGTGACGTAATCCACATAGTCGAGCTTTTCGACAAAGTTGAGAATACTTGACTTATGAATTCTTCCGCGGAATACAATATCCGCAGCTTCGCTGGTTGCCCACGGTGAAAGAAAATTCTGAATATCGGTATTCAGCTGTTTCTGATAAAATCCCCAATCGCTGGTTGTGAAGGAAACACGGAATTCGACCTGAATTTCTTCGTAATAGGGATTCATGACGTGCATATTCGCCGCTGCAAAGGGACTTATCTGGTTGCACAGCCAGGAACGTATTTGTTCTGATTGCACCAGGCTGACTTTAGGCTGCAAGCGGTTTACAGCATTATTTTGCTTAAGATGAGGAATAACGATCAGCGCGATATGACCCGGTGCAAATTCTGAATAAAAGGAATTGGTATCAGAGGAACTTAAACTATACTTGCTGTGGCTGATGCATTTAGCCCGATAAATGGCAGGAAACTGTTGCAGGACAAGTTTTTCATAATCACTGATTGAAACACCGCGCTGTTTGTGACGGAGACGTTCACTGGATCGAATATAAAAATCGCCGGATTCTTCGGCCGACTCGCCACCGAAAGTGGAAAATGGCTGACTGACCGATTTCACAGCAGCGCTTTTTGTGAGCATTTTCTTAATCCGGCCCGCTGGTAAACTCTGCATTTGAATATTTTTATTCGTGCTCGCAATCAGGCGGGATGCCTGGACGGCTTGAGCCTGGATTGAAATTAAATCACAAAGTGCTGCGGGTTTCCCAACGACACTGGCACGTAGCCAATGGAGACCAGCAGGTAAAAGAGTATTCTCTTTTGACGCTGTATCCGGGACCGCCAGAGCGACTATTCCGGAATTTAAAAGGCCGTTTGTTGTATCTTTTAACACCTCCGCCGGATCGAAGGGGTGCCAGTTATTGTTCGCCAGGTAAGACCAGTATACAGGTTCTACCCTCAGGTCCGGCCGGGCACTGCCCTCAGCAAGCTGAAAAAGCAGGGAAATACTTTGTGCTGGCTTTAGTCCGTGCAAACCTATGTAAAGTTCACCTTCGCTGTTTTTTTGTCGGGTAACGAATTGTGGCATTAACTTCAGGGATTGCTCTGTTCCGCTGTTTTGTGCTTTAGAACCGAATGGATAAAGATGATAGTACGTGCTACCTGCGATATCCAGGGCCTGTTGGTCTGCTGGATCCACTGTTTCCCTGGCAGTGTAACTGGCACTGATTTCATTTATCAAAGGTGTGTAAGGTGCATTTGGAATTAAATCCTTGTAAGCCGTACCATTTGAATCTTTGCCGGTTGGACTATCAGCAAATAAAATCAGGCTTTTTGTATATAAATCGCGGTAAACGCCATGGCCAAAGGCATTGTTTTTTGGCGACGTTAATGTTAACCGGAGAAAACCACGTTTGCTTTCCACCGACCACGGAAGAACCGTGTCTTCCATCCCACCGGCCTGGATGGTGCCGAGTTCATCATTGGAAAATTGTATTGTATTTTCTTCCTGCGCATCGTTCGAATTGAACAAGTTTATCTCATTCCCATTCCCCTTTAAAGACAGCCATTTTGAATCCTGCAGGATGTCTACTGTCGCTTTAAAATCGCTGTTTGCAGGGGCAGTGCCACCATAATTCCCATAGTGCGTTGCAAGGTTGGCAGGTACATCTCCCCAAATCAAAGAAAGCTTGAGATCGGTGAGCCTTTTTTGGAATATTTCTCGACTTCCCAGATAAAATTTCGAGCCAATTTTTGGTACCGTGGTGAAGGGGTAGAATGGCTTGCCCGTTTTTAGCACCCCCGCATCATTTTGAATAATTAAATTTTTTGCATCGACAACTGTGACGGATAAATCAATTTTTGTTAATCTGAAATCACGCAGACTTTGGTAAACATACCCGCTCCCAATGCCATTCGTCAGTGCGATTTTCATCATCGGGACGGATGTTTCAAATGAGCCGCCATGTACAGCCGGATCATACGCACATATTGAAGGATCTGCCTGTTCAAGGCCAAGTGTAAACTGAATCGGTTCTTGTGTGTCACTGTCCACCGTCGGTGAAGATACAATTGTTTCACTATCACCACCATTCGTCTGCAAAGGGGAGGGTGCAACAGTTACCCTTGCTTTTGGTACCGTAAACCAGCCTTGTTCTGTGGTAAGGGAAAGGACGAAATCATTCTGGGTTAATGTGAGATCAGAGATTTGCAGTGGATTGCTGATATGAAAAGTTACGGTTATCGTGCGTACACCCTCTTCGAGAAACAAAAGAGGGGATGCAATGGCACAACCTATTTCTCCCGGCTGGATTGAACTGATTGCAGCAGCGCCATTTCCGGTTTTTTGTGGTTCGCCAAAAGGCTTCCATCTCTTGTCTTCGCAGGTAAATTCACCTCCAATGCCATCGGCGGAATTCGCTACCGAGGCAGCATAAATGCGATCTTTATCATTTACATCAATGAATACTTTCTTTAATTCAGCGACTTGCGCTTTATTTATCACGATGTCATCGTTTACAGTATAGACAATATCATTTCCGGTACTATCTTTTCCCGCATTCAGCTTCGTTCCTTTTTCAACAAGCGTCCGATCCACATGTTTTGCCAGTTCGAAAATAATATGAACCTTATCGGCCAGAGCTGGCTTTTTGAGTAAATGCAGCACGTCTTCCAGATAATAATCGAGATGCCGTTGTGTAAACTTGTTAAGACTATTCTGGGCGTATTGAAACAATTGCAGAAACGCAAGGAACAATCCCATATGCGGTTCATGATTCGGCCAGGATTCGAGCGTCTCTGCGATAAACGCCGTGCCTTTGTCGCACAATTGTATTTGTACATCATGGAAAGCTGAAAAAAAAGCAAACAGTTGGGATTCCGCTTCCGCTATGGAGGTAAACACGCTGTCCTCATGCGGCAAGGTTTCAAAATAGGCACGCCAGGATAAATCCGTCATTCCACTCGATTTTGGAATCCAAACAGGATGAAAATTGTGGCTGCCAAGTTGGGAAAGGTTAACCAGTTTATCTTCAGCTTCTTCAAATGGCAAGGCTTCAACCCCCTCAAAATAGCCGCCATTCCTCATTCCTGCTTTAAACCAGCAAATTCCCTTGCGCAACATCTCTGCGGCCGAGGACGAAATGAGCCGCTCTAATTCGGTATGCAACCGCAATCCCTCCATCGATCGCCGAAACCAGTAGTCCAATTGTATTGCCATTGTTGCGACAATTTGAAATAGCAGCTTAAATGCGCTTTTCATTTCCGGCGTATTGATCTCTGTTGCGTTCGTGGTGACGGCTTTTATTTGTTCGATGGCGCGTCGTTCAATTTGATCATTTTTCGATAGTATGTCTGCTAAAACGGTCGTTACATCTTTTTCAAGGAACGATTGCCAATCCCCGGCAGCTTTATTTTTACCATCATAATATTGCAGTTGTTGTGCGTAGCGTTTTGCAAACGCCAATAACTGCGGCAATTTCCGCTCATCAATGCGAACATAATCGGGTTTGAGTGCACGCAAAAGACGTTGTTTTTGACTCAGCCCGTCCCTTTGCAAGGGATGTTTTTTATCACAATCGCTTATCATCGCTCTATGTTTGTTCCTTCTTCAAGATAAAAGGGGAAAACAAAATTGTATCGTGAGTTGGTCATGCGAATAGTGTATTCCAAGGCTATCTCAAGAATGCCTTCTTCATTTTTGGTTATCAAGCTGACTTCATTGAGTTCAATGCGCGGCTCATTGTAGAGAATAGCATTTAAAATCAGATCCTTAATGTAGGCCCGCAATGCCGTATCAAGCGGTTCAAACAGAAAATCGCGCAAATCACAACCATACTCAGGTTGCATAATACGCTCACCGATTGCCGTCGAAAGCAGCACCTGCAAACTGCTGTTGATATCCTGCTCGTCGGAAACCATCGCAACCGAGTTTCGTGTTTTATCAAATGCCGGGGGGAAATCCCAGCCGGTTCCAAGGAATGTCGGAGTTTGCTGCATTTTAATTCCTCTTAGAGTAAAATGCCCACCTAAGGGGCGAGGCTACATTATTTTTAAACTCGTTACCCGGGTCCTTGTGAACGGATCCCATGGTTATCCGCCAATAACAACCGTCGGTTCACCTATTACAGAGGCTGCACCACAAATGCAAAGATCGCTCGTACGAAGTGCTGGTTTCCCTCCGATAAGCACCGTCGTACTGCCGACGGGGAAGATACTGACCGTCGGAACATGCCCCGGTGGCGGTATCGGGCACACATGATTATCCGTTGCCACCGCTGCAGGCATTTTGCCGATAAGAACAGTTGGTACACCCGGCCCGACGATTGTTCCACCGTGGGTTGATAAATCACCTACTCGCGCTGCGGCTGGCATGGTTTTCCTTTTTAGTTAATTTGTACCATTGAGCCCTTCACCACCAAAGTGCCGGCGGAGGAGACTTCAGCGCCGGAAGTGCCCTCTGCCTTAAACTGGGCTCCCGCTTTGGTGTTGATATTCGTGCCTTCCAGATTGATATCCCCTCCTGCATTTATGTTGATATCGCCATCGCTTTTGAGGGTGATACCGCTGGAATTCAACTCAATTTTATTTCCGTTTTCGTCTTCAATGAGAATGGAGCCACTTCCCTCACTCAGGATAATTGTGTTTCCGTTTGGTGTTGCAATTTTACAACTGACTTCCTCATCATTAAACAGCAGCTTCATGTCGCTGCGCGTGATAAAACCTTTTTCGTGGTTATCATCAGTGGCCGTGATCGGTGCCGGTTTTGCACTGCTATTGAGCATGCCGAGAATTACAGCATCGGTGGGATCGGCGTTGAGAAAACCCAGCACAACTTCATCACCGATCTCCGGCCTGAAAAAGGCCCCGCGATTCTTGCCGGCATCGAGGCTGGCAATCCGTGCCCAAACGCCATCATCCCCGGTACTGATGACTGGCATTCGGACGAGTACACGATCTTCACCATCCGGATCTTCACCAAGTTGCGTCACAATTCCAATCTGAAGTCCTTGCACAGCAGCCAGCAAGCCGGCAGCCGGCAGATCGTTAAAATCATTTTTTTGTGCGAACCATGCTGCGGGCAAACCAAATTGAATATCTGTTTCCCAGTTTTTTGTGCTGATCTGGTGCCGCACTTCTGTCACGAAGGCAACGCCGTTAAATCGTTCGCCTACTCCCTGCAAACCCAGCATATGACCCGGCTTTATTCCCGCAAAACCCTGGCAACGCACGCGCCCAATAATTTTCGCTAACCGGCTTTTCAACAAAACCGCGTCGGCCCAGGCTTTTAGCTGTGCCTCTGATTTACGGCCAGTGTGCTGCATGCTTAATTCATCGAGACCGATGGTTTCGGCCAGTTTATTGCTATCGATATTTCCCTGCTCTGTGTAGGAGAGACTCCCGTTTTTTTCCTCCAGCAATTCCTGGCCACTAAAATCCCATGCATTGCATTTTACTGCGGACAACTGCGAGCGAGCGTCCATTTGTGCTTCAAATTCCAGCATGGTTGCACCGTGAACCAGGGACAATACCGGCTTTTGGTTTGTATCCGGCTTCTTTACACTCACTTTGCCATCCTCCACAAATACCAGACGGCCGTTCACTTCTGCACGGGCATTCATGAAATCCCAGTCCGTACATGCATATTTAATCATTTCTTTGTGTTCAACTTCTGTGGCCTCGACATCGGCTTCCAAATTATTTTCACCCAATATTTCCTCGATGATTTCACTGTCTTTCATTTCTGTATAATAGGCGCTTTTACGACCGACTGTCATTTTCACCGTTCGATCCTTGCATTCAACAGACAGGATCGATGATTTATTTTTTCGAGACTTAAGCGCATGCGCGGTAACGATACCTTTAAAAATCATTTCCTCATCACCGTGGTAACCAGCGTGAATTTCAATTTCTTTGCCTGGAAGGAAGTCTTCGCTGTTGCTGATTTTAAAATCTTCTTTGGCCACATCGCCATCCAACAAAGTGATGTGAGCGACGGGAATTTTGTTGACGGCACGGGTGATAACCAAAGAAAAAACCTGGTATTCTCCCGAAATTTCCTGCCCATCGGTGAAAATCTTCATGGTCGGCAAATCGGCCGGCTGCGATGTTGGAATGATACGATCGTCACTCATGCCACATTTTTCTTTCTAATTGGAGGAAAGTAAAGCTGCGTTCCCGGCTGCAGTTTCCGGAAATTCGTCAGGTTATTGATGCGTGCGAGATCGATATAATATTTTGAATCGCCATAAATACGATGTGCCATCAAGGGTAAGGTATCCCCTTCGCCAACTACCCGGACATGGGACAGGTCAGGAGAATTTTTATTTTCCAGGGCAGCCCGTTTTTTATCATCCTGAATCTCGGCAAATGTGGCATTGACTTTCGCCCGCAACGGGTAACCATCCGGCTTGAATAAATTGTAGGTGATGTCGGCAGTTTTCAACACACAGTAAGAAATAAGTGAGCCCCAACTGAGTTTAAGAAATGTTGTCCGATGAATTTCACCATTCAGTTTTGCAGTCAATTTGATAAACTGGTCAATCTTTTTCGCGACATCCACCTTGGGTGCGGCTGCACCGGTGCCATCAATCTGAAATTCAATGCTGAATTCCTTTGGTTTGATTCGCTTGAATTTCTGCTCACTTGCGGAAGTGCCTTTCCCCTGCGCCTCTTCAAACTCAATATCAAACTTCTGATTATAAGAGGCCGGATTAAACATCACTTCAAAATCCTCAGCGATTTTGTCATTGTATTTAATATCTTTGTAGGCTTCGATTTTCAACTTGTTCAAAGTGCCACTCCTTCCTACCTCTCCTCTTTTTCCCGCAGCAACAGCATCACCTGTTCAACGCATTCCGCAATGATACCTTCCTGCGTGTCTGCTGTTTCACTTTCGCCACGCGGCGATTTATTTTCAGCGGGATCTTCCACCACCGCACGGATGACGAGTTCTCTTATTTCGATTGGCATTTTAAAATTCCTCGTTGCCGGTCAGGAAACAAATTTCATTTTTTCTGCTGCGATGCGACTTAATTGTGCTTTTCCGGTGAAATTAAGACTGTTTTGATAATCTTGTTCGGGTAAAATAATTGTATGTCAGTTCCAATGTTTCCACCACCAGTGAGTTTTCCTGGGCTTTATAATCCGTAACCGCCCACTTCACCGGCCATGCATTTTTAAAATTGAAGGAATCGCCCACCGGTTCGTGATCTTCATTCAGCAGTGAAACGAGGACTTCTGTCGGCGCTATGTCCAGGTTCTCAATGGCACCACGACACCAGTCGATCAACTCTGAGTCGGTGAAGAGTCCGCGTTTCAGAATCAAATTTCCGTATTTTCCACGTGTCGGCAACCGGTGCACGAACCGGTTTTCACCACCTTCAATCAGTTCTTCGGTGCCCAACTCGGCAGTGAAACCGGAAACTTCCTGAAAATGGGAATCGCCTGTATCGCTTTTAATGAATCCGAAGGAGACTTTAAAATGAAAACCAACAGGCGGATCCATTCGAATGACCTGGTTAGCTGCCATGTTTAATCTTTAATCCTTCATGGGCAATTTCAATGGATTCGATAGCTGTTTCGTTTCCTGTGGCCTTCAATCCCGGGCCTTCTACCTTCACAGGAAAAGCCTGCATGGCAGTCCAGGTCATCACAGGCTGGTGCTCTTCATTGAGCAAACTGATCACGAGATCGCGCCGTTCAACTTTGTTCAACGCAGTCGTATTCAGCCAATCAAAGAACTCGTTATCATCTGGCATGATACCGCGCTTCAATGTGATATTGCCATATTTCGGGATGCCGGGCATTTTCGACGCACCGTATTCTTTACTCAAACCGTGACGGTATTCAATAACCTGCGATTCGATGTTTAATCCGGATACTTCTGCAAAGCCCAACTCTGTTCCGCCCCATTGCACCTGGAAATGAAAGACGGGTAAAGGATATTTTGCCATTTTTATACCTGCTGATTTAGATTAGAAAAATAGTGTTTACGACTTATGAATTATTAAGCACATGCACGACAAACTTGCTCTGCACAGCGCAATTGTATTGTTAGGTTGAAATCTTTTAAAAAAAGCGCGATGTGCCGATATAAATCTGCTTCATTCATGCAGTGCCTGGCGTTCGCTATGAGCAGAGGATATCCCCTGCTCACTATTGCGTATCATGAATTAAGCAGATTATGAACATAAAATTTCGCTTCGAATGAACGTGTATTTATCAAACTTCAGCCATTTTATGAGAAAAGCGTAGAATGATGAATTCCGCCGGTCGCACGGCCGCCATTCCAATTTCGACGATCATCCGGCCTTCGTTGATATCCTGGGCGGTCATGGTTGTGCCCAGTCCAACATTGACAAAAAACGCATGCTCCGGTTTTGAGCCAAACAGAGCGCCGTCACGCCATAAACCAATGAGATAATTTTCAATCATCGATTTGATTTTAATCCATGTGTTGGCGTCATTGGGTTCAAAAACAAAGGGATATGTGGCTTTTTTTACCGATTCTTCCACCATATTAAAGAAGCGTCGCACGGAGATGTAGCGCCACTCGTTATCGTTGCCCATGAGGGTGCGTGCTCCCCAAACGAGAATGCCTTTGCCTGTAAAAGGACGAATGGCATTGATCGATTTCCCGGATTCCGGATCGACGTTCAATCCTTCCTGATCAGCAAAATCGATTATTTCCGTCACATCACTGACGTTGTTAAGGCTGACGTTGGCAGGCGCCTTCCAGACCCCGCGGGTGGCATCCACCTTGGCATAAACGCCAGCGATGGCGCCGCTGGGAGGCATGGTTGTCAAACCGGTAGCAATTTTATTTAATACATGTTTTAAAACAGGAAATACATCTAGGACGTTACCTTCCTGAATTGATTCGTAATGTGCAGCAAACTGAATGAGATCATTCAATACAGATTCAATTTGCTTGAAGATTGCCGTTATTTGAGGTTCTGCGGTTTTTAGTTTGTCATGATCTGTTGTACCACTCATAACCGGTATTTCCTGGGCAGGTTCATCAGCATGACCTTTTTCGAATATACCACCCCAATGATTAATCCCCATTTTCGTTGGATTGTAATCTTCATAAAGTAACTTATCATTTGCATCATTTTTAAACGCACCACCAAATTTTGATTCTAAACCTTTATTATAGGCAATCAATTTAATCATAGGTGCTTTTAATGAACTGGATACTGCATTTTCAATATCCGCGATGAGTGAGCTGTTTTTTGCATTTCCACCACCCCATTCATCAATTTTATCAACCATATCAAAAATAAACTTCAACATTGCTCTTGCTGCACTTTTAGCGTTTGGCGCCGCAGTTGTATTTTTTAGCTCATCCACTAAAGCCAAGTATTTACTTTTAAAGGAGGGAAAAACATTGGAATCATACAGTGACTTAAGATTATTCCGTATCAAGTCAACATCTTCAACTGTATTATTCAACTCTTTTATCTTTGTTTTAACATCAACATCCGATGTCAAATTTTCCAACAGGACCTTGACTTGCGAACGAGTAAGTTTCCCCTTTATGTGACGGTATTGTACGTTCAAGCCAAGGCTTGTTTTAAGCCATGGCGTATAAGCTGCACCATATTTCAAATTATTAATGCCAATGCTATCCCGGAAGTCTTGTATTCCTTTACTCCAATTTGTAGTATTATCATTGTTTTTAGGCTCTAACAGATCAAGTACGGCCACTCTATCCTGCAAATCTGTGCATTGCTGCAAAGCGGATTTCTGAATATCGTAAAGGCCATTATTTTCGAGTAACACTGCATCTGGAAAAAGAATAATCGTTGGTTCATCCTTTTTCTTTAAAGCAGCCAACCCGGTTTCAAAATTATCCTTAATTATCTTCTCCGTATAACTTCCAACAGAAATGATGTAGCACTTGCCACCGCCATTTTTAAAAAATAGTCGGATACTGTCATAAAGATAATATGTTGATTTGACTTTAAATGTGCTTACGATATTGTTCTCGTCCAGTTCAACATTCTCAATATCAACCGGTGGCGCTCCCCCAAAAAACTGGATGTACTCTGGAATTGAAGTTATCTTTTTAGGCACATTGCGCAGATCATTTTTGCCGAACTCATCGGCGATCTGCGTGTACCCGATAAACGCCGGTACCGCTGTTTCCACCTGTGCGACCGAGGGCGGAAACAGGGAAATCTCCTCGACGTAAACATCTGGTGTTTTGTAAGCTGGCATAATTCATCCTTTGCGTTAGTTTTCAGATTTGGATAAAGATATCCGAGTATGTTTTATTTGTTGTTTTATCGTGTGTCAGCAATGCAATTGAAGGATTTGGCAACTCCAGCAGCTCACGGACAACATGGCCTTGTTCATCTTTCTTAACCAGAGAAATGCCTTTCAGTATTGCCTCCTGCAACGGCAGAGGATGAATGGATGTGAAAGGCATTACCGTTGACTGACCGGGTTCGGAAACAGGGACATCACGGTTAAAAGAAATGGTGTCGTCCGGGTGTATGACATCGAATAAAGCTGCCGGAGTATCCACATTGTGTTTAAGCGAGACTTTGTAGCGCCAGAAAGTTTCCCTGCGCCGCAAATGCACGACATAGGTTTTCGGACTCACTGTTCCATCGGGATTGATAAACTGATAGGCTGGTGGAATTGCCTCTCCCAGGGATATTTCAATGAGTCCAAAAGCTTTTACGCCGCGCAGGGAAGGGTTGTAATAAAAAGCCTGACGTTGCGTTCCGTCAATACTTAGCTTGTATAGTCCTGATTTTCTCGCCGGCAGAAGGAACGAATGCCGCGCTTTGCCTTCCGCCACACGTTGGCTTTTTCGCTCAACAAGTTGACCTGCTTCATCCATGAGCTCGAATAAAACACTGTTGGTATTAGCACTGTGGTCTACGGAAAAAGCCTGTGGCTTTAGTTCGATACGATCTTCTTCGGTCAGTAAATTCGTGTCCTTTTTTGCCGTGAGCAACAATTCGCCATCTTGACTATTTTCAGTTGAATTTCGCAGCAGGTAAATAGCGTTGCTGTTTTGTTCGACAGGCAGATCGGTGTAATTGTGCAGACAGGGGTTGCGAGCGCGCAGGATAAACGTGAGTTTCTCTTTATCTTCCAGCCGCCGCAGTGGCGTATTATCAATACTCAAAGCGGAAAACAGCACGACACATCCTTTTGCGGTCTGCCGAAAGAGCAGTCCCAGATCCTGCAAAATTATTTTCGTATGCTCATCGGGAGAAATGAAAAAATCCTGACTAAAGCCTTTTTTATAATAGTCGTGAAAAATCACAACTTCGAAGAGGGTTTTAAATGCGGTGGCCATTTTATAAACTGATCTCCGGAATTTCCAACTGACTAAATGCCGGTTGATTATCACGAACCAACCCTTCCTGAATGGTCAACAACCGGGCGCGGTAAACAACCGATGGTAAATATTTTGCCCCAAGCACGCTCCACAAGTGATTTTGCTGTTCAAAATTAATGGAAAAAAATTCGACGATAAGTTTTTCCACTTCTTCCGGCAAATTCGGTGTATTCTGCCTGGTGAATACGTTTCGAGCCTGAAAAAATCGAACGGCTGCACTAAGAAACTGCAGTCCTGTTTTGTAGTTCTCAAAATTTGCTGCAATGATAAAATAGAGATTCAATTTGATTTCAGGATTCATATGCACAACGTTGCCATTCGGCATTTTAAAAGCGCTTTGCTGCGATTTAACCACACGTTCTTCTTCAATATTGATGATCGATAAACTCAAACCTTCAGATACTGCAAATTTTCCCTCGCCATTAAAAATGTTGGATAAAACAATTGCTTCTTCTGTACCCACATGCAATTCAGGCAAGGTTACAAAATAATGCTGTATTTCTTTGCACAGTGTTTCTAATGTTTCACCTATCATAGATCGAACCCGTTTTGAAAGTAGGCGTTAATCTGCTTCTCATCCTCTGTTAATTGGAAAAGGTGCGCTTCTTCTTTCTCGATTTCCCGAAGGAGTCCATCACTTTTTAGGACACCAACACCCTCAATAATTATGTTTTCCACAAGCCCATACACTTTATCAAATGAAGCGAACAAAATTCCCTCAAGGCTATCACTGCGGTCCTGCTTTGAAGATAAATGTGTGATGATAATTTTTTGAATCGCCGATTCAGGGATCATGTATTTTGTTCCTTTTTCGTTTCCAGGCATGAAGCCAATTATTATGCCAGGAAGAAAAACTATCGCTAAGTGATGTTTTCTTAATTATTTTTGAAAGATTTTGAAAAAAGAAAAAAAGATAAAAGTATGGCTAATGTGCCATACCCATTTCAGAAAACATGGGCAGGAAATGCTTGAAAAAGTGATGTTTCAGTGGAGAAAATTGGCTATGGTAATATTACCATAATAAACAACAATACTGTGGCGTATCTGGGAGCTCCTGTACAAGGCATTTCATTCTTATGGCCAAATTGAATATATATCGTAAGCATAAAACACTGGAAATTGTCGCAAGAAGTCCATACCATGGCATACATTCGGGAGCCCAAATCCCCCACAGGAAGTCCGTTCAGCCCATGGGCTCACGCATCATCATTTCAATTCAGAAGGGAGTCAATTATGGATCAACCGCGTTTTTCCATTGGGGAAGCTTTCCACTATGGTTGGGAAAAAACGATCAACAATCTGGGATTTATGCTCGCAGCCATCGTGCTGGTCATCGTTATCCAGGCTGCATTTGCCTATGCACAAATCGCCCTGGAGGATGCGGTCTTTCTTTTACTGATAATGACTATTGCCAGCGCGGTTGTCGGAGTGGTCGTAGAGATGGGTTTCTTAAAAATCGCTTTGAAAGTTTATGATGGACTTGAACCGGATTTTAGTGATCTTTTCGGGCATTTTCATTTGTTTCTGTATTATTTCGCTGCGGGATTGTTGTATGGGGTGATGGTGATTTTTGGATTAATTCTCTTTATAATCCCCGGAATCATGCTCGCTGTACAATTTTATTTTGCTTTTTACTTCATCGTCGATAAAGAAATGGGACCAATAACAGCGCTGGATAAAGGTTCCGCTCTCTCTCGTGGTTCACGGTGGGATATTTTCGTATTTTTTCTGGCAGTGATTGTGTTAAATATTCTTGGTTTCTTGTGCCTCGTGGTGGGATTAATCCTAACCATCCCCATGTCCCTATTTGCAACAGCCTATGTGTACCGGAAATTGCTCGTCGGCTTTGAGACCGAACAAGTACAAATAGAAGCCGCAACTGAATAGATTCGATATTTTAGCGCGGGGTATCAATAGTTATCCAACGTCAACCCGCGCCCTCTGCCAGATACGCATTCAATCCGCCATGAGCTGCATTAAAAAATACCCCAGTCCATGCAAGTGATCCACATGATCCGGAGCGGTATTTCCTGCATAGCCGAAGATCTTTAATCCCTTTTCCTGAACTTCGCTGACCCTTTGCATGCCAAGTGGTCCCCACTTCAGTTCCGGGCGTCGCTGCAAATGCAAAGTATCGATGAGATAATCTGCCGTTTCCGTTGTGCTTGCATAAGTACCAGGAAAAATTTCCGAATGTGTGATCAAAAACCTTTTCTCACCTTTGCTGGCGAACTGGGCAAATTTAACGAAATCAGCCAGCTTCGTCGTATTTAGTGCCCCACCCTGTGCCAATACCACGCGATCAGGTACATAATCCGTGTGCAGACCATCAAGCAAAATAATCCCGTCGAGCATTTGCATATGGTTTTTTAAAAGTGCACGAACAGCGCCATAACCGGCACTGAAAGAGCTCAGGTAGATTCTGTTGATTTTAAAACCAACGGAACCGCGTATCGCGGCAATGAGGTTTGGAAAGATAGCCTGATCGACGAATGGCTTTTCGTACGCTGAAGAACCGGAGCCAAGATTGACGACCGCCAGCACAAAAGCATGTTCCGAATGAAAGACTGCATGCTTTGCAACATAACCCGTACCGTGAAAATGAATCAATAGATCGATGTCTTCAGAATTGCTACGATGCTCAGGAATGTACACCTCGACTGGTTTTGCAAGGCAGTCCGTAATCGTGAAATCAACCCCGGGCAAGTGGTCTTTGGCAATACGTTCATGGGCCCGTGTTGTCTCGACCATCGGCGAAGGGTATTGGCTCAACTGCTTTTGCTGCTTCGTGGCCTTTTGTGTACAGCCCAACAAGAGAAAAAAGGAGAGTAAAACAAAAACACCTTTATTCCGAACATGTGCAAGTTCAAAATTCAATTTTTTCATGGAAGAAAAACCATTTTTGCCAGCCGAACTTCTTCGCCAACCTGCAAGCGACAGAAATAAATCCCTGCGGCAACCCGACTGAATTCCTTATCCATTCCATCCCAGATAATTTCATGCTGTCCGGCAGGCATTTGACGGTCGATCAATGTTGTAACATGCTTGCCAATGCTGTTAAAGATTGTCACTTGTACTCGCCCGGGCGAGGATATAAAATAGTCCAAACGTGTGGTTTCATGAAAGGGATTCGGGTAATTTTGTGCTAAATCTATCCCGCCAGAGGTGATAGTTTGCTCCGCAACAAAATCAGGTTTTGAGTTCGCAGAACCCGGTGTCGGCACCGTGAAAAACTGTAGTGTGACGCCGCCATCAGGAGTGCGTCCCCAGGAAATATTGGTTTGCTGCGCTGCAAAATTGAGGGAATCCACACACACAAGAGTATCACCTGTATCAATAAAAATCCCCAGCGCTTCACCGTCGCCACTCAGCTTGAAATCAACATGCAGTGCACCCTGTGCAGGTTGCCTGTCTGCCCATAAAAGCAGAAATCCGTGGGGTTGAACAATTGTCTCCTCAAGACCATTTTCAGGAATCTGCCACATTCCCGGCACTTTCAAATCATCTGTAAAATACAAGCCGGCAATATTGATCGGTGCATCACCGCTGTTGTACAATTCAATCCAATCATCAAATTCACCCGCTTCATCACCAACGACAGCCTCGTTTAATGCCATGATCTCATTGATTTTTAAATTTCTAAAGCCGGCAAATCCCACAGGTTCAAATTGTGCTTGCAATTGCATTGTAGTCGAAACCAGGATGCGCAGACTATCACTGGATTCACTGTAATCCCCCTTCCAACCAACAAAACGATAACCCGGCGCGGCAACCGCCTTGCACAGCACAGGAACATCTTTAAACATCAAGCCGGAAAAATTAGCCGGAACAGGAACTGAATTGAGAAAAACTTGGCCACCGGCCTCTTCGTTGGTTGCAACATTCAACCGTGCAGTCCCCGATAATCCAAATTTAGAACTGATATGGCTTCGCATACTTCCCGGCCGTTTTTCCGCAAATTCACGCATAATGTCTATCTGCGCTTCCCAGGTATTCCCAAAAGACATGCTCTTGTACCATTTCAGTTTTTGTCGTGGCACTTCCGGTGCAAGCAGTGTTTGAAAACTGTCAATCAAAGCCAAAGTCCGGTCTAACCTGAATGCGGTTTCCATGTACACCGCAGTGCGCTGAATATATTCGAATCGAAAGGTTTCGTTTTCCAGCAACCGGCGAAAAAGCAATGTCGACCAGGTGGGATTGGCATAATAGGTCTGCACTTCAGAAGTGACGTTTTCCAGTGTATTGCTGTCGTATTGCCCCTGGGGATGGGCGCCAAAGCCAAGATCAGTATCGTAAAGCATCCAGCGCCACTTCGCTGCTTCACTCTGCGGTCGCCAGTATTTGATGTTGTTTGCCGGCCAGTCGATATTGGCAAAATAAATCTCGGAAATCACATAGTTGAGGTATTCATTCATATCCATTTGAGATAACACAAAGGCATAATTTTCCGACAGGCTCATATCCTTGTTTTTAACAAAATCAATCAATGCGTTATACGCCGTCGCTGAGCCGTCCTTCACTTCCGCATTGCCAACCAGCAAATCAATTTTGTCGGGATCAACACCATAATTCTGGGCAAAATAGTGCTCGTTATGTTTTTCGCGCAATCCATGAATCCCCCAGTACTCGCCATTCAGATAAACCACCACCGGCCGGTACGCTTGCCAGTCGATATCCATCTGATCTTTGACGAGTGTTTGCATGAAACCATCGCGAAAAAGCGTGCGGTAAAAATCCTGTCCCCCATTGCGCAGCAACAGGTTATTGAAACTGGTAATGTTTTTATCCGGAAAAAGCGGGTACTCAATTTTGCTCGCACCATATTCACTGCGTGCATAAATAGCCAGCGATTTTTGTTGGTACAAACGAGTGCAGCCCCCACCAATTTGCATGCCGGCGTCAAGTTCAAATCCCGTGATGCCGTCTTTCTCCCAGAAGACAAGATGCACAGGCCGTTCCCACGGTTGGTTCCAGTTTCGGGGTCCATTCGAACAGAAGCCAGTCACACCATTGGTACCTTCCACATAAATTCCTGTTTCATTACTCCACAGGTTCTCCGGCTCAGTAACCAGCGACACAACCGGCATATTACGTGGTTCATCGATGAGATAGGTGCGTGTTAGGACCGCACCCGGCATATAGCTGCTACGAAATTCCCGCGCACGCAGGACAACCGTTTGGTCGATCGGCAGGGAGTTGACATACAAAGCCGCAGCTTCTGTCGGCAGTGAGCCATCCAACGTATAGCGGATGATGGATTCGGGAGATTCAACGGACAATTCCAACGTTTGTGCGCCGTTATAAAAACCGCTTGCGAGATTGCAATCCGGCTGTGGGAGAAAACCAATGAATCCCGGTGTAGAATTGTCAGAGGAAGGCGTGGGTTGATCAAAATAAACGAATTCCTCACCGCCGTCCGGGTAACGCCCATAAGAGATATCGCTCCTTTGTTCCCCATAAGTGAGTGTGTCGACAGGCTGGCCATCCATGGTGAAAAGCCCGATTTGTTCACCAGCTTTATCCAGTTTGAAATTAGTGTGTTTATCGAAATCTTCACCATCCGACCAAAAGAACAGACGCCATCCCGGTCGAATTGTCGTGGAGGCAGGAATTTGCCATTTATCCGGTACGCTGAGATCATCCGTCAGATACCAGCCACCCAGATGCACGAGACTATCACCAGCATTAAAAAGTTCGATCCAGTCGGAATATTCGTTCAATACAGGATTATTGATCGTCGATTGATTTGCAGCCATAAATTCGTTGATGAGTATGCGGGGCATATCGGCTTGGGCGAAAGTCGCCGTATTGGCACCAGCGAAAAGCAAAGCTGTAAACAGGAATATCTTTGAAAGACGCATTATTTTTTCTTTGAAAAGGATTGAAATTTATTTTTTAACTACATATTTATAAACACCAAGATCAGGCAGGGGATCCACCCTGCCCATCGAAAACTCGACACGACACATGAATATTTCAGGTTAAATTCAAATTAACTGATTTGTTTCCCGAATCCAACAAATTTAACTGTAACCTTTTTGCTCAGCTGCTGTTTTATAAATAGGAATCACCAGCACGAATAGTGAGAACCCAATGTCATTAAGTTAAGCCATGGTCACCCTTGCGAAGTTTGAGTAAAGCGCGGAACCGTGCAAACAGCTCAAACTCTTATCTTGAATGAGTTTATCGATAACCGTCGCAAGGGTCTCCGATCCACTAACTTAACCTGTTTTATACATAAATCCCAAGATGGAGGCTGAGTCAATACATGATTTAATGGCCGTAACTCGACATTTATGTCGTAAGTTTAAGCTCAAAAATGAGCGACATGAATGTCGCGTTACATGTTTTGGCACAGCCCCATCACTCACTTTGAGCATTGAATAAATAAAGCAGGTTAATGACAGTGGCTGCAGAATATTGGAAAATCCTGAGGACTTTTAAGGATTAGAGATTTCACGGTGAATACAGACAACGAACTGATGTTCAAAGTAAAAAATGGCGAGATCGAAAAGCTGGGGCTGTTATTTGAGCGGCACAAACGTTTACTCTTCGCCTATTTTTACCGTTCAACGATGGATCAGCAGGCGAGCGAAGATCTGGTGCAAATCGTGTTTATGAAAATTCTCAAATACCGCCACAATTTTTCCGGAACCGGCAAATTCACAACCTGGATGTACCGCATTGCCCATAACGCCAGCATCGACTTTTTCCGGAAAAATCAGCGCTGCCAGGATTTAGAAACGCTTCATGCCACCAATTTCACCGAGGAGCAAACACCGGAGAACGAGATGCTGCACAACGAAAAAATGCAACTGCTGAACATTGCAATGACCCAGCTTAGCGTTGAACATCGCAACGTACTGCTGCTCAGCAAATACCAGCAACTCAAATACAAAGAAATCGGCGAAATATTAAATTGTTCAGAAAATACGGTAAAAATCAAAGTTTTTCGAGCTTTGGCAGAACTTAAGCAGAAATACAAACAACTGGATAAATCATGAAAGAAAAAAACAAACAAGCACTTCTCGTCGATTTTTTGGCGTCGGAACCAGGCAGCACGGAAGCGCAAAACCTGCGAAAAGCGCTGCATGCCGCCAGTTATACAGACGCCGAAATCGAAGAATTTCGCCACATTTACTTGAAATTGGACGCACTCGAGGTGCCGGAACCCGGTGACCAACTGGATGCACAATTTTATTCCATGCTGGAATCGGCCAGCACAAAAAAGCAACATAAAGAAGTCGTTCTTGTGAGCTGGGCGAAACAACTTTCGAATATGCGATGGCGGACCTGGGGTTACCAAATCGCTTGGAGTTGTGCGCTGCTACTGCTGGGTTGGTTCCTCGGTAGCAGAACTGGAAACAAAGAAAGTTTGTATGAGCAGCAGTTGCAGCACATGGCAACAGAGATTCAGAATGTGCAGATGACACTCGCTTCCACCCTTTTGCAACAAACATCCCCTGCTGCAAAATTACAAGGCATGGAACAGGTAAAGAATTTTCCATCCATCACCTTGCAAATCGCCGATGCGCTGTTGCAAACGCTCAATTTTGATCCCAACAGCAATGTCCGGCTGGTCGCCCTGGAGGCGTTGCAGAATTTTACGGATAATCCACACGTGCGCATCGGTCTCGTGCATTCTATCACAAATCAGGATTCACCCACGGTTCTGCTGGGTCTTGTCAACATCATGCTTAATTTACAGGAAAAGAATGCAGCAACGCATTTCCAAAAATTATTACAGGAAAAATCCATGGACAATGATGTGCGGGAGAAAATTGAAAAAAGTATTGTGGCCTTGTTATAAAAATTTGTGTAACCATTTATAGAATTGGCTGTGTTTTATAGTGAGAATTAAATCTAAGTAACGCGATTGAGGCTGTCGAAAAACATGTAAATTCGGACCCTGAGCTTGCCAAAGGGCCCGAATTTGAGTCTGGAACCCGGCGTTTCGGCAGGCTCAACGTCCGGTTTACCCTTTTTTCAACAGCCGCGTCAGCGTTTTCTTCCCAACAAAATTACCGCCAAATCACAAGGAGACCATTGTATGAAAACGATAAAAATAGCACTCGGTATTTGCATGGCAACGATGCTTTTATTTGCTGCAGCCTCTTTCCCGGATGTGGAAGGTGAGTGGATTTTAAAACGTACCGACGCAAAACTCAAACTGACTTTAATCATCGAGAATGACAGCGAACGCAATTACAATATGAATTCCAGTTTCTGGATGAAAGCAGAGGATTTTCAGGGTTTGAAATTTAACTCCGACCAGCCTTTCAAGCTCCTCCGCGACGCCGGCACGGTCGTATTCAACGGCAAATTGAACGAAGAGCGAGGCATCGGGTATTTCCTCTTCACACCCAATAAGGATTTCAGCATATACCTGAAAAAGATGGGCAACGAAGAGCCGGAAGAAAAGGAAATGTTGCTTCTTACCCTGGGCAACATCGATCGAAAATACCTCGGGGAAATGAAGGCGCTGGGATATGATGGGTTAGAAACCGATCAACTCGTTTCCTGTGCCATCTTCAAAGTTACCACAGATTATGTCAAACAAGTCCAGTCAATGGGTTTTAAAGATATCTCCATTCAAAAACTCATCAACTTCAAAATTCATGGTATCTCCGTTGATTTCATCAAATCCTATCATTCCCTTGGTTACACGGACATGAGTGCGGACAAGCTTCTCGAACTGAAAATCCATGATGTGACACCGGCTTACATTGAAAAAATGCAGAAAAGCGGATTTGAGGATCTTTCCCTCGATCGTCTCGTCGAGTTCAAAATTCATGATGTTGACAGTGAATTTGCCGGTGAATTGAAAAAAATGGGGTTCGCAGACTTGAGTGCAGCACGGCTTGTGGAACTCAAAATTCACGGTGTTGACGCAGAATATATTAAACAAATCCGCAAGGAATTCGGTGATATTAGTTTATCCCGCATGATCGAATTTAAAATCCATGGAGTGACACCAGAATTCGTTTCTTCGATCGCTGCTATGGGTTTCTCAGATTTGAGCCCATCGCGATTAGTGGAGCTGCGAATTCACGGTGTGAGCGCGGAATACATTAAGGAATTTCGTACATCCTTTGGTGATTTACCACTTTCAAAAATGGTGGAATTTAAAATCCACAATGTGACACCGGAATTCGCAAAGGAAATTCAAAAACAGGGTTTCGCCGATATCCGTCCATCCAAACTGGTCGAATTAAAAATCCACGGTGTCAAACCGGATTTTATCGAAAGCATTCGTGCGACAGGTTTAAAAGATATCACTCTGGATGAACTCGTGCGATTCCGTATCCATGGCGTCGATGCAGATTACATCCGCTATATCCAAAAAGCCCGCGATGATAAAAATGTCACACCCGAAAAGATCATCCGATTTAAAATCGCAGGATTTTAACCTGCTTTATTCACGCAATGCTGCAAGTGAGTGCCAGGGGCTGTGTCAAAACACAATATTTTTGCCACAAACATCTAATTTTATAGAGCGAAAGCGTCCTCGCTGAGCGTAACGAACGTTCCACTCGGCGAGACGCCTTCGTTCTATTTATGTTTTGACACAGCCCCCAATCTTGAGATTGCCGACCGCGAAACACGCTAACTCCATGACATAATTTTTTTAGTGTAGTTAGTGTGCTTCACACTTCCATCGACAAATTAACCGTCATCACCCATAACTGGTTCCGGATCGCCTGTCAGTGTCGCTGTTGGGGACGTTCTGGACATCGAGCCCGGACCAAATGTTGCCGTTGCCGAATTCATATTCTGATAAGTTATGGTGCCGGGACGCGCATTTTTACACATCGTAACGGATGCGGAGCCATTGCCAGCCAGGGTGACTGCATCGGCTTTTGTTTTCGCATCCGACGAACAGGTATTGCCCGAAGTCAGGGCAATTTTAATTTGTTGTGGAACGGATGTGCCCTCATGCTGGGATTGAAAAGTGATTCCATCCCCTGGTGCTGCGGTGATCGACACGGGACTAAATGTCGCTCCGCTCAGACCGTCCTTTGTCAGGACTTTTACTTGAAATGTTGCCATGGTACTGCCTCCTATTTAGTGAGTGTATTTAATTGCTCCGAGAATATTTTTCTAACAATGCGATGAAGTCTCTGTCGGAACCCAGGGACTTCATTGAATCCGATTGCTTGATTTTATGTGGTGAATACCCATTTTGCAGGGCACGTTCCACAAAATAAAGCGCCTGCTCACGATTGCCAACTTCCAGATACCTTCCTGCTGCCTGGAACATCAATTCGACGTCATCGGGAGCGAGGCCAAGCGCTTTCACGAGATAATGGATCGATTTATCAAATTGACCTAAAGCGGAATAATAGCTGGCAAGGGAGCGGAGGCATTTGATGTTGTTCGGATTGACAGCCAATTGTTTTTCAGCCAAATCGATAGCATGGAGAAAGGTTGGTTTCGCTTTCTCTTTTTCTTCGGGAATCAAGTCGTAGGAAATAGCCAGATTTCCCCAATTCAGGTAGAAATTATCATTGAGTTCAAGTGCTTTTTCATACATCCGGGCCGATTCTTTGTATTTCTGTTGCGTGAAATATATGAGACCCAGGTTGGCGTAGGCGCCATAATTCGGTTTGATGGCGATGGAACGTTCGCACATGATTTGCGCTTTCTCGTACTGTTCTTTCAGCAAATAAATGACGCCAAGATTGCGAACCGCTTTGTAATTTTGCGGGGATAATTCCGTAACGATTTTATACTGTTTCTCTGCCTGGGCGTAATCCCCTTTGCGATAGTAGAATAAGGCCAATTCATAATAATTTTCCCAATGACCGGGTTTTAATTCAATCGCTTCCAAATAAAGTTCTTCCACTTTTTCAGGTTGATTTAAGCGAACATAGGCGCCTGCGAGCTCCCGCAATGCGTCGGAATTCACCGGATCAATTTCCAGGGCATGTTTAAAATCCTGCACTGCCTGCTCATATTTTCCCGTTCCCTTGGCAAGAATACCGAGTGTAACATGCACCGGAGCCAGCAAATCATTCAAACTCAAGGCGCGCTGGCATTTTTCTTTTGCGACATCGATCCATTGTGCATCCTTGGTCTCATCGTATTTATACCAGTATGCTTCTCCCAATCCTGACCAGGCAAGGGCGTAAAGTGAATCTTCATCGATTGCACGGTGAAACAGGTCGATGGCCTTTTCAATATTTTCCAGCCGGTCGTGATCACGCAGGTAGCCATAACCACGAATATAGTAGTCGTAGGCGCCCGGGTTTGAGGTATGGCCGGCAACCAATAGACGCTGGGTTTCGGGCAGCAGGTTCAGTTGCAGCATGCCAGCCAGATGGGTTACAACTCGATCCTGAAAGTCAGAAGTGCCTTCAAAATCGTCTGTGAGCACTACAGAATTGAGTTGAGTTAATTTCTGTGCGTCGATGAGATTCATCGTGAGCTGCAGTTTTTTCTCCGTGCGTACAACACTACCGGAAATGGCAAGGTTTGCATTAAACTGCTTGCGTGCAGCACTCGCACTCCTTACATCAAGTTGACGAATTTCTGATGCAGGAATGACCAAAAGCGATTGCTGGAATTGCTCAAATTGGGTCATTTTACTGGTAAGCACCTCGATGAGTCCATCGCAGAAGGCCTGGCTGTTTTCATCACCGGTGACGTTCGTGAAAGGCAAAACGGCAATATGTTTTTCATCGGGCAGCGCAGGCATGCCAACCCACTTTTTGATTGTGCTGAAATTACTCCACACCAATAATATTAACAGTGTAATGGCAAAACCGAAGACAATCCTGGGCAGCAGCGTTTTTGCAGGAGCCGGCTTTTGTTCCTGCACTGCTTCTTTCTCGGGTTTGGCTTGCAGATCCTGTAAAATTTCTGTAGCGGAGGAATAGCGCTCCTCCTGCGATTTTTTTAAACACTTATCGATGATCAATTGCAAGTTCGGCGGGATTTCAGTTTCCGTACTATCGATGGGCTCTGGATCTTCGTTAATTATGGAGTAAATCAATGCCTGCTCATATTCACCACGAAAGGGCATTTCACCACTGAGCATTTCATACATCAACACACCATACGACCATAAGTCCGTGCGCTGATCCACGTCCTCCCCTTGCGCTTGTTCAGGTGACATGTAGGAAGCCGTGCCCACGGTGGAATCATCGAAAGGTGAATTCGTCTCATCAATCAGTTTCGCCAGCCCAAAATCCATAATTTTTACCTGCCCAGTTTTCGTAATCATAATATTTCCGGATTTAATATCACGATGGACAATGCCTTTTTCATGGGCTGCCTGCAATCCTGATGCAATCTGTCTGGCATAGTCTTCAACCTTGCGAAGGTTAGAAACCTTCCCAAGGTCCTTCAATTCCTCCCCATCGATATATTCCATAACGATGAATAACTCATTATCGAATTCCTCAATGGCGTAAATCGTTGCGATGTTCGGGTGATTCAATGCCGCCGCCGACCTGGCCTCACTTACAAACCGCTCCCGTTCGTCAGCATCATCGGCGATTTGCCGCGGCAGAAATTTAATCGCCACATCGCGGTCGAGGCGGGCGTCGTGCGCTTTGTACACGATGCCCATGCCGCCCTCGCCGAGCTTTTCGATAATTTTGTAGTGGAGAATTGTTTTACCGATCATAAGCTACTTAGTCATGTTCCTTCACAAGAGGCAACTCAATAAAACTCGCATTTTCTGGCGTATGGTAAACGCGCTGTGTTGCCTTCTGAAAATCTTCCGGTTTTGCCCAGAAAATACTGGGTACAAATTTTTGTGGATTGCGGTCGTAAAGCGGAAACCAGCTCGATTGTATCTGCACCATCAGGCGATGACCCGGTAGGAAAACGTGGTTCGCTGTGGGCAATGCGAATCGATAAGGCAAAGGCTTGTCGGATTCAATAGGTTTTGCATCGGATAAATTTTCACGATAGCGCCCGCGAAAAATATCCGCAGCGACCATGAGCTGATAGCCACCCATTTTCGGCTGTTCCGCCACTTCATCGGGATAAACGTCGATCAGTTTGACGACCCAATCGGCATCGGTGCCGCTGGTGGAAGCCACCAAATTGACTATGGGTTCACCACTTATTTTCACCGGTTCGGTCAGCACATCGGATACAAATACTAACACGTCGGGTCGACCGGAGGCTTCGCGCTGGTCATCCACCAGCCATTCCGGCCAGTTCAAACCATTGTCATAGCCCACAGGCTGGATAGGACGTGCGCGAAATGGTACTGGCTTCGCCGGATCAGAAACATACTCTGCAAATGCTGCATCCCCGAATGTGGGTGCATCCCACCCTAGCTTCAAACCGCTTGCAAGGTACAGCAGTGTCGGATTGACTGTGCAATCGTCATCGCAGCCGGAGGGCCAGCTTTGTAATTGCCGCCAGACATTGGTTCCGGTTTCATACGCAGCCACCGGTGGGACGTCCATTGTTGGCGCATCATTTTTGAGATAGTGAGCCAGAAAGGGTTTGAGTATTTTTTGCCGGAAATAAAGCGATGTATTGCTGTTAAATTTCAATGCGCCCAGGCTGGAGCCATCGTCGATGGCCTGACCGTGGCACCAGGGTCCCATCACCAGGAAGACTTTATCGTTGTTGGTATCCTTGGGTTCGATAGCTTTATAGACGGCGATAGCGCCGTAAATATCTTCCTGATCCCAATAACTGTGCACAATCATCACCGGCACTTTCAACGGCTGCGCAGCAAGGACTTTATCAACAGCCTGCTCGCTCCAGAAAGCGTCATAGCTCGGGTGAGCAAGAATTTTGCGCCAGAAACCGGTTTGCTCCATACCACGACGTCGCCCAAGTTCCCCTGCTGATCCCGCCGACATGTACACATCGTAGTCGTCGAAGTGACTCGTGAACCAGAAGGCTGTGTTGTCTCGGGTTGCGACCTGCTCATAAATGTACGGCAAATTTTGCTGGCGAAAAGCGCCGTTATGAAACCAGTCATCACCAATCCAGCCATCGACCATGGGATTCATCGGGACTGAGACTTTCAACGCCGGGTGTGGGTTCACCAACGCCATTAATGGCAGAAAGCCATCGTAGGAAATACCAATGATCCCGACTTTGCCATTGGATTCTGAAATGTTTTTCACCAGCCAGTCGATGGTATCGTAGGTGTCGGTGGCGTGATCGACCGGGGTTGGGTTTTGCGGACCATGCAGTGGTCGGTTCATCACATAATCGCCTTCAGAGCCATACTTGCCGCGCACATCCTGCACCACGCGAATGTAGCCATCTTCGATGATGAGGTCGGTGGCATTATCATAACCCTGCAGAATGGGGCCGAGATGCATGCTGTGTGCATGACTTGTGAGTGAGCTTGCATCGTAAGGCGTGCGTGTGAGCAGAATCGGTGCATCCTTTGCCCCATTCGGTACCAGAATGACCGTGTGCAGTTTGACACCATCGCGCATGGGAATCATGACATTGCGTCTGGTGTAGTTGAATCCGTCGGTCGCCTTCACAAGCTTTTGAGGCGTTTCGCTTGGGAAATCCGGATAGGTGGTCGCCTGCTGCGCAGCTAAAGGCACGATGGCAAATAGCCACAAAATTACAGTCAAATGGCAAACCGGTTTTCGAATGTGAACTGTAACGCATTTCAATATTTTCAAGAATGTCTGGTTAAAACGTGTCATATTTTCCTCCGTTTGTCATCAGCAATCATTCATTCTTTGGTAACAAATCATCAAGAACATCACGCCATCCCTGAATAATTTCAATTCGATTCGTCGTTCGCATATCCGGACCACGCAGCAATAAAAAATGTTTACCATCCGGGGCGACTTAATACCACAACCCACCTTCGCCGAACTTTTGTAATATTGTGTAGTGTAAAACTGTTTTGCCGATCATTGCTTTTTCACTTTTCCAAAATATTTATCCAGCCAATTCAACACTTCCTTGACCTGTTCATTGCGTGGGACTGAATGTCCACCATCATAGACATACATCAACTTTTCTTTTTCAGGTGTACCTAGCCTTTTATAGAAGGGAAGCTGAGCTGTATCGTATGGAAAAAAGAAATCATATTTACCATTTAGCATTATTACCGGGACGGTAATTCGAGGTAGGTAATTAAATGCATCGACTTCCGGAAAGGTTTTTTGAAACTGTAAACCAGCCACTATTAAAATGCTTCCGGCAAGCCGCCTCTCAACAGCCGGGATGATGCCCCCCATTGCTCCACCCCAGCTCGCTCCATAATAAACGAGCTTGGACATATCAATATCATCACGGGTTTTCAGATAGTCTACAGAACGCATAAAATCTTTAGTCCACATGATTACGTGGTCCTTCCACAAATTAGTTGTTTCAGGATAATCAGAGACAAGGTTATCCCCCCGCTCAAAGGTACTCTTATAAACAGGCCAGACGAGTGCCCTGCCACTTTTTAAAAGATAATCTGATCTCGAAGAGGGCTTTAATCCTTTACTCGATCGTGTGTGCATCGCACCAGATCCCGGAAAATAAATAACGGTCTGATAAGGAGGTTCAGTATTTTTCGGTAAAAACAAATAAACAAACATTTCTTCATTTCCATAAGCCGCAGTAAATGAGACTTTCTGTTTTAGCCAATCTTCTGAATTTTCAGTTTCTACAATCTGCTCATTTAATGGACCTTTATCATAGGTATACTGCTTTAGAAAATAGCTAAAAGTCTCGTCTGAAACGGGTTTCTCAGTCATAAAATCACGCCATGGTAATTCACTAAATGCGGTTAGTTTCTCCTTATTATTCTCATTTATATATTTAATACACCGGAAACCATTTATCTCTGTCCTGTCAAAGGGAGATTGAGCATAAGCATCATTAAATGCATATGGTGGGTCACTCCATCCGCCTCCAAGAACAAAACGTCCGCGCCAATTATCATTAAAACACCATTCACGAACATTTCCCGCAAGATTATAAATACCAAATCGGTTTTCACCCATTTTAGAATCAACCGGTTTTAACTCCCTCCCGGAAATATTACTATGTGGTGTTATATCAGGGCTCGCCCAGGTGAATGCGACCCTATCCCAATGGAATATCGTGGGTAAGCTTTTTCCAACATATTCCGCATATGCAGCTGCCTCAAACCAACTTATACCCGCCACCGGGTAATTTTCCAGTCCTTTTGGTATGTCACCCACTTCCCAGGTTGCAGGACCAGGCTGACCTGTTTTGTCGACAAACCGATCCATAGCATCTTCCCAGCTGATGGATATATTCTTGTGAGTGAAAGGATGCTTCCAAAATTTTTTATTCTCATACCCGCCGGCATCAATAAATTTTTTGTATTCCTGATTAGAAACCTCAAACCTGTCCATATAAAATGCGCCACAATTGACTAATTTTATTTGTTCCAGACCGGGTAAATGCAGAGTGGCAGGTGCAGCTTTAATATTAAACATGCTTGCTTTTTCAGGAATATAGCTCATGCCTGCAACCGCTGAACTTTGCGCATTAAGTGTGAAACCTATCGTATCCTCGATAAACGAGGCATTCCAAATCAAATCCCTGGCCGTTTCCATCCCCTCTTTTTCATATTTCATGATGGAAAAACCTTTGGGCATTAATACACTATCGATTGGAGTACTTCCAAGAAATACCCATGTATCAGAGGTATCTGCATATGCTCTAATAGATATGTTAACACCCTGGGGATTTGTAATAATTGTATTTTTAACAAGGAATTTATTTTGCAGATTTTTTAACAGCGGATCATCAGGAATAACGTCTGATATTCTTTGACTCAATAAATAGGCTTCCCAGGACTTAGGTCCTTCTCCGGTTCCCGGAATTTCATCAACTAAAGATTCCAATTGAGGAAGAGATTCTTTGCGGACTGATTCTTCCCGCTGCTTGTTTTCATAAAAATTCCATCCAAAAAATAAGACCGTTATTAAAACAATCCCCACGCTTACTAAAGGAACAGCTGATTTAAAAATACTTTTCTCTTTTACAACAACAATCTGTGAGTTTGATTCGTTCTTAAAATCTTCTAAAATAGCGATTACATCATCCATTGCCTGGAAGCGGTTTGCCGGGTCCTTTTCAAGACATTTATTTAAAACATTTCTGACTTTTAGTGGAATATCATGTAAGAGCAGGCTAACATCATCAGGATCCTCATTTAAAATCGAATAAATCACTGCTTGTTCGTACTCGCCACGAAATGGCAACTGGCCGGTGAGCATTTCATACAGCACGACGCCGAACGACCAAATATCGGTGCGATGATCAACAGGTTCACCCCGCGTCTGCTCTGGTGACATGTAGGGTGCCGTGCCGAGCGTAGACTGCTCTTTTGTTAACTGCGCCCCGCCGCCGATTTTCGCCAGTCCGAAATCCATAATCTTCACTTGCCCAGATTCTGTTAGCATGATGTTGGACGATTTGATATCTCGGTGGGTGATGCCTTTGGCATGCGCGGCTTTTAAGCCCTCAGCAATTTGGGTGGCATAATCCAAAACCTTGCGAAGGTTTGCAACCTTCGCAAGGTTCTTCAACTCCTGCCCGTCGATGTATTCCATCACGATAAACATTTCTTCATCCGTTTCTTCGATTGCATGAATTGTGGCAATGTTCGGATGATTCAGTGCAGCGGCTGCTTTGGCTTCGATCTCAAAGCGTTTGCGTTCATCGGTATTTGCAGCGATGTGTTTCGGTAGAAATTTGATAGCGACATCGCGATCGAGCTTGGAGTCACGCGCTTTGTAGACCACGCCCATACCACCACGGCCGAGTTCTTCGAGAATCTTATAGTGGAGAATTGTTTTGCCTATCATAAAATTGCTTTACTCTTGTCCCTTTTCCAATTCCTGTGAAATTGAGCCAATATAATCGCTAAAACCGTTGATAACGGCTGCTGTCTTCTCGATTTGTTGATCCACTGTATCCCATTTTTTTTGTTCGATTGCTTCACGCACCCGCGGCAACGTTTTCACACCGTAGCCGGTGTAAAATCCCGGCGCGTAGATATGGTGTTTGAACCACTGACGGTCCGGCAGCCCTTCCTCATGGGTTAATTTCCGTTCATTCTGCAGGAGTTTTTTATTTAAATCCACAGGAATCGCCTGACCGCTTTCACGAAACGCAGTAAGCTTTTCCGTGTAATCGTTGGCACTGCGCTGCAAGGCATCGACTGCATTCTCCAGCGGGGCGAAGTTGAAAAACGGTGGGACAATCTCACGTTTCGGTGCGGCGAGGGCATAATCCTTCGGATCGGCAATCGCGGCGAAAACACCATCCTCAATCTGCTGGTTGGTTTCGCTGATTTTTTCACGCATATCCGTGGCGAGTTTCTTTAATTCATCGACATACGTGCTGATCGTCGAGGAAAAATTGGTAAAATCATATGGCAAGATATCCGCAGTGGCGAAGCGCATGACAGCAAGTCCCGCCGTTTGCGCCAGGGCTTTGCAGTAAATAAAATCGGGATCGCCAAAATTCGTGTACCAGTGAAAACTGTCATAAATCGAGTGGTAAACACCATAACCGCCTTCCCCGAAATAACCAAGATTTAGCGACGCGATGCCGAGATGATCCAGAAATGCCGTATAATCCGAGCCGGAACCGAGGGCCGCGATTTTTAACTCCGGTTTTTGTCGCAATTCACCAAGCTGCTTCGCACCTTGTGCCTCCGCAATTTCCAACAACTGGCGTCGTTTCCAAACCGTAAGCCCGGTTTCCGGATCTTCAATGTCCTTTGCAACCGCATTGATAAATTTTTCCAGCGTGTGCGATCCACCGAAATCGATGTAACCCCGCAGGCTGGCATCGGTGTTGATGTAGAGCGCTGCTTTTTGTTTTAATTCTGCTGCATGTGTCTCTACCCACTCGGTTGAGCCGATCAGTCCCTGTTCCTCGGCATCCCAGGCACAATAAATCAATGTCCGTTTGGGTTTCCAGCCTTGCTTGAGAAGTTCACTCAGTCCACGGGCTTCTTCCATCAAAGCAACCAGCCCGGAAATCGGATCCGCGGCGCCGTTTACCCACGCATCGTGATGATTACCACGAATTATCCATTCGTCGGGAAATTCGCTGCCGGGAATTTTCGCAATGACATTGTAGATGGTTTTCATTTCCCAATTGGCAGCAACTTTCAAACGAACTTTCGTCGGGCCAGGCCCAAGATGGTAAGTCATAGGCAGGTTCCCACTCCATTTATGGGGTGCTACAGGTCCGGCAAGCGCAGCGAGCAATGGCTGGGCATCGGCATGGGACAGGGGCAGAACCGGGATTTTGGTAAAAACTTCCACATCTTCCCGCTTCAGGCGTTTCGCATTTTTCGTTGCCCCCACGCCGGGAGTCAGCGGATCGCCGGGGTAAAGGGGCATGTCCATAACACTTCCGCGCTGCACACCATCGGCTGTTCGCCAGGGCCCACCGGGATATTCATCTCCCTGAAAATAACCGTCACCCTGCGGGTCAGAATAAATCAGACACCCAATGGCCCCGTGCTCTGCAGCAACTTTGGGTTTAATGCCACGCCAGGAACCACCATATTTCGCAATGACAATTTTGCCTTTGACCGAAATGCCCCGTCTTTCGAGATAGTCGTAATCCGCTGGAATGCCGTAATTGACAAAAACGAGTTCGCCGGTTACATCACCATCGGCAGAATAGGCGTTGTATGTTGGCAATTGTTCATCGAACTGACTGGAAGTCGGGTCCTCGGCAACTTTGGGTTCCTTCAACTTCGCCGTAAATTGTACAGGTTCGATCATTTCTACCAGCCGTTCTTTCGGGCTTGGGAAAAGGACTTCGAATTTTTCGATCTCAGCATCGAGTCCCCATGCTTTAAATTGTGCGAGTATCCACTCGGCATTGTCTTTATCATAGGCCGAACCAAGGTGATGGGGACGGGCAGTGAGACGCTCCATGTACGCACGAAGATTTACCGGATCGGGGATGCTTTTGAATTGCTCTTCCCATTTTTTATCCTCCGGTGCATTTTGTCCCAGCACAAAATTTATCGACAGCGTGAATACGGCAAACACGTAGAAAAGCTTTTTCATAATAGTCCTTTTGCTCATTTAGATCGTAAAATTTTTATGTTCACTGATTGGTGCAGTCTATAAATAGATTCCGTGTTTATGTAAAAACATCCAATTAGATTCCAGCCAGGCATGCTTTTTTTCGTCAGTCCGGAGTGTTATTATCCAAGCCAAAGGCCGGCGACACAAAATCCACAATTGGTTAAGGCTGAAAAAATGGATACTAGCTAAATACTTGCCGGAAAGACATCCTATCGGACGGACTCTAACTTGAGTGCTTCAATTATCTCATCCATTTCCTGAAAACGGTCAGCAACTGCTTTTGCCAACGCGTTTGTAACAATCTGCTGCAGGGGATCAGAGACATCATCACGAAAATCGGCGAGTGGCTGAGGCTCTTCGTTTAAAATAGAATAAAGTATCGCCTGCTCATAATCGCCACGAAACGGTAGCTCGCCAGTTAGCATTTCGTAGAGTAAAACACCGAACGACCAGATATCTGTACGGTGATCGACCTTTTCACCCCTCACCTGTTCGGGAGACATGAAAGCGGTTGTACCAATGGTAGTGTGGGTTTTTGTCAAATCGGCATTCGCCGTTTTTGCCAGACCAAAATCGACAATTTTCGCGATACCGCTCTGTGTCACCATCACATTCGCCGGTTTGATATCGCGGTGAACGATGCCATTTGCATGAGCCCTGGCTAAGCCTTGTGCTATTTGTAGTGCGAGACCGAGCGCCTCAGCCAGTGGCACTTTCTTCCCAGAAATGTGTTTCTTCAGTGTCTCGCCATCGTAAAATGTCATCACGATGTACAGGCGCCCGTCATAGGTTTCCTGAATATCGTGGACTGTCCCGATATTGGGATGATCGAGACTGGAGGCCGCCTTCGCTTCGGCTATGAAACGCTGCTTCGCTTCCTCATCCTCACTTAAATGATTGGGGAGAAACTTCAACGCAACGAAGCGATCCAGTTTCGTATCTTCGGCTTTGTACACCACACCCATGCCGCCACCGCCGAGTTTTTCAAGAATTTTGTAATGGGAGATTTTGTCTTCCAGCATGAAATTCCTATACTCTTTTAATGACAACGACCGTTATATCATCATCCTGCGGCGTATCGCCGGAAAACGTCATTACCGAGTTGATAATCTTCTGGACAAGTTCATCGGGTGTATCACCGCGGTTTTCTGTTGCCAACTCGATTAAACGGGGTTCATCATAATCTTCTTCCGTAGCATTCGTTGCTTCGGTCACACCATCTGAATAAAGCAGGAGGACATCGCCTTCATTAAAGGGTACAGTTTCTTCGGCAAAAGGCAGATTTTCGACAATACCCAAAACGGTACCACCAGTTTGCAATCGCTGACAGGTGCCATCCTGCGAAAATTTGAATATGGGATTGTGTCCGGCATTACAGTAAGAAAATTCATGTTTCACCGGATCCAGAATACCATAAAAAAAGGTAGCGAATTTATTGATGTCCGTGCTGCGAAAGAGCAAAATGTTCGATTTTTCTACACAGGTTTTCGCTGACATTTCCATGAGTGTTTGCGCGCGTATCGTCGCCTGCAGATTGGCCATGAGCAATGCGGCCGGAATTCCTTTGCCGGAAATATCACCTAGACAAAAGGCGAGTTTGGAATTTTCCATGGGAATAAAATCGAAGTAATCCCCGCCTACTTCTTTGGCTGGAATGTTTTTTCCAGCAATTTTATAGCCGGCAATTTCCGGTGGGGATTTCGGCATGAGTTTTAACTGAATACTGTTGGCAAGGCGCATTTCTTCGCGCATTTGAATTAATGCCTGTTCTTCTTCGTAGAGCCGTGCATTTTCAATGGCCTGCGCCGACTGGGAGGCAATAATCGCGAGAATTTTCTGATCGGCAGAACTAAAACCATCCGCTCGCTGCTTGTTGAATACGTTCAACAAACCGATGAGCTTGCCCTTCAATCGCAGGGGTACACTGAGCAAGGAGTTGATATGAACATCCGCCAGGCGCGTGAGCTGAAAACGCTCATCATTTTCGAGATCGTTGATAAGAAGCGGTTTCTGGTTTTTTATCATCCAGCCGGTGAGCTGGGCATCGAGACGGAAGGGCAGCACACCGGCTTTTGAATCGGCGCCGCGCACCATGGTCTGCATGGGTTCGCCTTTATCTTTTTCATCCAGAAGCATAATGGCAACCTGTTCCACCTGCAAGTGTTTGACACATTTGTTAACAATCAATTCCAGGATTTCGGATAAAGCCAGCGTCGAACTCATTGCAGTGGCGATGTCATTGAGAATGGATAATTCGGCAACTGCACCCTTCAAGCGGTTATTTTCAGCTTCGAGTCGCTGAAGTTTTGCGATATCAACATCATTTTGCATTTTGATTCCACAGCTAAATTTAAATTGGCAGGATTTTCAGGATGAGAAACGTTTAATGTCAGGTCTATGTACCAGAGCGTTGAGAGACGTAAAAATCATTATAATGTTTGATGTAAGTTATAAATATTTTATAAATCGGCAAGTGTTCTTTGCATTTATATTAAGAAATGGATATAACCTGCAGGGTATCGGAGGGATTAATGCAATCGAATGTTAAAAAGTCCATCCGGGCAACAACATCAGTCCGGTGTTCCACCCACAAAAAAACACGGTCTCCCGCTAATGCCGGGAAGCCTGGACAAAATCCTTTACCTTAAGGATGATTGATTCTGCACATTCCATTAAACCCCCGGGACATCGAATCCCCGAGGGTTTAAAATCATATCGCCAAGGTCAACGCAGCAGACTCATTTTTCGAACTTCGGAGAACGTTCCCGCCTGCAAATGGTACATATAAACACCGCTGGCAACATTTTGACCCGAATCGTTGCGCGCATCCCATTCAATTTCATACGTCCCCGGTGCATGATTGCCTGAAACCAGGGTTCGGATACGCTGCCCGGCCGTATTATAAATTTCCAGTGTCACCGTAGAAGCGACCGGCAAAGCAAACTGTATTTTCGTGCTTGGATTGAAGGGATTGGGGTAATTCTGATGCAATGTAAAAGTAAGAGGCACATCAATATTTACAACGCTGGCCTTTTTCGCCTGACCGGCCGGTGTATCGCTCACGACCTCACTGACAGTGCCGTACGGTTCCACAGCCGCACCTGAACCATTGTTGTTTCGGCCACTGTTTTCCAGTGTAATTTTGTAATAATAGGTATACCCGGCAGAGACATCATTATCTGTATAGCTATAATTTTTACGCTGCAATGAGGTCCCGCTGCCATCGATCCTCTTGCTGTTCAAGCGAACAAAATCCGCTTCCCTGGGTACGCCGGATTTCTTCTGCAGATCAACTTTGCCCATTGCATCAATTGGTTGCGCTGCCCTGTATATATAAAATCCTTTGTTCTCGGTTTCAAATATGGAGGACCAGGTTACCTGAACACCATCTTCGGACGCATTCGCAACAATCTCTGTAAGCTGACTCGATTGAGGAGATTTTGCAGCCACTTTTGAAGCCTTTGGCAATCCTCCCGGACCATTTTCAATGACGTAACGGGAGCCGCCATAGGAGTAGAGATAATCTTTAATTGCATCCGGGTAATCGTGCCATGCTTGTTCCTGCTCACCATCTGCGAGTTTATCTTCGGCATAATCGATGGCTGCATTCAATTGACCATTTGTGCCCGCAAGTGGCTGGGCAACCTGCAATGTGAGTACGGCCAGTGAATGCGTTGGCTCGAGCAGATTGTTAAACATTGCGGTCAGATTTGCGCCATAGCCCATCGCGTCTTCGCAATGATCGATTGCACTTTCCAGTGCCACGGCTGCGTTCGACCAGTTATCTGCATCCAGGTAATTCAAGGTGTTGACCAAATCAGCGCGTGCCGCCTGCAATTTGTATTTTGCCCGCCAGGACAACCACTGATTTTGCAGTACGACATCAATATCCGCAATGGCGATCTGAATAACGGTGCGCAGATCGATATAATCAACCGCAACAACATCACTCGATGTGCATCCTGCATTGTCTGTGACGACGACCGTGTAGGTTGCAGGCGCATCCAATGTCACCGTCGGGTTGTCAACGGCAGGATCGTCGAGACCAGTTGTCGGCGTCCAGCTGTAAGAAAATGGGGGCGTTCCACTACTCACCGTCGGACTGCCGCCAATTTGTACCGACTGAAATTCGGTAATGAAATGATCTGGCCCGGCATTGACGACAACAGGGGGAGAAGAAAGAACGTTTGTGTTTAATGCATCATTTCCAGGTTGCGAATCGCCAGTCAACATAGTTTTTACTGTGACCGAATAAGATCCCGGTACCGAGAAATCGGCGGTTGCAGAAAAAGTATACATAAGCGTACCGCCGCTTGCCGGCACTGTTTGCGCCACAGTTTCTGTCGTCGAGGAATTCACAGGTCCGGTAATATCGAAGGAAACGTCAAAGTTGCTCTGGGCTACAGAAGCATAGTTGAAGATGGTTATCGTTACATTTTCTGAGCCGGTCAGGCCGCACGCAGCTCCCGGGGAATTAAGTGCAATCACACCGAGATCAAGCGCCTGAATTGGCGTTACCGTGGGATCAGCAGCACCACCGACTGCGGGATCGTCGGTTAAAAGGGATATAAAATTATCGCCGGAAACCACACCCTGAGCTGAAATTTCTGTGAAACCATTCGGAATCACGCTAGCGACATTCACTTCAAATTCAAGGACAACATTCTCGCCAGCCGGCAATTCACCGAGGGGAACATTGATTTGTTGAATCGGTTGCGCATTGCTTTGGGCAAAGGCCAAAGCGAATAGCAGACAAGCAAGTGCCAGCGCGCAAATTGATCTATAATTAAAGCGTTTCATGCTTTTCTCCATTTTATCTAAAATGTTTTTCATTTCGATGATGAATTACAAACAACTTGAACCAGTTCCGGTGAAATTGCCAGTATTTGAAGCGCTGCCGGTTGGCGAGCCGGTATTTTGTCCTTGAATAAAGGAAACCACGGCTGCATTGTCAGTGGCTGCACCGCCGTATCCGGGCAAGTTCACGGTCGAACTGTTCCGTTGTCTGAGGCGAAAATCATCATAGAACTGCGCGGAATTGCCGCTGCCGACCATAGAATTATTTTGAATATTCGCACAAACATTTGCCGCTCCGGTGGATGTCGTCCCTGCATTGATGTGCAAGCCATTGGCCGGGAAACTGGTCAGGTTTGGTTCAGTAATTAAATTACCCGTGATATTTGTATTCAATATTGGGCTGGTGTCGCCCGCGGTCAACACGATCCCGTGGCCATTGCTCCACTGACGCACGGTGTTATTTGTCAAATTAACACCCATGGTGCCCAAGCCGGTTGCTGTTATGGCAACACCATTGCCCTGGCTTGAACCAGAGCCGTTGACACCGCTCGTGCCAACCACATTATTATTAAATGTGCCGGTAAAATTAGCCGAGTTGGTCGAGGTTGCACCCTGGAAGAGCGTGAAAGCGCTGAGAATCGCGCCGCTAATCGTGTTGTTGGAAATGTCGTAGGTCGTTGTGGCAGAATTACTATTACTCATCATTAAGGACTGCCCAAGTGCATTGCTATGGCCACCCGTCATGATATTGCGGGTAAAAATGACGTCGTTCGATGAACTACCTGTACCCGAGAAGTCAAAATGATCGCCGCGATGGGCTGCAAAGTTACAGCTATCCACGGTAACATTAACCACAGCAGAATTTTCAGTTTCGATCAAAATGCCATCATTTCCAGAGGCAACGCTGTTGTTATGGAAATAGCTGTTTGTGACCGTTAAGCGATTGAGTGTTCCGGTTTTGTTGTCAATGCGCAGGTTGTCTTCCAAACCGCCGGTGATAATGCTTTGGTGAATTAAAGAACTTCCAAGCAAGTTGACAAAACGCATGCTGCCTTCATCCTGCCCTGCATCATCGCCATTGACGCCGTTGACGCGGGAGTATTGCAGGGTGAAATTGGTGACATTGTTGCCGAAGATGGCAAAATTAGAGTTATCGTTGAAACGCATACGGTTCAGTGTCACATTGTGTGCGTTGACCAAAAGGGCGCCAACGCCGACTGTGATGGCGGTTCCATCGTTATTTGTTGTTCCATTGGCGCCGGTTTTGTTTTGAATAATCCCACCGCTGTTGTTGCCGCCTTTGCTGGCGCTGACGCCATCGCCGGTGACGGTGAAAAAGCCTGTAGAACCGGTATTATTCAGAACGATGCCGGGCGTTGTGCCACCGTTTGAATTAATGCTTTGAAAGGTCATGCCGCTGCTGCTGATGGTCGTGTTCAGCATATCAACCGCGGAGAATCCAGGAGTATTAAGAGTATTTGCGTTGCCGGCAACGGTGACGGTGCCACTGTTGTTTGCCTTCAAGCCAACGCCATTGGTCGTGGTAATATTGAGAGCGTCAAATGTAAATGAAGCGTTCGCATTGTTCTCCAGATTGACACCAGTGGCCGGAATACCGGTCAGGCTTGTGGCACCAAAATCGAAAGTAGCACTGGAATTGGAAATGTTGATGCCAATGACTGTTGTATTGGAAATCGTTGTGGCGCCGCTAACCGTAAAATTGCCTCCGATCACGCCCGAAGTACCCAGCACGCCAAGCCCATTAGCGTCCGCTGAGGAAGTCAGATTGTTGAGGGTAACTGCCAAAGTGCCGTGTCCCAAAAGAAGCATGGCGCGTCCTGTGCCGCCAATGGCCATATCATTGACTGTCAAGGTACCGAAGCTCACATTTTGTGGGACATTCGCAATGCCGGCCCCGCCGGCTGAGGTATTGCCAATATCGAAACCACGCAATGTATTATTTTCAACGACGGTCACGCCGATAGCGGCGTTATCAAGAACAGGGCGTGTCCCACTGGTGGCAGGCAGCGTATTGCTGTAAGCCGGAACCGTCAAGCCGGTAATGCTCGCCAGGGAAGCCGAGGCGCCTTGTCCAATGAGTTTTTGGTTATTCAATAAAGCCACGCCGCCGGTATAGCTGCCACTGCCACTGTAGATAAAAATGTTATCACCAGCCGCCGGATTGTTTTCAGCGCCGTTGTTTAAGCCTGAAAAAGCAGCCAATGTATTAAATGGTGAACTTAAATTTCCGCTTCCCGGGCTGGCTGCGGTGTTATCGATGAACCAAATCATGCCACTCACCGTGAGGGTAACCGTTCCCACAGCAGTTCCACCTGAGTTTTGTGCGGTATAGGTAAATTGATCCGTTCCTTCAAAACCAACAGCAGGCAAATAGGAAAACCCTCCATCAGCTCCTATTGAGAAGGCGCCGCCGTTTGTGGTTCCACCGGCTGCAGCGACGACTGTGGGTGCTGGTGTGCCTGCGTCATTTGCTAATACACCATTTGCTGGCGTAACTGTTATTCCGACATTGCCGATTGAATTATAACTATCATTATTCGCAACAGGCGGAGGCGCAACAGTCGTGAATGTACTAACAAAATTTGCTGCCATATAATTTGGTGGATCAACAAGATCCTGATCATACACATCTGTCGCGATGACGGTGAAAGTGACAGTTTCATTATAGGCAAGAGGAGACGAATACGCAGCCAGACTGAACGTAACCTCCGTGGAACTATTAAAAGCGCTGCTTAGGATATGCGAACCACTGGTAGATCCCACAAGTGTAGCCCCTGCTCCGGAAAAATAGACAGGTTCACTAAACGTCACAGTGACTGTTGGTGTAATTGATACACCAGTCGCGGCATTCGTTGGTGAAATACCGGTTACGTAGGGAGCTACATCAGCCGTAGAAATAAAAACAGTTACGTTTGCATCAGAAGTTCCGAGAGCACTTGTAATTCGATAGTTGAAGTAGAACTGGCCGACTGTCAACGGCGTTCCGGTCAGCGTCACATTACCATTGGCGTTAACAGTCAACGTTCCACCGGCGAAAGAAACGGAACTGCCGGCAGCATTATCCGTTACCGTGCCACCCAAAGAGCCGCCGCCAAAATGAGTCACCGTCGCAGCGGGTGTGCCCAAAACATCATCGTTGGTGATGTTCGCGCTGGTAATTTCCATACCAGATTGGGTATATAAGGAATCGGGATCGGCAGCAGGCAATACAGCCGCTGTGACATTGACTGTCGCCAAACCATCTGAACTGCCGAGGGTGTTCGTAACACGGTATTCAAAAGTAAAAGGGCCGCTGAAGCCGAGATCCGGTGTCAAAGAAAACGTCCCATCGGCATTGACGGTGAGCGATCCGGTGCCGAGGGGCACAGTTGAACCAGCCACGTTCGTCGTCACCGTGCCGCCAACCGAACCGCCACCAAAGGACGTCAGTGTCCCTGCCGGCTGGCCGGGATTGTCGTTGTTCAACAAATCCGTCGCACCGTCCGGCACGTTCAAATTGATGCCCGCGACTGTTGAATAGCCGCCATCATCAATGGCGATGGGTGTGAACGTGAGCGAGGCCGGATCGATGTTGCTATTGGTGCCGGCGGTTATATCGAAGGTGACATTCGTTGCCGAACTCGAACCACTGTTCGTGGTTTCCACATGGTACCTGATTTTACCACCAGCCTGAACTTCCGAGCCGCCACCAACCACCTGATCCGTCATCGTTGAGCTCATGGCGGCGGATTGAACTTTATCCGTGCCGCCACTTTTTTGTGCGGCCACGCGAACCGTTTTCTGGCTATTAAAATTCGCTTTGAAAGTCACAAGCAACGGTTGTGTGACATCATATTCACCGGGATGAATTCGAAAAGTGCCGTCCTCCGTGAGATCAAAATCACCTTCGATCGCACTTTCTTTTCCATCCAGAGTCTGAAAAAGTAAAAAATCGGAAATAGAGTGCCTTTTTTCAGCCGTTTCTTGCTTTTTTTGCAAGGAAAATTCACTCAGATCGAAATGGAGATTTTGTAAATTTTGTCGCGGCTGGACAATGAATACAAATTTCATATATCTATCGCTTCCGGAAACAACGGCGTCGATTCCGGGCACTACATTTTTTTGCATTTTTCCTGCAATTTGTTCGAACTGTGACCGCCACTGCAGCGGATTTACTGTAGCTGTGTTTTCCTCTTTCGCGAAGAGCATGCCCAAAAACGAAAGAAGCAAAAGACACAGGCTTACGAGAAGTGTACTGCGCTTCATAGATGTCCTCCAAAAAAACAGTGTTTACTTAAGGGTTAGAAATTTCAGTTTAATTGCAAACCAGCTTATTGACTTTGTATTGATGTCTTTTCAGAATTATGTCCGACATGCAGCAATACAAGGGTTGCACAGATAAAAGCACTATCCTGTTGCTACAGAACGGTTGTCTCCCTCCCCCGAAAAGCACTATCCCCTGCTTTTGTGTATGAATAAAACTGACCAGGAGCACGCAATGATCAATGGAAAAAATCACCCCACAAACGTGTCCCTTCGCGGCATTCAACTAAAAATGGCCTCATACAAAAAGCCATTTTCTTCACTTCCTATGGGCACTATGAAAATCTGAAATGAACCCAGCTTTTCGTGCGTAAACTCATGAATCTGTTGTGTTAAAAGTGTATCTTTATTTTTTTGAAGAAAGATAAGCGAAAATGGCTGCTCCTTTTGTCCTGCATGTTGGCGCAGATCATTGACCGCAATGAGTTCAAGGGAAATTGCTTCGTCACCATTTGTGTTCACTGTAAACGTACTGTCGAAATTTGCTTTAAAATCCTCGTAAGCGGGGAGTCGATTCAAAACATCACCTCTGCATTTTTGTCTTGGGGCGCCCATTCCATCAAATAGTAAATCCCCTGCTCTTCAATAGCCTGAAATCCCAACCGGCTGTACAGGCGCAAGGCTGGGTTATTTTGTTCAACGTGAATTCGAACCAAAACATCACGGCGTTTTCCCTCGGCGAGAATGTCTCTAAGCATCTTTTCACCTATTCCCTGGCCGCGAAAAGCCGGAAGCAGCGCAATGTCAATCAGACGGATTTCATTTTCACGATCATCCCGGTACAGCCTTCCAATGGGCTCATCGTTGGCAAGTATGAGCATGAATTGTGCATCAGAAAAGTGCTTTTGATAATGATCATGCTGTGCTTTAAATTGCTGCCTCAGGAATTCGTGCTTTTGTTCTGAAGTCCATGGCACAGCGGCAAGTTCTTCTTCGCGCGTACTTGCGTATATTTTAAAAAGAAAGGTTTCGTCGTTATTTTGAATCGGGCGAAATGAAATCTTCATTATTTTCCTCTATTTTGTGTTAGCCTGCCTTACCTCTGCAATGCTGCACGTGAGCGATGTGCAGAGGTCATCCCCTGCCCAATTCCTCTGATTTTGTGGTAAAAAAATGGAGAAATAGAAGCAAACATCTATTTCTCCATTTTCAAATCAACTTCTTTGGGGATACACACCCTGCAAGGCAATTATAAAATTCAACCCTAAATAAGGTTGCATGTTGTTATGCACCTGTCCACCCCCGGTGAACGAGATCGCCTCCGATGCCATATTTCCAAGTGCGCCGGTCTGGTCAGAATAAGCAAAGCCACCACCGGATCGCGCCAGCGAACGATTGGCTGCAGGCGCATTCAAATCACCATCATCCTGTGAAGCGTTTATTTGATGTGTGTGTTGCGGCATTTGTTGTTGCGTCAACGTCACGGTTTCCGTACCGATTTTTTCTCCCAAACGGCGCAGTGTTAGGCCCGGTCCTGTGCCCGGATGCATCGGAGCACGACCTTGCATGTCGGGCAACGCCATCGTTGTGCGGCCATCACCACCGTAAGTGACACCAATAAGGGAAAACAGGGCTGTGTTTTGTGAAACCGGCAGGAGTTGTCCATTGCAAAAGGCCCAGCCTCGAGGAGCAAAATTTCCGGCGAAAATTCGTACTTCAGCTATAAATGGTTCAGACATATTTCCTCCTTAATTTCGCTGTGGATAAATGCCATATAAGGCAATGATAAAATTCAGGCACAAGCTTGGCATCATATTCGTATGAGACTGGCTTGCCCCATTCGGTGTTAATGCGGCTGGATTTAGCCCCACTCCCGGTGCGTCTTCCAAATACAAAGCGATTTGCGGTGACTCACTCACTGTATTTCCGGCCGCTGCGCTTTCATTGCCGGTCGCGGTTGAAGCATTTAAAGTGTGCGAGTGGGTGGGAAGTTGTTCCTTTACGAGTGTTACATGTTCTTGTCCGCCCTTCGCACCTAACGGGTTTGGCGACAAGCCCGGCCCCTGGCCAGCATGAACAGGTATTCTCCCACGGAAATCCGGCAAACCAAAGGTAGTTCTTCCATCGCCACCATAAATAGTTCCAAGCAGCGAAAAGAGCACATCGTTTTGGCTTACAGCAAGCAATTGCCCTTCACAAAAAGCCCAGCCAAGGGGAGCAAAACTACCTGCAAACATGCGAATTTCACCAACATATGGTTCTGACATTCTTTTCTCCTTAAAAATTAATTGCGTGAGGGAAACAGACCTTGCAATGCAATACAAAAATTTACTGCCAGAAAGGGCTGCATATTATTATGCGCCTGGTTCAAACCAACGGCACCGACAGAAGCAGAATGCAAAGCCGTAAGATTGCCCGGATCGTGATAAACATTGTTCGCACTTGACAAGACAGCACTATTTGGATTGGGTCGGCTGGCAGGGCCGGTATCTGCCTGCAATATGTGCTGATGCGCCGGAATTTCATTTACGCCGAGCGAGTGGTTTTCCTCACCCCCCTTTGTTCCCTCGTTGATCCCATTGCCGGGATGAAGCGGTGTTCGACCACGCAAATCCGGCAGCGCAAATGTCGTGCGTCCGTCTCCTCCGTAGGTCGTCCCGAGTAAAGAATAAAGCGATTGATTTTGATTGATGGGAAGTACCTGACCATCGCAAAAGGCCCAGCCTTTTGGTGCAAAGGCAAAGCCGACCATGCGAATTTCAGCTAAAAAGGGTTCTGACATACTGTCTCCTTTCAGTCCTGTGAAGTGACAATGTAAGTGAGAAGGTAAAAAATCGGGAGTGAGAGAAGTGGACAGGATGGTATGCGAGCACTAATCCTTGTTGGAACCTGGTCTCATTCCTGGGGGGCTATAATACACTAACGTGACAACAAAGTCAAGAAAAAGACACTTTTTCTATAAAAAAAACAAATAACTTATATTAATTATAGTAAAATTTTTTAGGATTTTCGAAACCGAAAAACAGGGCCAAGTTTTTAAAAAATAGTGCAAATAATAACATCGAAAACGACTTACACTTTGCAATAAATCTGTAGCTTCTTAATAGTGCTTCAAATCTGTTTTTGTATGCTTTATCCCATTTGAATAAAGACATATTTCCTAACACAAAGGCGACTAGATCATCACAAAAAAGACAAGACTGCATAGAAATGTAAGGACAGAAAAAGAAATAAAATTTATGCACCTCAAAAATAATATCCTGGCCGCTTCTCAACATGTTATGGTGCGTATAATGATGAAATCCTTAAAAATTTCACTTAGGTTTAGATATAAAAAAAAGCCGGCACTCTACATGCCGGCTTTTTTGCAGATCAAATCTGTTTAAAGTTTACTTCATCAAAATCATCTTGTTTTGCAGTACGATACCGTTTCCGACTTCAAGACGGTAAAAATACAGACCGGAAGGTACACTGATTCCAGAAGTATTTTTCGCAAACCAGGTAAATTGATGTGTTCCAGCCGCCAATTGTCCGGAGGCTAAAACTTTCACCAATTGACCGGAAGTCGAATAAACTGCCAGTTTCACCTGCGACACTTCCGGCAAGCCAAAGGAAATTGTCGTACCCGGATTAAATGGATTCGGGTAGTTTTGTTCCAGGCTGAATTCCTCGGGGATTTCGTTGGTTGCGACGCCGGTAGCCGTTTGTACATCCACGGAAATCGGGCCATGGAATGTGAGCTCGCCATTGTAATGCACGTCCGCGAGTTGATAAAAATACGTATTGCCTGTGACTACGGTAACATCGACAAAACGATAGTTGTGTTCATCTGCTGCGGAACCTGCACCTGCAATCATATCATCGCTGATGCGCACGTAGTCTCCATCTTTAGAATCGCTGCGATAGATGAAAAATCCCAGGTTTTCGGTTTCGGTTGCCGTTGACCATTCGAGGACAACCCCTTCACTTGTGCTTTGTGCTGCAAAGGCCGTAAGTTCAACTGGTACAAGAACATCGCAGACCATGGTATTGCACCAGGGATCGTATTCTACCAGTGGAGTCACCGCATCACCCGCTCCAGCAGGATTGTTGTAGTCAGGCGTATTCGGTAATGTTTTGGGGTCATATGGCCCAGTTGCGTCACCCCACCAGTTGCCGGTTGCATCAACGACACTTTGCGAATGATTGACAACACCACCATAGGCCGATCCATCAACGCCGCCATAGGTTTGGACATTGCCGGAGATTTTTACGCCGTGAACTTCCACATTGGTCGGTGTCACATTGCTTTTACCCGGTTCACCAAAACGCAGACCGCGCTCGTTTCCAGCAACTTCTCCACCGGTGATGGTAACGATATCGACACTGGCCGGATTGCTGGCGTAACTCCCATCGTCACGCGCTTTAATCATAATGCCTGCGCCTTCTTTGACGCCCAATCCATTATTAGTAACGATGCAATCCGTGAATACCAGGTTCTGGTATGTGCCATATTTCAGATTGATATCAAAACCACCATTCCAGGTTGCATTCCAAAAACCGGTATTGATCCCATTATTATCGACGGTGCAGGATGTAAAAGTCGCATCGGATAATTTCTCAACATAAATACCTTTGGCATCGTTGCTGCTGAAACTTGTATTTGATACTGAGAAATTTGTCGCTGTCGTCGGTGTTGCTGAGCTATTGAAAAAATACCAGCCATAGGTCAGGTTGTCGAAGGCGCTGTCGACGATTTCCCAATTATCCACACTTGCTGTTGCGTTGACGTTCAATCCACGCTCCGCTTCTGTATCATTGGTTTCGTTTGTTCCAACGACAAAAACATTATCCAGCTTCACATAGGAAACGCTGAGACCGGCACCTACATCAATCCCGAGAACATGAACAGGTTCAATGCGCAAATCCTGAAACAGAAGCGGATCACCGGCGGAACTGCCTGAGCCTGTAAGCGAAACCACAGCTGTATTCGTCGATTTTCGCAAAACAGTATTCGTTGCATCACTTGCACCACTTCCAGCTCCTATGAGGGAGAGTTTCTTGTCTACGGTGATGTTTTCAGTGAATGTTCCAGCTTTTACATGAATCACATCACCAGCGCTGGCTGCATCGATTGCTGTCTGGATGCTCATCGGATTGACGCCATCGTTGCCAACGATAAAACTGTCATCGGATAAATCGCGTACATAGCGATCGGCAACGAAATGCGCAAAAGCAGGTGCAAAGGCACCGGCTGCGAGCGCATCCACTTCATTTTTGAAGAAATTAATACGAATTTGGTTCGGCGAATCATCTTGTGTGCCGTGTAAAGAATACCCAACGTCGCTTAATTGCAATGTTACATCAGCGCCGTCAAGAATATTGGTGCTGTAGGAGATAAGCGCAGCGCCAGCAGGTGGAGTTGGTGTCCCACCATTATAATCACCCATTTCGATCTGGATGACCGAGCTGATACTGTTTGTACCGGTGAAGACAATACCGCTGGTGCCCAGTGGATAATAACGGCCCCATGTACCAACGTTGTAATCGCCCCAGGCATTATTGACGAGTGTCGTATTATTAAATTCAATATTGACACCATCAATGGTTGAAATACCAAATCCAAGGTTATCGCGTGAATCGATATCCGAGAGATAAGAATTGGTTACGCCGTTAAGATCAACACCGGTGCGATACCATTCTTTGACAGTCAGGTGCTCGGCGGTGAAGTTATCGACGCCGCTCGGCTTCAGGCCATAACGTGCCGCCGAATTCGTGATATCACCAACGAGTGTAAAGTACTGTACTGTTACATCGTCGGCGGATATATCAATACCATATCCACTTCCAGCACCAGCATCGATGATAACAGTCGCTTCATCATCGCCTACGACTGTCAGCGCTTTACTGATATTCAGGTGCTCGTTGTAGGTTCCTGCAGCAACATGCACGATATCTGTGGCAGAGGCCGTGTTAATAGCTGCCTGAATGGTTAATTTTGCAGTTCCGGCTGTCAATCCATCGTTAGCATCGTTACCGGTGGCTGCATTCACATAATAATCTGTAAATCCGTATCCCGTGGATACGAGTGCGAAAAACAGAAAAGGAAGCAATAAAATTTTTTTCATGCTTGAACCCTCGTTAAATTTTGAAACCCCATTTTTTCAGGTAAGACTTTGGTTTGTAATTTGTGGCCGGGCAAACCAGTAAAATGCCGTTAAACCTCCCGAGATAAAACGAATAAACGTAATTTGGCCTACATAGAAATGTACTCAAAATACGCTGATACGAATTTTGCATTTTATTCTGTTTCTAAAGAGAGATAGTTTGGAGGGTCCTTCCCCCAGCAAGAAGAGATTTTTTGACGCCGGGTTCTTCCTTGAAATTGAAATACAGAAAATTCTCCCAGATATTTTTTTCTGTATATCTTTAACTACATCAATACGCAAAAAATGCAGAATTAATTTTTACACAACTCACAATTGGACAATCTTTTTAAAATAAGCGAAAGCTGTTTCCGCCTACAACGTATTAGAAAATACTACGTCTGAAAATACGGGGGTAGCGATCAGATTTTTATGGCTATGTTAAACGAATGATATGAATTATACCCTGATTTATGGCCAACAAAAAAACAAAATCTAGTCTTGCACTGAGTCGCAAAGGTGCAGAGATCCGCAGAGTTTTTTTAAAATTTTTTCTCTGCGTAACTCTGCTTCTCGGCGACTCGGCGTTCTAATAATTCCTTTTATTTGGCTCGTAATTCAGACCTTTCCTTAAACAGAGCGATTTTTATTAAAAAATTCGTTAATCCGATTTTTTACAACTTTTAATTGGGGTATCTATAATGAGTAGAAAATCTATCGAAAAAGTTGGACTCTTCCTGCTTGCCATCATTTTTTCTTTCGGGCTGATGTTCGCTTTTATCGAGCTTCCGGTGGTCGTAGATGATTTCATTCAAAACACAATTGCAACGCCCCAAAGTGATCCAGCTTACGATGCCATGCGTATCGATGTTTTTTATCAGGTTTATGAAATTCGTCTGATTGGTTATCTTTGTCTTGGTATAATTTTTCTTTTAATAATTCTGGGATTTACCACCCGCAGAAGCGGCTGGGCTTTTGCCGGAAGCATCGGGCTTTTTCTGCCGGTTTTCGCTACTTTTGCACACAGCATGTTTTACCTCGCCGGATTAGGACTTTTAAATGTGATTCTTTTTCCGGTTCTCGACAATTCGATAGCCTTGCTCGATCTGGGGAAAATCGTTTTGCTGCCCTATTGGATTCTCATGTGGTTTTTCAGCCTGTTTCATTGGTATGCACAAAATTTCCTCCTGTACTTTTTCATGGGCACCGGGGCATTTATCTTCGGATTTGGTGTCTATGCCTGGCTCCTTTCACGTTATGATAAAAGCCGGGTCGCCATAAATTGGATTTATAAATACTCACGCCATCCCCAGTATCTTGGTTGGATTATCTGGAGTTATGGACTGATGCTTTACGGCCCCACACTAAACGAAATGAAAAAAAGCTGGGGCTGGAATGGGTCTTTGCCATGGCTGCTATCCACGTTGGTCATTATCGGACTGTGTTTGTTAGAAGAAATTAAAATGCAGGACCGGGCGGGAAAAGATTATCAGGCATACCGGGATCGCACCCCATTTCTCCTTCCTCTCCCTAAAATTGTGGAAAAAATTTTCACTGCTCCATTACAACTGATCCTCCGCAGGAGACGGCCAGAAACACCAAAACAAGTTGGAATTGCAATTCTGATCTATGCCTGTATTTTTATGGGACTCTCTGCATTTTGGGTGGAATTTCCAAATAAACACGTTACCGAACAACTTGCCGGACAGCAGTTTAATCAAACGCGTGTGGACGCGCTCCTGCTGGAGATTCGTAAACCCCAGCAGCGTCGACATCGAAGTACCAAACCTTATGGAGAGTTGCTTTCCATGGGACCGCAAGCATACGCTTCATTTCTTCAATTATTCAATGATGATGATCCGGATGTAAGAGAATTTGCAGTGCAGGCTGTGTATCAATTTAAAATTCGTGAGGCAATACCATCCTTGATCGATGCGTTACAGGATTCTGATTCACGAGTTGTGAAATCTTCTATTTTTGGATTAGGTGAAATGCAAGCTTTCGAAGCGGAAAAACAATTATTTTCTCTGCTCGGGAATTTACCCCCGGGAATTCCTCAAGACCTTGTATTAACAGCCTTGAGTAAATTAAAATGCACGCAGATAATGCCCTATTTACAATACAAACTCTCCGCGGATAAATGGTTCCAACGCAGCAATGCCCTGCGAGCCATGGTGCGAGTCGATCCTGAAGCCGCAAAACCCTTCCTTTATCAGTCGTTACAAGATGACCATCCGAATGTCAGACAGGAGGTCGTAACCATCCTTCTGGAGATTTTGCCGGAGGATGCGGTACCTCATCTGGAAAAAGTTCTGAATGATGAAAACTGGGAAGTACGCTTTTATGCAAAACAAGCGATAAGCCTCATTAAGGAAAAACAACAAAAGAATGAATTATAACATGGGGATTCACCTCTCATTCTGCAAAACCGTAGTTCATATTGTGAACCTGTTGTACAATTTTAAAAGAGGCCATCGAATTTGAGCGTAAATCCCATCCCGTGATGGGATTTTATTTCGCACAACGTGTTATTTTTCAAATTTATGAAAATTGATGATCCGCTGCGTTCAAATTCATTTTAATTATCGGGAAAATTCCTTTAATTGGCTTGCCACTAATGAATAAACGACTCAAATATAAATCAGGTAAAAGAGAATGTTCCACACCCAACGATTTCCATTTAAAACCAGACACGTCCTTGCTTATTTTCTGCTGCTCCTTCTCACAGGAAAAGGCCATGCGCAGGAAAAAAATGTCACGATTCTTTACACCAATGATATCGAAAGCGTCTATGAGCCAATCGAAGCATTTTGGGATGACGATATCAATTTTATCGGTGGGATTCCGTACCTGACAACACGAATTAAACAGATGCGCCAACAGGAGCCGGGCAGCTTTTTATTTGACGCCGGCGACATCTTTACGGGTGCACTTGCGGCCGCCACCGAGGGGAAACTGGCTTTTGATCTTTATTGCAGCATGGAGTATGACGCAATTGCGCTTGGGAACCACGAATTCGAATATGGCTGGCAAAAACTTGCACATACAAAACAGCGAGCGTGTTTCCCGGTTTTAAACAGTAACATTTTCTATCGGGGAACCGACATCAATCTTTGTCAATCCTATGCGATCGTTGAAAAGAATGACGTGCGCATCGGGCTCATCGGTGTCATGGGATTGGAAGCTTTTAAGAACACAATCTACACGGCGAACAGGGAAGGCCTCGAAGCGCGTGATCCTTACCCTATCGTTCAGAAACTTGTCAACGAACTTCGCGACGAGGTGGATATCATCGTTCTGCTGACCCATCAAAACCAGAGTGCGCCCATGCAATCGGACAAAGAAGCTGATCCTGCGGTGCAGCGCGGTTTTGCAGAAGACTATGAAATGGCTGGAAAAATACAAGGTGTCGATATCATCATCGGCGGTCATTCGGATAATGGCTTATGGCAGCCGGTAAAACACCCGGAAACGGGTACCTTTGTTTGCCTTACGTTTGGCCAGGGAAAATATCTCGGCTATTTGAATCTGACAATAGATGCCGAAAGCAAGAGTGTTTCACTCAACGAAGGCAAATTAATTCCGGTAAATGCTGATTCTCTCACACCCGATACAAAAGTTGCCCAACTGATTACCAAAGCGCGAAACGACCATCCTGAGCTCACAGAAGTCATTGGTTACATCGACCGGCCGGCATTTCGAAAATATTATCAGGAGTCCACGCTAAGCAATCTCATGGCGGATATTTTAAAATCCGTCTCAAAGGCGGATATTGGACTGGTAAATCCTGGAAGTATGCGGGCAGACTTAAATGCCGGTGAGATCACCGTAGAAGAAATAAAAAATATTTACCCGTTTGTTGATCCTTTTCACGTCGTTGAAATAAACGGTCGAAGTCTGCTCGACCTTGTCGAATACAGTTGCCAGTTAACCTACGGACTCGCGCAATTCTCCGGAGTAAAACTGACATACGACTCACAGCACCCTGCTGGTAAACGGGTTATCGAAGTACAGGTTAATGGCAAACCGTTGGAATTGAATGCAAATTATACAATCGCCTGCAGTGCTTTTCTTGCAAATGGCGGCGATGGTTTTTCCATGCTCAAGCAGGGAAAAAAGATCAGAATCAGTGATTTAAAAATGATCGATCACATGTTGCAATTCATCCGCAGCACAAAACAATTCACATGTCCAAATCTTGGCAGACAAATCGATGTCGCAAAAAAAATATAATCCTGTAAACTAACGAAAAAAGTTGTACAATTCATGAACTTCCACCAGAAATGCAAGTTTAAACATTGATACACTCTCCGGCATTAATGTCGACTAAATGAACTGAGTTTTCCCGATACCAGTCAATAATTCGGACAAAGTTTTTAGCATCCTAAAGAAATGGCTCATTCAATGCAATCCTTTGAAGAAGCCACCTCTGTGTATTTCACAAAATTAATTTTAGGAGGCACTCATGAAAACTTATTTTACTTGTCTCATCACCGTTTTTTGTTGTTGTCTCATTCCGCTCCTGGTAGTTCCACATCTTTTATTTTCCCAAACAGGCTCCTGGTGCATTTCCTCAACCACCTCATCCTTTTTGCCAATCGATTCAAAAGGTCAACCCGGAGCTGACCAACAAAACAAAATGAATCAACACATGCAGCTAACTCCCTCCGAAGCCTATTTACACTGGCACTATACAGCACCTGCAGAAATTAAATGGTTTGACCGTTGGGAAGATGGTTTGGCAACGGGGGATTTGAATGAGGACGGCATTGCTGATATCGCATTGGGGACGGCCGCAGGCGAAGCCATCATTGTGAATGGGAAGGATGGTAAATTACCCTGGAATTGCCAATTATCGAACACATGTACTTGTGTCAATGTTGATCTGTTCGATGTGGATGGCGATGAAGTGCTTGAGGTCATTGCCGCCGGCAAAGCATCCAGTGGAAAAGCACAAATTTTTGTCTATGAAAATGACGGCACATTTAAATGGCAAAAAGAAACGGATTATGAGGAAGTTACGGACATTGCTTTTGGCGACATCGACGCAGACGGTTATGTGGATATTGCTGCGGCATCCGGCACCTATCCCAACAGTGGTGGCCAGGTCATCCTGTTTGATGGCAGAGATGGATCGCGTATCTGGTCTGTGGCATTAGGCTCTGGTATTGCCTTCGGCATCGATGCTGAAGATGTTGATGGCGATGGGGATATGGAAGTTGCTGTGACGAACTACGACAACAAAGTTTTTCTCATCGATGGTTCAACCGGCACCGTTCTCTGGTCGCAAGCCGGAATTTATTACGGTCGTGACGTGCTCATCGCCAATCTCGACAAGCAGGGAGACGCTGAAGTCATCTCTGTAATGGGCAATGTGTATTGCTTCAGCAGTACCGGTACACCCGCGTGGTCAATTCCCAGTGGCATTGGTGAAAATCTCAAAATTTGCGTCGCAGATAACAGCGGGCTATGCAAGCTGCTCATTGCGGATCCATGGAATGGCACGTTTAGCCTCGTGCAACCGGAAAATGGAGATGTTTTATGGACCGCAAACGAAGGTGGTGCCGCCGACACCGGCGATTTGGATGGCGATGGAAATGCAGAAATCGTCTGCGCTACACAAAAGCTTTATTCCCCTGATTTTTCCGATCATGCGGTTACCGCATTTAGCTCAGAAGGCACACAACTCTGGAAATATAGCCTTGAGAACGAGCCTAGTGCCCTCGTCGTCTCCGATCTCGATGCGGATAATAAAGCAGAAATTCTTGTGACAGTGGGCGCCCAGCTGCTGGTTTTAAAAACCCGTTCAATAACAGGAACCGATGTAGAAAAGGCAATTATGCCTGTGAGTGGTTATTCTTTGCAACAAAACTACCCCAATCCCTTTAATCCGGCAACGACTATTGAATTCACTTTACCCGATCCCGCCTTTGTTACGCTCAAAATTTACAACGCATTGGGGGCAGAAATTGCAACAATGGTATCTGAAAAATTGGCAGCGGGAAAGCATACGTATGTCTGGCATGCAGGAAATCTGCCGAGTGGAATTTACGCCTATCGCATATCGGCGGGTGAATTCGTGCAAGCCAAAACACTAGTTCTATCAAAATAAGGAAAATGATGCGACACACTTAAAACAATACAATTTGTGTATTTTAACACTTCCGGTTTAATGCAGGAAAGTGTGTCGCACATTTCAAGACTCTCAGCCAACGTCAATTGAAAATTCCATCTCTGAATATTCATCCTGCACATTGTTTTACACCGGTTACACAAGAACTTTTTTCACCCACCTACCCATTGTTTAAAATCCTTCATTCGTTTACGGCTTACAATTATTTCCATTTTTGGCGAAATGGAGAGAATAACCGACAAACTGCCATATTCCTGCTCAATGCTTTTAATTGCGTGAATGGAAATAATATCTTGTCGATTAGTGCGAAAAAAATGCAGGGGATTCAGGTTATTCTCCAGTTCATCCAGGGTTTGGTCTATGACGAAGGATTTATTTTCGAATGTCACGATTTTCACCAACTTGTTTTCCGTGTGAAACATGGCGATTTTCTCTACCGGAATCGAAATGAATTTGCTCCCGGATTTGATGAGAAAACGTTCTTTGATGTCACGAAAATTGGCGGTCATCATTGCCATGAGGTTATGCAAATTTTTCGATTGCGGCTGCATATTTGTATTCATAAAAAGTTTTTTGAATTTTTTTAGACTGGAGTACAATGCTTCCTCATCGATGGGTTTGAGTAAATAATCGACACTGTTGACTTTAAATGCCTGAATCGCGTAACTGTCATACGCGGTGCAAAAAATAATCGGTGTATCGACTTCAGTTTTTTTAAAGATTTCAAAACACATTCCGTCGGCGAGTTTAATGTCCATCATAATCAGATCCGGTGATGGGTGACTTTCCAGCCATTTGACGCTTCTTTCTACCGAATCCAGTTTTTCGAGTATTCGAATATCTGCATCGTAATTTTTCAAAAGCCGTTCAAGGCGCTTTGCAGCTGTGGGCTCATCTTCAATGATTAAAACATTCATATCTGCTCAATCTTGATTAAGGGCACTTTCACAATAAATTCTTTTGCAGTTTCGATTATGTCGATGGCTTCATCCGCCACATATTTATAGCGGTTCATAATATTCTGTAAACCGATTTTAGTCGTAACCGTTTTTTCGTCCAGCTTCTTCTGTAAATTATTTCGAAAAATCAGCCTGTTCCCGTTATCGAGTTCAACTGTGATATGCAATGGTTTGTCTTTTGAGATAATGTTGTGCTTCACCGCATTTTCAAGCAATATTTGCAGTGTTAATGGAACGATACCGAACTGTTTTTTCTCGTCTGGTACATTCCAGTTGATGTGCAGGTTGTCACCGAAGCGAATCTGCATAAGAAAAAGGTATGACTTGAACAGTTTTAGCTCAGAATTCAATTCGACAATTTCATTGGAACGGTTTTCCAAAACAAAACGAAAAATTTTCGAGAGTTCCTGCACAAAATCGATCGCCAATTTTGGCTTACTGCTGATCAATTCACTCAATGTATTAAAACTGTTGAACAAAAAATGCGGATTGACCTGACTTTTTAGTACTTCAAATTGCGCCTGAAGATGTTCTTTTTGCAGGAGTTCGCGTTGCACAGCTTCTTTTTCCCACTGGATTGATAGGTAATTCATCTCTATGAGACTCGTAGAAAAAATTGCGGTAATAGTACAAATCAGGAAAAAATCAAAAAACAACTCCAATGGAAGTTCTACACCCAACGAGGCTTCCCCCCATTGCTTGAAACTATAAATGACTGAGAAAACAAAAAGGCCGATGAACGTCAGTTGTAAAAAATATCGCGTAACATTCCGAGTGCGTTTGGGAAATGTACGGCGCAACCATTGAGCAAAAAAATCAGGGGTATATACCAGCAAAAATGCTAATAAAAAGATTTGCCACACATCGGACCACCGTATCGGCACAGCCATTTCCTGCATCAACTTGTCTGGTAGCGAATAATATTTGAGCATGAGTTCAAATTTAATGAGGCAATACAGCGGTCCGGCAACGACAAAGATAAAAAAAGTCACCAGGTTGATTTTTTGTCGAGTGCTTAATTTCATCAGCTTTACTCAGTTTATGGTCTATTTCGTTTTGTTCAAAGATAATGCACGCAATTTTAATGTTCCAGCTACATTTACACAAGCTGGATCATAATTTTTAAAACTCCAGCTTAAACCCGAACGTCGGGAGAAAACCAAAACCCAGCGCCTTTTCTTCTCCACTCAATTCCGAAAACCGGTCTTCGGTCGAATTGTAGCGATTGAGTACATTGCTCAGATCGACATAGGTTACGAGCGCCAGGCGGCCAAATTGCTGATGATAATCAACCCGGGCGTCGAGCATGATGTAAGGCGTCATGCGATCGGCATAACGATCCGTGATTTCCTGAGAATAACGTATAAAGTTGCTGTCATTGAATATATTTTCATGGACGATGAAATTATGCTTTGGGAGCCCCGAAGCTGCATGAAACTTGGCTGAGACGAAGAACCTTTTATTGATTTGATAACCGCCGAGTAAATTAAAGATATGCGGCTGGTTGTACGGTGCGTTGTATTCACCTAACCCATTATTGTCATTGCGCTTGCTCACAGAAAAGGAGTAGCCCATTTGTGCATAAAAACTCTTGGCGTAGCGCTTTTGCAGCAGAAAATCAAGACCGCTGGCCCAGCCTTCGCCTTTATTTTTCAATTCCATGCTTGAATAGTTTATGGGCACAACGAGGTTATCCAGTTTCTTGTAATAGCCTTCGACCGTCAATTTATAGTCATCGCCGATTTGCCGGGTAAAACCTAGAATCGCATGTAATGCGCGCTCATTTTTCAAATAAATATTTTCCGGCGCGCTGGTGAGATCGCTGTAAATTGGATTTTGAAAATACAATCCAACAGCTGTGTTGATGGCCGTGCGGGCGTCGATCAGATACTTCACTTGCAATCGCGGCGAAAAGGTGCGCTGTTTATTGAAACTGTTGATTTCAAACCGCAGTCCGGGAGCAATGGTCAGGTTGCTGAAGCTATTGCACGTCTGGCCTACATAAGCTCCGAATTGTAGTGCATTATTATTGAAATGATTATCGATCATTTCAGGCGTCGTAACGATGTAATTGAGCATAGGATCCGGACGATAATCGTGGCTATCGAATGTGTAGAGCGTGTCGTTGCCATTTTGCCTGGTGAGATAATCCAGATCGATGGAAAACACTTCGATTCCAGCATTGACTGTGCGTTCGCTGAACATATGTGTGTAATCTGCTTTCCAACCGAATTCGTTTTCATTTTGCTTTTGAGTGATGATATCCCTGCGGATTTTAATATCATCCTGTGATTCAGGCATCGTAATTCCCGAGTTCCCCCAGGCATTCCCAGCCGAGCGGTCACGCACATTGCCGCGATAAAACACCGTGTTTCTCAAAAAACTGTGTTTCCCGGTCAACCAGCGCCAGTTCAGACCAAGCAACTGACGGGTTTCTTCAATATCCCAAACATCATTTTGCACGAGATCATCTGCAGCAAAAACATTTTTGCGATCACGGTTAAAATTATCGAGAGAATAAATACCGAGAAGCGATACTCTGTGTTTTGGATTGATGACGGTGGTCGTTTTAAAAATTGCGTCACCAAAGGCCGGATTACCCCAGTGAGCCTGGTTCATCGCTTCAACAATTTTTGTGTAATCATAATAGCGGGCGTTTAATACGAGTGATGTATTTTCTGAAATCATCAACGGGCCATCGAAGTTTAATTCGCCGCCACCCGGATCAAATGAAGCGTACACTGTGGGCGTTTCGAAATTACCTTCTTTCATGGTCAGATCAATAACCGATGCATTTTTTCGCCCATAATTTGCACCAAATCCACCGGCCGAAAAGGTGACATCTTCAACCAAACCTCCAGTGAATATACTAAAACGGGAGCCTTGCACTTCCTGCTCAGCACTGCCGCCTTCAAAGTGAGAAATCTTTTCGAACGGGATATTATCGATTAAAATCAGGTTATCGTGGGAATTACTGCCACGTACAGAAAATGTCGTAAATTCACCTGCGGTTGTACTCACTCCTGGCAATGTGCTGGTCGCACGTATAACATCTCCAATTGCGCCTGCAGTGCGGCGAATTTCCTCACGCGAATAACTACGGCTGGAAACCGGCATGGATTCAATTTCTGCCTGTAAACCCGGCGTTATCACGATTTCAGCACCTTGTAATGTGGTTAGCTCAAGGCCAATCTCTTTCACACTGGTCGTTTTACGGCGTATCACACGCACATCGGTTTCGAGATAACTTAAATAACCGATATAACTTATCTTGAGTTTATAAACATTCTCTGGCAAATCATTGATTTCAAACACACCATCAACATTTGTGGTTGAGCCACGGTTTGTACCGAATACTTGCACATTTGCCCCAATGAGGGGCTGTTTGGTTACTTCATCAACGATCGCACCGCGAATGTTCCCTTTTTCCTGAGCCATTGTGGAACCAATCGTTATAAAAAGTATTGGGATTATTTTTTGAAAATACTTTCGCATTGTACCTTCCTCTCGTTTTTAAATCGATAGTTTTTTAAGCAAATTTTGAAGAGAATATACAATGAGGGGAATGAATCATTTTCCGAAGTGAAATGAACGGTCAGAAAATTTGATTGACTGGTATAAATCTGATTCTGAATGGTATAATTTGAGGGGATGTGTTACTCTTTTTTCTCTCTAACAGGTCAATTTATTATCGAATTATCTTAAAATCTCATCATCTCAAGAAAGGATTGTATCACTCAAATTCGAAAATTCCAGTCATAATTGCTCTCGTTGATAAGGCTATTAGAGATATGTTTTTTATCTCGAATAAGAAAAGTTATATGCAAATATTCAAAACGCCCAATTTACGTTATGATGAATTGAAAATAATTAAAGGATTCTTAGGTATTACTTGTTTTTCACCAAGAATTCATGTAAATAGTTTCTCTCGACAAGTATTGATTTTTTTCCAAACAAATTATCGATATTTGTAAACGATGATGCGAACGGAGCTAAATACGACACAGCTACGATTCTGCTCTTCAGTTCTTATCCCAGTCTACTCCGACATTCTTCCTCTTATCTTTAAAATCGGCATCTCGTTTCCAAACGATTTAATTCAACTAACATAACATTCAAGCTTGCAATAAATCACAATCAAATTGGAGTATAAATGCATACTCGACCACAAGCTCGCACGTTTATGTCGACTCCCAAATTTAGAAAAATTGAACACAGCGGTTTGGCACCACCTTCCGCAACTAAATAATTCTCAACAGCAAATTCCAATCTTATACTCACTCTCGCACATTATATGCTAATCGAATTAAAATAAGTAAGCAGGAGAATCAAATATGATTGCTCGAAAACTATTTTCAAGTGCTGCTCTTGCTGTCATTATTCTTTTTGCATTCGCGGCACATCTGGAAGGTCAGTCCCAAAGTTATTTTATGACATTTGAAATGGTGTCCAATGGAAACGGTGTAATCACCGAGGTGGTTGGTTTTGAGTTCACACCACCACCAATCGGGCACGGCGCATATTCTACAGATTTTTATCGCGATGTATTGCTGACTGAACCGCCGCGTGCAATATTTGATCTGCCGAATGGTATGCAGACAGCAGGCGGTTGGTATTTTGTCGTTGCTGGACCAGCAGAGGCGGGTGATTACGAAACTGCCCGGAATCGCTGGACAAGAAATGGAGCGAACGATATGATCATTGAAGGCAATGCCTATGAAATCCGTTTCACAGCGCCAGGCAGTAAAGCCTTCCTTGCATTTACAAACAGATTACTCGTGGATGTTCCTTTCGAACTCTGGTGTCTGGGAAAAACAGCAAACGATATGGCAGATGATGTGAAAATGATTCCATGGGTCTATGATGAGGATGGAAATGATGTATTCAATTTCAAACTCGATCATTTTGCAAGTGGAGAAGACAACGATCCTTTTACCGACTGGATCTATTTTGTCATGCCAGAAAACAACAGTCCCGGCGAAGCAGGGTACAATCAATTTGTACTTGATGCGATGAACGGTAATTACAATTTAGGCGGTCAGGAACATATCGCCCGCCTGGTTCTGATGAACTGGAATCTCCATCAATATGAAAGCGCACCAGGAGCTGGTGACGGACCAGTCGATGCAGTACCGGAGACCGGCACCACATTTCGCATTTCCGTTGCCAACCAATTCGGTGTCGATATAAAACCGGGCAGTGATCCCAACTCGATCAATTGCAGTAATGAAAAAGAAGTAATTCCCGTTGCCATATTATCCACTGAAAATTTCGACGCTGCATCCATTGATCCTGCAACGGTGCTATTTGGCCCGGCAGGTGCCATGGAAATACACAACAAAAATCATCTGGAAGATGTCGATCAGGACGGTGACCTCGATGCTGTTTTTCACTTTCTTTTTACTGAATCGGGTCTCGAGTGCAATGATACAGAAGCAGAGCTCACTGGTTTCACTTATGATGGCAAATTTTATGTCGGACACGATGCAATCCGTACGGTCGCGATGAAACAGATCTGCGATTTTTCTGATCCCGGTGTTCACGAAAAAAACAATATCAAGCTCAGAATCGCGGCCGATGGTCGAATTGCTGTTGGACCTGAAGGTGCGATGGAAGCCATGTATCCTCGCCACACCTGCGACACACACATTTATACCGCAGGTATCTGGTTTGGTGGCATCGTTGACGGGAATCCGGTCGTTGCAGAAGCATCGCACAGCAGTGAATTTAAACCCAGTCTTGTCAGCAATTCAGACGAACTCTTCCATGTTTTTGACAGCTCATGGCCTGCTGATAAACAAAACTGGCCCGCTGAATTTTGTACAGCAAATGGTAAAGCAGTCCTATTACCAGGTGCTGAGAACCTCGTTGTTCAATACAATGATTACGATGGCAGTCCACTGCATGAAGCTGGTCCGCTGGGCATAGAAGTCCGCCAGCGCAGCCTCGGCTACAACACAGGTGAAACACGCGACGCAATTATCATCCTCTGGGAAATTACCAACATTTCAGAAAAGATGATTTCCAATGCTTATTTCGGTTTTTGGAGCGACGCTGACATCGGAGATGCAACGGATGATAACGCTGCATTCTTTGATGACATGGGGATAATATGGGATCATGATTTTAAAGAACAGCTCTTCGTCAACCAGCCTTCTATCATGGCATTTGCTTTTCTGCAAACCCCAGATGACAATGGCGTTACTAATTACACAGCATTTATAAACGGAGGCCAAAATCCAGATCCAAATACAGATGCAGCGCAGTACAGTTGGCTATCCGGCGCACAATCCTATGAAACGGACATCCAGGCCGACATACGATTTATTTTGTCTACCGGCCCGGTATCTCTTGCACCCGGTGAAAAAACAACAATTGCTGGTTCCATTCTGATAGCTCCCGCGCCGGAGGGAACCACAGAACTAAATGTCGATCCCGGGACCTACAGGCCAGATCCAAACGATCCCGTTCTAGCCAGCCTTCACACAACACGAATTGGTGTGCAGGCATTTTATGATGCTAATCTGCGGCAACTCAATCTACCCAAATCAGCGGCTGAATTAACGAGGGATGCAATCCCATCAGAATTTGGATTGAGCCAAAATCAACCGAATCCGTTTAATCCGGAAACTGAAATTCGATACCAGCTACCGAAATCAGGAATGGTCCATTTACAAATTTTTAATGTGCTGGGTGAAGAAATTATTACCTTACAAAACGAATTTGTCCAGGCTGGTTATCATAGCGTCCTGTGGAATGGCGCTGACAAACAGGGCGCAGAGGTTGCCAGCGGCGTGTATCTCTATCGTTTGCAATTTCTTGGGGAAAAGGGTGAAAAATATGCTGCCCGACGCTCGATGTTACTGATTCGTTGAAACGAGTACACTTATTTTAATTCCAGGACCCCGAGTTTTTCACCAGGCACTGCATGCATTTTGATGATCAACATTGAATCAGACAAAAACTCAGGGTCCCTGGATAAAAAATTTTTTATAATACTACTTTGGCAGATTAAATTAAAAGGGAGCGAGTTTAACCCTGACAGGGCTCCAAGCATTGTCGAGACTGTCGAAAAACATGCAAATTCGGACCCTGAGCTTGCCGAAGGGCCCGAATTCGAGCGTGGAACCGGGCGTTTCGGCAAGCTCAACATCCGGTTTATCCCTTTTTCAACAGTCTCGTCAGGGTCGTTTTGCATCCTATCTATCTTTTATAGAAATCTCGAATCTGCCAAATTAGTTTTGAAGGTCTTTTCTCGGGTAAAATCCGAATTCCCGAGTTTGCAGCGAAGCAAAATATGACTGGCTATATGCTTATTACAGAAAGAAATCTCCCCAAATCAGGTATAAAGTAGATAAATACCAAAGCATCGCAATCCATTTGCTTTTCAATGCTTAATTGATTATTTTTGCCGCATTGATCACAACATAAAATAAACTCCGGAGATGCGAATGGAAAATCCCAAACAATGCTTCAACTGCAAAACCGAAGAAAGCCAGATACCATTAATTGTTCTAACTTATAATGGACAGGAATTGCACATCTGTCCGCGCTGCATGCCAGCAATTATTCACCAGACTGAATCGATAGCAGGCAATCTGCCGCCAAAATAATAGCAGGGCTTATTACCTCGAAACAATAGTATTTCAAGGTGTTATCTTCATTATGATCGCAATAGACTGAGATAGACGAATTCGATAATGAACGATGAAATCAAAAAAATCTGTTTTTAGATAAAGAAATGCTTTACTGCGATGAAAAGAATGGTTTATTTATAAGCATTATTTCTTGCTGTTTTGCACTGCCCATTCCGTGAAAATACCTGGAGCGAAATATGAAAACTTTTGGAGACGATCTAAGTTTCTTAAGCCGGCATGCTGATGTAGTTGTTCTGGAAGCGAAGGATTCAGACGCCCGTGTTGCTGCTGTACCTGCAATGCAGGGTCGCGTTATGACAAGCTCTCTTGATGGCGAAGATGGTCTCAGTTTCGGATGGATCAATCATGAGCTTATCACGGTTCATGAACGCCAGGCACACATCAACACCATTGGCGGAGAAGATCGCTTTTGGCTTGGACCGGAAGGTGGACAATTTGGATTGTTTTTCAAAAAAGGGGATCCTTTTAATTATGAGCACTGGCAAGCACCTGGCCCTGTTGATTGGGGATGGTGGGTGTTATCAAAACGCAAGGCAGATCAGGCACATTTCTACAAACAATTCAACCTAACGAATTATAGCAATACCAATTTTGAACTCTCCGCCGATCGGATTATCCGGCTGCACACGAAAGCCGAAATAAGCGATATTTTTAAAATTGCCGTACCCAAAGCCACAAAAATTGTCAGTTTTGAATCTCATAATACCATAACCAACCAGGGCGATGACAAATGGCACATGGGCAGCGGCCTGCTCTCCATCTGGATTTTGGGAAAATTTAATTCGTCTGCCTCAACGACTGTTGTGCTGCCATTTCATCCCGGTCCGGAAGCGAAACTCGGCCAAATAGTAAATGACAAATATTTTGGAAAAATTGGTGAAGATCGTCTAAAAATCGAAGAAAAAGGCGTCGTCTTTTTTAAAGGTGATGCGAAATATCGCTGCAAAATTGGTCTTTCTGCATTGCGTGCAAAAAACACAATCGGCAGTTATGATCCTGAGAATAAAGTTCTGACACTTGTTAATTTCACCCTGCCTCCGGAGGCCAAAATGTATGTAAACAACCTTTGGGAAATACAGGAAGAACCATTTGCCGGCGACGTTGTCAATACCTACAATGATGGCCCATACCAGCAGGATGGTAAACAGATTGGACCGTTCAATGAACTTGAATCTTCTTCGCCTGCAGCAGCGCTTGCCCCGGGTGACAGCATGACGCATGTGCATCGGACGGCCCATTTTCAGGGACCTGAAGAGGAATTGAGCAAAATTACGGAACAAACACTCGGCCTGCCACTTTCAGCGATAACTTCCCAGTTTAACGAATAAAATTCGCATAAATCCCGACGTAGCCTTTATGTCGGGATTCCCTCGTCTTATCCCTCACTTCATCCTTAAATTGTGTGTCCCAGGATACACCTTGTTTTTGTCCTGAAGGACGCCCTGCCGAATAGACTCAAATCGTTTTCCGATGCCTTTTATCCGATTGATATAAACTGAATTTCAGCTTCAGACAATTTCATTTTTCAAAGGGACTCCCAACCCCTGTTTTTAGGAAATTTGCGAGGCAAATTCCCAACAATAGGAACGCTTCAACATTTAATATTATGCATAAAAACCTTTTTAACAGCATGTTATATCCATCCCCCACTTTGGCATTGTTCTTGAAAATCTACAGCGTTCGATACAGTATTTCATCTTTGAGAAAACGACATGGACGAGGACAATCACCACAGAGGAGAGATGGAGCCAATTCCATCATGGACAAAAGAAGAGGGTACAAAAAAAGTCATTATTAAATCCATAATCATGTTTCATTAAAATTTGAGATGAAGTCACTCAAACCAGATTAATTATTTAAGGAGTGGAGTTATGAAAAACAGGGTGTCCCTACTGATCGTTCTCATGTTGATAGTACCGACTGCAACCATGTTTGCCGGTACGAATGGCTACTTGCTTAATTGTTTCTGTGCACGTTCCTATGCACGTGGTGCTACTTTATTAGCACTACCGGATAATGGTGCAGTTCTCCTGGCAAATCCAGCTGGATTAACCCAGCTGCAAGGGCGCGCTATGGGTGTTGGTCTCGGTATTTTAGCACCGACTGTCAAATTCCAGAATGACGTCAATGCATTAACCGAATCGGAAAAAGCCTATTTTCCGATGCCTTTTCTTTCTTATGTCGATCCGATGCAAGGCAGCAAATGGGCCTGGGGATTTGGGTTTAATGTCGTGGGTGGAATGGGAACAGATTATAAATTGAATCACAATCTTTTCCGTGATCAGTCCGGACAGTTCATTCCACAAGAGTATTATTCAAATTTCGGTTACATGCGCATTGGCCCCGGTGTTGGCTATGAAGTTAACGATAAACTCTCCATTGGTGCAGGCGTTCAGGTTTATTACGGCATGCTCGATTTCAAAATGCCTTTCAGTCTCGATCCTGTAACCAGCATGAATGGGACTGCAATGCCTGGTATGACTTTCGGTCAAATGTTCGCAGCTGATCCAACGGTTGGTGGTTTTGGTTATTCCGAGGTTACAGCCTATGCAGAATTAAATGGTTTGACCGGATTTGGCATCGGCGCCAACCTTGGTGTTTATTATGAAGTCAGTGATAAACTTTCCCTTGGTTTGGCCTACACAAGCCCGACGACAATGAAATTCGGTGGCGAAGCCAAAATGGATATGACTGCTCAATTTAACGATGCATTTATGAAAGCTGTACAAGGCGTGATGATGCAAAATCCAACCATGACTATGGAACAGGCACAGGCAGCAGTAATGCAAATGTTCGGTCAAATGGGCATCGATATGATGGCAGGTGTCGCGACGGAATATTCTGACATTGAAGTTGATTTTGGTGTACCTGCAAAATATGCCTTCGGTATCGGTCTGAAACCATCTTCCAAACTGAGTTTAGGCCTGGATGTTGAATACATACAATGGAAAGATGCTTTTGAAAACATGCCCATGGATTTCAAAAAAGGAACCAATGCCAATATTAACACGATGATTAATGGTGACGCGAATGATGGCACCTTTGCCTATGATTTTCCACTTGCCTGGGAAAGCGTCTGGAATATAAAAATGGGTGCTGATTTCAAACTCAATAACGATACAAATTTACGTGCCGGATTTATTCACGGTGCCAATCCGGTTCCGACAAATACCGTATTCTCGATTTTTCCGGCAATCGTAGAAAATCATCTGACATTGGGTTTTGGCCATAATTTTGGTAAAATTTCACTCGATTTCGCTTTCATACATGCACTTAACAAAACACAAGACGCTGTTACTTCAGGTCATTTGATAGCGAATGAATACAACAACAGTACAGATGAATTGAGTGAAAATTTATTTATGACCTCACTCGGTTACAGTTTTTAAGCAGGAATACAACACTGCTTCAAAATCCTGCGTATTATTTTCCAGGTTAGAGATGAGACTGGGGCACGTCAGACTCTTAAAAATATGGGGAAAGCTCCGGTACAGGTAGTTTGAAATAACTGGAGTGACTTGGCTGGGATGAACCCTGCAATAGTTGCATTTTTTGCAGGGTTTCTTTTTGCTCAGAAAAAACAGCCCGTTCTAAAATATTTTTCGCTTGTGCCCTTCATAAACACACTGCATTATAACAGGACATTTGCTTGCATGCGGTAGTAGAAAGGAGCTCATGAATAACGTTTGGCGAAACAGAATTTTTTAAAATAAAGTTTTTTCATTTCAAATAGTTTTGATTATATTTTTTAATTGGTTTTAAAAAAAACCACAAGCATTTCCAGGCATTAAGTAGAATTTTTTCAATATGCAAATTTATAGATTTAAAAATGTAAATGTGACGAAGAACAAAAACAAATACGTTGTACATTATTAAATTGTATTATTGAAAAGCCCAAATTCAAATGCCAGATATTTAATATTAAATAGAAAAAGATTATTCCCGATTTTATTTTATATCCTTATATTGCTTCATTTTTAAACACTGGGAATAGAGACCAAATACAAAATTTGCTTGCTTTATTTTTAAGGCAGGGTTTACCTCCTGCCCATTGCTAACCCTCTTTAATGAATAAACAAACAGGGTTAGATACGTTCATGGAATGCATCCTTTCGATCATTCTTAAAAAACACACACGACAGTAATTCATTGGGAGTTACCATACTATGCTGGTCATTCTTACAGCAGTCGGCGCTATGGCCGGACTTACGATTGTGCTTTCACTCTTACTAGTTTTCGCAAATAAAAAATTATACGTTTTTGAAGATCCACGCATAGATATTGTTGAAGATATGCTCCCGCATGCCAACTGCGGTGCATGTGGTTTTCCCGGTTGCCGCCCCTTTGCCGAAGCCTTGGTAAGCAATAATGCCACACCAGGAAAATGCACGGTCTCAACCGAAGATGGACGTGTTGCCATCGCTGATTTCCTGGGTGTTGATGCAGGCTCAGAAGAAAAACGTGTTGCCAGGCTTGCCTGTGCGGGCGGATCAAATGTGTCGCGTAATCGTGCCGTTTATGAAGGCATAAGCTCGTGCCGTGCTGCAGCACAAGTAGCTGGCGGAGGCAAGGTGTGCTCTTGGGGTTGTCTTGGTCTGGCCGATTGCGAAGTTGCCTGCACATTTGATGCAATAACCATGAATAAGTATGGTTTACCGGTGGTTGATGAAGAAAAATGCACAGCCTGTGGGGATTGTGTCGATATCTGTCCAAAAGATTTGTTCTCAATTCATCCGATTAGCCACCGGCTATGGGTAAGTTGCAAAAGCCTGGAAGCAGGGGACGAAATACTCGAATATTGCGAGGTAGGTTGTACAGCTTGTGGTCGCTGCGCAATGGACGCTGATAACAACTTGATTAAAATGGAAAACAACCTGCCAGTTATCGACTACACAAAAAATTCCCAAACGCAAAAACCTATTCAACGCTGCCCTACCGGGGCTATCGTCTGGCTTGAACCGGATGGCAGTGTGACAAAAGGAGAAAAAAGTCCCAAAGTTCTACGAAAATCACATTTACCAATTTTAAATAGTTAAGGAATACCTTTGCGAAGGTTGACGCGAATCGCGCGCTGCAGAATACGCGAATTTGAATCCATACAATTAAACCAGAATCTTCGCAAGGGTAAAACCACGGACATAAAATCATTTAATCAAAAAAAGGACGGGTAAGATGGCAAAACCCACGAAACAATTTAAATACCCTGGTACCCGGACAGCAATGGATGGAAACACAGCTGTCATCATGTGCGAACGTGAATCCACCGATGGTGCCGGTGCGTATCCCATTACCCCATCGACGCAGATGGGCGAATATTGGGCTGAAGAAACTGCCAAAGGGCATATAAATATCTCAGGTCGGCCGCTGATTTTTATCGAACCGGAAGGTGAGCACGCTGCCGCAGCTGTTACCGCCGGTCTCTCGATGACTGGTCTGCGTGCCTCGAATTTTTCCTCAGGTCAGGGTATTGCTTATATGCACGAATCACTCTACGCTGCTGTTGGCAAGCGCCTGACTTATGTGCTTAATATTGGTGCCCGGGCAATGACAAAAGCCACCCTGAACGTTCACGCCGGCCACGACGACTACCATTGCGTCGATGACACCGGATTTTTTCAAATGTTCGGGAAAAATGCCCAGTCCGTGAGCGACTTGAACATTATCTGCCATAGAATTGCAGAATTATCCTTAACACCTGGTATTATTGCCCAGGATGGTTTTCTCACAACGCACCTCATCGAATCGCTGATGATTCCTGAGCGTGAACTCATCGCAGAATATCTCGGCAGCCCGGATGATATTATTGATACACCAACTCCAGCACAAAAAATTATTTATGGCGCCACCCGCCGACGCATTCCTGAACTCTGGGATGTGGACAATCCAGTGATGGCTGGTATCGTGCAGAACCAGGATTCCTACATGCAGAGCGTTGCTGCACAACGTCCGTTTTTCTTTGATCATATCCAGGATTTCGCTGACAAAGCCTTCGCAGAATTTTATGACTTAACCGGTCGTCAATATGCCCGCGTTATGACCTACAGAGCGGAAGACGCTGATTACCTGATCATCGGCCAGGGTAGCTTGATTCCAAGCGCCGAGGTCGTTGCAGATTATCTGCGGGAGACACGTGGTTTAAAAGTCGGCGTTGTCGATATGGTTATGTTCCGCCCATTCCCTTCAGATATGATCAGCAAAGTTCTCAAAGGGAAAAAAGGTGTTGCGGTCCTCGAACGTCTCGATCAACCACTGGCTGTCGATTTACCGATGATGCGTGAAATTCGCGCAACCATTTCCAAGTGCCTTGAAAACGGGAACGCGAAAAAAGTACCATATCCACACCTGGAAACGTACAAAGCAAGTGACGCACCTGCACTCTATTCCGGCTCCTTCGGGATGGGTAGCCGTGACTTGCAGCCAGAAGGTATAATCGGTGCCATTGAAAACATGTTGCCCGATGGTGCACAGAAAAAAATGTTTTATCTGTCTGTTGATTTCATTCGCGAACAGGCGCTTTCACCCAAACAGGACCTCCACCAGCAGAATATTGTCGATGGGTATCCCAATGTGAAAGAACTTTCTGTACGCGGTAGTGAAAATCCCAATTTGATGCCCAAAGGTGCAATCACTGTACGCTTCCACTCAATTGGTGGCTGGGGTGCTATCACGACTGGTAAAAACCTGGCGATGACGATGTTTGATCTACTGGGATACCACATTAAAGCGAATCCCAAGTACGGTTCCGAGAAAAAAGGACAACCGACGACTTATTACCTCTCAGCAGCTCCGGAACCCATTCGTATTAACTGTGAATATTTCTACGTTGATGTCGTTCTCTCCCCGGATCCAAACGTTTTGGGACACACAAACGCACTTGCTGGCTTGAAAAAAGGCGGTGTTTTCATCATTCAGAGCGATCTCCCAACGGCACAAGCCGTATGGCAAAACATTCCTGTGCACTACCAGCGCTTCATCGTAAGCAACGAAATCAAAGTCTTTTATATCGACGCATTCAAGATCGCCCGTGAAGAAGCAACGAATCCTGAACTGCAATTCCGTATGCAGGGTATTGCTTTCCAGGGTGCATTTTTCGCAGCCTCCGACACGATGGAACAGGCCGGACTTGATCACGATAAACTTTTTAAAGCAATTGAAGAACAACTCGAACACAAATTCGGTACAAAAGGACGTGCAGTCGTTGAAGACAACTTGCGCGTTGTTCAGCGTGGTTTCGATGAAATTCATCAAATTACCGAAATGCCAATCGGCGAAAAAACGAACGGCAAAACCAATGGCGTTGCAACTGAGCCTGATTTGCCAATCATGCTAAAACGTCAGCCACAAAGCAAAGCACTCTCGACAGATATTCACCGGTTCTGGGAACAAACAGGTAATTTCTACGCCCGGGGAATGGGTAACGACAATATCACCGATCCTTTTATTGGCTTGAGCCTGATCCCTGCAGTGACCGGTGTCTTCCGTGATATGACGGGAATTCGCTTCGAACACCCGAAATGGATTGCCGAAAACTGCACGGCTTGCGGCAGTTGCTACACGGTTTGTCCGGACACAGCCATCCCTGGCCTGGTAAGTGAAGTCGGTGCTGTTTTGGATACCGTGGTCAGCCGAGTGAAAAAAGCTGGCAATGACCTGAACCACCTGCCAAAAGCTGTTCGCAAAATGGAAGGCACCCTTCGCTCCCTGTTTACGGAAGCCAACGGTGACAAACCACGCCAGCTTTTCGATATTGCCATTCGCGAAACCATCGCGAATTCAGATCTCGAAGGCAAAGACAAAACAGCCTTGCAAAACGAGTTCAAACTTTTCGAAGAAGAATTGGGAGATTTTCAATTCGCTCTAACCAAACCCTACTACACAAATCTCGAAAAGAAAACACCAAACTCCGGTGGTCTTCTAAGCATTACAGTTAATCCTTACACCTGCAAAGGCTGTATGGAATGTGTTAACGTCTGTGATGATGACGCACTTATTCCAATAACACAGACAAAAGACACGATTAACTACCTGCGCAAGGATTGGGAATTCTGGCTCGATCTGCCCAACACCCCGAAAAAATACATTCGCATCGATAATCTCGAAGAAGGTATTGGTGCTTTGGATACGTTGCTACTGGACAAAAATAATTATATGGCTCTGGTCAGTGGCGATGGCGCCTGTCTTGGTTGTACCGAAAAGACCGTTATGCATCTTTTCACCGCTACAGTTGAAGCGTTGATGCAGCCTCGAATTGAAAAACATGTGACCTATATTGATGATCTGATCAACAAGCTGCAAAAACATATTCAGCTTAAACTGGTCTCCGAGATGGACATCAGTGATGATGAAGCTATGAGTAAAGCACTCGACGAATTAAAGGATACCGACATCACTCTGGCAGCAATTGCTGGAAAAATGGAGAAAATGCGCGGTAGTAAACCTGTCGACGACGTTTGGCTCAAACGCGTTACACAACTCATCGCAAAACTGAAAAATCTGAAATGGAAATACAGCCAGGGCACCTCGGGCCGTGGCCGTTCGAGCATGGGTATGATCAACTCAACAGGATGTACCTCAGTTTGGGGTTCAACTTATCCATTTAATCCCTATCCATTCCCATGGGCAAACCACTTGTTCCAGGATAGCGCTTCGATGGCAATGGGTGTTTTTGAAGGCCACATGATGAAAATGGCGGATGGTTTCAAAGCAATCCGTATGGCAGAATTGGAATTGCAAGATGCCTACAGCGATGCACAACACAAAGAATTCTTCACCTATTTTAACTGGCACCAGTTCAATGATGAAGAGTGGGAATTGTGCCCACCGGTTGTTGCCGTTGGTGGCGATGGTGCAATGTATGACATCGGTTTCCAGAATATCTCCCGTGCGATGATGTCAGGAAAACCAATCAAAATTTTCATCGTCGATACACAGGTTTATTCGAATACAGGTGGCCAGGCTTGTACATCCGGCTTCATTGGTCAAATTTCCGATATGGCCCAATATGGCAAAGCCATTAAGGGCAAGGAAGAAATTCGCAAAGAAATTGGTCTGATAACCATGGCCCACCGGACAACCTATTTCATGCAAGGCGCGACCTCGAATACCAGCCATATGATCGAAGGCTTCGTTCAGGGCTTGATGGCACGCCGTCCGGCATTGTTCAATCTCTATTGCCCATGCCAGCCTGAACACGGTATTGGTGATGACCTGGGTGTTCATCAATCCAAACTGGCTGTTGAATCCCGCGCTTATCCACTATTCCGCTATAATCCGGATTTAGGCAAAACACCGCAGGAATGCTTCGACCTCGAAGGCAACCCTGCAATGGAAGACTTGTGGCCGACTTATACCATTGATTACGAAGAAAATGGTCGTAAAAAATCCATGCAAATTCCGATGACATTTGCTGATTTTGCTGTAACAGAAGCCCGCTTCCGTAAGCATTTCCGCAAAGCACCACAGGAAACATGGAATGAAAACATGGTTCCGCTGGCAGAATTTCTGGAAATGCCACAAGAAGATCGCGAAGGCAAATTCCCATTCATCTGGGCCGTCGATGGCAAAAAACATCTGGCTCGTCTGATGGTCGCCAACCCAATCGTTCAATCCTGTGAAGAAAGAAGAGATTTCTGGATCATGTTGAAGGCTCTGGCTGGCGCTGACAAACCAAAAACCGAAGCCGAAGGCATGGAAGAAAAGATTCGCGCCGAAGTTATCCAAAACATCGCTGCAGGTCTGCTGCAAATGGCTGGAGGAAATGGTGGACAACTCACAGTTCCTGCCGTTGCATCGAAGCCAGCGGCTGGTGCAGATACAGCAGTTGCAACAGCTGCGAACGGTGAATACATGGCTCCATGGATAGACACCGATGAATGCACTGCATGCGATGAATGCACGAAACTGAATCCAAAAATCTTTGAATACAACAGCTCGAAAAAAGCCGTTATTAAAGATCCAAACGGCGGTCCGTATTCTGATCTCGTAAAAGCTGCAGAAAAATGCACGGCACAAGTAATCCATCCGGGATTGCCAGCCGACCGCAGCGCTGCGGATATCGATAAATGGATTAAACGCGCTGAGAAATTCAATTAAATTTCAAATATGCCACTCCTCACCACGACCTGCGTGGTGAGGAGCTTTTTTGGGACGCTACGCGTCATTGAAAAAAACGCCGAGCTGTTCGAGTGTTCCGGGTTTGGAGACTGGGAACGAGTTTGCGGTTTGTAGTTTAGAGTGTATTCTGTCTGCATAAATATTTTTCTGAATCAACTCTGGACATCAAACTTTTCGTAATTGAAAATTAACATCTAATCCTTTAAAAATATGACAACAACCGTCGTAGCAAAAAAAACCTTTGCTCATGGTGTGCATCCACCGACGCACAAAGATGGCACTGTGAAACGTGAGATTCGTCAGTTCCCGTTCGCCAATGTGCTTATCATCGCCTTATCCCAGCACCTGGGTGCACCCGCAAAACCCATTGTTCGCGAGGGGCAGGAAGTCAGGCGTGGTGAAAAAATTGCCGAAGCTTCCGGTTTCGTCTCAGTGACAATGCACGCGCCTGTTTCCGGAATCATTAAAAAAATCGGTTGGGCGCCAAGTCTTACTGGCAAAATGGTGATGAGCATATTCCTGGAATCCTATCCAGCTTCCGGACAAACTGTTGAACCCAGTGCCCCCTGTGACGTCAACACAGCCACTCCTGAAGAGATCATTGCAGCAATTCAGGAAGCCGGTATTGTTGGTTTGGGCGGCGCCGCATTTCCGACGCATGTTAAACTTAAAGTCCCCCCGGATAAAGCGGTGGATACTTTAATAATTAACGGTGTTGAATGCGAGCCCTACTTAACAACCGATCATCGTGTAATGCTGGAGCAGCAAGATGATATATTTATGGGGATTCGTTACATTTTAAAAGCAACCGGAGCCAAGCGTGCCATTATCGGTGTCGAAGCAAATAAACCGGATGCGATACTATCCCTACGTGAGAATATACCGAGCGATCTACCGGTAACTGTTGAGGCTGTAAAGGTAAAATACCCTCAGGGCGCTGAAAAAATGCTCATTACAGCATTATTAGATAGAGAAGTTCCCTCGGGTGGTTTGCCGGCTGATAGCGGCAGCGTTGTTGTGAATGTTGCCACAACTGCCGAAATAGGTCGTTTGCTCCCGTTGGGTCGGGGTATCATCGAACGGTCTATTACGATAACCGGGCCCGGAGTGGAGAAAAGCGGCAATTATTTAATTCAAATCGGTACGCCATTGCGTTATGCATTGGAACAAGCTGGCTTGAAAAAAAATGCCACCCGCGTTATTCTTGGCGGCCCGATGATGGGTTTCACGGTATCAAGCCTGGACGTACCCATCACCAAAGGCACTTCCGGCTTGCTCGTTTTAACGGATCACGAAAGCCAACTCACCATTCGCAAAGAATATCCGTGCATCGGTTGCAGCCACTGCCTCGATGCCTGTCCGATCTTTCTGAATCCCTCACGGCTGGGAAGACTTGCGAAATTTAAACAATATGATGCAATGGCAGGAGAATACAATTTAATGGATTGTTTCGAATGTGGTTCATGCTCTTACGTATGCCCCTCAAACATTCCATTAGTGCATTATTTCCGCGTTGCTAAAGGAATAATCAGAGATAAAAAGGCCGCTTCATGAATGTCTTGAATAAACCACTAGAGATTCGAACGTCGCCACACCTGAAGTCTGCAGTCAGCACGGACCAGATCATGATGAACGTTGTTATCGCCCTTGTGCCAACAACTGTTTTTGCAATTTACGCCTTTGGTCTGGCTGCTTTACTCATTCTTTCAGTGACGACGATTTCTGCTGTTTTAACGGAACACATTTACTGCCGCCTGAATAACAAGGAGAGCACCATCTCCGATTGGTCGGCCGTAATAACTGGACTTTTATTGGGATTAACTCTGCCTCCCGCACTGCCCTTGTGGATGGCTGCGCTGGGTGGTATAGCCTCGATTGCTGTTGTGAAACTGCTTTTTGGCGGATTGGGTTATAACATTTTTAATCCCGCCTTGGGGGGACGTGCCATCTTGCAGGCAGCTTTTCCCGTTGCGATTACAACCTGGCACCCTGCTTTCCTAGCGGATCGCTTCACCAATATTCCAAGCTCAAGCCTGGCCTGGCCCTTTACAACCCCTGCGTATGACGCCGTTGCCAGTGCCACTCCCCTTGGAAATATGAAATTCAACCACATAGCTACCGATGTGACAGATATGGTTATGGGACTCACCTCCGGCTCTGTTGGTGAAACCAGCGCAGCCCTCATTCTTCTGGGTGGTCTGTACCTCGTCGCTCGAAACATGATGAGCTGGAAAATCCCCGTTATCATTTTCCTCACAGTTGCAGTCTTTTCCGGAATAGTGCATTTTTTCAATCCAGCAACACCAACACCGCAATTCATGTTGTTTTCAGGTGGAATGATGCTCGGTGCAGTATTCATGGCTACGGATATGGTTTCTTCACCGGTGACCGAGAAGGGTGTCATAGTTTATTCGATCATCATTGGAATAATGGTTACGGTGATCCGGTTATGGGGTGGCCTGCCGGAAGGCATGATGTACGCTATTCTCATGGGAAATGCTGTGACACCACTGTTGAACAGATCACTCAAATCGAGAGTTTATGGAACCGGTCGGAAAGGAGGGGCAAAATGAGTCAGACAGATATGGCACAAATGATTGAAGCCCCGAAAAGTTGGTATATGATACGTGCGCTTGCCGGCATTGGCTTGATGTGCGCGCTTCTCATCGTCACGACATACGAAATGACTTTCGAAACAATTAAAGCGAACAAAGCCGAAGTTTTGGAACGGGCCATTTTTAAAGTCCTGCCCGGCTCAGAAACAAAAAACATATTCGAAGTCAACAATGGTGAAGTTGAAAAGGTCGAGGGTGAGACGAAGAATGAAATGAAATACTATGCCGGATACGATGCCAATGGACAACTCGTAGGCATTGCGCTTGAAGCTGCGGGACAAGGTTTTCAGGATGTTGTTCGTATGCTGTACGGCTATTCACCTGAAAAACAGGCAATCGTCGGCATGCAGGTTTTGGAGAGTAAAGAAACTCCCGGATTGGGTGATAAAATCGAAAAAGATGCTGCCTTTCAAAAGAACTTTGCAGCATTGGACGTTTCACTGGATGATGCAGGGCAAAATCTGAAAAATGAAGTTGTCTTCGTAAAAAATGGCACCAAGACCAATCCCTGGGAAATAGACGGTATTACCGGTGCAACAATTTCTTCGAAAGCAGTGACGGCAATCATTCAAAACAGCGCATCAGCAAATATGCCGGTAATCAACAAAAATCTGGATAAATTTAAGAAATAAAGACGAGATAGTGGAAGCGTGGTGTTAGATGCTCGCATTTAACATCCAATCTCCAGAATGGATAATAAATATGAACGAACCCAACAAAACATTTGATGCCACAACCTTTGTAAAAGGTTTATGGAAGGAAAACCCGGTTTTTGTCCAGGTGCTCGGCATGTGCCCAACGTTGGCTGTAACGAATTCTGCAACCAATGGCCTTGCAATGGGACTGGCAACGGCTTTTGTGCTTGTTATGTCGAGTATGCTTGTTTCGATGTTGCGTAATTTCATCCCCAAGCAAGTGCGTATCGCCACTTTTATTCTCATCATTGCAACTTTTGTGACCGTTGCAGAATACCTTATACAAGCAATAAGTATTGATATCCACAAAGCGCTAGGAGCGTTTATCTCACTTATTGTCGTAAACTGCATCATTCTCGGACGCGCCGAAGCTTTTGCCTCAAAAAACACCGTCGGCAAATCTATTATAGACGCAGCCGGGATGGGTGCAGGATTCACATTTGCACTCCTTTGTCTCGGTGTCGTTCGCGAAATATTAGGCAGTGGGACGTTATTTGGTTTACAGGTTTTGGGCCAGGGTTTCGAGCCCTGGGTTTTAATGATATTGCCAGGAGGCGGCTTTTTCACCCTCGGTGCCTGGTTGCTCCTGTTTAATTATATGAAAGAACGCAAAGCGGCTAAAATGCAGGAGGTTGTAGCATGAGTGAATCATTAAGCTATATTTTTATTAACGCCTGCCTGGTAAATAACTTCGTGTTAGCCTATTTTTTAGGAATATGTCCATTTATTGGCGTTTCCGGAAATATCGGTACAGCGTCACGCATGGGTGGTGCTGTAACCTTCGTCATGCTGGTAAGCTCGATGTGCGCTTACGGTATTCATACCTTATTGGTCGCCATTGACGCGCCATTTTTGCAACTTATCTCCTATATCGTGGTTATCGCTTCAACGGTACAGCTTGTTGAAATGATCATCAAAAAATTCAGCCCGGCATTGTTTCGCGCTCTGGGAATTTTTCTCCCATTGATTACAACCAATTGCGCTATTTTGGGTTTGGCCTTGTTTCAGACGAGCAAAGGCTACAATTTCCTTGAGAGTTTGGTTTATGCATTGGGCGCCGGCGCCGGATTCACCATCGCCCTCGTTATCATGGCTGGTATCCGCGAAGATCTGGACATCGCTGATACACCGAAAGTGGTACGTGGAACAGCCATCGTTTTGATGGTTGCTGGCCTGCTTTCACTGACCTTCATGGGCTTCGCCGGGCTGGGAGGTTGATGCATGGAACGCTGGATGTCCTATCTCATCGCTATTGGTGGGATCGTCGGCATGATGCTCATCTGGAGTCTGGTTCAAGCCGGGTGGCGAAAAATGTTTGCCGTCGGCTCGACGAACGATGTGCTCTCCCTGCGCGGAGGCTGCAGTGCATGTTCCTCAAAAGGATATTGCAGCAAAGATGATAGTGAAAAATGTGAAACCAAATAGATATGACTAAGCTTGCAAAAGAAGACAAAGAAGCAATTGTTGAGCAGCTCAAGATTTACTTCCAGGAAGAATTGGACCGGGAGATTGGTGGATTGGAAGCCGAATTTCTGCTTGATTTTTTCTTATCCGAAGCGGGTGGATATGTCTATAATCAAGCTCTGAAAGACGCGCAAGCCGTCATTGCAAAACATATGGATACAGTTACGGATAAAATATACGAACTGGAAAAACCAACTCGAAAACGATAGATTAATACCATGCAGTTGTTATTTGTGGTGTTCGAATTATTAATGTTATACTTGTTAAGAAAAAATTTTCAATAAATTTCAAAACGAAGCAAGAGGTTAGGAAAATGAGCCAATTACAAGACATGGACACAACCAATAGATTTTATGCAACCGTAAAATCGACCAAAAGAATTACGCCAGAGAATTCAGAAGAAGAAGTAAAAGATTTAATTCTTGAACTGGAGGAAGGCACAGACCTGCACCTGGATGCCGGTCAGAGTGTCGGCGTATTGGTTCCCGGACCACATGCATTCGGTAACCAGGAGCACCTGCGTCTCTACACCGTCGCTAATGCCACAAACGGCGATAAAAAAATCAACCTGTGTGTCAAGCGCTGCAATTACATCGATGAGTTTAGTGGCGAACGTTACAATGGGGTCGCATCCAACTATCTTTGTGACTTAAAACCCGGGGCCAAAATTGAACTTTCCGGTCCATACGGCTCACCTTTTCCCATTCCGGAAGAAAAAACTGCCGACATCATCATGGTCGGTCTCGGTACCGGAATCGCGCCATTTCGCGCCTTCATCAAAAATCTCTATAAGAAACACAAAAAATGGGATGGCAAAATTCGCTTATTTTATGGCCAGAAAACCGGCGTTGATATGCTTTACATGAATGATGAAAAAGATGATTTCACGCTGTACTATGATAAAGAAACATTTAAAGCATTTTTGGCTGTAAGTCCGCAACCCTATCTCAACAAACCCATCGACTTTGAGAGCGCTTTCAAACAGAACAAAGAAGAAATCTGGGAACTCATGCTCAAACCGGATACCCACGTTTTCGTTTCCGGACTTGAGCCCATTCTGACGGCTTTTGATGAAACATTCAGTGAAATCGCCGGCTCTGCGGAAAAATGGCAACGCCGCAAAGCGGAACTCAAAGCCGGTGGCCGTTGGGTTGAACTGATTTATTGATTTTAATATTCACGTTTTGAAAAAAGCCGATATTTTCCATCGTTGGAGGTTATCGGCTTTTTTGTTTGATATGAGTTCAATTCACTCGCAACTACGGTGATCATGGCTGCAGTTAAAAGAATCAATCTTTAACACAACGCACGCTAAACCCATATCCCGGATCGATAGTATTCCCTAATAGTATACTTGCATTTATCGTATGGAGAGTCTGGTATAATGCAGTGTAAATATCGCGCATTTCAGATGACCAGAAATAAGCTCGTGTATTAATGGACCCAAAAGCACCTGTGTACTTTCGATAACCGCCAGGGAGAGCAGTAAAACCGCTGGAATTTGTTGCTCCTTCATTTGGTTCTGCCCAGTGTACTGTTCCTTCTTCCTTCATGGAACTACCTGCAATTGCCTCTCCACCGAGATAATCAACCAATGTTTGCCAATCATTATTTGTCGGTATATGCCAGCCTTGCGGAGCTATCGTGCGGTTATTATGATTTAATGCCCAAAATTTATACAAAAAACCATAATTATCTATATTTCTTGTATCATTATCATAAATGCAGTAAGCGATACCTGTATTGGTCCACGCCACATCATCCGATACAATTGGTATGGAATCACCATTATTGAATCGGGTTACTTTCAGGTTTTCGGCCATCCACCATTGATTTCCTATTTTTACAGTTTTATACACATTCCCATCGATATCCGTTACTGTACCAGTCTCACCGGGACTGGCTGTAATGACTTCGACTTGTTTTGTTGTGTTATTCGTCAGCCCGCCGCTGTCTCGCACTTCAAGTAGAACGGTTTTTGTGCCTGCACTGCTAAACATGTGTAAAGCAGTCTTTGTAGTAGAATAGTCGGTATCCCAGTTGCCATCATTTTCCCAATCCCAACGCACTTGCAGAACGGATGTGACATCTTCGTTGTCTGAGCTGCCAGAAGCGTCAAACTGGAAATTACTTTCAGTGGTGCCACTTAAGGGAAAGATCGTAAAAGATGCCGTAGGTTCTGTGTTGGCTGGGCTCACTACCACCTGTCTCGTCGTGGTATTTGTCAAACCGCCACTGTCTTTTACTTCCAGCAGAATAGTTTTAGTGCCTTCGCTGCTGTACTGGTGTGAGGTAATCTTACCCGTAGAAAAATTTGTATCCCATGTGCCGTCATTCTCCCAGTCCCAGCGGACTTGCAGTGCCGAAGTAGCATCTTCGTTATCCGAGCTGCCAGACGCATCAAACTGGAAAGTGGTTTCTGTAGTGCCACTTGTGGGAGAAATTATAAAAGAAGCTACAGGTGCTGTGTTGGCCGAGCTCACTGTCACCTGTTTAGTTGTGGTGTTTGTTAGTCCACCACTGTCTTTTACTTCCAGTAGAATAGTTCTAGTGCCTTCGCTGCCATACTGGAGCGAAGCAGTCTTGCTTGTAGAATAATCGGTGTCCCAGCTGCCGTCGTTTTCCCAGTCCCAGCGGACTTGCAGTGCTGAAATATCATCCTCGCTATCCGAGCTGCCAGATGCATCAAACTGGAAAGTCGTTTCGGTGGTGCCGCTTGTGGGAGAAACGGTAAAAGAAGCGGTAGGTGCTGTGTTGTCTAAGCTCACCGTTACCTGTTTTGTCGCGGTTTTTGTTAATCCTCCATTATCTCTCACTTCAAGTCGAACAGTTTTCGTGCCCTCGCTGCCGTACTGATGGGAAGCGGTTTTGCTGGTGGAATAATCGGTGTCCCAGGCGCCGTCATTCTCCCAGTCCCAGCGAACTTGCAAAACTGATGAGTCATCCTCGTTATCCGAGCTGCTAGTAGCATCAAACTGGAAAGTGGTTTCAGTTGTACCACTTGTAGGAGAAATCGTAAAAGAAGCGGTAGGCACTGTGTTGGCCGAGCTCACCGCCACCTGTTTATTTGTCGTATTTGTCAGCCCGCCGCTGTCTCTCACTTCAAGCAGAATGGTTTTTGTGCCATCGCTGCCGTACTGATGAGAAGCGGTTTTGCTGGTGGAATAATCGGTGTCCCATGTGCCGTCATTCTCCCAGTCCCAGCGGACTTGCAAAACTGATGAGTCATCTTCGTTGTCGGAACTACCAGAGCCATCAAACTGGAAAGTCGTTTCGGTGGTGCCACTCGTGGGAGAAACTATAAAAGAAGCGGTAGGTGCTGTGTTGTCTAAGCTCACCGTTACCTGTTTTGTCGCGGTTTTTGTTAATCCTCCACTATCTCTCACTTCAAGTCGAACAGTTTTCGTGCCCTCGCTGCCGTACTGATGGGAAGCGGTTTTGCTGGTAGAATAATCGGTGTCCCATGTGCCGTCATTCTCCCAGTCCCAGCGGACTTGCAGTGCTGAAATATCATCCTCACTATCCGAGCTGCCAGATGCATCAAACTGGAAAGTCGTTTCGGTGGTGCCACTCGTGGGAGAAACGGTAAAAGAAGCGGTAGGTGCTGTGTTGTCTAAGCTCACCGTTACCTGTTTTGTCGCGGTTTTTGTCAATCCACCACTGTCTTTTACTTCAAGCAGAATGGTTTTTGTGCCATCGCTGCCGTACTGATGCGAGGCGATTTTATCAGTAGAATAATCAGTGTCCCAATTGCCATCGTTTTCCCAGTCCCAGCGAACTTGCAATTCAGATGATGAATCTTCGTTGTCCGTGCTGCCAGACGCATCAAACTGGAAAGTAGTTGCTGTGGTACCACTTGTAGGAGAAATTGTAAAAGATGCTGTCGGCGCTATGTTTGGTAAAGCATCCAAATGCCAGAGTTGAATTTTATCTGTAAAAACAGCGGCTTGATAATCCAAAACCGCGTAATCAAAAATGGACATACCAATATCAATTCCAAAATCATATCCGGCAAAAAGCTCGACGCCAGGATTGTTCTGCGGATTGGCAATTAATTCTGAATAAAGCTCTGCATCCAAACGTGGCGAAACGGTATCCCATACTTTAATTTGGAAGGCGGGTTTTAAATAAAATGTCCCGTGTAGAGAACGGCTTACAGTTGGTGGCTCATATGCAAAGGTTTTTTGAAGATTGCTCTCCATTTTCCAGATTTTTTCTTCATAGACCAGACCGAGGGCATAGGTAAGATCCTGGTTGAGAGACGATTGCATCGCTGCATCAACGGATAAATCAGCGCCGACAATAAATGTGAGTTCAGGTGTCAGTTTAACAGGTACCGTATCTAGATAAACCACAATGGGCGCAAAAAGAACAGGCTCCAACGCAACGCTTGTACTTTGTGTTACCGGCACGTTCACTTTCCCGGTAATTTGTAATTTTTCGTTCACTGCATAATTTAACGAAAAGCGTTTAAGCTGTCCCTGGGAAATTTCCAAATCGCCGTAAATTATCGGCGTAATCTCATAAACGCCACTGACAATAACCTGATCTAAGGTCGTCAAATAATCGCCATCGCTATCAAATAGAATTTCCTGAAAGCTGTATTCGATGCCTGTAATATTATCCGGCCCGTTTTTTCGCAATATATTGTAATAGCTGCCTCCCTCTTTTTGCAAATGCGCTTCTTTCTCCAAAACAAGCGGCTCGACAAAACTTACTGAACCATTTGTAACAGCTTCGACAAGCGCTGCGTTTTCGGTTATCAAGGCAACAACTTCTGAAGTTGTATTTACCGAAATGATCTTGCGCAAAAAACCTTCGCCATAATCGGAAACAATTATATCGCCGGGAGAAAACTGGTTCTTTTTGCTGAAGTCTGCATTTAAATAAAAAATAAATCCATCTTCGGAGGTTGTGATTAAATTGGCTTGCCAGTCATCTGCAGCTATCGGTTTGGTTGTTTCGGGGATTACCGTATCTTCTTGTATTTCCGGTGTTGTTGGATTCGTTTTTTTATCACAGGAAAACAAGAAAACCAAAAGGAAGACACACAAAATAAATGTATAAATTCTCATGAGGTTCCCACTTTCCGTTTCAAGAGTAGTTCATGCGCTATAACATAGATTTCGTCTTTAACCGTAGTTTGCTTGAAATTGTGGCGAAGTCAAAACTTATAACATGACATTCCTGTCAAAGCGCACGGTTGAACTTAATCCAGCTTCCACATGCTACGCCCCCGTGCCTTTTTACACCGATGGGTCCTTCGCCACCAGAGGAAGTAATCCCACAAAGCTATGCTGTACCTGAATTTATCGGGTATAAAAAGATGGTTTTGTACTCTGCAAAAATGGTGCAGCGATTTTTTTAATTAGGTTGGCATCTTCGATTGGTGGTGGTGGGTCGTGTTGGGAAAAGACAACAAGTGAAGTTAATTTTTGTGGATTATCAGAATGTTATGATTACAGGTTAGGGACGCCGAAGGTCCAAATGGAAACAGCCACGGAGACCGTGGCTGCGAGTGAAAGTGGTCATTGTTGTAAATGCAAAACGCCTATTTCCCCTGCTTGCCTTTCTGTTTCATCTGGCCGCGCCCTTTGCCTTTCTGGTCGGTCGTTTCCATGGATTCACCGGCTTTATCCGTTGCGTGGCCTTTTACCTCGGATCCGGTCGTTTTTCCGGATTGCAGATTGTCGTTAATACCATCGCCGTCAAGATCGACAAATTGTGGTTTCTTTGCTTTTTTCTTCAGCTTGCTCTTCTGCAATTTTTTCCAGTCAGGATCGAGGCCGTTGGGGATACCGTCGCCGTCGTGGTCGGGTGCATTGTCATTGTAGCCATCGCCGTCTTTATCGACAAAATGCTGGGCATGCGCAGGCTGTTCTGTGTTTTGGGTCTCTTTGCCTGCCGTTTTTTTGTTGGTCTTTTGCTTTATTTCCGATTTTGTTTTTGTCGAATCCTGACCATAAACGCTTCCTGCAACAGCAAAACCGAAAAGCAAAGCTGTGGTAAGAATCATCCATTTTTTCATTTTTAATTTTCCTTCACTGAAGGATCGATCAGGGGATATCCCCTGATCGATCGAGTAGACCAGGTGCCTGGCACCTCATACTTTTTCAGGACAAGCGTTGTGTATTGACAATTTCAAGTTTTTGCATGCGCGACCGCAAATGCCGCTCCGAGATGCCCAATAAATTCGCTGTCTGGCTCTGATTACCATGTTTCAATTCCAGGGCTTTCCCGATCATCGTGCGTTCAAATTCCGCTACTTTTTCAGTGTACGGTGTTGAAAAATCGTAAGGGTCCAGCACACCATTTTCTGTTTTGACGCTCAATCCCGATGGCAAATCACTTGTAGTAATAATTTCTTCCCGAGCCATGACAACCGCCCGCTCAATCAAATTTTCCAATTCACGGACATTACCGGGAAAATTGTGGCGCATTAAATAATCCTGCGCTTCTTTACTCAACCCAGAAATCGTTTTATGATTTTCGTTTGCATATTTATCCAAAAAATGACGGATGAGTATAGGAATATCCGTTTTACGCTCCCGCAGTGGTGGCAGTCCTATGGTGACCACATTGATGCGATAAAACAAATCTTCGCGGAAACTGCCTTCCTTAATCATCTCTTCCAGATTGCGGTTGGTTGCTGCGATGACACGCACATCTGTTTTAATTGTATGCGAACCACCGACGCGCTCAAACTCGCCAAACTGCAATGCGCGCAGCAACTTCACCTGCGTTTGCAAGGCAATATCACCGATTTCATCGATAAACAGCGTTCCGCCGTTTGCCTGCTCAAAACGCCCGATGCGTTGGGATGTCGCGCCGGTGAATGAGCCTTTTTCGTGGCCGAACAATTCGCTTTCCAGCAAATTTTCCGAAAGGGCGGCGCAGTTTACCGTCACCATTGCTTTCTGGTTGCGATCACTGCCGAAATGAATCGCTTTGGCAATGAGTTCTTTTCCGGTGCCACTTTCACCACGAATCAGAACCGTCGCTTTGCTTTTTGCTACCCGGCCCGCAGTATTTAAAACTTCTTCCATTTCTCCGCTTTGGGAAATGATGGTGTCGAATTTATATTTATCGCGAAGCTGTTCTTTGAGCAATTTGTTTTCGGAAACCAGATAATTGAGCTCCTTGGCTTTCTTCACCAACGCTTCCAGTTCATCGAGGTTGACGGGTTTGGGCAGGTAATCGAAAGCGCCTTCTTTCATTACCCTCACCGCATCTTCAGTGTCGCTGAAGGCTGTGATGACAACGACCGGGAGTTGCGGATTAATTTCCTTCACCGCCTGGACGACTTCCAGTCCGTTCATTTCGGGCATGCGAAAGTCGGTAAAAACCAGGTCGATATTGCCTTCACGAACGATAGAAAGCCCTTCGGGGCCGGAATTTGCGGACAGGACTTTGTAATTACGACGGGACAGAAAGGCCTTGATAGCAATTATTTGCGCCGGTTCATCATCGATAAGCAGTATGTTAAAATCAGCCATTTTCTTTTTCTGTTTTAATTAAAAATTCCAACGAATCCCGGCTCCGGAAACGGCATTTTTATAGTCGTACCAGTAGCTGTTCGATTCGTTTTGAATATAGTTGTAATACACGCTAAAATAAAGCGACTTAAGCCAGCTTTTGTTCACATTAAACGTCTTCGATAAATTGAGATAGACACTGTTGTAATCATCGGATCGATCGCCACCTGTGGCCAATGTATCTTCTGCGGAAACATAGGCTTGCTCCTGCAAATATTCTTTACCGACAAGCGCACCACCGATTTGCAGTTTGGTGGAACGTGGCAGCATCCAAGTCAATTGCGTGGAAATACTTTCACTCGCATAACTGAAGGGGTCATCGAAGAGTTCCTCATCCTGGTAATAATCTTCGCTATTGGTGTAATTCCCTTCAGTGGCAAGGCCAAATTGACGACGATACTGCACATACAAACCAAGTTTCTGATGCAAAGATTGTGTTACACGCGCTAATATAATCGCCTGGCTTAAACTGGGAATCTCGGCAATGCTGGAGACATATTGTGAAGTCGAAAATCGTCCGCCGATTCTTCCGCTTCCGCGAACAAAACTATCCTCGCCGGATACGGTGGTATATATTTCCCGGCCTGTAAAGGATTTATAACCGAGATCTGCTTCAAGAATGACGGTTGTTCTGGTTGGAAAAGATTTGTTTGCCTGTACAAAAATAATATGGCGAGTATTCGTCAAATCAGGCAGGTTGTTGTAGCTGCGAAAACGAAAACTATAGCCGGTTTTCAGGAAGAAGCGATTCAGTTTGAAGCGAAAATTGGCATATCCGTAAAGCTGGTTGTAATCGTAGTAGTTGTACACTTCATCGTTATTTCGAAATGTGCCGTCACCACCCAAATACACCATGTGCTTTCCTTCTTCACCAAAGGAATTAGCATAATTTAAACCAAGGCCGTGCAATGAGAAGTTCCGCAGCGCATTTTCGTTGTAGCGATAGAAGCTGCCGTTATAATAGTACTTAACAGCGGAATTTTCAGGCTGATAATCCAACTGAATGCTTAGATTCGTCAGTACGTCTGCCAACGGGTTCGGTGAGCGATAAAGGTTGTCATCATACCAGGAGGAAATTTCAATATTTTTGCTGAACTGTGCGAAGAGCGTATTTGCAAACAAGTAAAGCACCGCAAGAAATATTTTCGATTTCATTTTAATGACCTGCACTTCCCGGATTGATGATTTCCATAAGATCGACCGGTTTTTTGTCGTACTTTTCTGCGATATCCTTCAGGGTCATTTCTGCTTCGGCCTGAATTCCACTTTCCTGTAATAATGCGATGGATTTCTCCAAGTCCAACTGCAGAGTTGAGCACACTTCCCGCAAGCTTTTTCTGCCTAAACCGCGACCGGCATAAGGACTGGATGGACTTACGGTTTTTACAGTCTTCATCTTCTCGAATACTTCCAGTGGGGTTAAGTCATTTCGAGTTGCCACATCTTTAACGATTTCATTTTTATTGGCACTTATGCCACTATTATGCAAATTTTCCATTAAGCCTTCGACCGGTTTGTCAATTGCTGCAGCCAGTTCGACAAATGTCATCGATTCAGCATGCGGCACCGGCGGTTCTGTTTGTTCCGTTGCCCACGAGTCTGTCAGCGTTTCTCCAAATTCAATAACCGTACTAAAAGGTGGGATATTCGCCAACGTTGCAACGAGCAGAAACAAGACAACAAGTGACGATGTAAAAAGCTCCTTGCGTAGACTTATATTCTGCTGAATCTTAGTTCGAAGGTATGAGGTAAACGGTTTCCAATTGTACCAAATGTGGAATCCACCGGCAATAACGAAAAGGAAGGTAAAAATTATGTGTATCGCTTGCCAGGATTCCTTTTCCAGTCCTAAAATATAAACATGTGTCCATTTGGCAATCCGACCAGCAGGGGAAAGATAGAGCACAATGCCGGAAATTACCATGATGATAAAGGAAAATGTCACATACAAACTGACAAAAGCCCGCCAGTTAAATTTCTTTTGTTTCTTGGTATCCATGCTTTTCTCCAAAACAAAAAATAGTTTTTGGATTGAATCTTATCAAATCATATGCCATGGATAAAAATCATTGTTTTTAAATACGTTATACATGAAAAAAAGAAAACAATCAACTAAAAATTCGACAATACGGGCTACGATTCGACTTTTCGGTCGAAAAATTAAAACAAAGTACATCTTGAAAGCAAGACACTTATTTAAAGTTTTGCCGGATTGCATTTTCCACACTGCCGGCATCTTCTTCTGCGGTGACGGGAAGTTTTATCTTCGGGGGAATAAAATTCCACAGCAATTTCCAATAGATTCCGGTATCGTGCTGAAGTGAGCAAAAACCGGAAAGACGCATGCAATTATTAATCCGGCCATAAATTATTGAGCATAGGCTACGTTTGGATTTTTAAAATACGTTTTCACATGTTCAGCTTTTCTTTGAATAGCTTTCATGTGAGAAATTATCTGAGATTTCAACTGTTCTTTGTTTTTTGCTGGTGGTTTATTCGCCACATTTTGTTTCAAATCACGATTAAGGTATTCATCAGGATTTCTCTCTGGTGAATAAGACGGTAAATAGAAGAGCTCTATTTTATCCAGATTGTCTGCCAGCCACTCTTTTACTGGTTTTGAATGATGAACTGGCAAATTATCGATGATTAAGAAGACTTTTTTATGGCTATCTTTCACCAGACGTTTTAGAAAACGCAAGAAGATATCTGAGTTCATAGCACCCTGATAGCACATGAAACGAACTTTTCCACGCTTGGTGATACTGGAAATCATACTGGTGGAAAAACGGTTCGCTTTTCTGCGCACAACAGGTGTTTGGCCTTTAGGAGCGTAGCTTCGACCATAGTTGCATTGATTGGAAATACCTGTTTCATCACCCCAGTGAATCTCTGCATTTTCTTGTTTAGCACGCTCATCTATAGCCGGATAGCTGGAGTGAAGCCATTCCTGAACTTTTTTATCATTTTGTTCATAGGCACGCTTAATGGGGCGTTGCGGTGTGAAGTTCCAACGATGTAAATAGTGGTTAATCGTGCGCACAGGGAGCTCGATACCAAATTGTTCTTTGATGAGTTGTTGTATTGCCTGGCGTGTCCATAACGCAAAGGGCAATTTGAGTTGATCAGGCATTTTATCATAAATCATTTTCTGAATTGCTTTCTCCTGATCAGCGTTTAACCTGCGACCAGAACCTGTTTTCCGTCCTGGTTGTTCCAGCTTCAAAGCTTGCATGCCATGGGCTTGATAAAGTTTCACCCAGGTACCAACAGAGTTACGGTTGACACCCAGAATTTCTGCAATTTGACCGCGATTTTTTCCTTGTTTGAAAAGCTTTATCGCTTGTTTGCGGACATAATGCAAGGTGTCTAGTTTTAAGTATCTTCCATCATTTTCTTTCATGGACAAAGATACAAAATTTATCCGTTTTTTTCTTAACTAATTATGGCCACATTAATAAGTTTGAAGTGAAGGCTTTTGTCTTTCTTATTAATGGACGGGATGAATAATTCTGGTAGACTAAAGTCTTATGCAAACCTTTTTAACCACTAATTAACGTATTCGGTCGAATACTACTTTGGCAGATTAAATTGAAAGGGAGCGAGTTTAACCCTGACGAGACTGTCGAAAAATGGATAAACCGGACATTGAGTCTGCCTGCACTGAGTAAAGTCGAAGTGTCGAAACGCCCGGTTTCACGCTCAAATTCGGGCCCTTCGGCAAGCTCAGGGACCGAATTTACTTGTTTTTCAGCAGTCTCGACAAGGCTTGGAGCCCTGTCAGGGGTGTTTTTCCTCATACCTATCTTTTCGGGAAAACTCGAATCTGCCAAAGCAGTACTAAAAACTTGACAGAAGAAAGTCCTGCCGGATGGACTCTCTTCACGAACAGCTTAACAAATGGACAGCAAAAAATTATTAATCACCCTCATGAATGCCAAAGGCATCGTCTTTGTCCGGCACTTCTTTATCTTTTTCCATCCAGTTATACAATGTGGGTAAAACCAGCAAGGTTAGCAAAGTTGCCGTAATCAACCCGCCGATGACGACTGTTGCCAGGGGCCGCTGAACTTCTGAGCCTGGACCCGTATTAAAGGCCATGGGAATAAATCCAAGGCTCGCAACCAGGGCTGTCATTAAAACCGGGCGCAATCGATTTGCAGAACCCGTCACAACCGCATCGCGCAAGGGCATGCCATTTTGCCGCAGCTCATTCAGGTGCGCTATGAGCACGATACCATTCAATACAGCCACACCAAACAATGCAACGAAGCCGATACTCGCCGACACAGAGAGATAAAATCCGCGAACGAGCAGCAAAAAGATACCACCGGAAAGTGCAAAAGGCAGGTTTGCAAAAATGAGCATGGCAAATCGCAGGCGGCCAAACATCAGGTACAACAAACCGATTATAATCAGCAGTGATAATGGCACGACGACCATCAAATGGTTCATGGCCCGCTGCTGGTTTTCGAAAGCACCGCCATAGACAAGAAAATAACCATCCGGAATGTCGAGCTTTTCATCGATGGCCTTTTGCAGGCGGGAAACGTAAGTACCGATGTCGATATCTTTCAAATTAACTCCGACGATGACCCGGCGCCAGCCATCTTCCCGGGCGATTTCCCGCGGGCCTTCCTGCGGCACAATGCGCGTCACCCGCTTCAGTGGAATAAATCCACCGGTAGGCAGATAAACCGGAACTTCCATGATTTTTTTGAAAGAGTCACGTACATCTTCCGGAAAGCGGACAACGATATCGAACTGGCGCTGGCCCTCAAAAACCTGGCTTGCGACCTGTCCGCCAATCCCAACTTCGATGACCCGCTGCACATCATCGACATTCAAATTGTAGGATGCCACAGCCTCCCTGTCGATTTCCAGTGTGAGATACGGTTGACCAGTCGTCTGTTCCAGATAATAGTTATCCGTCCCCTCGAGCGTTGGCAATAGCTGCAGAATATTGGCACCAATTTCATTGAGCGTTTCCAAATCTTCGCCAAATACTTTAACGGCCACATCAGATTTAACGCCGCTTGTCAATTCATCCACCCGCATAGCGATAGGTTGGGTAAAGTTGAATGCCAGGCCGGGTTCAGTTTCAAGATAAGGACGGATTGCATCGGCAATTTTCGCTTTTGTCATGCCCTCGCGCCATTCATCTTCATTCTTCAAAACGATCCAAACATCTGTCTGGTGCACACCCATCCAGTCGTTCGCTAAATCGGAACGCCCGGTTTTTGCAACCACGGTCTGAACTTCCGGAACGTGTTTTTTCACATTTTCTGCAAACCAGTTGGCGTTTTCAACGGACTCCCTAAGTGTAACACTCGGCATGCGGACTTGCTCGACCAGAATAGCCCCTTCGTCTAATTCAGGCAAAAACTCGGTTCCTAAAAAGGGAATAAAGACCAGAGAGAGAATCAAAACGACCAGTGCAACGCTTAAAATTCGCCATTTTCTGTCGAGAGAACGGGCCAGAAAACTTTCATATCGTGGGCGCAGCCAATCCATGAGATAATTGCGCCGAACTTTGATGCCTTTTCGAAAAAACAGGATGGAAAGGGCTGGAATATAAACAAGTGCTAAAAACAGGGAGCCTAAAACGGCAGCTGCGACCGTGATGGCCATCGGACGGTAAAGGATGCCTTCCATTCCACGAAAAGTCATGATTGGCACATACACCATCAAAATAATCAACACACCGAAAAAAATCGGACGCGCGACTTCGTGCGCGGCGCGGTGAATGACTTCGAATTTGCTGCTTTTCTGATCATGCTGCAATTTATGGATGATGTTTTCAACCATAACCACCGAACCGTCGACGATCATCCCAAAGTCGATGGCGCCAAGGCTCATCAGGTTGGCAGCCAGGCCAAATTCACGCATGCCGATGAACGCAAACAACATAGAAAAAGGGATCACCGAAGCGACGATCAACGCACCTTTTATTTCGCCTAGAAGCAGCAGCAAAACAGCGATAACAAAAAATCCTCCTTCCAGAAGATTAATGATAACCGTATTGGTAGTGCGGTCGACCAGATCAGATTGATCGTAAAACTTTTCGATGCGCACACCTTCCGGCAAGCCTTTGTTAATCTGCTCGACGCGTTGCTTAATACTGTAGATAACCTCACGACTGTTGCCTCCACGCAGCATCATGACGATGCCGGTGACGACCTCACCTTTTCCGTCTTGTGTCACAGCGCCCTGACGTAACTGTTTGCCAATTGTGATCTCGGCGACGTCGCGAATAAAGACCGGACGGTTATTGCGCTCCGTAACGATAATTCTGGCGATGTCCTCAGCGTTGCGAATTTGCCCGAATCCCCGAATAATGTACTGCTCCCGATTGTGTTCCAGGTAATTCCCACCAGAAACACTGTTGTTCTTCGCCAGTGCATCCATCACTTCTTCAATGCTGATACGCAGGCCACGCAATTTCCCGGGTAAAAGGATCACTTCGTATTGTTTGACAAAACCTCCGAAGGCCGTTATTTCTGTTACGCCCGGAACATTCTTGAGTTGAGGTGCGATAAGCCAATCCTGAATCGTTCGCAATTCCGAAAGGCTATACCCTTCTCCTTTCACCGTGTATTGATATATCTCGCCAAGCGCTGTGGAAATCGGGCCCAGCACTGGCGAAGAGACACCATCCGGTAAATCATCCATTATGCTTTGCAGCCGTTGCGAAACGATTTGCCGGGCAAAATAAATATCCGTGTCTTCGTGAAATTCTATGGTGACTGCGGACAAGCCAAACTGGGAAACGGAACGCACCTGCTCCACATCCGGCAGACCGTTCATTGCGCTTTCTATGGGAAAACTAACGAGCTTTTCCACGTCATAAGGAGAATACCGACCAGCTTTTGTGATCACCAACACCTGAACCGGGGTCACATCCGGCAGAGAGTTGATTGGAATATGCTGCAATGCCTGAAAACCGCCGAAGGCCATAATCAACACCAGGGCGATAGCAACAACTTTCTGGCGTAAACTGAAATCAATAAGATTGTTTAGTATCATTGTTCAGTCCCCTCTCACTCAGCAAATTCTTCAAATTTGCTTAATGCTTTAAGGCTAAACACCTGTGAAACCGCGATGGTTTCGCCATCTTTCAGGCCAGAATGAATGATAGCCCATTTCCCCACATTTTCACCAATTTTTATGAAGCGTTTCTCGAAGGTTCTGCTGTCCTTTTGCACGAAAACAACGGCAGATTCGCCCTCGTATTCAATGGCTGTCGCGGGGACAGCAAGCACCGGTGCCGGTGTCGTCACTTTGATTTCAAAGCGGACATTCTGCCCCGGGCGTGGCCAATTGTCTGGTGTCGGGGTAATGACATTGACGGTTATGGATTTATTAATCGGATCCAAAGCCGGATTAACCGTAGTGACCGTTGCCGGCAACATGCTCTCCGGGAAATCCTTCTGCGCTACATAAAGCGAATCGCCAGCTTTGATGAGTGCACCTTCTTCGGGGGAAACAAATCCACGAATCAGCACTTTATCCAATTCGATAATGGTCATTAATTTTTTATTGACATCCACAGCCTCCCCAAGACTGATCAGTTGCTCCATGATGATACCAGAAATAGGTGCTTCAACCAGCAACCGCGGTTCATCAATCGTTCCTGCTAACCAGGTGTCGATTTGTCGTTGCCGCACCCCTATGGCAAGCAATCGGGCATGGGCAGCCAATCGTTGGACACGGGCTCGCGCCAGATCGGAATTTGCTTTTTCCAACGCACTTTGCGGACTGATTTTCTTCTGCACCAGAATTCCGATTCGATCAACACGGCTTTTCAGATATTCAAATTCGGCATGGGCTTCAAGGAAATTGCCGGCAAGATCAGCAAACTCAAGGCTTTCTATTTCGCACAAGAGATCCCCCTTTTTCACTCGTTTGCCTTCCTGTACCTCAAGTTGAGTAATCCGCCCGGAAATCGGAGTGCTCACCTGGGAGAGCAGGTCCGGCGCAGGATAAGTAATTGCCGGTGTGGAAATAAGAAATGGCAGTGGAGCGCGCAGCAATTCCAGAACCTCGATATGCAATTGCTCAGTTTGTTGCTCGGTCAGTTTAATCAAACGGGTTGTCTGCTTTTCCGCCTCAACGGAAAGCGAAGGTGGAACGGTGATTTCGCCAGAAGCTTGCTCTTTATTCTCTTTCCCGCAGGAAAAAAAGAAAGTCCCGACGGCAAGAATAGCGAAAAACATTATTTTTTTATGGATTAAGCTTGTCATTGTAACTCCTGTTTTGGTGTCAACCGACTCTATTCAATCAAATCGTCACCTTAGCTGTGGGCAATCGATTCCCACGCCCGATGTTGGTTTAATGAAGAAAGTTGGTTGAATACACTTTTTATGGTGAAATAAGTGAGTTTAATTCGTTTTTGCATGTGACTCATCGTCTTTGTCGAGCGGCAATCAACTATTCATTCGTCTTTAAAACAAATTCACGATTCGTAAATTTTTCCAGCTCGATCACCCGCAAATAATAATCTTTTAGTGCGTCCCAATACCGTTTTTCTGTGTTGAGGTAGGTCCGTTGCACATCAAGGAGGGAGAGCAGATCTATTTCACCTGCCTCATATCCCTGAAAAGTAAGTTCGAGTAATTTTCTTGATTTCACACGCACCAGATTATGAACCCGTTCGACAATTTGTTTGCTATGGTCAAATCCATGCCAGGCGAGTTCGATCTGCTTTTTCATTTCCAAAGTAATACTGTGTTTTTGCCACACCGTACGGCGATGAACCGCTTTGTAAGTCTGAATATGTCCTCTTTGATTGAATGGAAACCACAAGGGGATGCTGAAACCAACTTCATAGCCGTAGTTATCAAAATTATATCCAAGATTTTGCCAGTAATAACTAAAATCGATTTGTGGCAAAAAGGAACTCCAGGCTGCTTTTACCTGCTTCGCAGCGGCTTGCTGTAATTTAACGTTTGCAACATAATCAGGTTGATTCTCCAGAGAATTCAACACTTCGTACTGATTAATAACAACGGGTAGATAAACTAAGGTATCCGGAAATTGTATCGAGTATTTTTGCTTGTCCGGATCGAGACCGATTGAACGGAACAATCCATAGCGTGCCATGTGAAAAGCGTTACGCGCATCTTCCAGTTCGTTTTGCGCCTCCGCACGTTCGATATCCGTTTTCATTAAATCGAGTTCTGATGCCTCACCCAATTCAAAACGAACGGATGTGGAATTATGCAGTTGTTCGGCAAGCTGTAATTGCTGGGTTCGCAAATGCAAAATTTCCCGTGCGTAGGTGAGTTCGGTGTAAATGCTTTTAATCTCTTTTTTTAATTCCAGAAGCTCAGCATCGTATTTGCTCTCTAAAGCCTGCCGCTCAGCATTGATTCGCTGGCGTTGAAAGTATGTGACCAATGGGAAATCGATGGATTGCGACAAGGTCCAACGCTTTTCGTCAAAACCGGCGTTAGTGCCCAGGTCGATTCCTTCTCTCATGACGCTAAAATTCAAATCCGAGAGTCCGGTCGATGACCATTTTTCCCCTTTTTTCTCCTCAATCAATTCCCTGAGCTGGTTAATCTCCGGATTGTTCCTGCGGGCAAATTCCAAAGCATCTTTAACCGTCAGAAAATTTTCCTTTCCCTCATTTGCATGAGCTGTTGTTACATAAAAAAACAAAATGAGCAACATCGTGCGCATAGGTAATCCTTTTGGTGAGTGTATAAACGAAGAATTCACCCGGAGCTTACACCAATCATCTATTTTTTCCGCTTGATGAATCTGGAGGTGATCCGAGTGAATATTAAATTTTTAACCTGGCTTATTCCTGCTTTGCATAGAAATAGCGATGGGCAGGGGATATCCCCTGCCCTATCTTGGTATTTATCAATTAATCAGGATAAAAGAATACGAATTTTATTCCTGTTTAAAAAGAAGTATTGGCCTCAATTTAAAGTTCACCTGCCATAATCGCATCGTAAACGTCCTGACTCAGTTTTTGTGATACATATTCAACTCCGAGACGGGAGAGATTTCGTACAAAGGCGCGCAAGTGATTGTATGAGCCATGCATCAGGTTGTTATAAACATAGGTGATATCTTCGTTGTCCACAACATCATCTATATCATGTTGCAAATCCAAAATATCGATTTCTTCAATCAACGCACCAACTTTTAAACCTTCTTCGAGGGATGCACTTCCCTGGGCAACAAGTGCGACATAAAGCGATTGCAAGGTTTCGTTTTGAAATACACCAACGGAATCAACAGCTACCGGATCTTCCAATTCATATTTATCAACCAAGAGTTTAATTGCATCCATATGGCGTTGCTCACTTGCACTGATGTTGTTAAAAACCCGCTGTCCCAAAGTTGGGTACAATGCAATATAAACATCCCGTGCCAATTTTTCTTCTTCTCGCATGAAAACCAGAGCTTCTGTTTCTTCAGGAGTTAAATCTTCATAGGGAAATTCATTAATTTCGGTAGCGCTGACCAATGTATTCAGCGTTGTGAGCTCTTCATTTGGGGCAGTTGCCGAGTCACATCCGATTGTTGCAAAAAGTCCAAGTACTAAGCCGGCTACCACTGTTCTGCTGATTCGATTTGTCGTTTTCATGACTTTTTCCTTTCATTCTGAGTGGTGATTGATCTGGAAGAACTGCTGATCAATCAAGATATCCATTTCTATTTTATGTTGTTTTTATTCTGATCACTAATCCGGGTTAAAATTGCCGGCCATCACAGTTGCAATAGCCGGCACTCACTTACCAAAGGAACACCTGAAGTTCTCTTAATTCGATGCGCCGCGCGGACCTTTCGGACCCGTTCCATCGCATGAAGCTGAGCCTGTACCTGCACCGCTACCACTACCGTCGCAAACACCTGTTCCTAATCCGCCACCGTTGCCAGCGCCGCGCATCCCTTTACCAGCACCTGCCATTCGACCGGAACCATCCTGCGGACGAACGAAATCCGGATCTTGTCCATTTGGAATTCCATCACCATCAATATCAGGAGCGTTGTCATTTATGCCATCACCATTCTCATCGATAAAACCAGCTCCACGTTGGGCGTTTGCCATTGGCGCAACCTGTTGCCCGCGTTGATATTTGGGGCCGTATTGGTGTTTGTTCTCCTGCTGTGTGCTTTCCTGAGCAGCAATACTACCAGCGACGAAAAAAGCCGCCAGTGCGAGGGTTAAACTTTGTTTTTTCATGTCTGTACTCCTTTTTCTGTTTCCTGTTTTGTTTTCTTGCCCCGGTTAATCCAACAGTTGTGCCAAAAATAAATGTACCAACATAAACATTTATTTTTAAAGACAATGACCCCGATAGAAAGTTAAATGAGAAGGCAAGAATAATCGACCGCTCGGACGAATCTCCGCACGAATAGTCGAAATGGAGTGAAGGAACAGGGTTAGTTTTGGTGGAAGCAGGTGTAGTTAAGGGATTTTGTCCAGATTCTGTGAAAAAGAAAAGTTCAAACGGTCGCTTATGAGCCTGCCTGCATTGAGAAAAAAGCTCTCGGTTGAATTTAATCTGGGTTTGGCGAGTTCAGGTTTCGTGGTTTTCACTCAGACTGTGCATTTCGAATTGCGCTTTTGTGGTAAAGCCACAGGTTCTTTGCGAAATTAATTGAGCGGAGTTTGAGGGTTTTCAGTTACTTTCGAGGGAAAGGCTAGAAAACCAGAGATGCAATAATTCGTTGACAAAAACGGCATAAACGAATCTCAGCTTGCTTTTTCCTGAGTTCGAATGGGCAATTTTATTGTGAACACGGTTCCCTTGCCTTGCTCACTGTCGACGGAAATAATACCGCCATGTTCAAAAATTATTCGCTGGACAATACTTAGCCCAATGCCCGTGCCTTTGGCCTTGGTCGTGAAATAAAGATTAAAAATATTGGAAAGTATTTTTTCCGGTATGCCCCCACCACTGTCCTCAATACGAACCATAATTTCATCAAATGCCGTAGATTTTATGTCAATAGCGATGGTCCCCTTTTCCCCAATCGCATCCTGGGCGTTCTGAATAAGGTTGATGAATACCTGTTTCATCTGGTTTTTATCCCAATAAACCACTCCCCGCCAGTCCATTTGGATGGAAAGGGATATTTGATGTTGCACCAGGAGTTGGCTGTATTGTTTTTCTAAATCCTGAAAAAAATCACCCAACGGGAAGGACAAAAGATGCAAAGCTTCCGGCCGGGAAAAGCGTAAAAAATCCTGCACAGTTTTATTGATTCTTTTCACTTCATTGTACACAACACCTGCCAATTCGTGGTATTCTTCCTTGCTCTCCACCGGCTCAAAATCCTTATCCAGCTGCTGTACAATCGCACCGATTGCATTAAGCGGATTGCGAATTTCATGCGCCACACCCGAGGCCAGCTCACCCATGGCCGTCAGTCGTTGCTGCCTCTCCAATTGCGCCTGTAACTGTTTTTGTTCGGTGAGATCCCGCAGCAACAGGATGGTGTTTTCGATTTTGTCCCGGTCGGAAAAGCTGTTCTTCGATGCTAACAAATCACGATTCCGATCGCCTATTTTGCAATTGATTTGCTGCAGGAAGGAATCTTCATCCAGTAAAGTTTGGCAATCTGGCTCGACGAAAAGAGAGCGCAAATCTTTTCCCAGGACCTCAGTTCTGCCGATTAAAAACATTTTCTCCGCTGCTCCATTGAAAATTTTAATCCCTTGCTCGCGGTCGTACACGATAATCGCATCGCTTGCATTGTCGATAATATTTCCGGAATATGTCTCAACAACCTCATATTGTTTTTGAAGCGTATCGTAGCGGTGGCGGGTAAAGAGATAAACGAAGAGGACGAATCCAACGATGATTAAAATCAAGGTAATGACCAATAAACGGCGGTAAATACGCTCATTGATATCCGCCATCGGCGACAAAGAAAGTCCCAATCGAAAAAGTCCGATAATTTCGTTTTCATAGGAAAACGGATGTACGGCTTCAAAAACTTTTCCACTTTCAAAGCTTGCAAAACGGGTTGAGAACACAGAATCCTGGTAGGCAGCTGTTAGAAAATCCGATTGTTCAACTCCATCAAGTTCGACGACATTCCCGGCGGCGGCTAAAATGTGCTCCGTGCTTTGCAAAGCTATGTATTCTATCTGCGGATTAGCCTCAACCACCTTGCGGATCAATGCACCAAAATCGATAGCACGTTTAAATTTCAGCATCTCATCAGCATCGACATTCAAAACGATCACCGTGCCGTTTCGGGCAGAAAGTGCGACTGCAAAGCGGTAACCAGTTTCATAACGGGCTTCTTTGTAGCCAATGATCAGTGTATCAGCTTCACCACTGAAAATCGGCGCCAAAATGTCTTTCGGGCTATGTTTTTCCGGAAGATTCGTATGCTGCTGGGGATGACTCGTGAAGAGCTTTTTTCCATTACGATTGAAAATATTTATTCTGTAAATATTATTTTGGCGGCTGATTTGGTCTAACATGCTATTGGTCAGCTGATCATTTTCATAGAGTATTTTAATGAGGGAAGCATTATTTATAAGGCGATCTTTGGAAATTTCATCCAGGTATGTGGAAGCATGCAGCGTATTCTGCGATGCAATAATCAGCGATTCGAGAAGAGAATGGGCCTGTTTCGTCATCAGCTCGGCCAGTTCCTTCTTGCTTTGCTGCAATTCGATGACAGCGCTTGAAATCATGAGTGCAGCGATTAAAACAAAAATCACAATAATAAATCGCGATTGACCGCTGAACAATATTTTTTCGTTTATTCGTTTTTGGGGGCTTTTGTGCATAAATTCCGCCGGTTTATTATACTTTGAGAAGCAGTTCTGAATCGAACGAATTGAGATTACTTTAGAAACCCTGCAAGTGAAAGTCAACTATTTTGTGCAAATGATGTTTGTCATGAAAATGCAAAAATCCATCACCGTGGTGCAACCCTTTGGCGCTTTGTTGAAAATCTGGAAAAACAACAAATCAAGCTGTACTTTTTTAATTTGTCAGCATTGGCTATATTGACATATGGATAGACAAAAAACACAACCGGAGATACCATTGTCCAGCCTGGAAAATGCCTTGCAAATTTTCTACGCCGCCATAGAAACGGTGAAACCGGAGTCCTTAATCAAGCACCAGTTATTTGCGAATGGGGATAAATTGCACATCCAGGACCGTATTTATAATTTACAAAGCTATAATGCAATTTATGTGATTGGTGCAGGCAAAGCATCAGCGTTCATGGCTCTGGCTTTGGAAAAACGACTCGGAGATTTCATTACACGTGGTGTTGTGGTAACGAAATACGGTCATGCGGCGTCGTGTGGAAAAATAAAAATATGCGAGGCCGGACACCCTCTTCCCGATGCAAATACTTTGGTTGCCGCTCAGGAAATAATAAATTTAGTTGAGCAAGCGGGAGAGAACGATCTCGTCCTCTGCCTGCTTTCTGGTGGCGGTTCCGCATTACTGGAAAAACTACCGGACGGAATTTCTTTGGATGCCTTGCAAAAAACATTTGATCTGCTTCTTGCGTGCGGTGCAAGCATTGACGAAATGAATATCATTCGCAAGCACCTTTCACAAATCAAAGGCGGGCACCTACTGCAGTCGATCGCACCGGCGCACTGCATAACCCTCATCATTTCCGACGTAATCGGCGATTCACTGGCGACCATTGCCTCTGGCCCAACTGCACCCGACAATTCGACTTTCGCCGACTCATTGCGCATTCTTGAAAAATATGAGCTGACAGACGAACTCCCCAAAGAAATACTTCACCATTTACAAGCCGGTATTCAAGGAGAGATACCCGAAACACTAAAAGAACTCGATCCCCTGTTTGCAAAAGTTGATAATATCATTCTGGGGAACAATTCGATCGCCCTGCAAGCAGCCCAAAAAAAGGCACTGGAACTGGGCTACAACGCATTGATATTTAGTAGCTGTTTGCAGGGTGAAGCACAGGAGGCTGCGAAAATAGTCGTCCGTATCGCGGAAGAAATCAAAGCAAATAGATATCCATTGAAGCCACCTGCCTGTCTGCTTTTTGGTGGTGAAACGACAGTGACGGTGAAAGGAAATGGTAAGGGCGGCCGCAATCAGGAATTTGTTTTAGCAGCACTGACAGCTTTAAAGAAGTTATCCGGTCCATACTTCCTCATGAGTTGCGGGACAGACGGAACAGATGGTCCAACCGATGCCGCAGGCGCTTTTGTGACGCCTGAGCTTCAAAAAACTGCCAGTGAAATAGGACTAAATCCCCTGGATTATCTACAAAATAACGATGCGTACCATTTTTTTGCACAATGTAATGGACTCGTTAAAACGGGACCAACAGGAACGAATGTAATGGATATTGTAATTTTACTTCTTTAAATATCAGAGCAACAATGTGGTGTGAATATCAGGGCGTGGAATTGACGAGGGACAAAGGGCTCTTGCCCAATCCTGGTGTTTATGAATCGAGCAGGGTAAAATTTAGCACAAAAAAAGTCTCCGGGGACTGCGTCATTTTACGCAATCGTCCAAGGAGACTTTATCTTTTCAAATTATGCCTATAAAGAACAGCCTCTGGACAAATTTCATGTGAAACTCAAACCGAAAGAATCACCTAAGCTTTTGCTGCCGGTGCAAAACCCGCAAGCGCACGCCCCAGGGAAGCAGCGATCCCACCAAGTATTGAATTTACAATAATCCCAACAAGTCGCAAAGACAAGAGGGATCCCATTGTAATTGACTGTCCGTCCGTCAAATTCAGGGCATCCCAGTGCAGAAAATAGGAATTTTCCAGACCTGCAGCCAGGCTGAGGATCGATAAAAGGAAAATCAGTACTTGAGCAAACAACGCGATAAAAACACCGGTTAATACAGTACCTTTCCAATCGAACCCGCCAACTTTGTTTGAAAGAGCGCCAAAATAGATGCTGCTGATTATTGTAAGGCCGACCAATGAAAACATCGCATTACCCCGCGGTGCATAGGGGACATTGAAAAAAACACCGAGACTAAAACGCATCACCGCCCAAATGAGAATGAGTAGCCAGGGCAATTTGACAAAATTAATTACAGATCCAATCATATTACTTCCTCCTTGGTTTAAGTTTAAGGGAAAATAATATAATAAATCAAAATTTTTTATCAATGCAATTTCTACAGGAAATAAAACCCGTGAGTTCGCTGATAAATTTGAGCTCTTGACAGAGATAATTACTTCGAGCGAAGGTTGTTATTGGAGGAAGGCGTTTAATAATATCTCAGGATAGCCGACAGGAATCCCCCGAAGATCCATCCTTTCAACGACGATTTTTCTAAATCCAAAAGCAGAATTTATGGTGTTCCATTTCCACACGTGTACAAGAAGCAGAAATTAAACAGAATAACTTCCCCTTCTATTTTTGTCAGGGAATGAAGTCACTATGGACAGCCGACAGGTTAGGAATTTTGTTTACAACTCTTCCTCGATCACTTGCAAAATATCACGGTTTGAGGTTATATCCGACATCGAATTTCCGTAATGTACAAATCGTACGATCCCCATTTTATCGACGAGAAGCTGTGCTGGTAAACGCCCAAATTTAAATAGCTTAACTTCCTGGCCGTAAAGATCTAAAACGGTGTACTTGGGATCGGGCAAACCGATAAACGGCAGATTTTCTCTTTCCCAATTGCGTTTAAAATCTTCAGCATCGTCGGGTCCCAGAACAATTATTTCTGTATCTTTTTGACTATACTCAGGATAATTGTGACGCAACTGCGCCATGTGCCTTCGGCAATACGGTCACGAAAATCCACGGTTAAAAACGATAAGGACATTTTTCTTTCCACGAAAATCCGCGAGAGATACATCCTTGCCATGGAAATCTTTCAAAGTAAAACCCGGTGCGGCTGTATTCAGCTCAACTTTTTGCATAGAATTAAAAACCTTCTGAGACTATCGAAAAACATGTGAGTTCGGACCCTGAGCTTAGCGAAGGGCCTAAACTTGAGCGTGGAACCGGGCGTTTCGGCAGGCTCAACGTCCGGTTTATCTCTTTTTCGCCAGTCTCTTTAGAGATAATTTTTGACTTAATATTATTATGGATGCTTTATTACCATTGCAATTCTTTATCAACGCCAAGCATTGTATCCAGTCGCTTTTCGATAATTTTTTCTTTGTTTGGTTTTCGTTTTTGCAACTGCAATCGCAATTCATTGAGGCGTTTTTCTAAATGCTGAATTTCCAATTCACGATCTTGTTCGCGCATATCAAATAATTCTGATAATTGGTTGCGCAATTGCTTTTTAAGCGCCGGTTTGTCGCTTTCAACTGCTTTGCGATATTGGTATGCCAGCACCTTTGTTTTATGCTGTAAAACAATCCGTTTGCTGGAATTTTCGTATTCTTTTCTATCACGTATTTTTTGGCGTTCGAGAATTCTTTTTTCCCGCAGAGCCTGGCGTAATTCGCGTTCGTATGCATGCGGTTTTTCGTTCTCAAGTTCAGCAAGGGCGGGCACAGCTTCAGGAACAAGCTCACCAAGAAATTGCAATGCCTCCGCCTTTTGCTCCTCTGACACCGGAGTCGCTGCTACGACAAAGGGATCTTTCATCGTCTCAGGGCGCAAAGCGTCTTCTTCTTCAGGAGGTGGCGCTAACTCAGGTTGTGGTTCCTGCGCCTGCATTGCCATTGAAAACAGGAAAATTGAAAAACCGACGAGTAAAAAAAGTTTATATTTCATTTTACACCTCACACATAAAAAATAGAGTTTCAATTTTATTCCTTCAACGCTTCCGAAATGTCCTCAATTCTGTACTCAAGATCCATGCGCATTTCATCCCATGCTGATTCCCCTGTTTCAGCCCAAAGCAGATCACTTGAAAGCGCATTTAATGAACTGTCAATTTCTGTGATCGTCTGCTGGAAATTAATTGGTTCCCAATTGTAATTCTGTTCAGTTTCCACGGGATGAAGCCGGAGATAAAACATAACAGCTGCTGCAATCGGTAATAAAATCCCACCTAAAACTTTGAAAATGGGTGGAACAGGTGGCTGGTACCTCCGAGTCGATGCAACCGTATTTTCCGCCCGGGAAATTTGTTTCTGCAGTTGTTTTGCATCAAATTTGACTGCAGGCACGTTTTTGTATGCTAATTCAACCGATTTGATCTCGAGCAATCGCTTCTGGCATGAGGCACATTTCTTCAGGTGATTTTCCCAACTTGCCATTTCTGTTTTCGCGAGCTCCCCATCCAGGTAGAGCCAAATTTCATCATCGAATCGTTCACACAGTTTTTCATTGTTCGTTGATATCATAATCTCTGAGTACTTTTTTAAGTTTAGTCATTGCGTAATGCATGTGTCCGAGCACTGTATTCAGCGGTTGGTTTGTTGCAGCTGCAATTTCCCTGAAGGACATGTGCGAATGCTGCCTTAGCAGAAAAATTTCACGCTGCTTCTCTGGCAACTTATTTATGGCATCGAGCAAATCATTGTGTAATTCTTCTGCCTCTACTTCACCAGCCACATCATGGGGATCGCTGTACTCCGGTACTTCATCTGTGTAATTGATCACCGAGTGCACCTTTTTTTTGCGCAAAGCATCAATGGCGACGTTACGTGCAATCCCAAACAACCACGCGGAGAATTTATGCCGATGATCGTATTTCGGGAAATTGCGCCACACCTTAATCAGTGTTTCCTGAAATAAGTCCTCAGCCTGATTTTTATCATTGCACATGCGCGTTAAAAAAGTAAGCAGATTCTGCTGATAATGGGCAATCAGCCGCGAATAGGCATGGGGATCACCCATTATGCACTGGCTTATCAGCTTCGGTTCCAGATATTTTGTTCGTAATTGCATCATCAATTTAATTAACGTAAGGAAACTGAATTTATTGTAAGAATAGCATTTTTTCGTGAAAAAATAAAGTTGCTTTTGACCTTGTAATTGTTTTCTTTTTTAACAATTTGTCACACTTAAAAATTTATGGTTCGGCCACGCTTCGCGAAGTACATTGTATTAGCTTGGATTATTCATAAACACCAGGATTAGGGGCTGTGTCAAAACATCAATAGAACGAAGGCGTCCCGCCGAGTGAAACGTTCGTTACGCTCAGCGAGGACGCTTTCGCTCTATGAAAATAGATGTTTGGGTCAAAAAATGTGTTTTGACACAGCCCCCATCATTCACATCGAGCAATGCATGAATAATGCAGGTTAGCAATCTTTTCTCAATCACACTGTGAATTTGCACCAGGAGTGCCTGTCCAGTGGATGGTTCAAAAGAATTAATGAGCATGGCAACTGTATTTATTGCACACAGCGCACAATATTACGGAAGAATTTGTAGCGTAAGTGTTGCAAAAGTGACCACTGGAAAATTCACGCTGAACGCAGTATGTTACTCCCTGTGATTTCCCCTTTTCCAATCCAAAGTGACAAAATAGGCATGGATGCGCGATACTTGAATTCGTTGCACACGAGAGATTCTTTTGGGCACGAAGTTTTTTTTGCAAGATTTGAGACAAATCCGAGTTTTCCTTGTCCATAGCGTACTAATCCATGACTTTCATCTTCTGGGAAGATTCAAAACCACCACTGATTTACCTCTAGCACTTAACTCTCTCAAATTCTCGTTTTCCATAATTTAAGCACTGCAGCCTTTCGTTTAGGATAATAATATTCAATAGCTTTTCTCAAAATTGACTTGCAAAATGGAGAAAAGGCATGATGCTACAAAATAAAAAAACTCTAAGCAAATCTACCCCTATGAAAAAAAGACGCATGTGTGCAAAAGCTATCCACTTCCTCCATTTATTTACTCTCTGGCTCATCGTTTTTAACCCCTTATCGATATCTGCAGCCGACAATGGCACCTTCCGTGGGCAAGAGTTTTATTTTGCCTTTTTACCAAATCCAATATCACCACTTCGACTCGAAATTAATGCCATTGGTGAACCAGGTACCAGGGTAAATGTTCAATTCGCCAACGAACCGCAACAAAGCGGTATCATTCCTTCCTCAGGCAGGCTGATTTTTACGATTAACGAGAGCGCCGGAAAGATAGAAAACTGGCAAAATAGTTATAATGGTCAAGCGGATAATATGGCCATACACATAGTGTCTGACACCGATATCCTGTGTTATGCGATCAATGGCACACGTACTTCAGCGGATGGCACGGTGCTTTTACCCATCGTTGAATTGAAGACATTCTATGAAGTTATCACTTACGACCGCAACGATGAAGTATTCGAACGCGATCAGGCGGTTTTTGCTATCGTTGCACCATACGACAATACCGAAATAATGGTCAATCCCAGCCAGGAAATTTCCAACCAAATCGCACAAAATTCCAATGGAACTTATTCAGTTACACTCAACAAAAATGAAGCCTTTCTTTTACGAAGCCAAAACTTTGGCCAGGAAGGCAACTTGAGTGGAACTATCGTTAAGTCGAACTTTCCTGTTGCAATCATCAACGGGAACCGCTGTACACGCATCCCAAGTGGTATCCCTTCCTGTGATCATATATTCGAAATGGCGCAACCAATCCAATCCTGGGGCAAAGAAGTATTGGTTGCCGGTTCCCCCAACCGCCCCTCAGGAATGAGTTACGAAATTGTTGCGCTGCATCCCAACACCGAAGTTGCGATTGACGGGCGAAAAATCGGGACGATTGACAATACAAACCGCAGCATCAAACTCGACACGCTTCGAGGGGCACATATCATCACAGCTGAGAATCCAATTTTTGTGAGCCAATTCATGCCTGGGTCGGTTACGATCAACGATGTTCAGGGCGATCCCAATATGACGAATATAACCCCGGTCCAACAATTTGTCCCGACCCATAAATTCATCACACCAGATGCATCCTCCACAAATCCATTATTTTTAACAAATCAGATAACCCTCTATGTTCATAAAAATGATATCGCCAATGTTCAGGTCGATAACATCAGGCTTGGATCATCCCTTTTCGAACCAATACCGGGAACTTCTTTTTACACCGCAACCATGCCCATTTCTCCAGGTGTGCATACATCCCAGACACTGAGTGAGGATCATGGACTCATCGTCTCGGGTTATGGTAATGGAAACTCCTACGCATATCCCGCAGGTGATAGTCTGGTTATCATTAACAAAGGACATGATAACCGTGCACCACAAATTACCTCCGAGTTAATTAACCATGCGGCACACGGCACAGCGCGCGATGATAGTCTCAGTGAAGACAGCAATAATAACGGTTTACTGGATGTCGGCGAAGATTTGAACAACAACAACAAAATGGATGAGGACTATGGGCTGGCTGAGGTATTCCTTGAAGCGGGCAGCGAAAACGTAACTTTTACATTTACGTCTCTCTTCAATCCCGGTGTGGATACGGTTGCGTTCGAAGTGCGCCTGATTGATCAAACACTTCCCGGGCGTGGTACTGTTGTCGCCATAGATTTATCCGGGAACGAAACAAAAAAAGAAATCGTCATCCCGGAATGCCATGTCTTTTTGTTAAACCCATCCGTTGTAAATGCAACCCTGGCAGACAGCGTATTTTTGAGTATTTTCCCCGGGTTTAAAGGGGATGATCCAAAAGATTATACAAAAACGCTACGTATTACCAATGAAGTCATCGAAGCGACCTATGATTTCATTCCAAATACTGCAATCGATATTCCGGTCAAACTGCATTCGGGGATAAATGAAATCACCATCCGTACAGATTATTTAAGCCAGCAAGCCCAATGGACGAGCTGCGATACATCCTTTGAGATTACAAGGGTCGTGCCTTTGGCATGTTCGAATCTCCAATTCAATTCCCCGCACGATCCGAATATTCTCAATGAAACAGGCCATTTTTCTGTAAGCGTGAATCTCACCGGTGGCTATAAACCCACAACAAGTTGTGTATTCATTAATACCACAACAGGTGATACTTTACCGGCAGTTGTTGTCAATGGATATTTTGAACAAGATATTCCCCTTGCCATGGGCTCAAATGTGATAAAGGCAGTGACTACCACAACGGATATTGTCCCGCACAGCGCAGTCTGTTCCGAGGAAATTGAAGTTTTTCGCCCATTCCCGTTCGAATGTTCAATAAGAAATGTAACGCCCACAGGCGGCTTTGCAACGATTAGTGATTCTATCGATATCGCGGCTTTGATAGAAATTAACGGGGGTATTGCACCGTATCAGGATTCGATTTTTATCAATGATACGCCAGTGGTATGGAAAAACGGCGCAATTGGAGAAAAGATGTCCCTGCAATTTGGTGACAATACATTTACCATTCACGCTGCATTCCGCGATGCCTACGATCAACCGACAGAATGCAAAACCACTTTAACTGTGTATAGGCCAAGTCCATTGGAATGTGCCATCACAAACACTTCCCACCCGGATGGATTCGAAACCCTTGATTCGCTGATAACCTTTGAAGCATCTTTACAAATTTCCGGTGGATTTCCTCCAATTAAGCGGTCTGCGTATATCAATGACGACGAAATTGCAATCATCGACAACAAAATATCGAAAAAGATCGCGCTCAATTTCGGATTTAATGAGGTCGCAATAAAAACATTTTTCAGTGATAGTCTTGGTCAAGCAACTCATTGCGATACAACGATTACAATCCATCGACCATTTCCTCTTTCATGCGACATTTCCTGGATAAATCAGGAGAACCAAAGCGTCACTCTCGATAGCAGTATTCACTTAAAAGCATTCATCCCCTCACAGGGAGGATTGCCGCCGCTTACGGCTTATGCCCTCGTGAATGGTGATTCAATACCAATTGTCAATGATACCCTCGATTGTGTCGTAAACCTGGCCTATAAACTCAATGAAATTATTGTAAAAGCACACATTGCAGATAAACTGAATCAGCAAACCCAATGCGACACCATTTTCTACATCAATCGTGTAACACCACCGCAATGCAGCATAACATCATTTTTCGCGGAATCTGGCGCTGCAACTCTGGACGCAACAACCAGAATTCACGCGGAAATTGCAGTATCCGGAGGACTGCGCCCGATCATCAGTAGCGCGCAAATAAATGGAAACCCCGTTTCAATTGATGAGGGAAGGATTAATACCGAAGTCCCTCTGCAATACGGGGAGAATGAATTTGAAATAAGATCGATATCCACGGATGCAATGGGACAGGAAACGATTTGTGACTCGACACTCATCGTCAAGCGAGTAAAACCATTGGCATGCGAAATAGTGAATTTATCCCATCAAAATGGAATGTGGACAGCAGCAAGTATTATCGATTTTGCAGCATTCGTGCAGGTAAACGATGGTATGGCGCCTATTGCCCGATCTGCCATGATCAACGGTGAAACGGTGGATTTCGCAGGTGATTCAATCGCAAAACAAATCGAGCTTATCTTCGGACAGAATGAAATACAGGTTCGGACATCGTTTGAAGATGCGTTTCAACAAACCACATCCTGTGACACAACAATCGTCATCAATCGTGCTACACCACTTCAGTGCGCGATTACAGAATTCTCACCTGAAAATGATTTTGAAACATCCCATGATTCGATTACGGTTGCGGCTCGTGTCAAAACGAATGGTGGTCTCTCGCCAATACTCACTCATGCAACACTAAATGATCAGCCCGTAGACATTAACGAGGGGATCATCCAACACACGATCGCGCTTAATTTTGATGCCAATGAAATCACTCTACACACAAATTTCATCGATTCTTTGGGACAGACAACGAAGTGTGATACAATAGTCACTATTTTTCGCAAAGATCCCCCTGCATGCGAAATAGTGGACGTCTCTCCTGTATCAGGGACGAATACGGCGGAGGGCTCGATAGAATTTTCTGCTCAGATCAAAACCCGAGGTGGGGTTCCACCAATCGGTTCATCGGCAACAATCAATGGGGAATCTGTCGATATAGTTGATGGTTTTATCAAAAAAAATATTGCCCTGGAAACAGGTGAGAATACAATAACTTTGCAAACATCCTTTAATGACAGCCGCGGTCAAAGTGCACAATGCGATACAACGATTTTCCTATATCGACCTGCACCACCGACATGTTTCTATGATGGAATTTTTCCACAAAACGGGTATTCAACTCAGAATAAAAGCATACTTTTTGAAGCAAATATTCATGGCAAAAGTGATGTACGGATTGCAAAAAATACTGTTTGGCTAAATGATGAATTATTGGGGACTAATATTTTCGCCATATCCCAAATAATTGATATTCCTTTTGGACACAATGAGATAAAACTTACATCAGAATACGTTGATGAATTAGGCCAAACTTCCCGTTGTGATACCCTCATTCAGGTATTTCGGATTCCCCCCCCACTCACCTGTTCGATTACTAAAGTTATCCCCGGTACAAATTACGTTACTGCCGACAGCCTTCTTTCTGTCGAAGCCACTGCCAATACAACTGGGGGTTTACCCGAAATCGAGGCGATTGCTCTAATTAACGATCAGGAAGTCCCAATAAACAAGGATGGCCGTTTTTCCCGAAATATCGATTTGGCCCCTGGTGAAAATACAATTGCCATTCGGGTAATTTTTCATGACTCATCCCCTGATTCCCTGCTTCAAACAACGCAATGTGATACTACAATAAAAGTCATCCGTGTTGCCAATCCAGAATGCCATATAACGAATGTACTTCCACTGGATAGCTCTGTAACGAGTAATACACAAATCATTTTCAGTGCCTCCGTTGGTGTTCGTGGCGGAGCTGAGCCCGTTAACGGTACAGCCACCATCAACGGTGAACCTGTAGAAATCATCGATGGAAAAGTTAATAAAGTGATTGACTTGGAAATTGGTGCGAACAACATCGATTTACAGACTTCATGGGCGGATGCAATTGGACAAACCGTAAGTTGTGATACAAAAATTACTGTCATCCGCGTCACGCAGCCGGAATGCTATATAACCGACGTTCTACCACTGGACAGTACGAAAACCAGTGAAGGCCAAATCACTTTCAGCGCCTCTGTTGGCGTTCGTGGCGGAGCTGAGCCCGTTAACGGTACAGCAACCATAAACGGTGAACCTGTAGAAATCATCGATGGAAAAGTCAGTAAAATTCTCAATCTAGAATTTGGTGCGAACGATATCGATTTACAGACTTCATGGACGGATGCAATTGGACAAACCGTAAGTTGCGGTACGAAAATTACTATCATTCGCGTCTCACAGCCGGAATGCAGCATTTCCGATGTTCTGCCCCTGGACAGTACGAAAACCAGTGAAAGCCAAATCATTTTCAGTGCCTCCATTGGTGTTCGTGGCGGAGCTGAGCCCGTTAACGGTACAGCAACCATAAACGGTGAACCTGTAGAAATCATCGATGGAAAAGTCAGTAAAGTAATTGACTTGGAAATTGGTGCGAACGACATCGATTTACAGACTTCATGGGCAGATGCAATTGGACAAACCGTAAGTTGTGATACAAAAATTACTGTCATCCGCGTCACCCAGCCGGAATGTTACATTTCCGATGTTCTGCCCCTGGACAGTACGAAAACCAGTGAAAGCCAAATCACTTTCAGTGCGTCGGTCGGTGCTAGTGGCGGAGCTGATCCTGTTAATGGTACAGCCACCATCAACGGCGAGCCTTTAGAAATCATCGATGGAAAAGTCAGTAGAGTGATTGACTTGGAAATTGGTGCGAACGACATCGATTTACAGACTTCATGGGCAGATGCAATTGGACAAACCGTAAGTTGTGATACAAAAATTACTGTCATCCGCGTCACCCAGCCGGAATGTTACATTTCCGATGTTCTGCCCCTGGACAGTACGAAAACCAGTGAAAGCCAAATCACTTTCAGTGCGTCGGTCGGTGCTAGTGGCGGAGCTGATCCTGTTAATGGTACAGCCACCATCAACGGCGAGCCTTTAGAAATCATCGATGGAAAAGTCAGTAGAGTGATTGACTTGGAAATTGGTGCGAACGACATCGATTTACAGACTTCATGGGCAGATGCAATTGGACAAACGACCAGTTGCGGTACAAAAATTACTGTCATCCGTGTCACGCAGCCAGAATGCAGCATTTCCGATGTTCTGCCCCTGGACAGTACGAATACCAGTGAAAGCCAAATCACCTTCAGTGCCTCCGTTGGTGTTCGTGGCGGAGCTGCGCCTGTTAATGCTACAGCCACCATCAACGGCGAGCCTGTAGAAATCATCGATGGAAAAGTCAGTAAAGTGATTGACTTGGAAATTGGTGCGAACGACATTGACTTACAAATTAGGTGGACAGATGCAATTGGACAAACGACAAGTTGCGGTACGAAAATTACTGTCATCCGTGTCACGCAGCCGGAATGCTATATAACCGATGTTCTGCCACTGGACAGTACGAAAACCAGTGAAAGCCAAATCACTTTCAGCGCCTCCGTTGGCGTTCGTGGCGGAGCTGCGCCCTTTAATGGTACAGCCACCATCAACGGTGAACCTGTAGAAATCATCGATGGAAAAGTCAGTAAAGTCATTGATTTGGAAATTGGTGCGAACGACATTGACTTACAAACTAGGTGGACAGATGCAATTGGACAAACGACAAGTTGCGGTACGAAAATTACTGTCATCCGCGTCACGCAGCCGGAATGCAGCATTTCCGATGTTCTGCCACTGGACGGTACGAAAACCAGTGACACGCAAATCACTTTCAGTGCGTCGGTCGGTGCTAGTGGCGGAGCTGATCCTGTTCATGGTACAGCCACCATCAACGGCGAGCCTGTAGAAATCATCGATGGAAAAGTCAGTAAGGTGATTGACTTGGAAATTGGTGCGAACGACATTGACTTACAAACTAGGTGGACAGATGCAATTGGACAAACGACAAGTTGCGGTACTAAAATTACTGTCATCCGCGTCACGCAGCCGGAATGCAGCATTTCCGATGTTCTGCCACTGGACGGTACGAAAACCAGTGACACGCAAATCACTTTCAGTGCGTCGGTCGGTGCTAGTGGCGGAGCTGATCCTGTTAATGGTACAGCCACCATCAACGGCGAGCCTGTAGAAATCATCGATGGAAAAGTCAGTAAAGTGATTGACTTGGAAATTGGTGCGAACGACATTGACTTACAAACTAGTTGGACAGATGCAATTGGACAAACCGTAAGTTGTGATGAAACGATTACTGTCACAAGGTTTTCAAATCCACCCGTTTGTTCAATTGTAATTACGTCTCCTGAGAGTGGAATTACGTTTGAATCAGATAGTATTCTGGTCAAAATATTTAGCTTTGTGACTGGGGGTGAATTACCAATAACCAGAGAATTCACAATAAATGGCATCCCTGTAAGTTTAGCAAGCCAATCGGATACGACAGCTATTTATTGGCCAATTTCCGAAGGCACAAACGCCATTCAAGCGACGGCAACGTACACCGATGCACTCGGAAGAAGGACATCCTGTAGCGATGCAATTTCAATCACGAAACAACAAACGGTGCAACCATCTTGTGAGCTTGAAATTCTGACGCCGCAAAACAGGGATACCGTTTATTCTGACTATATCACTGCGAAAATCCGGTCCAGTGCGACTTCGGGAGTCCCAACAGCTCCCTTTACTTCACATACCTTTACCGTAAATGATTCATCCGTTTTTTTCCCGCTTGCTTCGGACTCAATCATCTTAAATCTCGACCTGGCCTATGGAACGAACGAAATTGAATTCCGCAGCATTTATACGGATTCGATGCAAAGGCAGGCTTCATGCAGCCAATCAATTGTCGTCATTCGCTTAGCGTCATCTCCAACATGTCTCGTTGAAATAATGGATCCGGAAAATGGCTATCAAACGAAAAACGACAGTATTTTCGTAAACATAAAAGCTGTTGTGAGCGATGGAGTCGAACCGTTCACGGTAAAGAGCACTGTAAACGGTAAACAAGTAGCTTTTGATAGTGCCAGCCAGATTTCTCGTGTTCCAATCCCCCTTGACCTGGGCAATAATGGTATCGTGGCGAATTGGACTTTTACCGATTCACTCGGACGGAGCACCAGCTGCAGCGATTCAATTAATGTCGAGCGAGAGCCAATACCACCCTTGCTATGCCAACTCTCTTTATTTGAACCAAAAGAAGGACAAATTGTCTACGATGACAGCATTCTGGTTATGGGAGCAATCAATATTTCCGGAGGCGTTGCACCCTACGATACGAGCATATTTGTTAATGACGCACCGGTAACCTACAATTCGGATGGCAGCTTTTATCTTATAATTCCCCTTTTAAAAGGAGAAAATACAATAAGGGCAACAGCACAAGTCTTCGACATTGAACACCAAAGCCATACTTGTTTACAGGAAACTCAAGTCTATAATCCTGATTTATTGAGCTGCACCATTTCCATTCTGCAGCCACAGGACAGCATTACAGTCAATGCAGACAGTATTCTTGTGCGTGCTTCAGCTGCAGTCACAGGGGGTGTTCAACCTTATGTGGATTCTACGTTTACAATAAACGATATTGCAACAAAATTAAACGGTGATGGCCTCCTGGAAGCCTGGATACCAACAAAACTTGGATTGAACAAAATCGTCGCTGCATGCGAATTTATCGATTCCGATGGAACCCAAACATCATGTAGCGATACAGTGAATTTTATCGGTGGAGAATTCGCCTGTGATTTAACAGTCATCTCTCCTGCAGGTGGCCATAAACAATGCAACTCTCGGTTCGATCTTTATCTCGATCATAAATTAACCGGGGCGGTTGGTAGCACGCGTACATGGTGTGTCGTAAATGACGACACAGCTGAAGTAACTAACGACGGTTATTTTCATGCGCAAACCGTGCTTGCCCCAGGGTACAATGCCATACTTATTAACTGTACATCCGTTGACAGCCTGCACCGGTACGCCGTATGTCTTGATACGATGACAGTCTTCCTTGACCTGACTCCGGCGGAAGGCGAGCTCGAACGTACTACGCCTCCCACCGTGCGGGGACGCGTATATGATTGGGAAAGCGGTATCCAGAGTATTGAGATCGTTAGTCAAAAAAATGCGGATATTCACATTGACAAATTCGAACCAGGTCAGGATCAAGTTAACTTTATTGCCTATCGCACAGGTTCGAACAGTGGCCCCAGCTTCGTTTTGCGAGTCGTCAACGGAGCAGGTTGCGTGATGGAATATGATCCAATTTCACTGCGCATCGAACCACCGGATGCCTGCGATTTCAGCTTTATTATTCCGCAAGCCGATCGTTATCTAAACATTGACAATTTTGGTGTTCATAAAATACATTTACAACTAAACGAGCGTCAAATCGATTTTATTGCTGACGAAAAAGGGGTAGACATGCCAGGCGTTGTCTATTACATTCCAATGGAAGGCGCACGCACAATCGATATTGGTAATTATCTTGAACCGGGTGACAACGCTCTCCACATGTGGTGCGAAGGACCTTTTGGCAGTTATGCGGAAATCTTTATCGCTGATGTAATGCTTTCGCGACAAACGACAGCTGTGGAAATGGAGAATCAAAAGCTATCAACACTCCCAAGCGAATTCAAGCTTAATCAAAATTATCCAAATCCGTTCAACATGAGAACGATCATAAGCTTTGCTATTCCACCTGGCTGGACAGAACCGGTAAAACTTGTACTTTACAATTCAAATGGCCAATTAATCAAAACTCTTTTTGATGAAAAAGTGTTGCCGGGCAACTACAGAGTCTGGTGGGATGGAACAGATAACAGCGGCAACCAGGTTGCCTCAGGCATGTATCTTTACCGTATCGTTTCGGGACGAAATGCACAAGTAAAGAAATTACTTCTCGCGAAATAAAGGGAGCATTATCTCAGTGCCTCTTCTCACCTGGTTTATTCATGCGTTACGTAGAATTGGCGATGAACAGGAGATATCCCATGCTCAATCCTGGTATTTATGAATTATACAGGTAAAATACTTTGGGAAAAACCAGGTAATAATTTTGTCAAGTAAGGAAGATGTGCTCATTTGTTTTTCTTCGTACTGACATTGGTATTATTTGGTAGGCTAATCAAAAAATTAATGGAACAAAATTCCATTCCGAGCTTTTGAATTAACATTGCAGAAATGACTCACATTTGTAATAATTTGCCTCAAGAACGTCAATATTTCCTTGATTTACAAGGATAATTGCTTTAATTAGTTACTCTTAATTTCCAGATATTTGATTCTCCATCGATCCCGCATCAACGACTCACCATGCATTCACACCTTAAGCACACTGGAATGTTCACTCAGCAGCCTCTGAAACGTTGCGAAATGTTATTATGCGTGTTTTACTTTTTGTTATAAGGAGTTTACAAAGCAGTTTTCACGAAACGAATCTTAAGCTCACCAACCCAAATCCTGGTAAATCGATAAGGGCACAAATATAATATTATGTGCTTTCCAAAAAAGTAAATGACCATTTTAAAAATAATATCAGGATAACCGTCAATCTTCCTTTTTCAGTAAATCAGGCTTGATTGAACAAATTCGTTTAGCTGAAGCCCAAAACGCATATGAAGATGTTATGAAAACGACCGTTAATTCGACCACGAACATAAAACTTGATTTGCATATTACTACAGTCAACCACACATAATTGTAGAACAAATTAAAAACATTGCCCTGGACAGAATTTTGTCTAAAAAACAGTCCTTCAATTTCGTTTTGCTTGCATCACTCGCTCTGATGAGTTTAATGCTCCTGCATTGCAGCGCACCAATCTGGGAACGTGTTGATCTGAATAGACGCAGTGGCGCACCGGAAACAGCTGAAAAAGAACTTTTAGCTTATTTAAACACACATTCCGGAGATGCAAAAGCATATTTCCTGTTGGGAGAAACAAGAGCACAGTTGGATAACTGGCAAGGCATGGTGGATGCATTCGAAGAATGCGAACGATTAAACATCGGTTGGCGAACTGAAATATTTGCACGTAAAAATTTCTATTGGCGCAATAACTTCCAGACAGGTCTTGATGCCCTTCGTGACGAAGAAATGCTGTACGCACGCTCCCTTTTTGAATCCTGCACCATAATTTTCCCTACCCGCGCCAGGGGTTTTCGGCTCTTTGCCGAATCGAGTCTCCTGATGGGTGATACGACCTCTGCGATTAACGCGTTTGTCTACACCTTACGTGTCGATGATGATGACGAGCGTGCCAGACGATTTCTCATGACAACCTATTTCTATACGAATCAATTGCGAGAAGCGATCAACCATGCGGATATTATTTTATCAAAGAAGAAAAACGATGTGGAAGCCTTACGCGTGAAGGCATATAGTTATGGTCTACTCAAGAAACGTGCAGAAGCCAATCAGGCATACATGGCTCTACTCGACCCAAGAATTCCACACCTTGTTGAGGACTATATTAATTTTGCTGGCTACAAATACAGTATGGGACTGTACGAAGATGCCGCCAAAATTCTACGCGATGCCATCGCACATGGTGGGGATAAAATCGAAAATCTTGAGGCAATAATGCAAGCCCACTTGATGCAGCAGGATTATGTTGATCTCTTTGAAACTGCACAGGAGTTGCTTGCGGAAGACAGTACGAGTATTAAAGCCTTGCAATTGAAACAAATTGCCTTGTTGGCCATGCGCCAGCACGAAAAGGCGAACAACACCGAACTAACCTATCTCATCACACTAAGTACACTTCGCCTCGCTTTGAAAGATTATTCTGAAGTGATAAAAAATACAAATGAAGTGCTCAAACAAGATAGCCTCAACATTCGCGCTTACGAATTGAAAATCGCAGCCCTTGATTCGCTCGGCAACAAAAGGGAAGCACGGCTTAATGAGATGGAAATGTTGCACATCAAATCGGATAAGTTCGAGAAAAGCAAGGATCACGATAACGTTATTTCGTTGAATAAACGTATTCTCGAAATCAATCCGACCGACTTTGAAGCGATGCAAAAGAAATCCGCGGCGCACAAAGCACTGGGGGATTCTGCTGCTGCAGCACAAACAGGTATCGATTATTACCTTGCTTTAGCCAATATACACGCTGGCCGGAAAGACTATTTTGATTATTTACAGGACGCTTTAAGCATTTTGCTCATTGATGAAAACCATTTAGTAGCGCTTAAAATGAAATGGGAAGCCTACGATTCCCTTGGCAGACCCCTCGATGCGGTAAAAAGCAAATTCAACTATTTTCAAACATTAGCGGAAGATGAATTCGCCAGGGGGCAATACGAAGCACTCATTAATACGACAACGCAGATCATTGCAATGGATAGCACAAATGTCCGGGCCAACAATTTAAAACGCGATGGTTATCTTGCTTTAAACAGGAAAAATGAGGCGGAACAAACACAGCTCAGATATTTTGCAACTATCGCCAACATCCTTTTGCAAAATGAACGATACCACGCCTTACTGGAAAAAGTAGATGAAATTCTGCTTATTCAACCCAACAATCTGCATGCTTTACAGCTGCGTTACACAGCGTTCTCGCGATTACAGCAAACGGAGGAAGCGCGTGAATCGCAATTAAATTATCTAACAGAAAAAGCACGCATCAATTCACGGGAGAAAAACTTTCAGGCACTGCTGAGCACCTCGGACGAGATTCTCGAACTTGACACAACGAATCTGATTGCACTCCAATTTCGCTACATGGCTTTACGCGATCTCTCAAGAAAATCGGAAGCAATTGCAGCGGAAAAAGAATACCTCCACACGTTGTCCCAAAGCTATGATCGTAATCAGGTGTGGGATAAATTACTCAAATCGACAACAAACTTGTTGAAACTCGATATATTGGATTCAGTCGCGGTGAATCTAAAGGCAAAATCGCACTCAAAACTGTTGCAACATAACGAAGCCCGGCAAACACGACTCGATTATCTGGAAGCGCTCACCAAACAACACATGGGAGCGAAGCGCTATGATGAAGCAATCTTTACCACAGACAAAATGCTCGAATTGCAAGCCAATTACCTTCCCGCACTTGAGCAGCGAAAAAAAGCCTTTTATTCCAAAGGTGACTGGGAAATTGCATTGAAAATTGAAGAACAAATCAATCAGCTAACGATGAAACAATGATTTCCATAACGTTAAAAAATAAAGCGATTGCAGGCATTGTAATATTTCTCCTTTTCAGCTTCGGCAATCCCACAGCTGCATTTAGCCAGAGCGCAAGGAGAATTGTCTCCTCAACACCGGCAGCTAACTCCATTATCGGATCACCAAGTGCACCAATTGTGATAGACTTCGATCGAGCGGTTGAACTCTCGACAAATTACCAAGATTATGTCTGGATATCTGGAAATTACTACGGCTACTACTTGCATAAGGGAGAACTTTTAGCCAGGGGTTTTCAGATCGATTTGCAAAACGACGGCAAGCGCCTTGTTCTCACCCTGCCTTTCGAGACAGCCTTCGCCGATGGTGAAAATATTGTCGTCGTGCTTCATCCTTTATTTTTTAATGACCAAAATGATGGTGCCCCGGTGCGGTTGCATTTTCGTGTTATGACCAAGGCAGGTATCGCAAGCACCGGCTTTACAACCATCAACTTGCAATTGGATTCTATTGCTGTACAACCCGTAAAAGCCGTGGCAGCCAACCTGGACAATGATGAATTCCTCGAACTGGCGATTGTTAGTGCGACGAATAGTGTTATTAGCATATTCGACAATAAAGAGAAGGAATTGGTTAATGTTTTTTCGGATTCTATTCTCGTCACCAACGCCCTTAATGCAAATAAATTGCTCACCCCCCTCGATATCGCCGCAGCGGATTTCAATCATGATGGGAATATGGATCTCATTGTCCCCTTCCGGGATAGCAACACTGCAGTATTATTATGGGGAAGCGACGGGAACGAGCCTAAATTCAGCTCCGAAAATGTAGAGCGTATTACAAATACCGGTATCCTGCCGCAAGCAGTGAAACCTGTTGACTTCAATAGCGATGGATGGATGGATTTGCTGGTGGTAGCCCGCGCTGAAAATAGAGTTTATATCTTGCAAAACACCGCTGATACCGTTAACGCCCAATCGCCCACGTTCACCCGATTTCAAAAAGATCTGTTAACCAGCGAAGGACCGGTGATAGTTACGAGTGGTGATTTCAACGCCGATGGATTTGTCGATTTTGCAACAGCCAATATCGCCCGTCGGGATATAAGTGTTTTCCTGCAAAATATCGGTGGTTTTGGCAGCGCGAAAGTTGTTCAGCTCCCCTTCCGACCAGTGGATATTCAGGCCCTGAACATGCGCATCACCTCCAATCCATCCCAGCCTGAATTTATGGAAATTGCCGTATTATCCTCTGACGTACCCTACTTCGGCAAAACGAGTACAAACGAAATTGCTGGTACACAACTGACGTTATTCGAATGGGACGAAGTTGGTGAAACCTACGTCAAATACGATTCTGTACAGCTGCAGGATCAAGCCCTGTCTTTTGATGTTGCCGATTTAAATGGCGATTTTCGACAGGCTGATAGTTCGCGGGATCACCTCCTGGATATTGCATTGAGTAGTTTTCGTGGCAATCGGATCGATTACGTTTTTAATGACGGCGGGAATATCGGTGAAGTACGTGAAATAAAACCCATCGATAGTCCGCTTTCCATCCTGGCTGCAGATCTTAATCAGGACGGTATTGAAGATTTGATTTATACGGGATATTACAGTGGGGAATTGGTTTACCTGCGTTCCTTCGGGCTACCGAAAAAAGTACTCGAACACGACTTCGGCGATACATTTGCAAAAACCTGTAATGATCTGATAAAAGAATTCGATTTTGAATCACCCAATTCGGTAACGGCGACAATCGAATGGGAAAATGTGGCCGATACTGCTTATTTCAAAGTTCTTCCCCTTTCTGCAGACAGTGTGGAACTGGATCCAGCCAGTTTTGATATTTTTGCCCATAGACCCAATCTTTTTTATTTGGAGTTCTGTCCCCCCGATACGGGCGCTTATGAAACAACAATTATCATAAAAACAAATCTTGACGAAGGGGAACAACATTCACAATTGCGACTCAAAGGGCGAGGAACGGAAATCAATTTTTTATATACGCCCACTTCTCTGCTTTTTCCTGTTACACCGCCAGATACGAGTGTAAGTACCATTTACCTGAAAATTGAAAATGCAGCTAATGATACCTTGTTTTTAAATCGTTTATGGCGTGAACCAGGTTTACCGGAAATTACACAGGAAGTCGATTTTTTCACTGTACTTCCTTTTTCCAGGGATTCGATTTCCTTCACGTTCAATCCGAGTGCAGAAGGAGATTATTACGATACTTTGTATGTCGCCAGCAATGCCCCTGATTATCCACTGGTTAAAATTCCGATATTTGGCAGAAGCACACGGAATGACATTATTTATTTGCTTAATCCCGATACGCTCCTCACCGCAATAGAAGATGTGGAATTCACCGTATTTCTTGAAATACTCGACCCCGATAGTGAGGAGGCGCAGGTACAATTTCGCATTGAAGATAATCCTGGCTGGATGCAGCTATCGAAAAACAAGCTAAGTGGCCAACCAGGAGAAGGTGATACATCAGCTACGTTTACAATTATCACCTCAAAATTGCATGTGCGCACGGAACACCGGCGTACCATCGTCGTGCAACCGGTAAACGATCCACCCTATTTCATTTATATGCCCGATACAACCATCCGGGAAAACGTACCATTTGAAGTTTACATTTGTGCTACAGATGACGAGGATTCCACGCTAACAGTTGGCGTCGTGGAAGAGGATTTAAATTCAAAAAGCTTGTTCGATCCGGCACGTGATACAGGTGTTAAACCCTCATTTACGCTTGATGGTCGCAATTGTGGCCTATTTCGGTGGACCCCATCCTTTGGCAAAGCAGGAAAAGATTTTCAAGTTACTTTTTGGGTCGAAGATGAAGATTTTCACGGTGATACGCGCATAGAAGACCAAATTTATATGCACGTCTACCGGGCAAAACCAGATCTTGTTCTCACTGATTTAAAATTTTCAGAACCCCAATACAGCCTTGGACAGGTTGCAACAATCACGGCAATTTTTCAGTTGGAAAATGCGCCTGTACTGGCCAGTGAAATCTATTCCACACAAATAGCACAGGACCAGTTCGTACTGCAAACCATGTCTTTTCAAGGCCCGCAAGGTATTGGATTTATCGATTCCGTGACCGCAATATTGCCACTAAGCCGTACGGGCAGGTACAATTTTGAAGCTTTTGTCGATAGTGATTCACGTATCAATGAACTTGATGAATCCAACAATAAAATGCAAATCGAGCTCAATGTGGATGTTGGTAATCTTAAAGTACATCCAAATCCCTTTTCCCCAAACGATGACGGCATCAATGATTTCGTTCAATTCGATTTAACAGAACTTGTACGAACAACCCCCTATGTAGAGATTTTTACAGTAAAGGGTAATCTGGTAACAAAACTCGATTACTCCGGCGGCAATACAATCCAATGGAGCGGAAGGGATTCGCACGGACGGGATGCTTTGCCCGGTGTATATCTCTATATTGTACACAATGAAAATAAAGAAATAGGCTATGGTTATGTCGTGCTTGCGCGTTAAAAATCTCGTATTAAGCACCTTGTTATGTTTTGGTGCAATGGGTACGCTTAAGGCTCAAATTGCAGGTACCGATCTGCCAGCAATACCGACAGATGTCCATGACTGGCGTTCGATTCAGGTAAATCCTTCCATTGCCGGCCTGCAAAGTGGCGCTCTTGAAATGGGCTATCGCGTTCTTCATGCCGGATTTGCCGATGCAGGCACCAGTTTGTTTAAATCAGGATATGTGGTACTCAATTTTCCCCGACGTCTTCCGGGTGAATCCAGCCTGGGATTCGCTTCTACAATGTTTACGACACCAATCTGGCAGGAAAGTGAACTCCACTTGTTTTTCAGTAAACGATTAACGCCGCAATTTGAGTTGGGCCTCAGTCTGGGTGCGATTAACTTTAATTATCAGACTGCACACTTCACTTATCTTGATACGGATTTTAATGATGACCCGGTTTTCAATAATGGAACATCTTTATGGAAACTGGACACAGGTTTCGGAGTAACCTATACACCAACATCCTCAATACTCGTTGGCCTGGGGATCACGCATTTAAATCGTCCAAATGTTTCCCTCATCGGAGATGATATCCATTTAAATCCTGCGCTTGTACTTGGCGTTAAATTTAACCTGCAACAGGCAACCGTTCATGCTTCCGCGAAGACAAGCAAATACACCTCAGGGAGTGGAACAGTAATTCAGCTTTCGCACAGCGAGCTTGGAACGGCGCATCTCGGACTGGATACGGACAGAATTTGGGCACGGGGACGGTTGAATATGCGCGGCCCCTTTGGATTTGCCTATGGTATGTATTTTCCCATCAACGATTTTGCAGGTCAGAGTGCAGGAAGTCATGAAATTGCGGTTATTTACGAATTCGACCGGCAGGAACAAAAAATCGAACTGAGCGAACCGCCTGATGATTGGCAAACTTTCCTACCGGAAATGCCGACTATCCGCGTTGAACCACAAATCATAGCCTGGGCAGAGGGCGATGAAAGTGTTGACATCGTATCGAAAAAAATAAAACGCGATGTGAATTCAAAACTCGACAGTACGGCTCTTTCGAAATTAACTTTATTCGACTTAGGCTTGGTTGATACAATTAACGTTGGAAGTGAAATCACAACTTTTGAGCCGCACAAGCACTCCTTGCGCGATACGCTGCATACACGATCGCTTGGGTATGTTACGCGGGAAAATTATTTTAAATTTCTCGATTCCCTCGCCGTGGATCTGCGGCTGGATTCAAATAAAACAGCCCATATAATCACCCCAAATTCCACAATGGAGCGCATCTACCTGATGGGCGAGTATATGCAGGAAGATCTCGAAGTCCCACGACCTAAATTTACGATTAATGAGGGGAGTGGCGATGTTATTGTCGATTCAACATTTATCACCCGGAACTGGCAAGGCGGGGCAGTACCGAAATTTAATGAATATCGATTTGCGATTCCGGATTCCCTGGTCATTACAGTCTTCCCCATCGATTCGAGTATGAACAAACATCCCTGGACTTTTATTGTTGAAAATACAAACGGGGACACTGTATTTACCAAATCAGGCGATTGCAAAGACGTTCGAAAAATTATCTGGGACTGGCGTGATATGGATAGAAAAATTATTCCATATGGATTTTATAAATATTATATTTCGTGGTTCGATGCCCTGGGACGGCTTCGACACTCATCTCAACGTTTAATTTATGCGCGACAATTACGTAGTGAAATTCACATTGATATCAGCAAAAAGTACAATGATTTAGATGAGAATGCCCGGCTACGTGGATTATTTTTAAACAAGTAGTTTTTGCTGAGTTTTATCCTAACATCTCGCACGTGCATCTGTATTTCCTCTTTTGCTTTACTACTGCCTGAATATTATTTCAAACTTATATAGTGTAGGGAGTATTTCCGTGAAAAATCGAAAAGCCAATTACACATTCCTGGCCATAGTTCTGTTCATTTTCATTCTGCTCAATTCAGGATTTAATTCCGCAATTGCGCAACAGGATAGCGCCGGGGCGCAAACTGATTCCATCACAGTTGCAAACCAACAGGATACGTTGCAAAAAGGGAGTGAGGATGAGACTGTTAGCAGGCTCAAATCCGCATTGAAAAGTAAGGGAGCATCTGCTAAAACTTTTTGGGATTTAACTACTGCAGGTGGGAATGTAGCTTACATCATTCTGGGTGTACTCATTCTTGGGATTTTCATTATCGTTTTCAAAGGCTGGGCAATTTTCGTGGATTGGCGCCATTCAAGGGAACTGCTCAATACTAAATTCGCTGAGCTGGAGCTGGAGGAAATCCAAACCCAGTTAGATAATTCCCCTGACTCGACCTTGAAACAGATGATAAAACATCTTTTCGGCTATTATCGCGCAGGGGGTAATTCTATCGGAATTCAACAAGAATTGGTGACCTTTATCGAACTGAAAAATGATCAATTCGAATCGTACCGGAGCTGGGTTAATTTTCTTTCCGACTCTGCGGGAGGTCTCGGTTTGTTGGGTACGGTTTGGGGAATATTCCAGACATTTTTTGGCGGCGAACTCGATCCCGATAAAATTCTCAATGGGATGGGTGTTGCATTGATCACCACTCTCTTCGGTGTAATCGTGAGTTTGGTCATCAACCTGGGATCGACACAGACATTTAGCTCCTTCTCCAACCGAATGGAAGAAGCCTCCGACAAAGGGGATGAACTTCGAATGTATCTCCTGCATCGTGAACGGAAAAACGGCCACACTCACATGCCCGTTGAGCATGACGGGATGAAGAAGGACCCCGTCGCTCACGAACAAAATCCAGTGGAGTCCTCTGCTCTGGAAAGAATAGTTGAACGTTTTGAAAAGGCCATCAATAAGCCACATGAGGAGGGGACTGTGGCTCCTCAGGTTAATGGCAAAAACAATGAACCGAAAATATCTGTACACGCCGTACCGCCTTCACCGGAATTTTTACAAACGGGTGAAGTCACTAAAAAGGCACTTAAATTACAAGTTGAAGATAAAGCAAACCGCTCATTAGCGCATATAAAAATTAAACTGGCGAGTGAAGGTATGGTTTTCTTTGAGGGAAAAAAACGGGAACTTGAAATTGAAACAGACAAAGCCGGTCATGCTGAAATCAATCTTCTCGGTGGGGAAAAAGTTGGAAGTGGCAGCGTTTCTTTTTGGATTGCCGGAGAGAATGAATACAAAAACAATCTTGAAATTTCCGTAAGACCTAATTTGCCATCACAACTCCTCATCCAACGAGGGAATAATCAACCGGGTCGAGTCGGTCAGCGCTTGAATCAGCCATTGCAAGTGTTGGCAAAAGATCAATTTGGTAATCCGGTACCCGATGCTGAAGTCACCTTTCGTATTCTTATGGGAGATGGTCATTTGAATGGGGGCACAAGGGATTTTCATACCAGTACGAATGAATTCGGTCTCACGGAAGCAGAAGTTACACTAAGTAATGAACCGGGTTTCCACAAGGTCGAAGCCCTATTAAAAGATGGCAAAGGTAGTCCTGTCGAATTTCATATCCTTGGCATGCAATAAATGAGAAAGAAAAAAACGATAAAAAGCAGCCTGATGATACGGCTGGTTGACGTTGTTTTCATTTTGCTGTTTGGATTTATCGCTATTTCCAAAGTTGAGAAAATGAGCCAGATTGAACTGCCAAAAAGCGAGACTGTCGCCGGGCGACCACTCAATCAGGAAACTGTTGTGTTTATTGGTGTGCTACCAAACGGTCACTACCTCGTTGAGAACGAAACAATCGAAATTAAAAATGAAAAGGATTTGAATTTTTACTTAGTACAAAAGCGCCAGGAATTGGCAGCGAATGAAGTTTTAATGCGTGTACGCATTCGAGCAAACCACGATTCTGCCGTAAAACATGCGTTTATGCTGGTGAAAAAATGCCAGATCATGAATATCAAGGTTGGAATTGAAGTGGTTAAAGTTAGCTGAATGAGAACAAGGTTTTTGTAGAATGAATAGTGGTTTAATAGTTCGCCTGGTCGACGTTGTACTCATCATCTTATTCGGTTTTATTGGAATAAGTGACATCAAAGTAAAACGCCAAATTAAAGTTCCAGGGAAAACTGTAGAGACGGAAACACCCCAAGAAAATCAGAAAAACAACGTTATGGTGGTTGTCGATTTTTATGAAGATGATCTCTACATCTTTTCCGTTGAGAACAAGCCTATCGGCGATTGCCGGGGTTTAAGTAAAGTACGAAATCAGATGCTTGATTACAGGGATCAATATGGTAATGATTCCACAGGTGTCGTATTTATATTGCGACCAAACGAGACCGTCTCCATGCAACAAACGATCAATGTCTTTGATATTTGTGAGAAGGAAAAATTAGCACGAAGCATCGATTTTAACTTAACGGGGACGGTGAGTAAATGAATGAAAGCTATCGCCAAAAGATCGCCCCGTCAATTATAGCAATCGCCATAATATCAATCGTATTTATTGCGATGCACATACTAACCTTGCCGAAGAAAAACATCGCGGATATTTATCGCAAATTTGACGAAAGCGTTTGGAAGCAATTTGAGCCACCTGAAATCAAAAAAGAAGAACCGAAGGAAGAAGAACCTGAAAAAGTAGAACCCGAAGAAATCGTTGAGGAGAAATTCGTCGAACAGGAAATTATACTCGACGACATAGACCAAATTTTGCAGGAGGAACTTGCCATTCTCGATGATATTCCGCTGGATGAACCATCGGTACAAGAATTAAGCGATCTCGGTCTCAACGATCTTATGGATAACGAAATATTGCAATCCAGTGTTGATCCTTTGCCCGGCTTAGGACTTGATGAATTTGGTGATGAAGATGCGTCGCTCATCCCGATGTCCATGGGTGGTGATGGTGGTGGCGGGCTTAAAACTATCGCCAGCAAGCAAGGGGGAAGCGGGATGCGCGGTTATGCCGGTGGTACAGGACGCGGTGTCACAAAAGTGAATCGAATTAAGGATAAAGATACAAAAATCAAGCTTACTGCCCGACGCAATCTCTCAAATCTGGATATTCAAAATGAAGTTTACCGGCAGCTGGTGCAATGGCTGAAAAAGCATCACAAAGATTTATCGCCAGTTGTCAAAGCATTTCTCGAGTACAATCGCGGTGGTCTCACAACCAGCGAACGGTTCACCGCGGGAACACGCAGCTTCGAACTCTACATCATGTGTATGGAAAAAGGGACCGAGGTCAGGATTGCGCTGGTGGAGGGCAATGCTGTAACGCGATTAATCGACCAGGGGTTTACAAAACGCAGCGATCAACTTCGTGTTGGCAAAGTAACAAGGGATGAAAATGGAGAAATATTCATTTTCGATACCAAATTACAACGAACGGGAAGCAAAGAAAACAATGAATTCTACAATATATTTCTATCCTGGTGGGATAACGTAAAAGATAAATAATTATTCAGGAGAAGTTTCTTAATGGAGTTTAAAGGTAGCCCAATAGTTTATGCAATAAAATTCTACCTTTTGATTTTGTTGTTCAGCGGATGTGCAGCAAAGCAAAAAGTCACAGTCGTCTATGTTCCGGCAGGGGTAGACTCAACTATTGCCTTTGTTGCCGATTCCCTTGCAAAAGATATGTTTGTAAACTGGAAAGATGAAGAGCTCGCCCAACGCCTCACCGACTCTGCGTTGGTAACATTTAGAATTAGCGATTCTCTCCTGGAAGCATTGATGGCGGACACAGCTGCCCAGGGAAGGGTGAGTGCAGAAGATTCCATTGCATCACAACAAAACCTGCGTGCTGCTGCCCGTGACTTACAGACAATGCGGACTATCGGACAAAATGGTGATTTAACTTTAGATCAGCGAAAAGAGCAAATTGGTGCTCTGCTTGAATCAGCAAAGGACAATCTTGAACACGCAATAACATTGAATAAATTCGACCGTCGGGCCCGAAATGCCCTGGCCAGGGTCTATGAAAATCTCGCCAAACTATACCAACAAGATCATTACTGGGGCAAATCAATTGAATCTCTATCGAAATTGATCATGATGGATCAGAGCCAGCATTCCCTTTATGCCAGACTTGCCTCATCCTATCGAAATCTCAAAGCCTGGGAACGGGCGCTGGAAAACTATCAGCTAGCCGAAGTCGCGTTGCGTGGTTCAGCGGTATACGATGTCCCGCAGGACGTCGCGATAAACGATTCCACAACCAAAGCTGCCCTGGATTCAACACAGTTATTCAATTATGTCATGATGCAATCGATTTGTTCCATGCGGCTCTATCGAGAGCAAGAAACTTTCGCTTTGCTCGACAGTGCAGCGCATATCGCAACCACGCCCGAACATGAGGAATACGTGCAGGGTTACTATGACTGGGCGATGTGGGATGACGGTAAACTTGAGACGGCAGATCGGCGTGATACATTACGACACCGAGTTCTAAAAGGACTTTTTGTTGAAGCTGCCGAGGGTTATGAAGTGCTGCTACCCAACTTGCGCACAACGCGTGCTGCTCAGGAAATCAAATGGCGTCTTGCGGAAATATGGTACAGCGAATTATCACGCAAAGAAGACGCGCTCAATCTCATGAGAGATATTATCGAATTTTACCAAAATGACAGCACCGGGATGGCGCTGGCAATAAAAGACAGCATGCTAATCCGGTATCGGGATAATTATGGCGTCATGTGTTACAATACTGGAGCCATCGCCCGCGACGAGGAAAGGGATAAAGTCAAAGCACTTAAGTATTTCATGCAGTCCGCAGCAACGCCCTGGAACGGCCAGGCAAAAGCTTACCTTGCCGTAGCACAGGTTGGCATTCACAACCCCGGTGAGGCGGAGAAAGCTGCAAAAAGTGCACTTCAACTCCAGGAGCAATTAACAGATCAGGAATATATTTCAACGATGGAAATCCTGGTAAGCGCCTTGCGCCGACAACGAAAATTCAAGGAAGCCACTGACTATTTCACAAAATGGCAGGAATTAGTGAGGAAGTAAAATGAGGCGAATAATACAGTCCTGCACTTTGCTTTTATTTGCTCTTTCGATCTTACCGATTTCCACTCTTTCAGCACAGGTGGTCATCACAGAATCCCGGCAAAAGCCTTATTTTGTCGAACAAATGATGGTACTCACGGCAATAATACAGGATAACAAAATAATAGAGACCATCCTTACAGAAAACGGTCTGCCTGTTAATCCGGACTCCGTTGAGTATCTGCAAATCATTGACGTAACTGATAATGGTTTTGGGGACGAAGACGTCGTCGTTGTTTACCCCTGGAGAAAAGCATTTACCTTCATAGCAACCGGTAACCTGAAGGAAATGATGGACCAATGGGAAATGGATACGGAAAACCGGATGGTTACAAAAAATGCTGATCCACGTCACTTTGAACAAATAGAGACATCAGATTCCACAACGATGGCAAAAAACTGGATGCTTGCAAGTATTCTTCGAGGGGTGAACAACAATTACAGCGATGTGCCAATGAAGATATACTTTGAACGCAAAAATGATGGGACGATTAACTTCAATACATGGGGATATAGCACAAAAAAAGATGCCATAAAGTGGAAGAAACCGGCTTATATGCCGGGTGAACCAATAAAAAATTACGATGTCTTTCGCGTCCATCGCGTCGATTCGGTGACAAAATATATTTCGAATACCACGCTTTATGATCAGATTTATATTTACCACCAGACAAAAGACACTGTCTTTATCGCTTCTGATTCAACAAAAAAAGGTGCCCAAAACCTGCTGGATACAAATTTTCAGCCAGGTCTGATTGCACCTTCTCCAGATTCAGAACAAGCAAACAGTGATTCCACCTCATTTGCTATAAAAGATAAGACAGCGATCGATAAGGTTAAGATGGAATTTCTCCTGCAGGAGAAAACAAGTCAAAAGGATACGCTGACTTCGGGCAAAATTGATTAGTATTGTCGAAATCCTATAATCTCACCACTTTACTGCATCATTCGATTTCACGGTATAAGCAGGCAGCGGATTTTTTTCAGAAAATACCTGCATCTGCTCACGTGGTTCAATCGTAATTCCGCTTTCATCTATGCTGTCATCCTCTTTCAGCACACGTTCAATGGAAAGGTCCAAATGCTTTGCCAGGAAATGGTAGGCAGCAATACGTTTGTTAAGACCGTAATCGTGCCTTTCATTTGCCAGATGGACATTTTCAAGCATGTCTTCCTTTCCAAACAAACGATATATATCACGAATATAAGGGAATTCAACATTCGGAGTGTTTTTTGTCCAGTCGCCACCATCAGAGACAAGAAGCATTGGACGCGGTGCTGCTAAAGCAGCGATTTCCACATTACTGGTTTCGTGGTCCAGGCTTCGGTGAATCGGCATTCCACTTTCGCAATCACAGCCGCCAAAAAAATGTGCAGAAACCATGACAACCGGCACCGAAACAGCAATACGAGGATCTACTGCTGTGAGAAGGAAACTCTGGGTACCCCCTCCCGATGCGCCAGTTACCGCAATACGGTTTGAATCCGCTCCAAGGGATAGCAAAAAATCAACAGCACGAATACTGTTCCATAACTGCAATTTTAGCGTTTTTTTGTGTTTATGTTGCCATCCCACATCAGCCATCTCGCCATATCCTACCATATCATAAGCAAAAACCACTGCTCCCATTCGTGCTAATGTGGCACAACGGTTTTGTACATCCGGCCGAAAACGGCCGTAGTCACCCGGTTTGCCCCAATGGCCATGGGGTGAAAGAATAGCGGCGAATTTTTCCGGCATTTTTGCAGGACGATAAAGGCTGCCAGTGACAAAAACACCGGGCAGACTTTCGAACGCTGCATTTTCAACAGTATAACCATCATAGGTGCGTTTTTCACGAATAATACTGTTTAAGGGATGTTTTTCCGGAAATGGTGTAAGCTCGGCACCTTCCAAAATACCACGACGAATTCGATCAGCACGTTCCTGCCATTGGTGCACATTTGAATAACTCAAACGAAAACGCTGCAATTGCTCAACTGCCTCTTGCTCAGTCTGGTAATTCCCTTGGCAAAGAAATGATTGTGGTGATTTTGTCTCCTGCTGACTGTAAACCGGATTTAAAATAAGCAGTGAAACAACAGCAGCTTTCATGACGGACCCAATCGCAAATACGGTACAATCGTTCAGAGCAGTTGACACGCTTTTTTTCTCAGACAAAGGATATTTTTCCATCGTTCTTTCTTCCATTTATTGAAACGTTCAGTGGCTGTTGCAGGTGAATATGGCGAACGAAATCCAATCTGGATTGATCGTCTTGCGCAGAAAGCCATTTCCAATTTAAAAAATGCTTTTTATTCAATGGATTGATTGTAAAATAGCCAATTTTAAAGGAACTCACATTCTGGAAAAAATGTGAAGCCTGGGATGGTTCGATGACCATTTCCCTTATTCCACTTTCAATAATGGCTTTTACTCCAGCGATTTCTTCCCAATGAACTGGGACCCCTAACCATGGATCGAAGCTTCCCAGGCGGCCAAGAGTGATGAGCAAATAGGGAATATTCTGTTCGGTAAGCACTTCATTATAATGTTTCACCTCCTGCGCGATTTTACGTGTTTGCGAACGATCAAATGTATCCCTGTCAATTACAACGATATCCTGTATGTCATTTACGATACCATTTCCGAGAACCTGATCGCTGTAACATAAAGTTTCATCCTTATGTGAGGAAGAAAATTCAACATGGACATGTTCACTTCTGCGTGCGACTGGCCGCATCTGCAATAGGCAGAATTCGTCGGGTTGATCCTTTTCTTTTGAGAAGCGAACCGCAAATTCTATTTCAATATCATTTCCCATTCCACGTTTGCCAATTTTCAGTACAGTTTGCAATATTTCCGGTAACGGAAAAATCTCCTGCTTTAAAACTGGCGCCAGGGTAATCAAGCGTTGTCCCTGGCGGGAAGTTCCATCGTAAATCGCCTGATTTTCATGAGAAAAAGTGGATGCGACATATCCCAACGATCGTTGTTTTTCCGCCTCACTTAATGGCAAGCGAACCAGATCGTCCATCGTCGACATACCATTTCGCTTCAGGTTGATAGCATAAAATTCTCTCTGGTTATTGTAGAGAGCCTGATCCACGGTATTGAGCTGGTTAACATGTTTTGGAAATGCCGGGCAGAACGTAAGACAGTTTTCTCCCTCAACAACCGTTTTTCCCATACCAAGCGCCGCCGATACAATACCATCCTCGGGATTTTGCGGTGACACGCTGTAATAATTGAATGATTTTGCTACTCCGGAAATTTCCGGATAAAAATAATCCCCATAGGTATTTCCCACCAGGCTTTGAATGACGATCGCCATTCGCTCCTCTTCATTGCGAAAAGAAGTATATTTGATATAATTCCGTGCCCTTTTACAATACGTTGATGCATAAACCAGCTTAATTGCACTGACAAGATGCTCCAAACGCGTACTCAAAGATTGTTCATTATTGGCAATCATGAAGGTGTCGTAAACCCCGGCAAAAGGGAAATACTGAGAATCCTCCAGTAAACTCGAAGAGCGCACTGCCAAAGGTTGATTCACGATGTTCAGGTAGGAGCGCAGTTGATCGGTGACATGTTCCGGAAACTTTGACTTTAAAAATATCTCATTCAGATAATGATCATTCTGGATATCCAGTGCCGTGCTTTGCAAATTATTCGTTTCCATGAACTCATCGAAAATGTTGGTCCCCAGAATGAGAGCCGCTGGCACTCGGATATTGACATTCTCGAATTTATTATATAAATCATTGGTGTTGACAAGAAGATTCAGAAAGCTCAAACCTCGTGCCTTACCACCGATCGAGCCTGCCCCGATTCGTGCGAATCCGTAATCAGGATTGAAGTGTTTTTTGTTAAAATCGACCAGAATTCCCCGGGATTGCAAACTGATATAGAGTGTCAGTGAAGAAACCAGATCTTCGCGCAAATCTTCAACGTTTTCATAGTGTGAAATTCTGCGAGGGCGCAGTTTAAATGCCAGCCAGAATTCTCTTCGTGCTTTCAGCCAGGTGGAAAAATGATTCCGATCCGCATGGTATTTTATACTTTCGGAAGGCACGGTTTTCAAACACCGCAATAGGCTGTTTAATCCATCCGCGCGTCCGACTTCCTCCCCTGATTCGGTGCGAAAGATGAAATCACCGAAACCAAGATTATCGAAAGCAAATTTTCTCATATCGCGTAACAAGTGTTTCGATCCCTTATTCAGAAAGGATGCTCCGATTTCATAGGCTTTGCTTCGATGTTCTGTGTTGTTCGATTGCAATAAAATAGGAATATCACTTTTGTGCGATTTAACATAACGGGCGAAATGCAATCCGGCCTCTTCATCCCGTTGTCCATTCCGCATGTAATTGATGTCAGAAATAACACCAAGGATGTATTCTTCGTATTTTTCAAAATAGTCGCAGGCTTCTTCATAATTTGTTGCGAGCAATATTTTGGGCCGGGCGCGCATACGTAAAAATTTGTGCTGCAAATTAATTCCCTGTTCCATCAATAATTGCGACTGCTGAAGAAGTTCGGAGTAGATCAGGGGAAGATAAGAGGAATAAAATCGAATATTATCTTCGACAAGCAAAATAACCTGCACACCGGCGCGCTGCACATCACGATCGACGTTTCGGGCATCTTCGATGGCCTTTATTATGGAAATAATCAATCGAAAATCACCCGTCCAGGTAAAAATCCGGTCGAAAGGATTATGTTCACTGCTGACGAGACGGGGATTAAATTCACTGGTATCGAAAACGAGATGGACGATGGGTATGTCCGGTTTTATTTTTTTTGCATTCTCCGCAAAATCGGTGACTGCTATTTCGGTACTGTGAGCTGTCGTAATAATCATATCAAAACGATTTTCATCCTGAAGAAGCTCAAGTGCCCGCCGTCCACTTGACACACGAATAATTTCCGGTGTATGGGTTAAATTGAGTTGGTAGTATTCTTCCCGTAAAAATTCGTACATATGACCATCTTCTTCCAGCAGGAACAAATTGTATTGGCTGGAAACAAGCAGAATTTCACGCATACGAAAATGCATGAGATCCTGAAAAATTTTAAAACGGTCACCGGTAGGGAAATCGGTTTGAAAGGCATTTGTTACGCGGTCGCCGGAATTTAAGGGTTTTAATGTCATTGAACATCCCATGTCGTTTTGGCGTAATGTCAACTCTGACACGGTTTCGAATCCTGCCAGAGTTGACACTACCCGTTGTGGTGATTTCATCGCCAGAAGAAATGTAAATACCCCTTCTTTAAAACACAAAGAATCCCCTTGAGATTTCAAGGGGATTCTTCTTTTATCAGAAAATACCTATATGCTGTGCATATTCAGCAGGGATAATGGAATATTTATCAAACTATTCCCTGATCCAACATACTGTCAGCAACCTTGAGGAAACCACCGATATTGGCGCCTACAACGTAATTTCCGGCATGGTCGAAGCGTTCAGCGGTTACAACACACGTTGTGTGGATATTCTTCATGATTTCCTGCAAGCGACGATCAACCTCCTCGCGTGACCACGGCAAGCGCATACTGTTCTGCGACATTTCCAAACCGGAAACTGCAACACCGCCAGCATTCGCAGCTTTGCCAGGACCATAAAGAATCTTTTCCTGCAAATAAATATTGATACCATCGATAGTCGTTGGCATGTTGGCGCCTTCGCTAACGACATAAATACCGTTGTTCATCAAGTTCTGGGCATCTTTTCCGTTGATCTCATTTTGTGTTGCACTTGGGAAGGCACAGTCCGCTTTATGATCCCACAGTGGATTATGATTCAAAGAAGAATCAACAGGTGTGTAGGTTGCGGTGCTGTATTTTTCAGCATATTCTTTTACACGGCCACGGCGAACATTTTTGAGATCCATGATAAACGCCAGTTTTTCCTTGTCGATACCCTGGGGATCATAGATATAACCGGTTGAGTCTGAAAGGGTTACGGCTTTTCCACCGAGATCGTTGATCTTTTCGATGGTATATTGTGCAACATTACCGCTACCCGAAACGAGACATGTTTTGCCTTCCAGGGATTCACCGCGGGTTTTCAGCATTTCCGCTGCAAAATAAACAGCACCATAACCTGTCGCTTCCGGACGAATAAGGGAGCCACCCCAATTCAAAGCTTTGCCTGTGAGTACACCGGTAAATTCATTGCGGATCTTTTTGTACTGTCCGAAAAGGAAGCCAATTTCCCGGCCACCAACACCGATATCGCCAGCAGGAACGTCGGTATTCGGACCAATATGACGCTGCAATTCCGTCATAAATGCCTGGCAGAAACGCATGACTTCGTTATCGCTTTTTCCTTTGGGATCAAAATCGGAGCCGCCTTTTCCACCGCCCATTGGTAAGGTTGTCAGGCTGTTTTTGAAGACTTGTTCGAAGGCAAGAAATTTAAGAATACCAAGATTGACAGAGGGGTGAAAACGCAGGCCGCCTTTGTAGGGCCCAATAGCTGAATTCATTTCGATACGAAAACCACGATTCACCTGAATATTACCCTGATCATCAACCCAGGGTACCCGGAACATGATAACGCGTTCAGGTTCGATAATACGTTCAAAAACTTTCGCTTTGCGATACTCCGGATGACGGTCGAATACGATGCCAATCGTATCAGCTACTTCTTCTACAGCTTGATGGAATTCAGGCTCACTCGGATTTTTTGCAACAACTTCTTCCAACAGCGATTTTATATATTCGCTCACGACAACCTCCATAGGTCTTTTTTGTGTGAAATTGAATTAGCCACCTGCTCAAGCAGGATAATTTTTTATTTATTCAAAAGCGATAAGCGCATATTCAAAAGCATGGTTCGTGTTGCAAAAAAGATAAGTGCTAACATAAAAATAACAGGGTAAATCGCAAATATATTTAACGGATAGGGAATTTATTTTATTCACTAAATTATCCATCAAATATGGCGTTGCCTGTGTTCAAAAAATGTACCATCCAGGCATGACTTAAATGCCTAAATACAACCAAATTAAATCTTAAATTTTTAACAGAATGACATGAAGCAACCTTACTTCTTAACTATCATTATTATCATGCCTTCCCAGTTCCAGTAAATTAAACAGTACTTTCCTAAAAATGCAAAGCACAGTCCCGGAATTTCATATTTTTTCGTTGGAGTTATCGGCAAAAAGTGTTTACTTTATCAAGCTTTAAAACATATTCATCAAATAATGAAAGGAATTCACATGGCAACTTACGAATGTCCCACATGCGGCATGAGTGTTAACGCAACTTGTGCAAAATGCGATGCGCCATTGGTTAACGAAGTAATTACAAGAGATGACGGTAGCAAAGTACAAGTTTCCAAATGCCCGAATGGCCACGGTAAAATCAAATCCCCCATGTGCTGTGGTGAGGATATGACCTGTTCAATTGCTTAATTGGCAGATACATTTTTAATAAAAAACCCGGCTTTTCCACCGGGTTTTTTATTTTAAGGCGTTTTCAGCCTGCTTTATTCATACAATGCTCAAGGTGAACGATGGGCAACGGATATCCCCTGCCCAATCTCGTGGTTTATGAATAAATCAGGTAAGGTAAACTTTCCATCATTTTAGCTTCATGTGTGTTTTACTCAATATTTCCTGCCACAATTCCTGTATGCAAAGCAATTCCGCACGTCTCCGTACTCGCAAAATTTTTTCCACATACAATCCTGGTAATCAAATGAATCCACTTCTTCCGGGCATTGGCAAATTATTACGGTTGTAAATAATTTTCATTAAAAAATATTGAAATAAATCATATAATTATGTGGTTTTTAAAACAGCCAATAATTAATGAATAAGCATAATAAGCAGCATAAATTCGAAACGCCTTAGTCAAAAATTGGTGTGAAAAATAAATATTATATTAATGTCTGTACAACGATTCCAGCTGCTATTCTGTCTATTGCCCCGAATAATTCATAGATAAGAAAACAACATTAATCATCGTCATGTTGACAATACAGTTCAACACACCTATCAAAGGAGTAATTTTTATGAAAAAATCTGCATTCACAGTGCTCATCACATTTGCAATGGTGCTTGCGCTTTCTTCCCAGACGCAAGCACAAAACCCGGTAGTGCACAAAAAAATTAGTGACAACAGGGCATCTTTAACCCTGCCTGTCTCCGGGAAAGAGATATCAATCAATTACGGGACACCAGCCTGGGGAGAAACGGATCGCCTCGCCCAGGCACCCGAAGGTTTTGTCTGGCGTCTTGGAATGAATGAAGCTACTGAACTTCATACAGGTATCCCACTTGCATTTGGTGAAAAAACCCTGCCGGCTGGCAAGTATTCCCTGGCAATGCGTCATGTAAAAGATGGCACCTGGGAATTGCTTGTCAATTCAGAAACCGGCCAGTGGGGCGGTCCAAAAGATCGTTCCAAAGATGTTGCAGTAATACCAATGACGATGAAAAAAGTTGAGAATACAGCGGAAATCCTGAAACTGGATATCGTTCAGGAAATGGGGAGCGGTGGCTTAAACATTATGTGGGGACCCTATGTAGTATCCACCGGTTTTGCGGTACGTCAGACAGAAAATTAATTTACATTTTATTCTCCTTCAAGATTGCGGTCTTGAAGGAGAAATTGTGAGTTCGCGCCTTCCGTAAAAACAAATCGGGCCTAAGCCTGGAATAATTTATTACCTTTACTCCCCCCACCACCTTTCTAGCGTCCTTAACAAGACATTTTTCTTGCGGTCCCGTGAATCAGCAGCAATTCCATCGAAAATTTAATAAAAACACTTTGTATGCCTGTTCAGTTTTCACTACTTTTTGACCGCTAACGCAACTGCCCTGGATTTGTGCCGAAAAACCCGAATGCGCGCCTTATGGCATCCGATGCCGATCTATTCCTGTTAAGATTTTACAGAAACAATCAAACGTCTTATAAAATCAATTTTAAGGAGCAAATTAATGCGAAAAATCATGTTTTACACAATGATCCTTTCTTTCGTTATTTCGTTTCAAGCAAGCGCGCAAGAAAAGATCGACTGGCAAACCGTGCAAAAAATCCGTACCGAGGGACTGGAAAATTCTCAGGTCATGGACATCCTTTTTATGCTTACAGATGCTTCCGGACAGCGCCTGACCGGCTCTCCTGCCTTAATGGAAGCCAGCAAATGGAGCAGAGATAAGCTTTCAGAATGGGGTTTGGAAAACGCTCAGATCGAGGCCTGGGGAACCTTTGGCCGTGGCTGGTCTTTCGATAAAGTCTCGGTCGCGATGGTGGAACCTGTCTACATGCCAGTCATCGCCTATCCGAAAGCGTGGACACCCGGCACAGAGGGTGAGCTGACTGGAACGCCTGTTCTCCTTAAAATCGAAAATGAGGAGGATATTCAGAAATACCAGGGTAAATTGGAGGGAGCCATCGTTTTGGTCCAAGGCTCGGAAGCATATAAATTCAGTTTTGAACCGGATGCCACACGTCTGACAGAGGATGAGTTGGCGGGCCTTGCGCGGCTCGATCTGGAAAAAGAGAAATCAGACAGCAATCGTGAAGAGCGGATAAAGATGTGGCGTGCACGCTTCGCCCTGCAGCGCAAAGTGAATGAATTCTTGCAAAATGAAGGCATTAAAGCCACGATAGAGCCCAGCCATTGGGCAAACGGCATCGTTCGCCTGGGAGGGGCAAGTCGCACAGCTTACAAGCCTGGACAAGCCCCGGCATTTGCACAACTCGTCGTTGCAATGGAGCATTACAATCGCATAACACGTCTTGTTGACAAAGGCCATGCAGTAAAATTGGCCATTGAAGTGAAGACTACCTTTTATGATGAGGATTCATTGGCCTATAATGTCATTGCCGAAATTCCCGGTGTAGATCGCAAGTTAAAAAGTGAGATTGTTATGCTCGGCGGTCACCTGGATTCATGGCATGCCGGCACCGGTGCAACAGACAATGCTTCGGGCTCAGCTGTGATGATGGAAGCCGTTCGCATCCTCAAGACGATCGGCGTCAAACCGCGAAGAACGATTCGCATTGCGCTGTGGTCCGGCGAGGAACAAGGTTTACTCGGCTCACGCGGTTATGTCAAAAAACACCTGGCGGATCCTAAGACCATGGAGCTGACAGCCGAACACGAAAAATTTTCGGCCTATTTTAATTTGGATAACGGCTCCGGTCGTATTCGCGGTATTTATCTGCAAGGAAATCAGGCTGTCAAACCCATTTTTACTGCCTATCTTGAACCCTTCCATGACCTCGACGCGAAAACGGTGACTATTGATAACACAAGCGGCACCGACCACCTTGCATTCGACGCTGTTGGTTTGCCAGGTTTTCAGTTCATTCAGGATAAGCTGGAGTATTTCACACGGACGCATCACGCAAACATGGATACCTACGATCACGTGTCCGCAAATGATTTAAAGCAGGCGGCAACAATAATTGCCTCGTTCGTTTATCACACAGCGATGCGAGACGAAAAATTACCACGCAAACCCCTGCCAGAACCGAAAAAAGATCCCGAGATGACATCACGCTAACCCCCTAAACAAGTAATAAGCTTGTAATATGGCTTTCGCAGCCACGATGATCGTGGCTGCGAGTAAATTAAATGACCAATATCCAAGTCCAATGTCAAAATTCCAATTGAAACCTGGATTTGGATATTCGGTTATTGGATTTGGATATTGGATATTCCCTCCTGAGCATCTCCTTAAAACTCCAAACTAAACCCACCCACCGGAAAAAAACCTGTCTGATAGGAGAACGCTTCCGCGCCTGTTTTCCGGTTCCAGAATACAGCGCCCTGGTTTTCGCGGTTAAACACATTCTCAATGGAAAAATAGCTCACAAGCGTGTAGCGTCCAAAGTAGCTGCGGTAATCGTAGCGAAAATCAAAACGACTGTATGGATCAAAGCGTGCTTCGTTGAGGTGCTGTGGATCTATTTGCATGAAATCAGCCAGCTGTGATGCCTGTTCGTCTATTGGTGTGTACGGCCGGCCGCCGGCATAACGCCATTTGCAACTGAATTCCCAATTTTTATTCAACCGGTATCCGACAACAATATTCGCAATGTGACGATTATCGAAAGCCCCATCACGATAAATGCCATCCAGGGCTTTGTGTTCGATTTTTGAGTAGGTATAGCTGGCGAGACCATAAATTCCTGAAACCAACTTCTTCTGCAGTAAAAACTCGATTCCATGTCCACGTCCTTTTCCTGCACTGATCAACTCACCACCACCCGCTGCCCCGTAATCCGCGCCGCTGTTGGCAGTTGAGTAAAAAGGAAAATCCGGATTGCCGGAGACAGGGTAATCAAAATAATACTTACGATACGCTTCCACAGAAAACAGCGTCGCCTCAGCGAGCAGATAATCGAAACCAACGATAAAGTGATCACTGCCCATACTTTTCAGGTTTAATAAATTGTTTTCATCTCCGGTGATGTAAATAAACGGGGGCGACTGAAAGTATCGACCTGTCGCGGCGGAAACCGTCAAGCGCTCGTTAATAATGTAACTCAAGCTCAGGCGTGGGCTCCAATTCTTTGTGTGCAGCAATTGGAAATGGTCGAATCGTAACCCAGCATTCAAAGTGAGTCTGTGGGTAAATTTCTGTGTCATCTCACCATAGACGCCTGTTTGTGGTGAAATAGCTTGTTTCACAGAAACTTGTGCCGGCTCTTCTGTACCACCCACGACGTTGACATCATAAAATGGAAACCAGGCTGTCTCGTGGTGGTATTGCGGCAAATGCAGGTCGATTCCCCAGTTGATACTTATCGCTTTAGTTGCAAGCCAGGTCCAGTCCGATTTTAACTGGGTCACATTTTCGGTAGAGGTGTTATCATAGGCATCATGGTGACCATTTGCGATTGTTTTGAATTCCAGTTCATCCTTACCGGCTGGTCTGGTGGTTTCCTGCAAGCGAATATTGTAATCGATAAAAAACCGGTTGTAGGAGTGAGAAAGGGTAAAATTTGAAAAAATGCGCTCTGTCCAGACGTGCGACAGGTTCATTCCCACTGTCCCCTGCCGCGTTTTGTTTATAATATGCTCCACATGGGAGGTATCCATCTCCCCTTCGGCATAATCATTAACCTCCGGTGTCCAGTCGATGACTATGCGGTCATCACCACCTATTCCGAGCAGGGACAGCTGTGTACTTTTACCAATCTGGTACGTTACCTTTGCCTGCAAATTGGAGTAAATCGGCACACCGCCAATGTCGATGAGATTTTCCATAAAATCGAGAAAGCTGCGGTGGCCAGCTAGCATCCAGGTGCCATTGTTCTGTGCGAATGTTCCCTCAAAATTCGCCCCAAATCCGCCAAAGTTTAAATCAACTTTGCGGTGCAGATCTTCCGGATTGGCTTTTCGGTAGGAAATATCCAGTACAGCGCTGGTTTTGTTGCCGTATTTGGCGGGAAATCCCCCTGCGATAAAATTGACATTTCGAATAAATTCCGTGTTCAGCATGCTGATCGGCCCACCAGTGGCTCCCTGAGTTCCAAAATGATTGGGATTAGGGATTTCGATATTGTCCACAAAAAACAACACTTCCGACGGACTGCCACCACGCACAACCAGATCGTTGCGGTCATCAGAGGACGGCGTTACACCCGGTAAATTTTGTATCATCCGGCTGATATCTTCGCGGGCACCCGGGCTGCGGCGAACTTCTTCGTAATTCAGCATGCGCGTGCTTACCGGCGTTTCCGAATCTTTGGCAAAATAACTTCGCGCTGTGACTACAATTTCTTCACCGCTTTCCAACACCGCAGCATGAAGAACAACATTGGTAAAAGTCGTTTTTTGGTTGCGGACAAAAACATCAGTGACACCCTTTTCCTCATAACCAATCATCGTGAATTTGAGTGTGTAACCGCCGACGTCCATTTTACTGATGGTGTAGTATCCTTCCATATCTGTGGCTGCCCCACGCGGTGTGCCTTTTACAACAACATTAACACCAATAAGCGGCTCGCCAGTCTCGCTATCCGTGACCCTTCCCCGTAAGGTGCCCGTTTGGGAGAAAGCTACCTGAAAGAGAAAAAGAAAAGAAACGAGAATTCGCCACATAAGTGCTCCTTTTGCTCAAAAAACAGGGTTTCGTGTTTAAAAATAAGATGGTGAAAAAATTTAAATGAAAGGATGAAGATAGCCGTTCACATTTGTCTGCAGTCAAATCAGTACTGATTGAAAAATATTTTACCAAAAGCAAAAGTGCGACTTTTAGCGCACATAAACCAATTTACGCACGTGTACCAGTCCTTCCGTTCGCAACCGGCAATAGTAAACGCCACTGGAATTGCCGGCAGCATTCCATTTTATACTGTATTTCCCTTGAGTCTGGCGATCCGCAACGAGAGTCGTGACCTTTTGTCCAAAAATATTAAAAATGGAGACTTCAACATAACCGGTCTCGGCGATTTGATAGGTTATATTCGTTACCGCATTAAACGGATTGGGGTAATTTTGATGCAACCCACTAACCATACTTATATCTGCATTGCCAGGTTGCTGAATGCCAACGTCGACTCCAAATCGCTGTAAAATATGCTGGCGCATGTAGGAAGGCCGGTCATCAATAAAATCACGAAGCAATTGCAAGTGAAATTGCCAATCGTTATTCATTTGTGTAACGTAGGGCCAGCGTTCGCGGTATTCAGCCATATACGGTGCAATTTCCGCAGTCATATCATCCAACAGGGTCTTCATGGTTTCCGGTTTGAACGTTGTTTTCATGTGTTTGTCAAACCACTGCACAAATTCTTGTTTAAATTCATCATTGACCAGCAATTTCGGCAGGATCACCTGCGGGCCATATTGGCCAAATCCAATTATTGGTGTCCCATCGATGACATGGTTCAGCATGTTGTAGGGCGCACCCAAACTGGTATAAAGTGGCGACAAAGTCGAAGCAACGCCAAAGCTGGTTTCCATATCATAAACAGTCCAGCGCCACCGGCCTTCCGTCGTGCGGGGACGCCAGCAGGCTTCGTTATTGTTCGGCCAATCCCATTTGCACAGATAAATTCCATGCCCGACATAGTTCAGAAAATTCTCGATGTCCAGCTGATTTTTAATGTATTCATAATTTGGCAGTAACTTCATATCCTGGGATTTTAGGAAATTCATCATGTTGTTCCAGTGAACCGCATCCCCCTCGTCTATGGAAGGCGGGTTACCACCGCGCGGCGCCAAAAGATCAAATCCCGGATCATCGCGATCGATATCGTAATGGAACTGATAGTACCATGAATTTTTATTGGCTTCCCGCAACTCATGCAATCCCCAATACTCGCCGTTGATAAAAAGCACCGCAGGCCGGTAGCCGTTTAAATCGAGACCGGTATCTTCCATGAGCAAATGAGCGTAGGCATCATTAAAAAGAGCTGCGTTTATCGTACTTCCCCAGGCACGAATAATAAAACGTTTGAATTGTGTGAGATTTTTTGCCTTGGTTCGCCTGTCCTTGAAAATGGGAAAATCGATACGGTCGTAGCCATATTCATCACGAGCGATGATATGCAGACCCTTCTGCGGTCCTGCCTGTGAGGTCCCCCCCTGAATCTTCATGCCGAGATTTTGCGAAAATCCGATGGAGCCATCCGTTTCAAAAAGCTCCACATGCACCGGTTTTTCCCAATCCTGAAAGTAGTTGCCACTACGGGTTACACCGTTTTGGTGGGTCGTACCGGGCACATAAATACCCGTCTCCTCATCAAACAAATGCTTGTAATCAGCAACCAGCGATACGACAGCAATCGAGGGGTAGCGCTGGTTTATATTCGCATCGACAAAATAGGTTTCTGTCACGATATCGCTGGGCTCATAGCCATCGCGAAAAGCGCGCACTCGCAGAACAGTCGCCTTGAAAATTTCTCCAGCAGGCGGAACCCAATCGGGAAGCCAGGGCTCGGGATCGGCATTGGTACGGATTTCGGAAAAAAAGTTGGCATCCCCCGTCCGGCTTTTAACTTCGATGGGAGCAGAATACAGTGGTGAATTTTCATTGGGTTCACTGCAATCGAGGGTATAACGGAGAGTCGCATTTTGTGTCGTGCTCAGTTCAACCACTTGTGGTTCTGTAAAATATCCACCTTTCAATGATAATATCGGCTCGGCCGCTTTAAGAAAGGCATTTGTTACATTGCTTGTTCCCGGCGTTGGTTGGGTAAAAAATTGCCACCCAGAACCGCCATCGGGTTGACGACCGTAGGAGCGGTCTGTTTGCTGCATACTATAATGAACCACATCGACTTGATTATTCCGGGCATCAAACAAAGCGATTTCTTCTTCGATTTTGTTCAACTTAAAATTAGCATGCAAAGCCGATAATGTCGTGTCGTTGTCATCCGCCCAGATCAATAAAAATCCATAGGCAGGAACCTGCGTTCCTGCAGGAAAAATCCATTTACGGCTATCCTGCAGGTCATCGGTCAGAGAGTAGTTTGTAAGATCGACCGCTGTTTCTCCGGCATTGTACAGCTCTATCCAATCAGAAAATCCGTTGAAATCTGCATCGGTATTAATGGATGAATTGGACGCAAGGAATTCATTAATGACAAGCGATTGTGCCTGAGCTGAACTGACCGCGAAGCCTGTCAGCAGAAAAAGTAATGCGATACGTGCCTCGCGGTAATGGGAAAGTACTAAATCCTGTATTCTCATTTTTTCTCAACTATTGCCTTCAGTGCGTCTTTGATGCTGCCAGGTGCAGAACGAATTTTCATGAATGTTCCCATGGAAAGATCCGGAAAACTTGCTGCAATGCGGAAGCGCCCTTTCAATGCGTAAACTTTATTGCCGGATACGAGCAATTCGTAGGGCAAATGTGCTGTGGAACGGATATCTTCTTTGTCAACCACGTTCATCACATGGGCGTCGCCACCATCGCCAGCTTTAATGCCAACGCCGAACACTGTTTCCTTTTTTCCGGGTAAATCGATTCGGTAAACTTTGGTTACCTCGGCACTATTGTCGACGAGCCCTTTCTCAACAGCTTCCAGTGCAGTTTCATAACTATCAAATTTTTCCAGCTCATCCAGGTCAGTAAAATAAGGCATGGCAAACATGTAGCGATAATCGCGCAACTTCTTAATTTCCAAACCTTCTTTCGAACCAAAGACCATTTCCATGCCCAGAGCAGATTCCATCTGTTGAACAACATTTTCAATTTCACCATCCATGCGGTACAAATGAAAGATATATCCCATGTTGAGGTAACTCACCTGGACTTCCTCGCCAACATGGGTAATCGCCACGCGGATCCCGGCACCAAAACCGCCTTTTTCAGAGGCTGCAGCAAGAGCTTTTAATTCTGCATTTGTAACCACAATAATAACGGCTGTTTCGTAAGGTGTGTATTCGCCAACAATTTCGAAACCGGCATTGGCAAGTTTCTCTTTAGTGCTGGCAACAATTTCATTAAAATCGCCATTTGATTTGAGTGCAAGAACGTATGGTTTTAAGCGTATATCATCGTCACCGGCCTGTGCATTTCCGACCATCAAGCCGCAAAGAGCTAAAATGATCCCCAAATTCCACAATTTCTTCATCAAGTCATCACTCCAATTTAAAAGGGTAAGCAGTTCTATAAGAAAAACTTTTGTAACAAAAAGCTACTGATAAGCTTGATTTATCGCAACAGAAATTGATGCATTCTTAAAAGATTTTTTAATAGGCGTTGTGAGATTAACTCTTGATTCGCATCATTCATACAGGATGTGAAGTGAACAGGGTGGGAACGAGAAAGATGTGCGTCCGATTTCAGTTAATAATCTAGCTAGAGAGATGCATGCGCAAATCAGCCATTTTTGATTCTGCAGTAAAACTGTCTCACGGCAGTATTTACGGCATGCATTTTAAAAAACTCAATTCCAGCTGATAAATTCAAAACCGGCTCCAAAGGCATGCACTTTTTCATAATATTGTGCCCAGTCGCGACCATAGCCATAAGAATAATAGAGTAATAATGGAAGTATGCAACGCTTCATCCCCTCAATTCTAAAGGAATGATGCTCAAATGCTCCTGAACGTCCGGTATTATAAAGAAGTGCTATTTTCCACTGATTTTCTCGGCTTCGCCATTTAACAAGGGCGGAGACACCGTCGATTTGGTCGCGATTTTGAATATCATTCTTTGTTCGCCAAGTTTCAAATTCGTAGATATTTTCTGGTTCGCCTTGTAACAGTCCATTATCCAAGAATTCTTTTATGCTAATCTGTGCCGTTAAATCTGCATTCAACAGGTTATATTTTTTAAATTCTGCCACCAATTCCAGATAGTCCCAGCCTCGACTGATGTAATCTTTCGCCTCAGTGATTGTTGCTTCGGGGTCATCAACCTGTAATGAACTCCAAAGGCCATCAAATGCATCCTTACTCGTAATGGATTGTCCGTTCGATTCGTGTGCGTAACTTAAGGAAATACTTCGAAAAAATTCATTTGAATTGACAATGCCCAGGTCAATTGTATCCCATTTAAAAACAATTTTGGGATTAAAGCGCTTAGCGATCACAGGGGATGATTCGCGAACACCTATATACTGCCCAAATCGGCCAGAAAATGCAAATGTCATAACAGGCACAATGTACCATTGTCTTGTGAGCTCCGTACCGATTGAAATATTGAAGTTCATGTACTGTTCAGCATTTTCGTAGCCATCATAACTATAGGTGATGATATTTGGTTCATAGCTATGAAGTGAGGGAGAAATAAATATGTTTTTCCCTAACCATTTTTTCGTCCGTTGCATTCGACCATGTGCAGTTGAATCCTGCGCCTGTAAAATATTTACGCAACCGAAAATTAATAAGAAACACAACACCCTTTTCATATTGCTCACCTATTGCATGATTCAAAAAATAAGTACCGATATTTTGCAATTCGAAATAAATAATTCGTTGCCAATTATGCAAACGCAAAATATCAGAACGCTTAATTGATGGGTTCATAACCACTATATTAAAACTATTGTTTCCGGATGTGTAGATTAGGCTGGACGCAAGCATATTTAACACGCGTTAATAGTTTACAAAAAGCCGATGCCTTTGCCACTTACTTAATTAACGCATTTACTGAAAGCCATTGTGAATTGAACTCGCCCCTTTTGAATTTACCCCCGTCGCGTTACAGTAAAACTTCTCGCAAATCCGCAACCGAATCAATAGTGATATCCGGTTCATCCTGTGCCTCACCGTTTTCCAGGAAATTTGGCCGATGTATCCATGCAGAATAGCAACCGATTTGATTGGCACCACGAATGTCCGTGAACTTTAAGTCCCCCACGTGTAGCGTTGTTTCTGGTGTGCTGTTCAAATCAGCCATGGCTTTTTTAAAAAGAAAGGAAGCCGGCTTGCAATAACCGTTTTGGTCGGAAAAAATGAGGGAATCAAAACAATGACGGATACCGTGTCCATCCAGATGGTGCTCCAAAACACGACCCGGTGTCCATGCTGTATCGCTGATCAAACCAATTTTATATTTCTTGTGTAAATCGATAATGAGCTCTTTAGCTCCCTCTACAAGGCGTATTAAAACTTCATTGACGATTTCCTCAAAATATATGATGAGTTCGTTTCTCGCATTAATAGGCAAATCAATGCGCAAATAAGCCAGCATGGCATTTATTCCGAGTTTAGCATCGAATGCCATTTGCTTTTTCCAGTGCTGATCAAACACTTCCCGCGCATGCGCATAGGCCGAATCAACAGATTCATTATCGATTTCATATCCATATTGCCCAACGATTTTCCCAAAATAATCTTTGCGCATTTGCTTAAATCCAACGGACTGGATTTGCACGGGGGTATCGTCAAACAATGTGCCCCAGAGATCAAAGGTGATCGCTTTCACATTGTGCCGAATATCTCTTACAATCTCAGAATTGGCGGTAATCATTCTTTTTCTTGTCCTATGTCGTTTTTTAGTGGATAAAAGGATTTGAGGATTGAATAGAGGGGAAACGGAAAAGAAAGGTAAAATATTTCTGAAAATGCGGAAAAATCGAGAGGAGGATACCAGGTTTTATTCCACGAAATTTGTGAATATGCACACTGAGCAGATAATAATCTTGCCCAGTGCTTAACCTGCTTTATTCATACAATACTCAGAGTGAATGATGGGGGCTGTGTCAAAACACATTTTTTTTGACCCAAACATCTATTTCATAGAGCGAAAGCGTCCTCGCTGAGCGTAACGCACGTTTCACTCGGCGGGACGCCTTCGTTCTATTGATGTTTTGACACAGCCCCCCAATCTTGCTGTTTGTGAATGAAGCAGGTTAAATATATAAATTTGGCTTAAAACTGATTTGCTAATATTTTATTCCGGTATGAAATTAACGGCGAATATATTCCTTTATAAACTTACGGTGCACCCATCCATATCTTTTTTTGCCGACCTGAATTTTGCACCAATTGCCAACAGCCTCGACTTTGAGAAATTTTTGCCCCTGATGAATTGCACCGATTATTGCATAATTTGCACTCGGTCCCTCACGCACATTGAGGTTTTCTGTTTGTACGACAATGTACTGCAGCGGCATACGCGGTGGAGCAACTTTTGTATTTTTTTTCTCGTGCAAATTATCCATAGCCACTGGCTTATAGGAAATCCCGACGCTAATTGTGTGAACATCACTGCCGCTCAGAGGGTCCTGACCATAGCTATAATCGAACTGTAAATTCATTGTTTGCAGGGGCATGTGCAATCCAGAACCAAAGACAAAACCTTGTTGATTGAATCCCGCCCGAATTGGCAGCATTTCCATTGGCCGGTATTCAATACCGATGGCAAGATTGCGATATTTTTCCTTACTGAAACTAAAATCCACAGCTGTGTTTAATCCGCCAGGAAAAGATGCAGCCAGACCAACACGATAAATCAAGGGGAAATGCTCGATATAATTATCCTCGCCTTTCACCTGCGATCCAATATCCTGCACCATCAAGCCGGCGGTGAAAGTATCCGTCAGCCGGGAAAATAATCCTAGATCAAATCCCTGCCCGGATTGCGATGCCGTGTAAACGTTTTGCTGCAACCATTTGAAATTCATTCCAAGTGATAAAAGAGAAGAAAATTTATAGGAATAGGAGAGCAAAAAAGCGCTGTTTGCGCTGTTGAAGTAATAATCAGGTTCAGAGGTATCGCCAGATCGGGCTTCGATGTTACTGACGTTTAGACCAATCCAACTTATCCCCATGGAACTGTTTCTTGAACTCGGGACTGCGCCACTTACAAATGTGTAAGTTCTGTCGAGAGCCATAGCGTTATGCGAAACCAGCAAACTAATGCTTTCCAGATGTGCCAATCCCGCAGGATTCCAATAGGCTGCTGCCGGCGAATTCGCAATTGCGGTGAACGCACCACCCATGCTTTTTGCATGTGCGCCAGCGCCCATGCGGAGAAATGCGCCAGGTTGCGCCATTCCCTCCTGTGCAAGGCATGTGTTTGCAAAAAACGTTGAAAGTGCCAAGAAGAATAATGGAATAAAAAGTTTTATTTTCATTGTAACACCCTGAATCGCCGCCTATCGCACCACGGCGATTTTAATAATCCGTATAGAATTACTCGTTAATATTCTGCCAAAATAAACACCCTGTGGAACTTTGTCCCCAGTATCTGCACGTCCATTCCACACGATCTCTGTGTGTAATCCAGCATCCAATTCCGCTTCATTTTCGACTGTGCGTACGAGTTCGTTGTTGACATTAAAAATCTCGATAGTAACAGGGCCCGACTTTTCCAGCATAAAACGCAAGTGCGTTTCCTGTTCACCAGCAATAAATGGATTGGGAAAATTATAAACCCTGGTGTCATATGCCGTAGGATCAACGGTCGGATCATCGATGGGATCGTCATCTTTTTCTGTTCCAAAAATAGCAGTTACCTCTTCAGAATAGCTGCTTTCATTGCCTGCTGTGTCATAGGCAGTCACCGCAAAGAAGTATGTAACACCCGGTTCATCCAGAGTGAGGGAATAACCTGTATATTTGCCCACGTCGTATATCTGGCTGTAGTTACCTGAGGCTGTACCAACATGGACACGATAACCCGCAAGATCGGGCTCTGCATTGGCGTTCCAGCTGATTTCCGTTTCTACCGACGCCAAAAGAAGCGAACAGGAAACAAGTGTTAAAAATAGTCCTGACATAGTATTTTTTTAGATTTTGGTTTCAGTGATGTAATTCTATTTCAGTGCAATAATTCAATTAGAAATCTCCAATAGCAAGTGTGATGCCATTGCACCCGAGAATAAAATTTAAATTCGATTTAAAAAACAAAATATCGTTAACTTTATCTCTTTGAGCTCTGGCGGGGAAAACTTATTTGAAAATGATTATTTTTCTAATATGCAGATTATTTGGAAGAATGCGTTAGAATTTGCGAAATATTTAAAACAAATTTCAGGAACGGAATTGTATGGGAATCAAATTACAAGATTGGAGAAAGTAATGCGCATCCAACAGAGCGTCCTTATAATCAAACGTGCATTTCATTTGCTCGAATTGGGTTTTGTTTTGAAAATTCTACGAAAAAAGAATGGCCGGGAATTCAACACGGCCATTGATAACATAACATTTTATGGAAAAACAGTTCACATCAGGATATTTCGGATTCCATTCGTTCTTACGTTAAAGCTGTTCAGAAATGCTTTTTGCTTGAAGAAATAATTGCAAGTAATCACTTCCACCAGCTTTGCTGTCCGTACCCGACATATTAAAACCGCCAAAGGGATGTACATCGACCAACGCCCCGGTGCACTTACGGTTTATATAGAGATTACCAACATGGAACTCCCTTTTCGCGCGTGCGACCTTCGCTTTATTGCGTGAAAAGAATGCCCCTGTTAAACCATAGATAGTGTTGTTCGCCACCTTCATGGCTTCATCCATGCCTTTCACCTTGATTACGGCGAGGACCGGGCCAAAAATTTCTTCCTGGGCGATAACCGCATGCGGTGCGATATCCTTGATTATTGTTGGTTTGATGAAGTATCCCTTACTGTCATCACCCTCACCACCTGCTATGAGTTTGCCTTCTTTTTTACCAATTTCAATATACTTGAAGATGCTGTCGAAGGATGCCTTATTAATGACTGCACCCATATAATTTTCAGGGTCACTCACATCACCAATCGTCAACTCATTCGTCTTTTCAACGATGAGATTACAGAATTCATCGTAAATGCTTTCATCGACAATCACTCGGGAACAAGCAGAGCATTTTTGTCCCTGGAAACCAAATGCAGCCGCAACCGTCCCGGTTGCTGCCGCCTCAATATCGGCTTCACTATCGACAACGATGCCGTCTTTTCCACCCATTTCAGCAACGACGCGTTTAATCCAGATTTGTCCTTCAGAGGGTTCTGCTGCAAGACGATTAATGCGCAAACCAACTTCCATAGAACCTGTAAATGCGATAAAGCGCGTTTTCGGGTGTTGTACAATATAATCACCAATTTCACTGCCCGAACCCGGAACGAAGTTCAAAACACCTTTTGGAATGCCTGCTTCTTCCATTATTTCCATCAAACAATAACCTGTGCATGGTGCATCGGAGGAAGGTTTGAGCAGAACTGCGTTACCAGTAACGATTGATGCGCTTGTCATTCCGACGAGAATGGCGTTAGGAAAATTCCACGGCGGAATAACAGCACCTACGCCAAGCGGAATATAAATCAATTTATTGAATTCGCCCTCTGTATCTGTCAGTGGCTGACGTTCGCTTAAACGCAGCATCTCACGTCCGTAAAAATCAAGAAAATCAATGGCTTCTGCGGTATCTGCATCGGCTTCGACCCAGTTTTTGGAAGTTTCATAAACCATCCATGCGTTGAGCTCGAAGCGACGGCGACGCATAATATTGGCAGCTTTCAGAAGCAAGATGCTCCGCTCCTCAGGATCAAAATATTTCCACTCCTCAAAGGCTTTTAAAGCCGCTGACATCGCCAGATCGATTTCTTTCTTACCAGCTTTGTGAAATGAACCAACTACCTGATCTTTTCTGGCAGGGTTATAGGATTTTAGAAGCTTACCCGTTTTAACATCTTCCCCGTTAATTCGTAACGGATATTCACGGTTAAACTGGGTTTGTACATAGGCGAGAGCGTCCTCCATTTTCTTCCTGTTTTCCACCACAGTGAAATCGAGAACTGGTTCGTTGCGGAATGTTCCAACCATATTTTACTCCACTTTTTTTGATTCGATGACCTGATGATAAGCCATTTTCATAAGGCCACTTTATATTAATTTATCTGGTTTTTCCGTATCCTTTATACTTTCACTACTATTTTTTCCAATCTGTTGTTTATAAAAAATTGTTTGCACAGGTTATTGCCAACGGTATGTTTCTGTCCAGTTATTTGCTTTTAATCCAAAACACAAAATTTTGAAATGCAACCGGGAAAATTCGTTTAACCTGCTTTCAATCAACTTTATATCCGTGTTGCGCTATATCCAATATAAGGATTTTTGCCGTGTAATCAAGTTCTTGCACAACTTGCATCATCGCATTTCCAATTTTTTCATGTCCATCACTAGACAAGGCGACGATGGTTGAACCCGAACCGCTTAAAAATGCAGCATGCGCACCTGCTTTATATGCTCCGGCCAGAATCGCATCAAAGCCAGGAATGAGCTTTTTACGAAACGGTTGATGCAACATATCTTTGGAAGCCTCCCTAAGCAGATCGAAGCGGCCTGTTGCCATGGCCGCGGTAAAAAGTGACGCACGTTGTACATTGTTCACAGCAACTTTAAATGGCACCTCATTTGGTAATAACGTACGCGCTTCCTTTGTTAAAATCTCAATCTCCGGAATTATCGCCACGGCTTTCAGTTCTCCGGGTGGAAGGATCTGGCATGAAAACAGTTTTTCGTTGGCCAGGCAGCCAACGGTTAGCCCACCATAACAGGATGCACTCACATTTTCCGGATGCCCCTCAATTCGCGTGGCGATTTCTGCAAGTTGGTCTCGGGAAAGTGAGCCGTTATTGAGTTCATTCGCAATCACAAGTCCAGCCACAACAGCTGAACCACTTGAGCCCAAACCGCGAGACAGCGGGATTTCTGAACTTATATTTAAAAGTAGCGGCTGAGGTGTCACACCAACAATTTCACAACTCTCACGATAAATTTTATAAATATAATTGCTTTCATCACGAGGCAAATAATCTTTGCCTTCACCCGTCAATGATATTTCTGTTTTATCTGTAGCTGTGGAGACATCTACATCGAGAAAAAGCTGCAAAGCCAAACCCAACGTATCGAATCCAGGCCCCAGGTTGGAAGTTGAACACGGAACTTTAATTTTAAATTGTTTATCCATATCAATAAAATCTATAAATCTGCGTTTTCACGGTGTCTCATTTGGTATAGCTGGTTTTGCCAGGTGCTATACAAAAACATGTTTCATTAACTGCTGCAATCTTCTTGCTTCCTGCGCCGCCGCTTCGGCAAAATCATCACCATCACTTGCATAAAGTATGCTCCGGGATGCGGAGAGAAATCCATTGGTATCTCCCAAATTTTGCAGAACAACTTCCACCGATCCCCCCTGAGCGCCGATTCCCGGAATAAGGAATGTCAAACTTGGGGCGACATTTCGAATTTCACGGAATTGTTGTGGTTTGGTTGCTCCAACGACCAGGCCGCAATTTCCGGCTTCATTCCATGACTCAACTTTTTCCGCGATATAGGAGTACAACGGGCGTAAATTCTGATTATAATATTGGAAATCGGCCGCGCCGGCGTTAGAAGTTAATCCAAGAAAAAAAACAAACTTATCATGCCATTGCACAAAGGGTTCTGCACTATCCCAACCCATGTATGGATTTACCGTAACAGCATCAAAACCCAGCTGTTTGAAAAGTGCCTCGGCATAGTGCCTGGCGCTGTTTCCAATATCACCGCGCTTGGCATCAGCGATGGACAAACAATCTTCGGGGATTTCTGCAACCAGCTGTTCGATCGTTTGCCAACCGGAAGCGCCGAAACGTTCAAAAAAAGCAAAATTGATTTTATACGCAGCAGCAAATGGGGCTGTCGCCTCAATTATTGTACGGCAGAACAAAAACAACGCATCCGGATCTTTTTTTAATTCAATGGGAAATTTTTCCACCTCCGGATCGAGGCCAACACAAAGCAAACTTTTCTTTGCGTTTTTAATTTGATCAAATCGATTTCTAAACTTCAAAGACGGCAGACTCCTCATTTTTTGCAGTCAACATAGTAGCGTTTCTTTCCAAAAGAAGCAATAAAAATGGCTTTACTGTAGATTCAACAACACATCGGTTCCTCTTCCATAGAGAAAAAATTCTTCATTTTGCAAAGAATCCGGTAAAAGTATTAAAATATAAATTCCAGGAATCAGGAGTAGACATTGCTCGATAAAAAGTGGCTTCTAACCAATGGACTGGGCGGCTTTTGTCTCGATACTTTGCCGGGAGCACATGATGTGTCGCGCCATCTTTTTTATTTGCCTCTAAAACCCCCTATACACACTCAGGCCATTCTTCACCGTTTGCATGATGCTGTAAGCTGGCAAGGCAACTGGGAACCAATCTGTTATTCGCGGCCCGGTGAAAAACTTTGGGAAATCAAACTCGATTTAAAAGACGGCTTGCCGGTTTATACTTGTGCCAATCCCTTTTTCTCAATAGAAAAAATCCTTTTCATGATTCCCGGTCACAATGCTTTATTTATTTCCTATAAATTATCACAAACCAGCCACGAAATTGCCATTCGGCTGCGACCATCTCTTTACCTTCCCGATGGACCGGAAGCTTTTAAAGACTGGCGCCAGGTACAGGAAAGCAATGAAATGGGGACGGTGTTTCATCTCAGTGATAATGGAGGCAAAAAGCTGTTTTTCCAGAGTGATGGAGCAATGGAAATAATCGAATCCAGAAACTGGATTTACGAGGAGAACCAGGAATCGCCCACACTTTATTGTCCGTATGCTTACACTACTTTTTTGCAAAGCAATCAGCCTGTGACCTTTCGTATCGGCCTGGATTACGATGCCAGTTTCAGTGGTGAAACATTGCTCAAAGGTGAAATCGATCGAAGGGAAATGATCCGGCTCTTTGCTGCAAAAAAAACCGGAAACGATCTCATATCCTCGCTTGCCGTTTCTGCAACAAACTTTGTTGTTGAAGTAGCTACGCAAAAAAAGCGGAAAAATCGTGTGCTCGTCACACATTTCCCCGATCCCGAAATCAAGATATCCGAAATACTGAAGTCCATTCTTGGTTTGTATTTATGCACGGGCAATACAGCCCTGTCAAGAAACATATTGCAAGGCTTGCGACAAAATGCGGTGAATGGGGTTCTCCAGCAAGTTACCGATGCAAGTGAAAATGGCTTTGGAGCAGAAGATGGGTTATGGTATTGTAATGCGGTATTCACCCATTGGCTTGTGGAAAAAGACGATAATTTTCTGGCAGATGAATACCCGTTTTTGTTGAGCATCCTGAATGCATATCTGCAAAACAGTGTACTCGGCTGTCACTTTGATGAGCGTGACGGTTTACTTATAATGGATAAATGCGCGCACAATCTCAATAACAACGGCACAATTCGCTGGAAAACTGCGCAACAATCCGGGAAGCATGTAGAAATTCAGGCTCTATTTTACAATGCTTTGTGTATCGTGCTCGATATCGCCTCCCGGTTCAATAAAAAAGACGGTATGCGAAAATTGGAAGACATGCATACCAGCTTTCGCAAAAATTTTCTCAATTTATTCTGGCTTAGCGACCAGGGACATCTCGCGGAATACGTAAACGGAAATCACATCGACAAACGATTTGGGGCATCCCAGTTACTGGCTCTTGCATTGCCTTTTTCTGCACTCACAGCAAAGAAAGCCAAGTCCATTCTCGATCATGCAAAAAATAAATTATGCACACCTTTTGGAGTGAGGACACTCGACAAATCCCATCCGGCTTACCTTGGGCAAAAATTTAATCCACAACAGCACGCTGAATTATTTGAAAATCAGGGACATCTTTCGCTTTGGGCAACAAAATTATTTGTAGTCGCATCCCTAAAAACCGGTGATAAAAGCGAAAATCTCATCCACTTATTCACAAATTTATTTGAAGAGGCAATCAAGAATGGAGATTCTTACTTTGCTGAAAAACGCTCTGGTGATCATCCATACGAACCCGTTGATGAAGGCGCCTCCATCACCGCTTCGGCATCGTTAATGGAGGTATTATACGCTCTCAGGATTGATGATCAATTGAAATTTGACCTTTCCGGTGGTGAAAAAAGCGAGGAATCCGAATCCTGATATAGGCATTTCAATTCAATATAGTGAATGAGTCCTGTCTTTTACCTACCTAGTAAAGCCACAAAGCTAAACATTTATCTTGTGAGTCTGGTTCTATTTTTTGCAAATTCTCAGGCTAGTTTACCGCAAAAGTAGCGATGTAAAGTGATCGGTGGTTGAATGCTTTAAACGTTTTTATCCTATCCATTAATTTCCATCTAATTTTAGCCATTCTTTGAACGATTGGTACAAAAATTTGTCTTGCAAGACGCGCCATTGTTTGCTATACAAATCGTGAAACTTTTTTGGGAGTTTTGCATTCTAAATTGAGGGAATCCGTTCGGCAACCCGATTTGTTGTATCAATCACTTATTTTTAGACAAATAAAAATTCTTTTATTTTCCCACAATCTGCTTGCAACAACTCCTGCTGCCTGTCGTATGCCGACTCGTATTGGGAAATATCAGCAAATTAAAACTAAGGAACAGCACAAATGAACGTAAGAGTTCGGTTTTTACTTTATGCATTGGCAATCACATTCGGCCTGATGCAAATGAATTGTAGTCAACAAGATGCACACAGCGAAGAAAAAGACAAAACAGCGACTGCAAAGGCAGACACCACCGCTGGCGATGCAACAAAAAAAGAAGAGAAAAAAGATGCAGCGGAAGATCTCATCCCGGTTGAAGTGACAACTTTGAGACAAGGAGAAATCTCTTCCTTCATCCTTTTAAGTTCCAACCTCGAAACCGAACGCATGGCAGATGTTTACTCCCGTGTTCAGGGCGTTGTTGAAAAAATTCTGGTTGAAGAGGGGCAAACCGTCTCGAAGGGACAAATCCTTGCAACACTGGAAGCAGATGAGTATGAACTCGCATCGCAAAGAGCCCTGGTTGATTTCCACAAGCAGGAAAGTATTTTTGAACGTGCTGAACAAATGCACGCCAAAAAACTCTTCAGCAACGAGGAATTTGAACAGGCAAAATTCACCAAAGAAAGCGCAGAGATTGCTTACAAGCAGGCCAAACTCAATCTTGATTACACACGCATAGAGTCGCCAATTTCCGGTGTGGTTGGTGAACGCCTCGTTCGCGTCGGAGATCGTGTTCAACCTTCGGCTAAACTTTTTGCAGTGGTGAATACAGAAGAAATAATTGCCGTAATCCATGTTCCGGAAAAAGAAATCGGTCGCATTCGTATCGGTCAGGAAGCATTCGTCATGTCCGACCATCTCGCCAACCATCAGTTTTTAGGCAAAGTCAAACGCGTCAGCCCCGTCGTCGATCCACAAAGCGGAACATTTAAGGTCACCATTGGCATAAACAACAAATCGAACAAATTGCGCCCGGGTATGTTTATCAACGTGCATGTAATAACCGAAACCCACATGGATGCCGTACTTGTACCGAAGCCTGCGATCGTTTACGAGAATGAGAACATGAATGTATTTGTGGTACGCGACAGTATCGCTCATAAAGCGGTTCTCAATGCTGGTTTTCAAAATTACGAATTCGTCGAAGCGCTAAACGGGTTGGAACCAGGCGATCAAATAATTATTGTGGGTCAATCCGGTTTGAAGGACCAGACAAAAGTTAAAGTTGTATCGGAACGTTCGTAAATATAAATCTTTAATACCAAAAAAGCGGAGCAGAATTCAGAAGAACTTCTGATCAATCCGCGTGATTCCTGCTCCGCTTTTTTGTATGTATCCCCCACATTCCAATTAAATCATCAACAGAATTTATGAATTTATACAGTAAATCGAGGAATCGATTACAACGAAAAGCAGAGTCTGCTTTATTCATAAACGGCAAACATGAGCACGGGATATGCCATGCCCATCGTTCATTTTGCACATTGCATGAATAAAGCAGGAAAGGTATTTTTAAAAATATTTTGGTACCCGATTTTGTGACCACATATCACTTTACAGGTTGAAACATGACAAATAAACAAGGTAGTTTCTACAGTTTTACCACGTCCCGTCCAGTCGCGATTTTAATGATCGTCATTGGCGTTTGTGTTTTTGGCTTTATCTCCTACAAGCAGTTGGCTGTTAATTTGATGCCCGACATTTCCTATCCTTCTCTCACCGTTCGCACGGAGTACGCTGGAACAGCTCCAGAGGAAATTGAAACCAGTATTTCGCGTCCGATTGAACAGGCTCTCGGTGTGGTAAACAATGTCGTGAGCATCAGTTCCATTTCCAAAGCTGGTCTTTCCGATGCCAAACTGGAATTCACCTGGGATACAGATATGAACCGTGCCACTTCTGATGTGCGCGAGAAACTGGACCAGGTATTTCTGCCGGATGAAGTAGAGCGCCCGCTCATTCTGCGCTATGATCCAACCCTCGATCCAATAATGCGCCTGGGATTATACGGTGACAAATCTTTGACGCGTATGCGTTACCGTGCAGAGGAAGGCATAAAACGGATTCTGGAGACAGTGCCTGGCGTTGCAGCGGTGAAAGTCAAGGGTGGTCTTGAAGAAGAAATCCGTGTTGAGCTGAACGAGCAAAAACTCACGCTCATCGGCATAGATATTCAGCAGGTTAAACAACGCCTTCAACAGGAAAACGTAAACCTGGCCGGCGGCAATTTAAAAGAAGGCGATACAGAATATCTCGTGCGCACGTTGAACGAATTTAAAACGGTTGATGAAATTGCTGACGTGGTTGTGGGCAATTACAATGACCGTGAAATCAAAGTTCAGGATATTGCCCGGGTAATTCGTACCAATAAAGAACGGGAAATCATCACCCGTATTAATGGCAAGGAAAGCGTTGAGATTGAAGTTTTTAAGGAAGCGGACGAAAACATCGTATCTGTTGCGGAACGCGTCAAGAACATCGTCTTTGGCACGCCAGAACAGCAGGCCTTTGTAAAAAATCTTCGTGAGCAGGAACGAAAAGCAAAAGAGGAAAAGAAAGAAGACAAAGGAACTGAAAGTAAAGCCGAATCGACGAACGGTCAATCAAAACCAGCTGGTGGGCCTGGCAATGATATGCTCAAACTACGGATGACGAACTTCATCGCTTACGATTTACCTGACAGCACACAAATCGAAACCCTTTCAGACCAGTCTATTTTTATACAGAATTCTGTTGATGAAGTAAAAAGCACAGCTATCATCGGCGGTATCCTGGCAATCATCGTGTTATTCATCTTTTTAAGAAAATTCAGTGCAACAGTCATCATCGGTATCGCTATTCCAATCTCTATTATCGCAACCTTCGCACCGATGAAAATTTTCGGCGTCTCCTTGAACATAATGTCCCTCGGTGGATTAGCGCTTGGAATTGGTATGCTGGTGGACAACTCTATCGTTGTGCTGGAGAGCATCGCCCGCTGCCGCGATGAGGGGGACGACCTAATCAGGGCAACCATTCGCGGTGTAAGTGAAGTCGGTGGTGCCGTATTCGCTTCAACCCTGACCACAATTGCTGTATTTTTCCCCATTGTTTTCGTGGAAGGTGTGGCTGGGCAGATTTTCGGCGATATGGCATTAACCGTTGTATTTTCATTGCTGGCATCCCTGGCAGTCGCTCTCTTTCTCATTCCGATGCTCTCCTCAAGAGATATGAATGCATTTGCTTCACAGTCGCGCTTGAATGAAATATTAAAGCGCAATATTCTATTTTTCAAATCGGAAGAAGAGTATCGCAAAGTTCTTGCACGTGGCAGCGAAGCTTCCATACAAGAAAAATTTGTCGCTGGTTTGAAAAATCTGGCACTAACTCCACTTTATTTGCTATTAAAAGTGGTAGAAATCGTTGCTGCGCTATTACTGGTTTTCCTGAAAGCACTGGCCTTGCTTGTGCTGGTGATTTTCTCACCACTGGTTGCATTATTTTTCGTCTTCAGAAAGTCCGATTTTTCAATCAGTAGCAGCACCATCTCATTTGCAGAAAACCCTGTTTTCCTCAAAGCCAGTTTCGTGCAGGAAATTTGGGCATCGTTACTCGTTTTCGAAAGCATCAAAGTACTCTATGAGAGTTTTGCTGTTCGACGCCAAAAATTTAACGAAGGCTCGATCTGGAAAAAGATATGGCATACTTTCATGATGGCCCTACCAATTTTTGCGGTAATCAAATTTTTTGTTTACTTTTTCCTGGAATTACTTGGCAAAGTCTTTCACTTATTATTTACACTATTCGCACTGCTCATCAAAGCTTTTGTCAACATAATCAAACTTATTTTTACAGTTCCAGCCCTAATCATCGTTACGCTGTTCAACATCATGTACGGATATCTTGAACGCACCTACCCCAGCATTTTAAAGAAATCACTGGATAATCACATTGCGGTTTTGGGTGGTGTAACCGTAGTTTTTTTCGTATGCGTTTTCCTGATCGGACCGCGTCTGGGTAGCGAACTCATTCCAGAAGTTCATCAGGGTGAGTTTAATCTCGAAGTCGCTTTGCCAGTCGGTACACCGGTGGAAAAAACCGATAACCGTATGATTGAAATTGAAAATTATATCAATGAACAAAATGGTGTTGCGAAGGTGGCTGCGGTCGCAGGAACCGATAAAACAGCAAATACCTCCAGCGAAGAAGGCGAACATACCTCAAAACTCACCATCACCGTGAAACGAGATCGTTCAATTGTCGACACCGAAGAAGAACTCATAACGGATTTGCGCAAGGAAATGGCAGGTTTATCCGGAATAACCTGGAAGGTATCGCGACCTGCGTTATTTAGCTTCAAAACGCCGGTTGAAGTTCAAGTCCATGGATACAATTTACAAAGACTGCAAGGCATCTCCCAGGAATTGGAAGAATCGCTGAAATCTATCCCGGGTTTATTCGATATTCGCTCCAATATTCAACGCGGCAATCCGGAAGTACAAATAATTTATAACCGGGCATTGTTGTCGAAATACGATCTCAACATTCGCAATGTCGCCTCCATCGTGCGCAACAAAATACGCGGCGACGTGGCAACAGAGTACAAAGAACGTGATCGTCGTATTGATATACTGGTACAATTGCGCGAAGATGACCGTGAAAGCATCAGTAATCTACAGCGAATTATCGTCAATCCCGGTGCACCTCGCCCAATTCCACTTGAAGCGGTTGCAACGATTCGAGTCAATGAAGGACCATCAGAAATTCGTCGTGTCGATCAACAGCGCACCGCTATTATCACTGCCAATGTTGGTGGTCGCGATTTACAGAGTGTTAGTCTCGATATCTATCGGACACTGCAAAAAACACAAATGCCACCGGATTTTACTTATGAACTGGCCGGTCAAAACAAGGAAATGGCCACCTCCCTTGGAAGCCTGAAACTTGCGCTTGGTCTGGCGATTTTTCTGGTGTACATCGTCATGGCCTCCCAGTTTGAGTCGCTGGTTCACCCCCTGGTCATCATTTTTACCATACCGCTTGCTTTAATCGGCGTTGTGTTGGGTTTGGCCGCTTTGAACATTCCGGTGAGCATCGTCGTCTTCCTTGGCGGTATTATGCTCGCGGGGATCGTGGTAAACAACGCTATCGTTCTCGTCGACTATATCAATCAATTACGCGACAGAGGTATGAAAAAAGTCGAAGCCATCATTGAAGCCGGCAAAGCACGTTTACGCCCGATTTTAATGACAACCTTAACCACTGTACTGGGTCTTCTGCCAATGGCAATCGGTATTGGCGATGGCGCTGAGATTCGTACTCCGATGGCGATAACTGTTATCTTTGGATTATTGGTCTCGACGATCCTGACCCTCGTTGTCATCCCAACGGTTTATAGTGTCGTTGACAGAAAAGAATAAAAACTCACGGAAAGCAAGGACAATAATATGGGACGCGAATCAAACAGTTTCCTTCCCCGATTTTCAGTTAACCGCCCCATCACTGTGCTGATGGGGTTGACTGCAATGCTTGTGGTTGGATTTATTGCATTTACACAAATTCCAGTCGAGCTCTTTCCCTCAGGATTTACCCCAAAATTTCTGGGCGTCTGGACACCCTACCCTAACGCCAACCCACAAGAGGTGGAAGAGCAGATTGCAAAACCCCTTGAAGAACAAATTCGTACCATCAGCGGCATGCGGCGGGTTGAGACCAACAGCTTTACAAACGGCTGCTGGACGTTCATCGAGTTCGCCAAGGGCACCGATATGGATGTTGCCTATGCGCAGTTACGTGACCGTGTTGACCGTGTGAAAGCGGAATTACCGGACGACGTCGAGCGGCTTTACATCCGCAAATGGTCCAATGACGACGAACCGATCATGTGGGTATCCTTCGCACAACAGAAACCGATTGAGGATGTATACACCCTCGCAGAAATGCAGATACAGAAACCCCTGGAGCGCATAGACGGTGTTGCGAAAGTGGAAATCTGGGGTGCAGAAGAAAAATCCGTCCTGATTCATGTTAATCAAAACAAAGTTAAAGCATTTAAAATCAATTTATATCAGGTTATTCAAACCCTGAGAAGTGATAACTTTGCAATTTCATCCGGACGTGTAGTTGAAGGCGGTCGTGATATTTTTGTCCGCAGCATGGGTAAATTTCTCGATCTTGAAGAAATCCGCAATCTCCCCGTAAAAGGAACGAACATTCTGCTCAAAGATGTGGCCGAAGTCAAATATGACGTTCCGGAACGCACCTGGCGCAACCGAATCGATGGGCAAAATGCCATTGGTATTGGTGTTTTCAAGGAAAGCACCGCTAACACCGTGGATTTATGCGATCGGGTTGAAAAAAAATTCACTGAAGAATTTGCCAAGAATCCCCTGCTGGCCGATTTCAAAATACAAATCCTTTTTAATCAGGGGGATTGGATTAATGAATCTGTTGATAATCTCGAGCGTACGGCAATGTGGGGTGGGATTTTTGCATTTCTGGTGCTCTTCTTTTTTCTACGCCGAATTCGCATGACCATCATCGTCAATGTTGCCATTCCCCTCTCCTTGCTTGTGACACTTATTTTTATGTATTTCATCGGTTGGACACTCAACCTCATCACCATGATGGGGCTAATGATTTCCATTGGGATGGTCGTTGACAATTCCATTGTGGTGGTGGAGAATATCTACCGATGGCGTGCGGAAGGATTGAGTAACCGGGATGCAGCCATCTCTGGCACCAGCGAAGTTGGGCTTGCGATCACAATGGCAACTTTGACGACCGTCGTGGTCTTCCTGCCCCTTATTCTAATGAACGGCGATGAAGATTTTACATTTTTTATGTTGCGGATTGGTATGCCGGTCGTTATTGCACTTCTTTCTTCCCTTGCTGTAGCGATGATATTTATTCCATTGGGTGCCACGCGAATTTCAAGCGCGCGTGAGGTGAAAGAAGCCAGGATTTTGGTTTGGACAAACGAATTATACCGTAAAGCATTACGCTGGACGATGCAGCACCGCGTGGAATCTTTTATCCTGTTGCTGCTAACGATTTTCTCCATGCAGTTTGCAAGCCAAAATGCGAAATACAACAACGATTCGGAAGGCAACATCAACGACATTCGCATTTTCTTTGATATGCCGAGTAATTACAGTCTCAAGGATGCAGAACGTGTCTTTGATGCACTCGAAGATTCAGTTAGGACAAAGAAAGAACTGTACGGCATCCGCACCGTGAACTCACGCTACCGGGCCAATTGGGGGCAGATGCGCATTTTTCTTGTGCCGCCACCGAAAAAGGATTGGTACGAAGTCGTCTATGACAACATTTTAAAACAATTCGGTGTTCTCCCTGATGGCATCATGGAGCGGGATGCGGTTGTAGAAGATATTAAGAAACGCTTTCCCGAATTTCCGGGAGTGGAAATGCGAACGAGCTGGCGGCGTTCCGGGGCAGAAGACGCTTCTGTGTCGATCATGCTTTATGGAGATGATACATCCACCCTCACGGATTTATCAAAAGAAGTCGAGCGCCGTTTAAATTCTATTGATGAAATCGTCAGTGTTGAAACCGATCAGGAGCGAGGGAATGATGAGATACATCTCTACCTGAAGCGGGATCAACTGAAAAAATACGGCATCGCACCGAATGTCATCTCAGGAACCATTCAGTATGCATTACGCGGTCTGCCTCTTCCGAAGTACCACACGCCAGACAAAGAAATCGATGTGCAAATTCAGGTTAGGGAAGAAGATCGCAAAAACCTGTCGCAGTTGAAAAACCTGACTTTCTTCACTGCCTCCGGAAAAGAAATCCCACTTGATGCCGTGGCTTCATTCCATATCACCAAAGGATTAGGAGAAATTCACCGGGAAAATGGAAAAACCTATTTACAGGTGAAGGCCAATACGACAAAAGATGATATGAAAGATATCTTCCGTAAAGTTGATTTTGCAATGGCTGGCTTTGAAATGCCCTACGGTTACAGTTGGAGCAAAGGTCGTAATTTCGACCGCATGAACGAAAGCAATGACTCCGTTAAATTTGCGATGTTTCTTGCTGTGACATTTGTTTTTATCATCATGGGAATTCTTTTTGAGTCCTTTGTTTTGCCACTTTCCGTCATCTTTTCCATGCCATTCGCCCTTGTCGGTGCCTTCTGGATGATGTATCTCACGAAGACGCCAATCGATTTTATGAGCCAGATCGGGTTTGTGATTTTGGTGGGAATCGTGGTGAACAACGCCATCGTTCTCATCGATCTCATAAACCGGTTACGCAACGAAGGCTACAGTCGTTTCGATGCCATCATCGAAGCCGGCCGTTTACGCTACCGGCCAATTTTAATGACTGCCTTTACAACGATTGGTGGTCTCATCCCCATGGCTGTTGGCAACACCGCAATGATCGGCATTCCCTACGCACCAATGGGTCGCACCATTATCGGGGGCCTGTTACTTTCGACGGTTGTCTCCCTTATTGCCGTACCCTGGGCCTACACCGTTTTCGACGATATGCGCAACTACTTCCGTAGATTGGCAACAATGTATTTGCAAAAATCCGACAAAGTCGTCCAGGAAAGCTAGCCGGATTAATTCATATGTTGGACAGATTTTCGCAATGGGGGTTTTGAAACATATGAATTTGCATTTTTAAACAGTCGGTTTTTTAAAAAATCACGTGTGGTAGCAGAAGGCTCTGGTATTTTGCGGGGAAACGTAGAGATTGCATGACTGAACTGGATTAAAAATGCTGCGGAGGCTGAACCTGTCAAAGCCAGATTATTTTGACCCGGGCGCTTCGACAGGTTCAGCACCCGGTTTTTCAACTCAGCAGTTTACGAGCTCGCAACCGAAAAAATTTTAAGTATGATGAACAACAAGAGAGTGCGTGCGAACCCTGTGATTATTTTATTCTTTTCAATACTTCATCAACTGCTTCCTGGGAGATCAACCCGGCAGCAGGCAACCTTTTCAACAACTCTTTCCATCGTTCTTCTTTTGCAAACACCTTCTTAAAAAGTGGCATCGCCTGATCGATTTTATCGACCGATGCCAGAGTCACGGCCGGCCAGAAAACCATTTCCATATTATCCGGTGCCAGTTCCATAGCTTTGGTGTATTCTTCCATGGCTTCTGCTACCTTGTTTTCTGTCATTAATTCATCACCGTGATTTGCATGCTGATAAACCCGACTTACATGCAGCAACCGGCGCATTTCAACAAGCGGTGTTTTGTGATCTTCAATGCGCACATCATAAATGCGATTATTCCACGGCGTACCGCTGCGTTCGCCTGAAACCACAACCAAAGCTGCTGATTGTTTGCCGCGTATGTCGCCGCCTTCAGCTTGTGCAGCTTCCAGTGCGACCATCAGACGTTCCGCCAAATCCCCTTTTGCAGCACTATAGGCTTTCGCCATCGCTGCTGGCACCGTGGATTTTTCCATCATATTCGCCTGGCAGGAAAATCCGGCTCCGGTTACGTGATTTGCATACACGATGCAGTTACTTCCCGTGTGGGCCTTCACATTACCGTTCGCATCAACCATGGCAACCTGACGCACGTCTGTGTAATCATCTGCCTGCAAAAGGGCGCTCAATGTTTGTTGTGCCGATTTGCCAGCTCGCATTAAGTCCAAACCCAGGGGGCCATAGGAAGGTTCAACAAAGGACTGCGTCGCCACCGCACCGACACCTGATTCTGCCCAACTCACGATACTGCCCACAGAAAACCAGTTCGATTGTACAGCAACGCCCAACTGGCCGGTTATCGAATCCCTTGCCACAATGGAATATGTTGCAACCGGGCGCAATTTTTCGCCGCCGGAAGCGTCAAAAACAAGAAAGCTTAACAGGACAGAACAAAGCACAATTAATTTTAAGGTTTTCATTTCACCCTCTGTATATGATTAAAAAAAATGCGGATTCCGGTTGTGGGTGTGGTGAGATGAAGTCGGATTGGTCTTCCGGAACCGGACTGAAAATTTATAAATTCTTTAATGCATCAATTTTTTTCTCAGGCCCCACCAGCACAAGTTGGTCTTCAGCCAGCAATTGTTCCGTTGGCGTGGGAACGATCGCTTCTTCCTCTTTGATGCCGTTTTTCCTTTTTATAAGTATAACCTGCGTCTGATATTCCTGACGGAAGGGCAAGATACGCAAATTTTTACCAACAAAACCATCGGGGCATTTAATTTCTGCAAGGGTATAACCATCGATAAAATCGACTGTTTTGGTTTGCTCCAGGAGTTTGACGGAATGGGCAAGCTCTGAGGTGACATCCGCGCGGTGGATTTCATTGTTATAAGCTTCAATTACATCCCGCAATCGCAACTGACCGATCAATTTTCTGGAATTGCTGTTTTCGACGACAGGCATGAGGTCAACATCGTAGCGACCAAAAATTTGCATGGCTTCAGCAAGGGTTGCATCGGCGCAGATTACCGGCACTTCCACATCGACCAGATCGTGCGCGACAACCAGATCCCGTAAGTATTCTTCTTCATGCAATATTTGCCGCACGCCTGGCAGTGAAATCGCGCCAATGAATTGCTGCCCTCGGTCGATAACCCAGAAATGTTGTAATGGCGTTTCCAAGGTCCGGTTGATGATGGTTCGAAAAGGGGTATGTTCGGGCATGAGTTCAATTTCTTTGTCCATCACCGAGCGCACTTTTATAGCCCGTAAAACATTGGCGTCCTGGCCACGGAAGATGTCGATTCCCTTGGCCACCAGCTTGATCGTATAAATGGATTCACGCATTAGTTTGCCCCGGAATATTACACCAATCGTCACAGAAATCATCAGCGGTAAAATAATGTGGTAATCGTTGGTCATCTCAAAAATAATGAGTATCGCCGTGATGGGCGCGTGTGTTGTCGCGGCAACTACGGCTCCCATTCCAACGAGGGCATAAGCACCGGGCGTTGCAGTAATTTCCGGAAAAAGCGAATGGACGAGAACACCGAAAAATCCACCTGCGGTAGTTCCCATAAAAAGGGACGGTGCAAAGACACCACCGGAACCGCCGGAGCCAAGGCTGATGGATGTCGCGAAAATTTTCGCAAATACGAGAATTAGCAAAGTGTGCCCCACGAGATTCCCTCGCAACGCGTTGTCCATGGTATCGTAACCCACACCGTAAATATGGGGAATGAAACATCCAATAATGCCAACAATGAGGCCGCCCACTAATGTTTTCAAATAAATCGGGTAACGAAACTTATCGAAGAAGCCTTCAACATTATGCAGTGATTTGATAAATAACCACGCTACGAAACCTGCAAATAATCCCAGTATCGCGTAGGGTATGAGTTCGTACGCACTTATGAGTTCATATTTGGGAATTTGAAAGGCGGTATGGTCCCCTAAAAACGTATGCGAAACAACGGTCGCTGTCACAGCCGCAATAACGATAGGACTAAATTTGGGAACTGCAAAATCCCCTAAAATAATTTCCAAACTAAATAGCGCACCAGCGATGGGTGCATTAAACGCTGCCGCGATGCCTGCAGCTGCCCCACAGGCAACAAATGTTTTCATACGTTGTGCATTGACATGAAAAAGTTGGCCCATCGCACTCCCAATGGCAGAACCAATTTGAATCACCGGTCCTTCACGTCCGACAGAACCACCACCGCCGATATACAACGAAGAGGCGATCAATTTTGCCGCTGCTACACGCTTGCGAATGACGCCACCGCGCAGCGCGATAGCTTCCATGACCTCCGGAACACCATGTCCCTTCGCTTCTCTCGCGACGAGATGGATAATCAACCCGACAATGAAACCTGCGACCGTTGGAATAAGAATTTTCAGCCACCAGGGGATTGTAGTGAAAAAATCCACACTCAGATCGGAAGTACCCCAAAACATATCTTCGAAGAATTCAATCCCATAATAAATGCCAACCGCGCCAAAGCCGCCTAACAGACCAATGATAATCGCGATAAAAACAATAAAGGTATGCTCGGTCGATTTAAATTTTCTCGCAGCACTTCGGGCAATTCGTAAAAAATTAACAAAGCGTTTTTTTAAATATCTCGAATTTGAATTCATAGAAGTAACATCTGAGTACTATTTATCCGTCTGTACACGGAGTTCTTTGCGGTAAAGATCCAGCATTGTTGCCTTTGATATCAATCCCTTAAATTTTCCATCTTCAACAACCGGCAGGCTCCACGATTTTGTCTTTTCAAACTTTTCCTGTATATCAATTAAACTATCGGATAGAGAAATGGTCGTCAGCTCGGAGTGCATGACTTCCTCCACCAGTATAGAATTGAGCATATCACTATTAAAAATAAATTCTTTCAAGTCGTTAAAATAGACCATTCCGCAAAAACGATTATCTTTTTTATCGACTACCGGAAAATAATTCCGTTTCGATTTTTTGATTGTCGGGATGATTTCTCTGAGCAACAATTCCGGTCTGATCGTAATTAAATCCTGCTCTAACAGCTCACGAGGTTTGATATCTGCCAAAATTCTTCCATCAGTTCTCGGGCGGAGTAAGAATCCTTTCTTAACGAGTTCGTAATGGTAAATGGAATGTTTTTCAGCGATTTTAACGAGAGCAGTTGTAATGAAAGCAACGAGTAACAGAGGCAATATCGCATCGTAACCACGTGTTATTTCAATGACTAGAAAAATGCCTGTCAGTGGTGCGCTCAAGGTTCCGCTGATCACTCCCGACATGCCGACGAGAGCAAAGAGTCCATAGTTCTCCGCCGGGAGTGCAGGAAATAAAGAATGCAAAATAGCATAGAACAAAAAACCGCACGAACTGCCAATTACCAGTGCCGGAGCAAAAACTCCACCGGCGCCTCCCGCTCCCAGTGTAACTGAGGTTGCAACGATTTTAAGGACAACAATTAAAAAGACCGCCGCGATTCCCGCAGAAAATTCACCCGAGATGAGTTGCTGTACAAATTCGTATCCTTCACCACGAATATGCGGCACTTTAAAGGAAATCAATCCAATGAACAACCCACCAACAATGGCCTTGAAAAGCGCGCTCTTGAAGTATTTCTCCAACTGCATGGAAGTGTATCGCAGTGCCCGGATAAACAAAATGGATACGATCGCACAGACGATGGCCAGACCCAGTGTAACGATAATATCGTAAACGGTAACAGCATTTAATGTGTGGGTGAATGGAATCTGATTTCCATTGAGAAGCCGGCTTATTTCTGTGCCGGTTACCGAGGCGATAGCTACCGGCAACATATAAACCGGCGCCCAATCGCCAATAATGACTTCCATCGTGAAAATTATACCGGTGATTGGTGCATTGAAAATGGCAGCTATTGCTGCTGCGGCACCGGAGCCGGTTACCGCTACTTTTACTTTATCATCCGCTTTGAAAAATCGCGCTATGTTGGATCCGATCGCTGCGCCGCTCACCGTAACCGGTGCTTCAGGACCAGCGGAACACCCGGAAGAAATGGTAACGAGGCTTCCCAGAAGTTTGGAAAACGATGATCTGAATTTGAGATTTCCACCTTTTAAACTGATGCTGTGAATGACTTCCGGCAGCCCGTGTCCCTCAAAATCTTTGATGATGTACTTGAGCAGAATGACGGTGATAATCAATCCGAAAACAGGAAAAATTATCATCCACAGCGCGCCATCGAATTTATGTGTATGGTGGTGGAAAAATTTTAGGCTGAAATTGAGTCCGATCGCTGCAAGGCCACTGGTGATTCCAACAATGAAACCAATCGCACCAAGTTTGTATTGCGCATCGGCATTTATCAGCATTTGCCGAAGCCAGGCAAGACGCAAAAAATATTTTTTCAAATTATTCAGCTTCACCTTCAACTAACCTGATTGTTTCGAGGAGCTCATCCCCAACGTTGGCTTCCTGCAAAAGCGTTTGTACTTCATGGTTTTGCAAAACGAAACTGATTTTGGACAACAGTTTGAGATGTTCCTGGGTCGTTGTGGTAAACATCATAAATAATACGAAAACCGGGACATTATCGATGGCATTATAGGAAATCGGTTTCTCTGTAAACAGGATTGGCACATACGCCTGAGACAAATTCAAATCAATTCTGTTTCGCGTATGCGGTATGGCAATCCCGTGCCCGATGCCGGTCGAAGCCAACTCTTCGCGATTCAAGAGCTCGTTCAGAAGCAGGGTTTTGTCTGCTCCTTCAAGAAAAGGCAATACATTTAAAGAATTTTTCAACACGGAATAAACATCCTCACCGGGAACAGCGTGATAAATCCCCCCTCGTTCCATGGCGTTGCCAAGATAAGCATTTTTATTCGGAACATTGCTTTGCACTTCAGTGGCCTTTTCAATGTTGAATTCATGCTCCTGAGCCCACTTCGTAATTTCGTCTTTATCAAAAAAAACTTTGTTCTTTATGATTTTATAGGGAATTTTTCCCTGGTGTTCCCATCGTTGCACTGTGATGGGGGAGACGCCAAGCAATTTGGCTATTTGTTTCTCAGTATATAATTTTTTTCGCATAATCATTATTTGGGAATGCTCATTAGTCTGCTTCATTCATGAATACCAGGATTCGGGGATACCTCCTCTATCCATGGCCATTTCTATGCAATGCATGAATAAACCAGGTTAGATACTTACTTTTGCAAGAGTAAAATTCTCACGGAAAAAGCAATGTACGGTTTCGAATATAAAAATGCAATATTTTGCACTAAATTCAGTTCGAATGAGATTTTTCACTCTGAAAAACAGATTACTCTTTAGATCGGCATAGTTGAGGGAGATGTTCTCGAAATTCTTCCTTTGCCCTCTTTATTCACGCAATAAGCAAAGTGGACGATGGGCCAGGGATATCCCATCTGTCCAATATTGATGGATGTGAATAAAGCAAGCTAAAAAGAAAACGGGTGTTCGGACAAGTTTCTGTATCTTCCTAAAAGGCTAAAACATCACAATGAATGCAATACACGTGCGACCTGGTTGAATTTGGGGAGTAAAAGCTATTCGTGATTCACCGTCATTCAGGATGTTTTTCGAGGCTATCAATGCGATAAACCAGCCCATCATTGCCTGTGACAAATAATGCTTATCATCGTTTATTCGCGACCAGGCAGTCAATGTGGAAGCAGCATAAAAACCCGACTTCAGCCAGGGTGATTTAACTACCGTTGCACCGGCCAGGAATGGCGTTGCCCCCATAAATGCATGACCGCTGACACCATTATTGTCGTTGAATGGGCGCCAGTGTGAGTCATTCTCAGTTGGTCGGGATCCACCAACTCCAACCTGCAAGAAAAGCAGTGGCGGTGCGCCAACCAAAATGGTCCGCAATGAAGTCGCTGCCCATGTGCTTATCGGCTGCACAATTTTGCTCTCAGGCAAGAGATATCGCATCGCAAATGCACCCAGGTAAATCGGCACCATGGTTTTCCCATCGCCGAACGGTTTCACAATGGCGGCAAAATCGTCGCTTCGCGTGCTGCGCATTTCCGATTGATACCAGCGCTGAAATTCACCATCAACTTTTGTATTTGCAAGCACGGCACCGGATGCCAGCGTTGCAGATAACCACAACATGTTTCGCGTACTATAAAATCGCTTCTGATCCGCTGCCAGGATTTGCTTGCCTTTAGCCGCGAGCATATTGGATGCGTTTATCGTTAAGCTAATTAAGCATAAAAATAAGATCAGATTTAATTGTCGTTTCTTCATGCAATATTATACGTTTAATACTTTGATTGTACCCAGCAGATTAAATTTATATGCAAGGGATATGAGATAGGGATCTATCCATTATTTCGATTAAGAAAGCGTAAGAATAAGGCATCTTATTTTAAAAAACAAGAATTGATATAAAAAGACTGTGTGAAATGGTACGGAGGCTGAGCTCGCCGCACATGCAATCACAACATCTGCTGTTATCATAACCTCGACGGTGGTGAAAAATCATTGGCATTAAATGCTTTTTCAATATCTTATGCAAGTACGTAAAATACGGGATGAATAAGGAGTTTGCCATGCTAAAGAAAATTTATTGGATTTTTGTAGTTACCCTGATTTTATTCGTTGCCCTTTTCTTTGCTTTTTTGCCGACGGTTGTTGATCGCAACATGAACCGCCTGCAGCCGGATCCAAATCCTGCAATCTCGCAACAAGCGAAAGATCTGCATGTACGGCTCCGCATCGTCGATCTCCACTGTGATGCTTTACTCTGGCAGCGCGATCTGTTGCAACGCAATGAACTTGGACACGTAAATCTCCCGGACATGCTCGACGGGAATATCAGCTTGCAAGCATTTACGATCGTATCGAAATTCCCCTTCGCTACAAAACCCATCGATGTGGAAGACCGGCTGGATCTTATAACACCGCTGGCCATTGCCCAGCGCTGGCCGGTAAAAACCTGGTTTAGTCTGCTCGAACGCACTTTGTATCAAACAAATCGACTGCATGAATTCGCCGAAAAATCCAGCGGGAAACTGCGTATCATCACATCTCGTAGTGATTTGGAAACGTATTTTGACGAACGAAAAACAAACAAAGAAATCGCTGCTGGATTTTTAGGCATCGAAGGAGCACAAGTACTCCAGGGCGAGGTCGCCAATGTTGATGTGCTCTACCAAGCGGGTGTCCGCATGATGGCGCCGACGCATTTTTTCGACACCGAAATGAGTGGTTCAGCGCACGGTATCGAACGCGGTGGGCTAACTGTCGTAGGTCGGCAGATGATCAAAAAAATGCAACAACTGGGCATGGTGATAGACCTCGCTCATGCATCCCCCAAAACCATTGATGAGGTGCTGGAGATTGCAACCGGTCCGGTTTTGGTGTCGCACACCGGCGTCAAGGGGGTTTGTGACAGCCCGCGAAATGTATCAGATGCGCATTTGCGTGGTATCGCTGCTACGGGTGGTGTAATCGGTATCGGTTTCTGGCCTCAGGCCACATGCGGAAGTGACATTGAATCCATCGTCCGATCGATTCGCTACACAGCGAACCTCGTCGGTGTTGATCATGTCGCATTAGGCTCAGATTACGACGGCGCTGTTATCGTTCCATTTAAAGCCGCACAGATGATTTACTTGACAAACGCACTTCTAAAAGAGGGATTTACAGAAGAAGAGGTAGCAAAAATAATGGGGGAAAACGCGATTCGCGTTTTGGGGACTATTTTAAAATGAAGTAAATATGAAATTCGTTCGCCGATCAGAGGCTGTATAAAAACTCAGTATTTTTGATCCAACGCTATGTTCATAGAGCGAAAGCGTCCTTGCTGAGCGTAACGCACCTTTCACTCGGCGAGACGCCTTCGTTCTATCCATGTTTTGACACAGCCTCCGATCGGCCTGGCAGCCATACAGCTGTTTGAGTTAAATCCAAAAAAACAAATATTTCAAAACGAGAGATACCACGCTTATCACCAGTGAGGCAATGATGGTTGTACCAAAACTGCTTATTTCGAAATCATCCAGCAGTTTATCGGTCAACCACAACAGAACGGCGTTAATGACAATTGTAAACAAACCAATTGTGAGAAAGACTGCTGGCAAGGTGAGAAAAACAAGTATTTTGAAAAGCAAAAAATGTATCACACTGTAGACAGCTGCAACCAGAAATGCGGTCGTATTGTTTTTTAACTGAACGCCCGGAACAATTCTCGCCGCGGCTAAAATACCAACCGCGAGAAATAGAAAACCTTTGATTAATTCCACTTTTACTTCCTCCATCTATAGACATATTCGGAACGATATTTTTAATGTAATTAATACGGAATTCGATATAAAAGTTCAAGAAAATCTGCTTACTATTTTAAACAGCCCGCGCCATTTCAACAAGTTCCGCGGTCATATCATAACGAACAAAAGGCGTAATTAGATAGACACCGTTGAAGTGAGCAAGAACTTCGCTTTGCAGTTCTGCGGCAATCTTCACTCCTTCCTGCCAACCTTTTTCTTTATCCAAACCTTTCATGCGTTTCAAGGCAAACTCTGGAATAGTGATACCCGGCACCTCGTTGTGCAGGAATTCTGCGTTGCGCTCATTCACAAGGGGCATAATGCCTATAAAAAAAGGAATGTCAAATTGTGCAGCAACATCAGCGATTGCTTTTACCTGCTTCGGATCGTAGATAGGCTGTGTCATCACATAATCAGCGCCATTGGCGACTTTTTTCTCCAAACGCCGTGCCTGGGAATCCAATCGTGGGGTATTCGGATTAAACGCTACACCAATCTTGAAATCCGTCGCCTGATCGAGCGCCCGGCCTGAAAAGGCGATACCTTTGTTCATTTGTTTTATCATGCGTACGAGATTAAAACTATTGAGATCGTAGACAGAAGTTGCTCCAGGTTGATCACCAACCTTTGCCGGATCACCAGTGATTGCCAGCACGTAATTGATATGAAAGGCATGCAATCCCATAAGTTCTGCCTGCATGCCAATGAGATTTCGGTCACGGCAAGCTAAGTGGATAATCGGCATTAATCCGGTTTCTTTTTGTACGATGTGCCCCAGGGCGAGATTACTCATGCGTGTCACACCCAGCGAAGAATCCGCCATCGTGATGGCATCGGCGCCGGCTAGTTTAAGCGCCTGCGCACCCTGCACTATTTTTTCATAATTCAATCCCCGTGGAGGATCGAGCTCGACGATAAAAGTCGGGCGTTTTTTAACAAAATCCAAAACACCTGGTCGTGAATCGATGATTTTTTGTGGCATGCTGAACCGGGCTGTTTTCACAAGCTGTGTTTTTCGTGTAACCGGCTTCATGCCGGCAAGCGCTTTCGACATAGCGCGAATATGGTCTGGCGTTGTTCCGCAGCAGCCGCCGATCAGACGAACGCCCTGATCGCGCAATCGCCAGGCGCTGTCTGCGAAATATTCCGGTGTCGAGAGATAGAGATAGCGACCATCAACGTAAGTCGGCAAACCGGCATTGGGGAAGGCAGATAGAAATACGCCTTTTTCCAGCGGCACCTGCTCCAAAGCATGCAAGATTCCAGACGGGCCCTTGGCGCAATTGATGCCCACGACGCTGGCGCCAAGTTGGCGCAAACGCTTGAAAACCGGTACGATGTGTTGTCCATCGCGGGTGACACCGGTTTCATCGACGCTGATTTGGGCGATGATTGGCAATTCAGAAACACCAACTGCTGTTGTTAATGCAATTTCCAGTTCCGAGGCCCGGGCAAAAGTTTCCAGTAGAATAGCATCGGGTTTGGCGTTGTCCAGATGGGATATTTGTTCGTGGAATAGCGCTTTCACCTGATCGTCGGTTATTTCATCTGTTTCCCCCGAACGTACCGGGCCGACCGATGCAAGCACGTATGCATCGGTTAAAGCTGCCGCACGGGCGATTTCCACGCCGCGCACGTTGATTTCCTCAACCATATCCCCAATCTCGAAATGATCGAGTTTGTGGCGATTCGCAGTGAAGGTATTGGTTTCAACCGCCTGGGCGCCCGCACGCACGTACTCGGAAACAACTTCTTTGATCAACGCAGGCCGGCTCACATTCAGCTCATCAAAACAATGGGTCATGGGAATACCCTTGCTGTAGACCAGCGTGCCCATCGCGCCGTCGCCAATAATAATATTTTCCTGCAAATATTCGATAAATGGTATTTTCATGGGGAAACCTGGAATGATTCGTTGTAATTCAGAGGAAAAAAGGAATTATCTTCAGAAAAGATCGTACAAAATAAAAAAACTCAGGTCATTTCCAAGTTTTAAAATAGACGTAATTAGGGATTTAAAAAGGTGAGATTTGGAGAGAAGAGAAAACTTGGAACAGGTTACAGGTAGCAGGTGGTAAACTTCGTAAATGAGCTGAAACTTGCACAATGTAACCTGCAATGAAAAATTATTTGATCTCTGGTCCTTTTAACCAGTCGTAGCCAATTTCTGAATCGTCGTGGGCTATGCGGCCTTCTTCGTCCGGATCGTAGGTTTTGCTGGTGATGTAAAACAGGTGGGTGACACCGCCCAGCACTTTGCAGCCATGGGCAACACCGGGTGGAATCTTGACAACTTTTGCAGGGTAACTCTCGCCCATCAATACTTCCTGCAGTTCGCCAAAAGTTGGGGAGTCTTTGCGACAGTCGGCCATCATCAAACGCAAGTTGCCGACGGGAACATACCACCAGTCGACCTGAGTCTTGTGAATGTGCCATGCTTTAATTATACCGGGATACATTTGCGAATGGCTGAACTGGCCAAAGCCTTCGCCAAAAAAATCGTCTGAGACTCGGATTATTTCACGGAAAAAACCGCGCTCGTCAGGGTACGTTACCAGGTCCTTAATCACCACATCTTGAATCATCGAATAGCTCCTTTATCTGAAAAAATGAACCGCCAAACATAGCGAATTCAAACGTGTGTTTCAAGCGGTTTGCCGATTGATTTTCCTTGTTTATACAGAATATCGGACTATTCGCATAAAACTAATAACCTGATTTGACGACGACGATGTAGTACCAGTCTTCAAAATTGATCAAAATATCCGAAAGTGCCTGCGCCACCTGCGGGTTAAAAAGTTCGGCCACTTTGTCGTATTGTGCACGATCGTACAGATCCCCTTGTTTATGCAAAAAAATGAGGAATTGAATAAAGGCATCACGATCCTCCTGTGCACGAAAATGGAACACACGCTGCAATTCATCTTCCTCCACCGATACGAATGCTTCTGAAGCAAATTTGTGGGCACTTCGCATGGATTTTTTTCGTTCATCCCAGGAATCGGAGTTTTGGATTGCATCGATAAGCATTTGCTGCGCATCAGTTAAATGGACACCATGTTCTTCGTTTTGTTCGACGCGATAAAGCATAAGTCCTGTACCACCACTCTCTATGATAAGATCGGCTAACTCTTCATAGGCTTCAGGTGTCTCACTTTTTTCCGGTTTCAGGCGCTCAACCAGGTTCAACCCAATACCTTGCGATGCCCGCGCACGGGAAAGTGAATCGGACATAAATCCTTCTGTGTTGATTGTCAATTCAGGTTGCACTGTTTCTTCAGCGGTGCTGTCTTCCGGCGCCGCCTGAGGATATTCTTCTTCAGATGGTGCATTCTCAGCACCTGGGGTTTCGACGTTTTCAACAGGGAATTTCTCATCGAGGTATTCAAGGGGACTATAGGACAGTGTTTGCCCTCCTTTTGTGACATGAATTGCCTCAAGATTACCAATGGTGATAAATTCACCATAGCGATAGGCATCCGCACCGCGACGGGCTTTGAAATAAACATCGACTCCATCAAAGTCCAGAATTCGACAGGGAATTCGTGTTTGGTCAGTTAAAATCAGGGTTTCTCCCTGCTCAATGACGTCGTATGTAGTGACGCAAGAAGCCAGAAATGCAAACAGCAACAACACGAATATTTTTTTATATGCAAACATTCTTCCTCCCAAAAATAGAAAACTGAATGAAAATTTTTAGCATGGGATCTCAAACCTGCCCTATTCATACAATGCGCATTGTGAACTATGGGGCTGAGTAAAAACATGATTTAATGGCAGTAACTCGACATTTATGTTGTAATTGTAAGCTCAAAAATGAGCGACATGAATATCGCGTTACATGTTTTGACTCAGCCCCAATCCTGGGAGTTATGAAAAAAGCCGGCCAAAAAAAACGCAGGTCGAGAAGTGGACCTGCGTCCTTGTAAAATCAACAAATTGCATACTTATAAGCGATAGGATAATGTGGCAAACAGTTTTTTGTATTTGATGTCTTCCTGCAGACTTGTCACGCGTGCGTTTGCATCGGCGCCAAAAGGATCAACACTGTAGTGTTTCCAGTTGCCAAACTGGTACGCGATATCCAGTTTTAATTGTTTATCCAGCAAAAATCCAAGACCGAAACTGTACACTTTTCGATCTTCATCGGATTCAGCATTTTCGTAGATCGAAGGATCGAGAAAGTAGCCGGCACGCAATTGGGTACCCATACCCGGGAGTGTAAATTCCGCACCGAGACGGACACGTGTTGTACTGCGGTAATTTTCATGAATGAAATCATTGGCTTGTTCTCGCGTTGTTCCTGAAATTGGTGGTTCAGTCTCAAAACGCAACTGCTGCCAATCATTAAACTCCATTTGACCCGACAACATCATTCCGGCAAGATTATAGGCTGCGCCTAATGTGAACGAGAAGGGGGTGCGCAACTTGTACTCGAAGTCACCACTATAATCGATCGGGTCCCCATTTTCATCATACATCAGCGAACTATATCCATCATCATCTATTACCGAACCTTTTTCACTCCATTGTTCCGTCACCGTGAGGGTCTTCGGTGTAACCATGTTCGCAGCCAATCGCAGCTGATTATTGACACGAAACAGCGCACCCAGACTCATATTGAAAGCAGAGAAATTGCTGTTGATGGACTGGTCGTTGCGCCATTCATCTTCAAACCAGATATCATAAATATCTGTCTCTTTTTTCGAGAAAGAATAATCGCTTCCACCAGACCAGAAATTTAAACCCATTCCAACAGAAAAATTGGGAGATAAGTCAACGGCAGCTGCTGCGTTCCAAAAATTCATCGTTCCCAAATCCTGTTCACGCCATTTATACTCGACGGAATCTCCGGGCGTCGCATCAAAGAAGGAAAATTCCATATTGGAATCATAGGTTCGAACGCGGTTATAGCCAAAAGCAAACACGAGACTGCCACGGTATGTTGGCACCGGATAGACAATACCAAGATCCGTTAATTTAGTAAAGGTTTCATCGGATTGTATGGTGACGTTTCCAAAGGAAGCATCGTTTTTCCGTATAAAATGACTCAGTCCACCGGATAATTCGAAACGACGAATCTGCGCCAACGCCGCCGGGTTCCAATAGGAAGCGGAATAGTCTTCACCAACTGCACTGTAAGCGCCTCCCATGCCAATCGCACGAGCGCCAATTCCCGTCTCCAGGCCATTGCTGTAGATATCCTCCTGTGCAAATACATTCGCCGTACACAGTAAAAGCACTGGCACTATAAATCTGAATCCCATTTTCAACATCTTATACTCCACAGAAAAAATTATTTACGTGATCTTTTTGAACTACCGGAACTGGATGATTTTGAACTTCCGGACGACTTATTCGAGCTGCTTCCCGATGATGACCGTGATCCGGAATACGATTTACCTGAAGAGGAGCTGCTGGAAGAGGGACGCTTATAGGTACCGGATTTCGAGCTGCTGTCGTTTCGCGATCGTTTTACACTCGAACCTGAAGATGAACTCGAAGAGCTCTTACTGCGTCGTGAGACAGTGCCGCTGGATGATTTACTGCTACTCTTCCGTGACCGCTGTTTTGTAACAGTGCTTCGTGAGGTTTCGGAGGATTTGCGTGTGCCGGATACCGTGCTATTTCCACTACGAGTGCGACGTGTTACACTTGTGCCTTCGGAACTGCCGGATTTCGTGCTGCGATGCACGGTTGTTGATCCATCTTTGCGCGTGCGTTTACCCGAAATTGTACCACTGCTGCCACCCCCACTCGTTGACGTACGTCCGAGTGTTGCTTCAGAGGTAGTGCGCGTTCGCGTTGATCCGCGTCGACTTGGCTTGGCTAATGCAGAAACATCACTCCTGCTGCCACGCGCCAGGCTTCCATCGGCGTAAGGCGAACTTCGGCGAGTGTTGCCACGTCGGTCAAAGTGCCGTGCTTTGTTGTATCGCGTACTTACATAACTCCCGCCATAATAATACGGATCCCATCTCCATGAATCATACCAGTAATTTATGCCAACATAGCCGTATCCCCAGGGGCGATAATGGCGTGAATACCACCAGTCGTCGTAATACCAGGTGTTGCACCAGGCAAAGGGATCCCAGAATGGATCATAATAGTGGTAGCCGTAATCGAAGCGGTAACGATTGTAATATGGCCAATACCACGAATCCCAGTAGGGATCGTAAACATCGTAATAAACAGGACTGCCTCCATAAACATAAACATGCGTATGGTGCACTTCTTCTGCCTCTTCAGCAACTTCTGTGGTGTCATTTGCTTCTTCCGCATAGGCTGTACGCGAATCCTGGGTTACAGGTGGCGCAAGTTGCGTATAACACCCGGTCAAAGCCAACGAGAGCAGGGATGCCGTAAAAAACATAAAATAGCGTAATCTAATCATCTCGGGACTCCTTTCAATTATTTAGGCGGCGGAGTTTATCAGTCACATAAAAGATACGCAAAGCAAATGCCAGATAAAATACAAACGAGCTCTTGATGTGATTATTTTAACTTACACTCTCAAATCTATATATTAAGAAAAGTATTTCGCAAGAAGTGGATCGAATTTTTCGAATCGGACTTTGCATCAGGCACCATTAGTCTGCGCTATAATTACACACAATTGTTAACTTTTTTAACAACTCCCCCATGAAAAAGTTCAGAGATTTGGCCGGTTTAATTCATAAGCGTCACATTTGGGCAGGTGATGTCCCGTGCCCATCGTTCACCTTGAGCATTGCATAAACGAAGCAGGTTAGACAGGATATTAATCGTCTGACAAGTTAAAATATATCTCGTGGATGAACCAGAATTTTACAGGTTTGCCATCCTGCTTAGCGGGGATAAACCGGCTGGCTTTGGCGGCATTAATGGCTGCCTTCTCGCATTCTTTGCTCCCCGTTTGATTGTCCAGCACAGTTACGGAAAGAACATTCCCTTTTTCATCAATTTCCAAACTCATCTTCACGAGACCCCGAATTCCCTTACTGCGGTCGACATCGGGGTATTCGGGAACAACCCATGCAAGTGGTCTCGGTGCGATGACATTATCTGCACCAATGCCGAACCGATCATCCCCACCACCGCCATCTTCTGTGCCTTCAGAAAAATATTTTAAATCGATTGGTTCAATCGTTTCATCGTCATCGACATCCTCATCATCGGAGGGGATTGGGATTGGAGGGCGTGGTGGCGGCGTACGTTTTTTTCCCTGATGGGTTTGTGGGATATTTTCAACTGTCATTGCGATTTGCGGCGGTTCATGACTGCCGGGTGTGATTGCAATGTGGGAGGAAATATGAATTAGCACGATGACGAGCAGCAGGGCATAAATGTAAGCTCTTTCCAGGTATTGTGGATAATTTTTTCGTGCTTCTTCAAATAGATTCATTTTACTATTCAAATTTCTCCAGCCGTGTCAGCCTGAATCCAACCAGACTTTCCATCCCGCAGGCGTATGCGCATCCACTGTGCAGAGCGCTCCTGAATTTGAAATTTTGTCCCCTCATGCAGAATGAAAACTTCAATCGCATCCGTGGCAGGCGAACTGGCGACCTTGACTTCCTCTTCGAGAACAATACCAAAATGTTTCGTGCTTTTGTTATACCAGCGCAAACTAAAAACAGAACCTACAAAAAATAAAAAAATGAAGGTAAGCACAAGCGCAAATCGATATATCGGCATATGAATAATATTCGGCAAAAAATATCGCAAAGCCCAGCCAAGCATAAAAAGTGCATACAAAATTAGTGTAGCGTACAATAAAAAACTAAAGGACGGGCTGTTAAACCAATTTTCCAACAGGATCAGCCAATATTCCTTTGGTGGTTTCGCAATACTATCGCTGGTTTGCAATTGTGCCAACTCCAGATTAAACAGGATGTCCTCGTTATCCGGTTGCAGTTGCAATGCCCGTTCATAGTTCAAAATTGCGCGTCCAACATTATTACTGCGAAAATAGGCATTTCCCAAATTATAATAGAGATGCCAGTTTTCTTGTTTTAATTGAATCACATGCTCATAATGCGCAATAGCACCTGCAAAATCACCTTCTTCATAGGCTTTGTTGCCCTGAATAAAATGCGTTGTTGCCTCATCGGCAAGAAGGGTGGTCGAAAACGATGTGAATGTGAATAACAATGCAAATAGTTGAATCATGAGTGACACTCTTGAGCGTAAAAATCTTCTATATAGGTTGGGCAAAACAAAATCTGAGATATGCCTTTTGTTCAGCTTCTTAAATTGGAGTTTGAATGCTGCTTCACTCATAGATTTTTCTCCAGAGAAACGATCAATTCATTCACTTTCTGATAAGCCTTTTCCATTGCGGTTTCCGGTGCATCGGGCATTGCAAATCTGTGGAAATCGCATTCCTGCAGTATGGCATCAAATGTTTCAACGGTCGCACTTTCAATTCCACGTGCGAGCAAAGATTTAATCAGTTCATCACGCACCAGCGCCGATTCCTGCACATTCAGTTTGTTGCCTACAAATGCAGTCAATGCACGTGCCAATTCTGTATAAAAGCCGCTGACGTCCCGGTTCTTCATTGCCATATGCGCTGCTTTCAATTGACGGCTGGCAACCTTTTGTGCTTTACGACTGCGTGCATAAGCGACATTTGTCCCCAATTTCTCCTGATGCCTGCTGTAGGCCACACCGGCAACCACAATCAAAGCCGGACTGAGCAAAATGATCCAAAACAGAAAAGATGTGTAAAATTTTTTATCAATCTGCGAAAAAGCCTCATTTTCCAGACTGATATAGCGAATATCCTTCCCGAGGAGCTTCACCTCCGATTTTGACAATCCACGCGGGGAAGCCACAACCTGTCTGTCATTTTTTTCCACTTCGATATCAATGGGGCCGCGTGAGATAGTTTTATATTGATTTTCACCTATATCAAAATAGGTAAAGGAAAGCGGTTCAATGCGAAAGTTCCCTTCATCACGTGGAATGATTACGTATTCAAAGGTTTTACGCCCCTTGATTTTGCCATTATCACGTTCGATATTTTCACCGATTTTCGGATCATAAACTTCAAAACTTTTAGGAAAATTCGGCTGAGGCAAAGACAGCGTTCGAATATTGCCTTCTCCGGCGATTACTGCTTTTAGGGTAATCGCTTCGTTTGTTTTCACCTGACGTTTATCCACGCTCGTCGTCATTGAGAATCGGCCGACGGAGCCGGAAAAACCACGTGGTTGACCGGTAACAGGGAGCGGCTTGATCTCGAGTTCCAGCTCATTGCTTTTTAAAACCTGATTTACCGTACGACCAAAAAACGGATCGTCAAAGAACGAATCAAAAATATCGCGTTTAGCGCGCCTCTCACGCATGCGCACGGCAACTTCCACTTCCTGGGGTGGAATCGTTTTTACGCCACTGCTGGTTGGGAAAAGCACGATCTTTTTTAATGTCGCAACAAGAAACCGGCGCCCATTAATAATCCGCTCGGTTGTTGCCGGTGATCCCTTCATGGGGATTTCCTCACTCCAAAAATCGCCGTAATTGGGTTTGTTACTTAAACTATAGTTTGTGACTTGCAAAGCCGTGTAAATTACATAGGAAATGGTTACCGGTTCACCAACGTAGACATTTTTTTTATCGACTTCTGCTTTGAGATACATGTTATCTTCAATCGCGGTCGAAGAAGCTGGCTGCTGGCCGCTGGCTAGTCTTTGCTGCTGACCGGGAGCACTCTGTGGTGCCTTGGTGATTTGCAGGGTAATCGGCTGCGTTTGATAGGAATCGCGCTGATGTTTGACGACGATCGCGGGAATAGTGAAGGAACCAACTTTGCGCGCAATGTAATAGTAAGTGATTGTCTTTGACGAACTCATACGGCCATTGATAAACTGAAAATTTGAACTTTGGTTACTTCCGGTATAAGCCGCAAATTCATCAATATTTGGCAGCACAGGCTCGACCGAGTTGAGATTACTCCCACCTTCAACCGTCAATGTTACCGTGAATTGTTCATCGACCGTGATCTGATTGGAATTCACCGTCGCAGTAACTTTCAGATCACCTGCCTGCATGAGGGAAGCAACAGCAAAGATTGCAAGAATGGAAATAAAAAGATAATTTTTTGATTTGAATTGATTCATGTTAAATGGCTATTTTCAGAGTATACAAATTGTGCAAAATTGACTCGCGTTACGAACGAAAATCACCAATCTTTATCCGTTCGTTGTCGCCCTTTGCCTTTCTTTTTACGTGCTTTTTGTAAATCCTGTTCATCTTTTTGCAGCGCATTTAAAATTCGCTCCGCGTCTTCTTTAGAAATTTCATCCGGTTTCGGCAGTTCTTTTTCTTCCATTTGTTGTTCTTCTGCCTGTTGCCCCTGCTGTTGCTGCTCGTCATTTTGTTGATCTTGCTGTTCCTGCTTTTCTTCCTGCTGTTGTTCCTGATCCTGCTGCTCTTGTTGTTGATCCTGTTGCTCTTGGTCCTTTTGGTCCTGTTGTTCCCCTTCTTGTTGATTTTGCTGTTGTTGCTGTTGCTGCTGTTGCTGCTGTTGCTGCTGCTTTTCCAGTTCTTCTTTTATTTTCTCAACCAGGGCATTCAATTTTTGATCGGTTGAGTACTGTTGCAACCCAAGAACGCCAACCCGTAGCGCTTCCGCCAGGTCACCTCCAATGTAATGGTTAGCAGAGTTGTGAAAATAATCGTCTGCCGATTGTGCAAACGCGACAGGCGCCAGAACGAAGAATGCACCACATAATACAATCCATTTTCTATTTTTCATTTCTGCCCCGCGATTTCAACCACTGCGCCAATTCGATCAATAAACTGCTGAAAGGCAGCCACCGTTTTATCGACTTTCATGCCTTGCATCATCAGGTCATGGGCTGCTTCGTATTGGAAAGCTGCGACCATTTTTTCTGCACGTTCCTTCAATTTTTTTGCATAGTCGGACGGTTTCGGCTGTTCTTTTTGTTGCTGTTGATCATCCTGATTTTGCTGATCTGCATTTTGTTTTAGTTTTGTACGCACATATTCCAGATTGTACTTGGCATCCTCATCCTCCGGATTCAATTTTAACGCTTCCGTATATGCAAGAATCGACTCCTGCCACTTATTCAGACGATATAAGGTGTTGCCAAGATTATAGTAGGCCTGAGCCTGAAACAATGGATCATCCGCGTTTTTCGAAACTTTATCATAGAGCTTAATTGCTTCTTCGTATTTTTTCTTCTCGTACAAAGTGTTGGCGATATTATAATCGATCACTGCCGAGGTCGGATTATCCAGTTGTGCATCGCGATAGGCATTGTTTGCCTCGTCGTATTTTTCTTCTGTGAATAATTTGTTGCCTTCGAGCACCTTGCTTCGACCGGGTGTCTGCGCGGAAACGAGGGAAGTTGCTCCAATTAAAAAGATTAGAAATAATTTCATATTCGTGTTCAATTTTATTTAAAATAAAAGAAAGTCTTTCACTACAAATTCTACTAATTTCACGAATTCAGATCGAATATCCGTGAAACTAATGTAATTCGTGGAAGAATTTCTACCTAAATCGCCCTCGCCATTCTGCCTTAATCCGAACTCGTTCCGGCAATAAAATTTCCCAGAGAAGTAACAGTAAAGCAAAAAGAAGAAAATACTGGTAGCGATCTTCATATTGTGTGAATTTCACTGCACCAAGTTCCTTTTTCTCCATTTTTGTAATCGTGCTGTAAATCTGGTCGAGTTCATCTTCGCTCCCACTGGCGCGAAAATATTTACCACCCGTCTGCAAAGCAATCTTTTCCAGCGTGAGTTCATCGAGCTTCGTCGTCACAACCGAGCCACTGCGATCTTTCTTAAATCCAGTTTGAATTCCTTGATCGTTGACCACCGGGATGGGAACGCCTTCCGGTGAACCAATTCCGACGGTATGAATGACAACGCCCTCACGTTCCGCCTGGTCGATAAGTGGCTTTAAATCTCCGCCATGGTTTTCGCCATCGGTAATCAAAATCAGAACTTTGTACTTGCGTTCTTTCTGATCAAAAGAATTCAGAGCGACCGTTATTGCACGGTTGATATTTGTACCGGGATCTGCAATCGTACCAGGCTCCAAAGCATCGAGAAAAAGTTTCGCTGCACCATAGTCAAGTGTGAGCGGACAATGGAGAAAGGCATCGCCGGAAAATGCAATAATGCCGATGCGGTCCCCTGCTAATTGCCTAATTAAAGTGCCGACCTCATGTTTCGCTTTTTCCAGCCGCGATGGGGCGATATCTTTTGCATTCATAGACAACGAGACATCTACAGCAACAAGGATATCAACGCCTTCCCGTTGCACTTCTTCCAACCTGGTGCCAATTTGCGGTCGTGCAAGTGCCAAAATCAGGAAAAACATACCTGATAAAACAAGAGATGCCTTAAATTTCTGCCGTCCTCGACTCACGCCGCTGGTTAATTTTTTCATCAATTCCAGATTGCCAAATCGCTGTAAGGACTTTGTTTTCCAACGAAAAACAAAATAATAAAACAGGATTCCCGCTGGAATGAAAAGCAGGAAATACAATGCAATTGGGTTAGCAAAACGGATCATATTTGTATTCTTATTATTTTATAAGGCAAACTTCGAACAATACTCATTGTATCTCCCGTCATAAGCTTCTCTTACTCCTGCTGGTCCAGACCACAAACGCTACAATTTATGGGATTTTGCGAAATCGCGTATTCGCTAAAATCATTTCGAGTAAAATTACCGCAAGAGCTGCCCACAGCCAATGTGTAAAAAGCTCCGAGTAGCGCGTGTATTGTTTCACTTCAATTTTTGTTTTTTCGAGGCTATCAATTTCTTTAAATATTTTTTCCAGGCTTTCGTTGTCGGTTGCGCGAAAATATTGACCGTGGGTTATATTGGCCACCTGACGTAGCATATCTTCGTCTATATCGACAGGCATCCGAACATAACGTTTACCCAGAAATGGATCATCCACCGGATAAAGCGCCTCTCCTTGTGTCCCGACGCCGACCGTATAAAATTTTATACCGTAAGCTTCTGCAACTTTCGCCGCTGTTATGGGATCGATTTCACCGGCATTGTTGCGCCCATCCGTGAGTAAAATTGCGACTTTGCTTTTCGCTTCGCTGTCTTTTAAGCGATTAACAGCATTTGCTATAGCCAGCCCGATTGCCGTTCCATCTTCGATCATACCAACTTCAATGTCTTTCATAAAATTGATAAGTATGCCATAATCGAGGGTGAGTGGGCATTGAGTATAGCTTTTTGCAGAAAACACTACCATACCGATACGGTCATTGCGGCGGCCTTTGATAAACTCTGTCGCCACATCTTTCGCTGCCTGAATTCGATTTTTCGGACGAAAATCTTCCGCAAGCATGCTGCTTGAGGTGTCGAGTATCAGGACAATATCTATACCTTCGGTGGTAACTTCTTCTTCCGTGCGTCCACTCTGCGGCCGAGCCAATGCAACGATAATCAATGCAACAGCAATCAATCGCAGCAGGAATAAACTATGGCGTAATTGGTGACTTATTCCTGGTTTAATCTTTTTTAATAAATCTATATTTGAAAACCGAATCGTTGCCTTGCTGCGTTGGCGGCGAAAATACCAGTAGAGAAGAATTGGCAGCACTATTAACAGCAGGAGAAAAAAAGGATAAGCCAGGCGCATCATGAGGACACCTCTTCTTCCTGCGGTTTACTTGCATCAGTTTGCTCCACTTCGGCCTGTTTTTCAGCTTTGGTTGCTTGCAGTTCATCCTCAACTTTTTCCACGATCATTGTCTTTTCGATAAAGGAGCGTGTGGTTGCAAATGCGACTTGCACTTCTTCTTCCCCGGGGATGAACCTGGCAAATTTTACAAGGTCGCTGAGTGTAAGGTTTTTTTCCACATCTTCTGTTTCTACGGAATGAAACTCGGATTTATTAAAGTCCTGCATCACTTCAAAAGTTGTGGATTCCAAAGCCGGAATAAAAAAACGCCCTTCGATATATTCGCGCAGGATTTCAGACAACTCGGTAAAATAATCTTTTATTTCACCTGCCGCTAACATTCCGGAAGCTTCCAGATTATTTAATCGCTCGAGGGCGATTTCATGTGCGGGTCTGGGCGGCGGCTCCGGCTTACCGAAAAGACCGCCTTGCTGGCGTTTTTTACGATACCACCAGAAAAGAACCAGTGCAAGAATTATTGCAAGCCCAATGAGCACATAAAGAATAATTCGCTTGATGTCGAGGGGGATTTCGGCTTGTGCTTTCAGATCGCGAATATCACCTTCCTCGCTGGGACGCATCGATTCAACGTACACATCAATTGGCTCTGTCTCGATGAAATGCTCGCTCGAATCGGCTAACACGGTGTAACCAACAGAGATTGGCGGAATGACATAAGCGCCTGTATCAAAGGTGGAGATGGTGTAGGTTACAACCTTTTCAAAAGAGCCATTATTTTCCTGCGACGGCAAATCCTCAAATTCCCGAATCTCAAAGGCACCTAGATTGCTTCCCAAGCCCGGTGTCTGAATCTCGATTCCTTTGTCGTAATAGAAATGCACTTCGTACTGGATTAAATCACCAATTTTTATTCGGGATTTATCGACGGAAGAATTGACGCGAACCTGGGCATTTGCCTTCAAGGACAAGCTGAGAAAAATCCAGCCTGCAACAAAAGCCTGTTTCCAAATATTTTTTATGAAAATCATGTATAGAGAATTGTTTTCATTCCTGGGTTTAAGTAGAACACAGGTTTTACGGATTTAACAGGTGAAACAAAAATACTTAACAGTCCTTTTTTGGAAATGCTGTTAAATCCGCATAAAACTGTATACTCTTTTTCTACTTCAATTTGTCTTCAAAAATCTCCACTGCCTGAGCACGCATCATGCGTTCTATCATTCGATCATACGCAGCCTGCTGTTTCTCAAGAATGTAATTCTGAGTCACTTTGCTCCGAACGTCCTCAAATCGTGGCGGTACACCACTACCGGTTGAATCTTTTTCTGTATATTTGCCTAAATTAGCTTGAAAATAGTTGCGCAAATCATCTTCAGACAAACTAACATCTTTCGAGAGTTCTTCTTGTAAAAGCTTTTGTACCATGAAAGTTTTCTTCGCCTGGAAAGCATTTTCGGTTACCTCAGGATCACGCTCAAGACCTTGTCGGCGTGCGGAATCAAAAAGCAATTCAGTAGCAATGTACTGCCGCAGGAACTCCAACTTGTTTGCTCCGTCTTTAATCTGTGATTTCATGTAAGGCGGCAACATTTTCATCTCATATTCCAGATCGCCTGTAGTGATTTCGCGATCACCAATCGTTGCGATCACCTCACCAGGACGGCTTTTACGTGCCTTGGAAGGATCGACAAATGTTGCTTCTTCCAGGGCCTGCTGCGCGTCCGCACTGCGCTCCAATCTTTCCAGACATTCTACAATTCGCTTATTCGCTTCGTCCGCTACATTGGAACCTGGATAAACCTGTTTGATACGTAAATAATACGCAAGAGCGTTCTCATAGTCTTTCAAACGCTCAAAATAAATATTTCCGATTATAAAACTAATATTTGCCTGCTCCTGCTCGTCCATATTATAAGAGCGCAGGTAATATTCATACTCGTTAATACTCTGGTTATAAAGCTCCCGGTTATACAACGCATTTGCGAAATCACGCTCGGTTTCTGCCGGTAATTTCGATGCACCTTGCTGGCAGGCAGAGAATCCTACGACAAGAACAGCCCCGATCATTACGGCGTATCTAATCCTTCGCATAAGTAAATGCATCCTTTCAAAATGAGTGCTGTCGGGAATACAACAGCGTGGTTCCAACTTCCATCTTTTTAAATTTATCAATCGATCAAAACAGGCCACAAGCGCCTGAGTGACCTTGCATTATTTCATACTATCGGAATCTTTTTGCACGCATGCGGAAAAAACGGATAAGTGGCTCGGCGTAGGGCCGGTCGGTTCGAATATCGATGCGATCGATGTTTATTTTTTGCAGTAGTTTTTCCCGGTCACTTCGCAGGGAGCCGGCGCTCTCGGTAAAAGATCGACGTAATACCGGGTCCGATGTATCAATGAGTATCGTCTCACCGGTTTCAGCATCTTCCAGCTCGATAAAACCAACGTTTGGCAAATCCACTTCCCGTGGGTCCGTGATCGTCACGGCAATCACGTCATGCCGGCGCCCAGCGATTCGTAAAGCTTGTTCGTAATCTGCCGCTTGAAAATCGGAGATGATAAAAGATACTGCCCGGCGCGTAACAACCCTGCTCATGTATTCCAAAGCCCCTGCAATATCGGTTTTTGAGCTCTCGGGTTTGTGGTAGAGAAGTTCACGAATAACCCGCAAAACGTGGGCTTTTCCTTTTTTAGGTGGTACAAATTTTTCGATTTTATCCGTAAAGATTATCAGCCCGACCTTATCGTTGTTTTTTATTGCAGAAAAAGCAAGTAAAGCACAAATTTCGGCAGAAATTTCACCTTTCATTTGTGTATGGGTACCAAACTCCGCAGAGCGGCTCGCATCAACCATCAGCATGACCGTGAGTTCACGTTCTTCATCAAAAACCTTGACGAAGGGATGGCCTGTGCGTGCAGTGACATTCCAATCGATGTTCCGGATATCGTCGCCATATTGGTATTCCCGAACTTCGGCGAACTCCATTCCCCGGCCTTTAAATACCGAGTGATACTCACCAGAGAAGACATCATTCACCAGGCCACGTGTCTGGATTTCTATTCGCTTAACTTTTTTTAAGATTTCCTTCGGAATCATGGGACTTCAACTTTGGCCAGAATCTGCTGAATTATGTTTTCAGAATTAATTTCTTCTGCCTCTGCCTCATAGGTTACCAGGACCCGGTGACGCAAAACATCCATACACATGGCACGCACATCATCGGGTGTCACATAACCGCGACCGCGCAACAAAGCATGTGCTTTCGCCGCTTTTACGAGGAAAATTGATGCGCGCGGACTTGCACCAAAAGAGATGAGTTCTTCCAACTCTTTGAGTCCGTAGCGATGTGGTTCACGCGTTGCAAAAACAATATCGATAATATAATTTTCAATCTTTGAATCGAGATAGATTTCATCGACTGTGCCCCGTGCAGATATTATTTCTTTTGGTGAAATGACTGGTTTTACTTCTGGAGTGCCGCCTTTTGCCATACGGCGCATGATTTCCAGTTCTTCATCACGCGAGGGATAGCCGACAGAAAGCTTGAGCATGAAACGGTCGACCTGCGCTTCCGGCAGAGGATACGTTCCTTCCTGCTCGATAGGATTTTGGGTTGCCAAAACTAAAAAGGGATCATCGAGTTTAAATGTATTTTCACCAATGGTCACCTGGCGTTCCATCATTGCCTCAAGAAGTGCAGATTGTACTTTTGCTGGAGAACGGTTAATCTCATCAGCTAATACAAGATTTGAAAAAATCGGCCCTTTTTTGGTAGTAAAATCGTTTTTTTGCTGGTCGTAGATAAGCGTCCCGATCAAATCAGCAGGAAGCAAATCCGGTGTAAATTGTATACGCTGGAATTTGGTTGCGACCGCTTTAGCCAAGGTACTGACTGTAAGGGTTTTTGCAAGGCCAGGTACACCCTCCAGCAAAACGTGTCCATTAGCAAGCAGGCCAATAATCAGTCTTTCAACCATATAATTTTGGCCAACGATTACATGTCTAATTTCTTCTGTAAGTTTTTGTACAAACGCGCTTTCTTTTTTTACCTTATCATTTAGCGCCTGAATATCCACGTTCATCGAACCTCCAGATCTTCCATTTTTTCAGCAATTTTGTATCCTGAATAGCAGTGTTGCTTGGCAAAATATTCAGGTTCACAAAACAGCCTGATTTTGTAAGCGAGTATTGTGTTGAGCATTTTAAGCTGTTTAAAGGATAAAAACCAAGTTTGGGTAGTGTATATCTCCTGCCCATCGCCAAATCCACATATTTCAATAAAAAAAACAGACTAAGTGTTAAGCTCATTTATTTTAATTTTTTCAATAAACTGAATGGCGATGTTGTAAATACGATTCAGTTTATTCAGATCGGTACCGCCACCTGAAAATTTGACCAGATCACAGGCTTGCAGAACTTCCCGAATTGCAACGACATCTTCCATGCCAACATTTTTTGACTCCAAAATTTGCAACAATTCATCTGTAGTACCAACACTTTGGGGAATTTTAAAATGAAGACGTAAATACCGCCAAACAATTTTCGAAACCTGATCATATTGCTTGTCTAATTCATTACTATGCAGCTGAACTTTATTACGCAAATCATCCAATGCTTCTTCTTGAGGAGTTTTAACTTGTTCTGCCAAAACTTGATCTTTTTTATTCGATTTCTTTTTCTTCAGAAATACAAAACCACCACCTGCAGCGATCAACAAAAGAACGATACTTCCATACAGGTACACAGAAAACAGATTGCCATTTTCATCGACAGCATCGATAATTTTCAGCGGCAAACGTGCAGTACGCAGGACATGTTCCTGCAAATCAGCATCATGATACCGTAGAATCACTTCATCGATATATGCCATTCCCAAGGTTTCACCAACGAAGTAAAACTCATATTCACGTGTACTGACGACAATATCGCCCTGAGAACTGACAGTGTTTGCAGTTGAGGTGGAAACCAATTTTAAGTTGGTTGTCGTCGGGGGATCAACAGGAAAAATTTTGATGGCATTGGCAGGTCCCTTCCATGTGGCAGTGACCGTAAGCATTGCTTCCCGATTAAATGGCACCTCATCTGAAATAAGCCGCGCGTTTATTTTTACTTCGGTTTCTCCAAATGAGACTGAACTCAAAACAAGGGATGAGAAAAGAAGTGTACAAGAACACCAGAATGACTTCTTCATTATCCCCATGACTTCCCTCTCCTATATTTTTTTAGGTCGAATTCGTATAAAAAAGCCGCATCACCGCCTCCGATATTCATCAAAGTGGCATACGGCTCTCTTTGGGACGAATAATAAAATAATAAAGTTCTATTTTTTTGATGTACCGTTTGCTTCTTTATCTGCGTCCTTCTCATCGCTGGCAATGGGAATTTGGCTGATATCAACACCGAGATTATCGATCTCCCATTTAACCGATGGTGCGAGTTCATCATTGGGGAATTTACGGAGAAACTCAGTATAAGCAGTGCGTGCGTTTTCCAATTCACCCAATTCATTTGCATAAATATATCCGATCATGAATTGAGAACGAACTTCCAGCTTGGATCCTGGGTATTTCTTGATGACCTGATTATGAATTTCAATGGCGTGATGATAATCTTTATGCGCCAGAATATACAGATCCGCAAGTTTGCTGGTGAAATTGGGCGTGCTTTCACTTTCAGGATAATGTTTAATGAAAGTTTCAATTAAATCTATTGCTTCCGCAATTTTTTCTTGTTTTTCAAGAGTCTGAATATCAACCAGCAGTTCTTTTTCGGGTTTAACTTTTGAACAGGAGAATACTCCTAAAAAAAGAATGAACAACATAAAAAAGAAATTTTTCAACATAAGTTATATCTCCTTCGAGAGCCCGAATTCAATTCCACTTAAAAAATAAAATTCAGTTAGTAAAAAAATTATTAAAGCAGTGAGAATATTACAGTTTCCCGAATTTAAAAGCAAGCCTTTTTTAAGCTCAAATAATCGTATAATTTGGATTAAACAGAAAAAGGAAGTGCAACGAATCGCACTTCCTTTTTCCAAATATTAGAAGGACATAGAATTATTTCTTCTTTTCACTTTCGTCGTCAACAACTTCAAATTCAGCTTCCTGGACGTTCTCATCTGCCTGACCTGAAGACTGCTGACCACCACCTGGTTGGCCCTGGGGGTCGGCGCCAGCGCCCTGGTACATCTTGGCTGAAACATCATTCCAGAGTTGCGTTAAACCTTCAGTCGCGGATTTGATTTCCTCAGTATTATTTGTTTTTATTGCTTCACGAATGCGGCTTACGCCAGCTTCCAACTTGCTTTTGTTTTCCGCATCAATTTTATCCCCCATATCTTTGATGTTTTTCTCAGTTTGATAAGCAAGCTGATCCGCATGGTTCACAGCATCGACAGCCTCACGTTTTTTCTTATCTTCAACCGCATGTTTCTTTGCGTCATCCTGCATCTTTTCAATTTCATCCTTTGATAGTCCCGTTGATGCTTCGATTCGAATGGATTGTTCTTTCGCAGTGGCTTTATCTTTTGCACCGACATTAAGTATACCATTTGCATCAATATCAAATGTGACTTCAATTTGCGGTATTCCGCGTGGTGCAGGAGGCACGCCGTCAAGAATAAATCTACCCAGTGTCCGGTTGTCCGCAGCAAGCTCACGCTCGCCCTGCAGGATATGAATTTCAACACTCGATTGATTATCTGTTGCCGTACTAAAAACTTCAGATTTTTTTGTTGGTATTGTCGTATTACGCTCAATAAGTTTTGTCGTAACACCACCCAAGGTCTCGATACCAAGTGATAGCGGTGTAACATCGAGTAGCAGCACATCCTTCACATCTCCGGCTAAAACGCCACCCTGAATTGCAGCACCAATTGCAACAACTTCATCCGGGTTTACACCCCTATTGGGTTCACGTTTGAACAAGTCCTTTGCAATTTGCTGAACTTTCGGCATTCTCGTACTTCCACCAACAAGTACAACTTCATCAATATCATTAACCGAAAGGCCTGCATCCTTAATAGCGGCCTGGCATGGGCCGAGAAGCCGAGTGAAAAGGTTTTCACATAACTGCTCGTATTTAGCGCGAGTAAGTGTTATTGTCAGGTGTTTTGGTCCGGATTCAGTTGCGGTTATAAATGGCAAATTAATATCTGTCTGGGTTGTGGAAGAAAGCTCACATTTTGCTTTTTCCGCAGCCTCTTTCAACCGTTGCAATGCCATAGGATCTTTCGAGAGATCGACACCTTCCTGCTTTTTAAATTCAGCAACCAACCAGTCAATAATCTGCTTATCGAAATCATCGCCACCGAGATGCGAATCACCATTTGTTGATTTAACTTCGAAAACACCATCACCAATCTCGAGAATGGAAATATCAAAAGTACCGCCACCAAGATCAAAGACAGCTATAACTTCTTCAGATTTTTTATCTAACCCATAAGCGAGGGACGCTGCTGTGGGTTCATTTATTATACGCCGTACTTTGAGTCCGGCAATTTCACCGGCCTCTTTTGTAGCCTGGCGTTGACTATCATTAAAATATGCAGGGACTGTAATCACTGCTTCTGTAACTTTTTCACCTAAATAATCTTCCGCAGTTTGTTTCATTTTCTGCAAAATCATCGCTGAAATTTCCTGTGGAGAATACAATTTATCACCAATTCGTATGGCAGATACATTATTACCGCCTGCTTCTACTTTATATGGCACTTCTTCGATTTCTGTACCGACTTCAGAAAAGCGGCGTCCCATAAATCTCTTCACAGAGAAAATCGTATTTTGTGGATTAGTAATCGCCTGGCGTTTTGCGACCTGTCCAACCAGTCTTTCATTATTTTTTGTAAAGGCGACGACCGAAGGTGTAGTTCTGGCTCCTTCCGAATTCTGAATTACAACTGGATCACCACCTTCCATAACGGATACACACGAATTTGTCGTTCCTAGATCAATTCCGATAATTTTTCCCATTTTTACAGATCTCCTAATATTTATTGTCAACTCGATTTGAGTATTTCTTTATAATTTTAGATTTTATACAACGATTATGCCAAACATTTCTACTGTAAAAATTCCTATATTTTACAAAGACTTAGAAATATGAAAAATAAGATGGATATGTAAAATAATGCAATATTGCAGAGAATTGACAATATGACACAAACAATTATGGGTCTAAATGTCAGAGCAGCATTCACAACTTAGAGAAAAATGATCGTAGAAAAAATCAGGGTTTAGTAAAATCGAAGTCCAGCGAATGAGTTAAAAGGGAAAAATTATTTTATCACAACGAATTGATCACCAGTCGTTCCATTATTTCGAACACCCATCCCATGCATTTTAAAAACAGTCCCTTTTACTGTTCCAGCCGGGATATGTAAAACTACACGGTTGCCACTAATAGTTCCGACTCGAATTTTTACACCCTTTTGCAACAGCTCATCTTGTATAGGTACATCACAATAGATGTCATTTCCCCTACGTTGAAAAAATTTGTGAGTTTTAATATTCACTCGCACGTACAAATCACTTTGCCCACCAGTAGAAGTTTTCTTAGGCCCCATTCCTTTGATCACAAGTACATGGTGATTTTCTATACCTGCTGGTATTGTGAGCTTGATCTTTTTCCTCTTTGAAATTTTGCCTGAACCGCTACAAACGGAGCATTTTCTTCCCATGAAAAGCCCGTTCCCCAAACAATTACTGCAAGCATCATTCGTGGAAACCTGAACAAGTTTTTTTACACCTTGAATTGACTCTTCCAAGGTTAATTCAATTTCAGCATGTGGCCTAATTCCTTGCGTCTGGGCCCGCCCATGCTCGTGGTAACCTTGGGACATCCCCTCAAATCCAAAAAGTTCCTTTAAAATATCAGTGAACGAAAAACCAGGACCGGAAGTCGATTTGAAATCTTCAAATGGCCAATTATGATTCTGCCGATTAAAGGAACTAGTATCAAAAGAAAACCAATCGTGGCTTCCCTGGTGATAACCATAACGGCGTAATTGATCATATTTCCGCCGCTTATCTGCATTGCTCAATATTTCATAGGCTTCCGATGCGTCCTTGAATTTGTTCTCAGCAACACTATCGCCTGGATTAGTATCCGGATGATATTTTTTAGCTTTTTCCCTATATGCGCGCTTTATTTCGGGTGCAGTAGCAGACTCTGATACGCCTAAAATATTATAATAATCTTTGACTTCCATAGTGGATTTAATCAAACGTTTTACTCAAAAACAATAAATTAATGTACTGACAATTTTACAAAAATTCGCAAAATACAATCAAAAGAGCAACATTCATACCACGTCGCATGAACAAGGCATTTAGTTACGGCGTAGAAAAAAATGAAATCTTTGCGTATCACGCAGAATCACAAAGATAAAAACCGCATTTACCGATTTATCTAAATATGCATAAAATTTTTCTAAATCATCCATAGAAACACCATCAACTGAAACAATAACATCATCAACTTCAAGACCCGCCAAAGCTGCTGAACTAAATTTTTTTATCTGTGAAATAATAATTCCTTTTTTAACTAAAATAGACAAATCATTTCTGTCAATCTGCCGGATTTCTCGGACTGTAATCCCCAGATATTCATCCCGATGCCGCTCAAATTTAGGCGATTGCAAATAATTATTTTCAGGCAAAGATGCTAAAATTACATTACGATTTTGAACTTTTCCATCATGGATATACTGAATATCAATACCATTCCCTGGAGAGTGTCGGGCAATTTCTGCTTGCAGCTGATTAGCATGATTCACAGCGATACCGTTTACTTTTAAAATAACATCCATAGGAGCAAAACCTTGCCGTTCAGCGGGGCTATCCACAAAAACATCATCAATAAAAACACCTTGAACTTTTGGGAGACCCAGAGCTGTTGCAATATCAGAATTAACATCGAGGAGGGCCACTCCAAAATACGCTCTATTTATTTTGCCAAATTGAATTAATTCTGCACTCACTTTTTTTATTATGTTCGAGGGTATCGCAAAACCAAATCCCATATTTAATCCAGTTTTAGTTGCGATTGCAGTATTGATGCCAACAACTCTTCCAGCCATATCCACCAGCGGGCCACCACTGTTGCCAGGATTAATCGCTGCATCTGTTTGAATGAAAGTTTCCAGTGCAAAATCACTATTTATTAAATCAAGTTCACGTCCGATAGCACTTATAATACCTGAAGTAACCGTAAATTGAAGATTTAATGGGTTACCAAATGCAAGTACTAGATCGCCGATTCGGCATGCTTGCGAATTCCCCAATTCCGCATAATCGAGATCCGATCCATCAATTTTAATAACAGCAATGTCTGTTAGGTCATCCATCCCTATAATCGTAGCGACATACTCTTGATTTTTAAAAAGAGTTACAGAAGTTTGCACAGCATCACGCAAAATGTGGGCATTTGTAATAATGTATCCATCCGGAGAAATAAGAAAACCAGTGCCGGAACTTAAGCGTTTTCGTGGAACACCTAAGTTCTCGATGCTTTCAGCTTCAGGAACGCTAGCTTGGTTTAAGGACATTTTTTGAACGTCAATCTGAACAGTGGAGGGCAATATTTTTTCAACAATAGGATTGAATGAAAAACTCACCGTATTCAGTATATGTTGATTCAAATTCGTTCGTATATTCTGTGGAGATTGCGCCAATACTGGATTTTTGCTCACAAAATTAACCAATAAAAAACAAACCCTGATTGTCCAGAGTAGTGCTTGTGCCGATAGGAATCGCATCGTGTACATTCCTTCTACGGATTTTAAAATTCGAAATATAAATTATGGATAGTGTGCACGTAAAAATTAGCCACTATGCAGGTAGGTATTTAATCAGAACCAATTGATTCCCATTAAGTTCATCAGAGGAGTATGTGACGTCGTCCATCGAGCGATTAATAATATGCAGTCCAAATCCTCCGGATTGTCGATTTTCTACAGCCATCTCGACATCATACTCATCTCGTCGCTTCTCGCGAAAAGCCAGCCCAAAGTCACGAATGATAATCTTAAAAAAATCGAGACTATACTCTACGCTAACTACAACATTATTTCCAGGTTGGGAATGATAGGCATGTTCAATAACATTAAGACTGGCCTCATACACAGAAATTTTAATTTTACCAACGTGTTTTTCTTTTATGCCGGCTACTCGTGCATGATGAACTATAAAATCACAAATTCTATAAAGTTCCGTCGAACTGCTATCGACCTGTATCTGCGCTCTGATCGTTTTATTCTTGTCCGTTGAATGTGAGAATGTATCTATTGAGCGCTCGATGGAACGCTCGAACTTAATCTCATCATCCAAAACTATCGTACTCGTTTCGTCATCCAAAAACTGTGTATGATCAAAGGTATCAACAAGTGGTGCTTGTGCCACGTCATCTTGAGGCAATTCGGATGAATTTACCACATTTTCTTCTTTCTCGACGTTCGTGGTTGCCTCAAATATTTGATGCATGGGTGAATCAATCGACAGGAACGTGAGCGGGGAAAAGGTTGAAAAATTGTTCTTAGCACTTTGTGGAAGAGAAACTATATTTACATCTCCACCTTGAATGCGGGCTTGTACAGTCAGAGAAATTAGCAGAGCCATTATAGATGTAGTCGGAAAAGGTATATCCTTCAGGTCAATGATCCAATTTTTCTTCCCGGAAAATAATGTATTTTGGAAAAACTCAGAAAGCGAAACCTGGTTCTCGAAGGATTTAAAATCGGAGTCAAGGGTGACGTGAACTAATTCGTTTTCTTCACCTAAAAATTTCGTTTGGAACTTCGTTGCCATAGGATTTTTTTAAGATTTGACTTCACTTAGTATAAAACTATTATCGACATCATAATAAAGAATTTACGGGGTTAATTCTACCAGAAAAAAGATATAACATTGTTTTATTATACAGGCAAAAACTGATATATCAGAAAGATATTATAGGAATGTATTGAACAGTAAAAAAAAAGCCCTCAACGGAGGGCCTTTTCGAAGATCAGTAAATATTAATTGGCACTTTTTTTCAACTCTTCCTGGATCCGAGTGATTTCATAATCTGCAGATTTGCGCCAGCCTTTATCATTTTTACTAATTCGAAAATATTTAAGTGCTTCGTTATAATTTTGTAGCGCTTTATATGCGACTCCAGCTTCAAATGCAGCAGGTGCATAATTCGATTGGACTTTCATAGCAGCTATTGCAGCGTTGGCTGCAGCTTGATGCTGCCCTTTCATATTTTGAGCTTGTGCAAGGCGGTAATACGGACGTGCCTTAGCATTTATATCAACAGATTTTTGTAAAGCATCAATTGCTAAATCAAGCTTGCCTTGATCAATATATACGTCGCCTAAAGCTGAATAGGCTAAATAATAGTCTGATTCAGAATCTATGGCAGCCTTTAATGCATCGGCAGCTGCAGGATATTTTTTTTGTTTGTAAAGGATAAGTCCTTTTTCATAGTACGCTTTAGAATAGGAAGGATCAATTGTAATGGCCTTATCAAAAGCTGCAATAGCTTCATCTTGTTTTTGTATTTTGTTCAGATTATACCCCATGCCCCAAAACGCACGAGAATATGTCGGATCGCATTCCGTAGCTTCACGAAAAGCCTCGATCGCTTCCGGATAATTTCTCAGTTTATTAAGGGCAAGTCCTTTTCCGTACAATGCTTTCGTAAAGCATGCTTCCATATCCAAAACTTTGTTATAGAGACTGAGGGCTTCTGCATATTTTCTAATTTTGTATGCTCTGTTTGCAGAATTATATAATTCTTTTTTCTCGTTCTCTTCTTTTACTTTATCCAGCTCTTCTTTTTTCTCAGCGTTTTTTGCTTCAATTTCAGCTTTTTTCTTTTCATATTCTTTTAACTGTTTTTGGTATTCTTCCTGAGATTGAGTTTGTTGGCTAAAAACTGGATTTAAAGCAAGAAAAAGGAAAGAAATCAAAATTAGAACTTGGGACTTAAAACGCACGGTTAATCCTCCTTTAGAACATTATTTTAATGAATTAGTGCGGAAGGGGGGATTCGAACCCCCACGCCCGTTAGAGCACTACCCCCTCAAGATAGCGTGTCTACCTATTCCACCACTTCCGCATTATAAAGTTCCTGCGAGGCTAATTTTACTTTGTTGAATCCTGACTACCAGTCGTCTGACTCTGAGCCGAACCGGCAGCAGGAACAGATTCCTGAACAGGCGGAAGAATTGCAGAAGGTGTATTTACAACATTCTCCAATTCTTCTGCAACAACACTTCCTGTAGCCTCCGAGCTTCCTGAATCCATCTTAGATAAAAGAAAGGCAAGCAAGAAAAATGCGACTGCAAGCCATGTTGTCGTCCTACTGAGAAACGTAGCAGCACCTCGGCCGCCAAAAACATTTCCCATATTGCCTCCTCCACCAAAAGCACCGGCAAGACCGCCACCTTTGCTTGATTGTAACAATATTACAATAGTCATAATCAAACAAACAAGCAAGAACAAAACTAGGATCAAAGTATACATAAGAAAAATTACCCTTCAATATTTTCAGCAGCTTGTACGATTGCAGCGAAACTTTCAACATCCAAACTGGCACCACCAACTAAAGCGCCATCAATATCGTTTTGGCTCAGCAACTCGTATGCATTGGATGGTTTTACACTGCCACCGTATTGTATCGTTACGTTTTCGGCAACTGAGTTACCAAAAAGCTTTGTGAGTTTTTCACGGATAAATGCATGCACTTCCTGCGCTTGTTCAGGCGTTGCCGTTTTTCCTGTTCCAATCGCCCAAACAGGTTCATATGCCAATGTAATTTTTTGCATCTCATCTTTCGAGATACCAGAAAGCGCACCTTGCACCTGTTCCGAAATTATGTCGAACGTTTTTCCTATCTCCCGTTCTTCCAAGGTTTCTCCAACACAAACGATAGGAAGTAATTCATTTTGTAAAGCAGATTTAAGACGTTTATTCACCGTTTCATCAGTCTCACCAAAATACTGCCGTCGTTCGGAATGTCCAATAATGACGTAGTTACAACCAATTGCTTTCAATTGCAGGCCGGAAACTTCTCCGGTAAATGCACCACTCTCTTCCCAGAAAAGATTTTGTGCGCCTAGTTTAATATTGGAATCAATCAGCATTTCAGCGGAAGTTGCTAATGAAACATAGGTTGGACACACAACGATTTCAGTTTTTTTAACACCTGCCAATTCGCTTTTTAACACTGCAAGCAGCGCTTTCGTTTCGGCTAGTGTTTTATTCAGTTTCCAGTTACCTGAAATATTTAGTTTTCTCATTATTTCAACTCAAAAAAAACAGAGTATACTTTCAAAAAGTATACTCTGTAAATTAACTTTAAATTTATACTAATTTTTCAATCAAGTCAACAACGCGGTTTGAATAGCCCCACTCATTATCGTACCAGGAAATCACTTTCACCATATCATCAGCTATTGTCATGGTCAATGATGCGTCAAAAATTGAGCTATTTGGGTTACCTACGATATCGCTGGATACAATTTCATCTTCTGTATATTGCAGGATGCCTTTAAGTTCACCGTCAGCTGCTTTCTTAACTGCTGCATTTACTTCAGCGGCAGTCACTTTTTTCTTTAACTTGACAACCAAATCAACAACGGATCCGTTAGCGACCGGTACACGCATTGCCATACCATTTAATTTCCCATTAAGTGCAGGAATTACTTTGCCGACTGCAGCGGCTGCACCCGTAGTTGTCGGAATAATATTCGCCGCGGCAGCGCGTGCACGACGCAGATCACTGTGTGGCATATCAAGTACACGCTGATCATTTGTGTAAGCATGCGTGGTTGTCATCAAACCATAATCAATACCAAAAGATTCATGCAAAACTTTTGCAACTGGAGCGAGACAGTTAGTTGTGCATGATGCATTCGAGACAATTTTCATATCATCAGTCAAGCTTGCATCATTAACTCCAAGAACTATTGTTCCGTCAATTTGGTCTTTAGCAGGAACTGTGAGAATTACTTTTTTCGCCCCTGCTGCTAGATGCAGAGCAATTTGTTCACGCTTACGGAAAACGCCTGTCGATTCAATAACAACTTGTACACCTTTGCCAGCCCAATCCAGTTCTGCTGGATTTTTTACTGCTGTGATAGCAATTTCTTTCCCATTAACTACAATTGAGTTTTCTTTTGCTTCGACCTTGCCGGGATAGTTACCACTAACTGTGTCATATTTTAGCAAATGCGCCAGCGTTTTTGCATCTGTCAAATCATTGATAGCAACAACTTCGATATCTTTATTACCTTGCTCAATGAGTTTGAATACATTACGACCAATGCGTCCAAAACCATTTATACCTACTTTAATAGCCATTATATTTCTCCTGAATTGTTGGTTGTGTTTACTTTATCGGGCATGCAGCCAGGCTGCAAATAATTATATTAAGTATCAGCCAAAAAAAGTTGATGCGGCATCAAACATTTCAAGGTTAACCTTTTTAACTTGTCCAGTCACTTTATCGATTGGCGTTGTAGCTATTTTATCGCCAACAACACCTACCATAACAGAAAATTCTTTATTTTTGATTTTATCAGCTGCTGCAACACCGAGACGCGTAGCCAAAATTCGATCCGGCACACTGGGTGAACCACCTCGCTGAAGATAGCCAAGTGTCGTAACTCTTGTTTCCATTCCAGTACGCTTGGCCAGTTCAACGCCAACAAACTCACCAATACTACCGACATAAGAGTTGCCTAATGCATCGGTTTTTGAAGAAAGTGCTCGAAAATCTTTTACGTCATCAGGGATCGCGCCTTCAGCAACAACTACAATGCTGAACTTGCGTCGCTTATGCCTTTTTTTAAGCAATGCAGCCGTTTCATCCAAGGTAAATTTCACCTCAGGAATCAAAATACAGTCCGCGCCACCAGCCAGACCAGCATAGGTTGCGATCCATCCGGTATCGTAGCCCATTAATTCGACGACGATTATGCGGTGATGCGATTCTGCTGTCGTGTGCACCATATCAATTGCACGCGTTGCTATCGTCACCGCAGTATCAAATCCAATCGTGAAATCGGTGCCTGGAATGTCATTATCAATTGTTCCGGGAATGCATACGGTCCTAACGCCGCTTCGGCTTAGCACATTCGCAGTTTCTATTGCGGATTTACTTCCGATAACCACAAGGCTATCAATTTCAAATCTATTTAAATTCTCAAGGATGGCTTCTTTGCCATTTTTTATTTGCAATGGATTCTTTCGAGACGTACCTAGAATTGTCCCACCTCGAGGCAATACGCCAGACACTGAGTACAAACTCAATGGTTGCACATCGCCTTCTATCAGCCCATTGTAGCCATTTTTGATACCTAAAACCTCATAATCATAACTGATAATCAGTTTTCTGGTTACCGCTCGAATGGCCGCGTTTAAGCCGGGGCAATCCCCTCCGCAGGTTAATATTCCAACCCGTGACACTACTTAATTTTCCTAATCTTCAAGAGTATTTATTCAAATTTATTGCAAGATTGATCTTATGAATCCATAAAAAAATGAGATTCGAATGATAATAATTCTGTAATTGAATGTCAAGGCAAATTCAGTGTAGCCAAAATTAAAATCTTAAGCAAAAGCAGCCGTAATAATCACCACCCTCTCCGCTCCAGCATTCTTGAGAACAGATGCGCAAGCCAGTGAAGTTGCACCCGTTGTTAAAACGTCATCAATTATTGCGATGGAAGCGCCAGCGATACAGTTTTGTTTTCGCCTGTTCAAAGAAAAAGCATCTGAAACATTTTGACGACGTTCATCACTATTCAGGGCCACCTGAGAATAAGTATATTTTACACGATGCACTGCATCTAAAATTTTGAGATTTTTATACCTACTCTGCAAACCCAGTGCGATAAAGTGACTTTGATTAAAACCACGCTCGTGTTCACGTTTTTTATGTAGCGGTACTGGAATTAAATAATCAATAGTCGAAAAATCGAGAACATTCTGGATTCTTGTGAAAAGTTCGCAACCGATATTTCTGCCGATGGAAGGGTGCTTCTGATATTTCAATGCATGAATGAGACGATGAATTTGATCACGCAAATACCATCCTGCAAAGGCCTGAATTGCGAGATTGCCGTGGGATACGATGACAGGTTCGGAAGGCTGTATTTCAGAACAAATTGTTTGCCAGCACGGCTCACAAATCCAATACATTTGGTTTTCGTGATAAGCTTGACAAATCGAACAGGAAGCGGGATGCAAGATTGAATCGATCCCGCTGAGAATATTTGAAATAATCTGAATAGCTCCCCCCGTTTCTTCTATCGTTTCGAAAATTGAAACGGCATTACGAAAGCAATTTGTGGCTCAAATCGTTTTTGTGTAACCCATTTTTCTCGTGGCTTATCATAACGATACGTCCACACATAATCCATATAAAAAACAAGAAATGGATAAATTTTGTAGCCAATTCCGGCGCGTGCTATGGAGCGATTATCAAGTTGAAATGCGTCTGAAAAATCGTCAATACCCACACGATCATAGGCAGCGTGCATACTAATTTTAGGAACCGTATTTGGAACCAGTGCTTCCATGTGCATGATGCCGCTGTTTTTCCGCCCATCGAGCCGTTCAAATGTTCCGACAACTTCAAGCGTATTTAAAACCGAGCCGTGCAGCAGGCCAAAGGTCCCATTCGTTTTTGTTGCCCCGGCGACTTGATCGATTTTGTGAACAGGGACATTATTATTTACCTGAAAACGCTCCAGTTCATAAAAAGCATCAAAATAATTTGGGATAAATTCGTCATTCAAAAAACGGCGTTCGAGCTGCGTTGTTATACTGAACGTACCCATTAAACCTCGCAGGGACAGCTCAACACCAACGGCAGAACCATCGCCATAATCCTTTATTTTTCCCCAGTCGGAATAAAGCAGGGTATTAAACAATGCTGTTTTTATGATTGGCAATTCGACATCAGCACCAAACACGGCGACTTCATCGTTCGTATTGCGTGTGCCATCCGGATCGATATCGGTGACGTAACTGGCGCCAATTGCAAAATTTTTAATGATTGGAATTGTTGAATTGTAAAGCGGGCGGTAGTACGCCCTTCCACCGAAAATTTCAGCACGGCCTAAGTTACTTGTCGTCGATTCAAATCCCCATAATCCGGCATCCACATCTAACTCAAGTCCAATTTTTCTGCCATCAAAATTAATGGTCTCGTTGTTGTAAAAATTCATGATAAAACCGTGCCCGATGCGCGTTGCATCAAGAACCCCAACGCGGGTATAGAATTTATCGCGCTTATGCCCCCAGCGCATATAACGGATTGCACGAAAATAGTCGTAACTCTCATTCCAGTCCGCATCCCGGATTTCGCCCGTGTTCATGTTGTAGCGAAAAGGGATATCAAAGCCCACACCAAACTTACCGAAAGCCAGCTCGGGACGCAGGCTTAAAGTGAGATAATCTTCGCCATCAATATTGGAGTAGCCGATGCCACCCATAAAAGCTGCCTGATTGGAAACGCCGGGTACAAGATTGGATTGGTATTGTGCAAATACTACGAACGGACAGAGTAAAAGCAGGAAAACGAAAAGGCTTCCTTTTTTCATGATGCAATCCTTGTTTTAGTCCTTAATCCACAAAAGTTTATGGCGAGAAATTACAATGGATAGTTTAAAAATGCAAGAAGAAAGCAGGAAAATCAATATCCAAATCCAATATCCAACTCCCAAATTTGGAAATTGGAATTGATTATTGGACATTGGTTCCGGCATATTTTCTCACTGCCTGTTTATCATGCGCCTGCGTTTCCGCAACCTCCTGAGCGATTTTCCCCTCACGCAATAAATTAATCAGCGCCATATCGATGGTTTGCATACCTTCAGCACCGCCAGTCTGAATCGCGGTGTAAATCTGGTGCGACTTGTCTTCGCGAATGAGGTTACGGATGGCACTTGTTGCAACCATGATTTCATGAATAGCAACACGACCATTACCATCGGATGTAGGCAGAAGCCGCTGTGCAACGATTCCCATAACTGCATTGGCAAACATGGATCGAATCTGTCCCTGCTGTTCCGGTGGAAAGACATCGACGATCCGGTTCACGGTTTCTGCAGCACTCATTGTGTGGAGAGTAGCAAAAACAAGATGCCCGGTCTCTGCAGCAGTCAATGCGAGAGAAATCGTTTCGAGATCACGCATCTCCCCAACAAGAATGACATCCGGGTCTTCGCGCAGGGCGGCACGCAGAGCATTCGCAAAAGATTGCGTGTGTTCGCCGAGTTCTCGTTGGTTGATAAGACAGTTTTTCGGTTGATGCACATATTCGATGGGGTCTTCAATAGTAAGAATATGTTCACGCCGCTCTTTATTGATAAGATCTATCATCGCAGCAAGTGTGGTGGATTTCCCCGAACCTGTTGGCCCTGTAACCAACACAATCCCCTTTCGCTCACGGGCGAGATTATAAATTCCCTTCGGACAGTTGAGCTCCTGTAGGTCCCGCACTTTGTCTGGAATGACGCGCAAGGCGATGCTGCCGCCGCGTAACTGCAAATAGACATTGGTTCGAAAACGGGCAACACCCGGCAGACTGTAAGCAAAATCATATTCAAGAGAATAATCTGGATTTTCGTCAAATCGTGAGGGCATAATATCGCCCAACAAGCTCTGCATGGCTTCCCTGGCAATTGACTGCATTTCCATGCGTCGCAACGTGCCATGAATGCGCAGTACCGGTGGCATTCCGACCGAAAGGTGGATATCTGAGGCATCCCGTTGCACAGCAAAAGCGAGTAACTTGTCTAAATCTGCTTTTCTCATAAATCCATTATTTTCGGCGTAATAAAAATCACCAGATCCGTCTGCTGTTTATCAGAAGACTTGTTTTGAAAAAAATGGCCTAACAGAGGAATGTCCCCAAGGAGCCAGACTTTATCAACGGTGAGCACTTCCCGCTCTTTTATCATGCCACCGATGACGATGGTTTCGCCGTTTTTCACTTTGACTACCGTATCCACTTCCCTACGTGTTGTGATTGGTGCTGTATTGCCGGAAACAGTAATTTGGCCGGTAACTTCCTCGATAATCGGGTTTACATACATGGTGATCGCTTCGCCAGCGGTCACATGGGGTGTAACTCGCAGCATGATTTTCACATCACGAAAGGTAAAGGTCACTACATCGCCCTGGCCACCGACACCACGATTGATTTGCGGTATCGGGAAATTGGTTCCAACAGAAATGTCCGAGGGCTCGTTATCCATCGCTAGAATACGCGGGTTCGAAATGAGCTTTGTACTGGTGTTTGAATTCAAAAAATTAAGTACCGCAGAAAATTCTGAAGTCGTTAACGTTCCCATGGTGAGTCGGCCATCGGTGTTTGGCAAGCCGGTGCTCGTGGAATAAGAGCGCACTTTATCACCACCCGTGCGAATTTCATCAAACAAATCCACAGCCAGTGACTTCGACCAATCGATGCCTACATTACTTTCAGTAACCGGGGTGACCTCGAGCAATTTTGCTTCAATTAAAATTTGCGGAACGGCGATATCCACGTTTTTAATAAAATCAGCAATCATCTCGATTTGCGCCGGGAAATCACGAACGAGAAGCATACTCGAGCGCAACCAATAGCGCAATTCCCTGTCCGGCTGTATGCGGTCGTTCACCTCATAAACGTCTTTTTTGTTGTGAAATGTAGTCGGGATAACCTGAACTTTACCTTTTTCAGAAATCAACTCGGTAATCGGTTCTACCAAATTATTGGCATTGGCATGTTTGAGTTGAAATACGCGGGTTGTCATCGCTTCCGTGTGGATCTGATCTTCCGGTTTCACCAGCACGACATCGTTCAAAATGACGTAATCATAGCCATTCGCCAGCAGGATGCTCTCCAATGCTTGTTCCAGACTTACATCGTGCAGTGCGACGGTAATATTACCTCTTACGCTATCACTTGCGACGATGTTTATGCTATTTTGCCTGGCAAATAAGCGCAGCACATTCCCGATATCGGCATCACGAAAATCTGCAGTGATTTTTACACCACGATCGAGATGGCGCAGAAGGGAACCGCGTGTGAATTTTCCCGGGTTTGCCGGTTTGGGTTGAGGCTCTGTGGTCTCACTTTTCCTTAAAGAAATTGTTAGAATTCGTCCGCTTTTTGAAACGTCATAATTCATTTTTTCGGGCAAATTGATGGTTGCTTTCAATACAGGCGGGCTCTCCATCCATTTGGTCAGAACCACATTTTGACCCCAGGCCTTTTCAACAATTGAATCTGCGGGAATGGCGTTTTGGAAATAAATGAGCACAGCTGGTGGATTTTCCGCACTCGCGGTGCTGTACTCCACGGCTTTATTAAAATAAAAAACGTAGTTCTCGCTCTCGGGCACAAGCTGACGTTCAACCCGATTCAACATTACGGTTTGTGCGAAACCTACCTGGACCAGAATTAAAATATTAATGACTGGTCGTAACAGTGTGCTGCTCATTATTGTCCTGACCTAAATGTAAGGTAAGCAAGTCATTACCGCGTCGTGCGATGACTTTATCCTTGTATATTTTTACCACGTGCAGCGAGTTGGTTTCTTCTCCCTGACGCAGAATTTTATCTCCGATTATCGCCAAAGCTTCGTTGCCGCGCCAGACGATACCGCTGAGTTTTGTTGCATTCGAATCAGCGCTGCTATCGCTGTGCGTGAATACCATTCCCCCTTCAAAGGGATCCTTTCCCCAGGAATCATAAGCAACAACCGGTTGCCAGTTTTGCAGGCGATTCTGCAACTCTGCATTGCTGATCTTCTCCCCTTTCACCGGTTGCGGCGAGGGTTTCGCAATGGCAGTCTTTTTCACAGGTACCGGCTTGGCCTTGTCATCACCGCTCAACCAGAATTGATTGATAATGAAGACAAGTGCAGCGGAGAGGGTGACCCCGGCCATTATTTTTTCACGCTTTTGCATAAAAACCTTTCACAACGCTACATTTTCGCCTGCACAGCCGGATTTGAAGCCCGGCGTAAAAATAGATTTCCGCGCACTACAGCCCGGATATCAGGATAACTATCGGCACTAATCGCCATTTCAAGCCGGGTAATTGAAAATAAAAATTCCTGTTTTTCCAACGCCTCAACAAATCGTCCTATGCGGGTAAACTGGCCACGAAACGCCATCTCAATTGGCAGGCGTAAAACCGGTGATTGTGGATCCTTGATACTGCTATTCAGCAAATCATCATATTTCGGATAAATGGCCGAAAAATCTAATTTGTAATTCCCGCTCACCTGAATGATTTTCTGTAAAATTTTGGGCACGGCCGAACGTTCGAAGATGCGTTCCTGTAAAGCGCCAAGACTATCTTCATAGGTTTTTAACTGCTGTTCAAGTGTAATAACCTGGCGTTGCTCGGCGGTAGCCGCTTCCACCATGCGCACCATGCGGCCGATATCCATCGTGAGCGTATCAACGTTCACCTTCTGCGGATAAATGAGCAATCCATACATGACTGAAAGGATGGCCAGCATGCTTCCGCTGAAAATGAGTATGTTTTTTTTCGCACCTTTCATAGCGTCATCCAATTTTCTGTCGGGATGAAATGAGCCTGTTTAATCTAATACAACAAAATTGGATCGAGAATGTCCCCGGCCCATCGCCAACTTTATGCACTGCATGAATACACCCGGTCATAACTATTTTTCTCAGTATAAGCATTGAATTACAAACTCAATCGTACCGTCGTCGCGCATGGTACGATTGATCATTTTTATATCCTGAAAATAACCTGCACTTTCAAGGTTGAGCAGAAAATCAGCCAGATTCAATCCTTCTCGCGCCTGGTCCGGGCGTGCAATTCCACTTAAAGTGATCTTTTCGTTACCGGATTCAACTTCCTGAGCATCTTCGCCTTCCGTTATAATAATTTCCGGTTCCACAACAATGGAGCTCAGCGCGACACCGCGGGTCACCAAATGCGATACAGCCCGTAAGTGGTTTGCAGCATGCGACTCGATGGAACCGCCGAAATTATAGGAGGTAATTTGCTTTTTAAGCACATCGATTCGGTTCGAAAGATCGAGATATTTTTTCCGAACCGGTTCAAGACGCTTGTATTGTTGCTGCAATTGCTGAATATTTTCCCGCAATTGACTTTTCTGAATCACGATGTAAGAAGCGTACAAGCTGAGAACAAGCAACAAAAATGCACCCGCCCAGCGCACGATTCGTTTGGCTTTCCGCAAGGTGTGCGCACCTTTTAACTCCTCTGGCAAAAGATTCAAACCGGCGAAATTATCGATCGCGAGGCCAAGGGGGATGGTATATTTCGGCGCTTCCTTTTTTAACTTTGGGAAATTTTCCCAATTACGAATGCCTGCAGCTACGAAAGGATTTAAAACGGCCACATCCATTTGTAATTCCGATTGCATGTAGCTATCGAGATTTTTTATCAATGCACCACCGCCGCTGATAAAAATTCTAGCCACATGTGCGATTTTGTATTTGGAGCGATAATAATCGAGAGAACGGCGTATTTCCTTCATCAACCGGTCGATTACCGGACGCAAGTTGATTTGAATATCGCGTAAAGGCAGTTCTGAATCAAATTGGGCGATTTCCTCTGCACGTAAAATTCCGAATTCGTCCAAAATATCGATTGTGCGCTCGCCACTAATATTTTCAAATTCACTGCTGTAAAAAAATGTGTTGCTGATCGCCTCAATCATTTCATTGCATGCCGTCGGAATTTCACGATGAAAATCAGCATGGCCTTTATTTACAAAAACCATATGTGTGCTCGAAGCGCCAATTTCCAGGACTAAAATGCACTCATCAGTCGTCGCTTTCATCCGCGAAAGCACACTCCAAATCGCCACCGGTGTTGAGGTTAACTTCGCCGGCGTGGTATGCAAGAGTTGAAAGAAACGCATGGAATTTTCAACAACGTTCTTCGGTGTTACCAGCACAGCAATTTCGTACTTCTCAATGGCACCTTTTTTCTTGCTGCTTAAAATCTGATAATCCAGTTCCGCGTTTTCAACTTCGAAAGGAAGATCTTTGCGCACAGCCCAGCGCACAGCCTCTCCGAGCTCTTTTTTATTCATTTTCGGGAGTTCGAGAACACGGTAGATAACATCCAGGCCGGTGATACCACCGACAAGCCAGTCACCATCTTTAATTTTTGGTGTTAAAAATTCCGCTAATTTGGTTAAGCGAGCTTGCTCCGTAGATTCTTCATTTTCAATAATATCATCATACTGGAAAGAAATATTCTCTACGCCGCTTAACACAAGCTTGCCGGTTGTTGAGCGAACATGTACCGTTTTTGTGCCGGAAACACTCGTATCGATACCAATGCTGGTTGGCCCGCCCATGGAATTCTGAAACCAGTTCAAAAACCGCCGCCACCAGGTCACACTGGTTTCTTTGGGGATTGGTTGGGTAGATTCTTTTTGTAGCTCGAAGCCATCAACAGTGGAAAAGGAGTTTTTTTCTGCTTGTGGGACTACGGGTAAACGATCGATCTCGCGATTAGGAAGAGAAAATCCGGGTAGCTCATCGGCTGGAGTGACATCTTTCTCAGGCTGGATATCAAGCAGCGGCTCTGTGGAAAAATCATCTCCCTGCATGGAAAAACTCAGTTCATTTAGTTGAACCGTGTCTTCATTTGTGTCATCTTCAGCTTCCTCCTGTGCAACAAATGATTCTTCGATGATGGGATTATCTGAAAAATCCAACAGGATATCGTTTTCCGATGCCGCAGAAAGCAAAAAAGAGATATCCTCTTCTTCCTTATTTTCAGCAGGAATACCTTTGTCTTCCTTTGACTGTGCTAAAATAGCACTGTGATGACTGGAGAGAAAATCCAGATCCTCATGTTTTTCTGTAATATTTTCCATAGGTTAAGTTAAATTATCGGCGGGAGCAACAAATCATCCAAACTTGTTACCTGATCGTAACGCTCTGTGAGTTCTTTAAAAACAAGAAATTCGATAGGCGGAACGATGCCAAATTTCTGCAAAAGATCAACTTGCAGAAACGCTTCTTTTGGTGGGGCATCAAGGACGATGCGACCTTCATGCAAAACGATGAGCCGCGTTGAAATCAACGCTTCTTGCGGGAATTGCGTCACATTAATGAGTGTGTGGACATGAGAAGAATCCTGATGTAAGGATTGCATGAGCTGCAAAAGGGCGCGTCGATGCTGAACATCGAGCAGTGAGGTGGGTTCGTCGAAGATAAGGTAGGCGGGATCCATTACAAGAACCGAGGCAACCGCAAGTCGCTGTTTTTCTCCCCCAGACAGCATGGCAGGTGAGCGATGCCGGTACTTTTGCAGATCGAACTGCTGAAGACTGTTTTCGACACGCGCCACCATTTCCTCATGGGGGATGCCAAGATTTTCCAAACCGAAGGCAATTTCGCGCTCAACGGTGGTGCTGACAATTTGATTTTCCGGATTTTGAAAAACCATGCCCACTCTGCGCCGAACAGCCATTATTTCGCTATGGTCGTTTGCACTTATCTTGTGTTCGTCAATAGAAATAATGCCGGATTGTGGTGTGATCAGTCCGTTACAGAGACGCATGAGAGTGGTTTTTCCACTGCCGTTCGCCCCCATAATCGTAACAAATTCCCCTTTTTCAATTTTTAAAGAAAGATCCTTGAGAATCGGCAAAGGCGAACCATCTGGCGCGATATAACCAGCCGTCACCTGGTCAAAAAAAATCATGAGATAAATTGATTCGCCATTTTCACCAGGCGATCATAAACGAGGCGCAGCGGGAGCTTTTCCTTGACAGCAATTCGCCGGCATTCTTCAAATTCCGGAACGATTTGGGTACCGGTGCCTGGCCGGGTTATTTTCTTGAATTTCACCACACCATAGTCGGTCTCAATTTCAATACTTTCGCGTTCCAATTTTTCCCGTTCCACCATGGTTTTACGCAAACCAATCGTCGTCGTCTCCTGAAAAATCACGTCGCAAATAGCATCGTGTAAATCTTTTGGTACAAGCGCTGTTAGCACAAAACCCGGCCGCCCTTTTTTCATGAGGACAGAGGTTGCCCACGCATCCAGAGCACCTGTATCGATAAGCTTTTCAATGATATACGGAATGAGTTCCGGGTTCATATCATCGATTGTGCATTCGAGCTGCCACACGAGGTCCTTTCCGGCATGGGCTCCTGTTTCACCGATAAAAACACGCAGGACATTTGGCAGGCCCTCAAACTCCGCATCACCAGCACCATACCCGGACTTGATCACTTTAAATTCCGGGACATCCGTATATTGTGTAGCCAAGGTTGCAAGAATTGCAGCACCTGTGGGAGTAACGAGCTCTTTTTCTACCGGGCCTTGTTTAATGGTAAATGTTTCCAGCAATCGCGCCGTTGCAGGCGCTGGGACGGGCATTATCCCATGAGCACATTTGACGGTGCCACCGCCAACGGGAATCGTTTTTACCCAGGCTTCTTCAATTTGTAAGTAATCGAGAGCAACCGCAGCCCCGGCAATATCCATAATCGAATCGAGGGCGCCCACTTCGTGAAAATGAACTTTCTCAATGCTTGTTTCATGAACCTGCGCTTCGGCGAGAGCAAGTTTATGGAAAATGCGCCTGGCGATCTCTCTCGCATTCTCAGTAATTTCCGCCTCATCTAAAATTTTATTTATATCTTTCAGATGACGATGAACGTGTTCGTGGGGAAATTCTATTTTCACCTTCGTTGCTGCAATGTCATTTTTGCGAACTTTTTCGAGGCTAATCGTCACCTGCGGCAAGTTCAGGCGGGCGGGAAGTTCACGCAACTTCTCTTCTGGAAAACCAGCATCCACCAGTGCCCCAAGTGTCATGTCACCGCTAATGCCACTTATACAATCAAAATAGACAATTCTCAACTCAATCTCCCATAATCTGAGCGATTACTTTGCGTTGTCGTGCCCGGTTATCGAAATCGATCAGTACGATTTGTTGCCAGGTACCGAGGAGCAATGTACCGTTATTAAATGGAACAACAAGCGATGCACCAAGCAACGCAGCGCGAACATGAGAAAAGCCATTGCCATCGCCCCAGGTTGCATCGTGGTGGTAGGTTACACCGGTCGGTGCTAATTTCTCAAAAAGTTCAGGCAGGTCTTTTTTCAAACCCGGCTCAAATTCAACAGTCGTAATACCTGCTGTTGAACCCGGTACGAAAACCGTTACAGTGCCATTGATAATTCCCGACGTTGCTACTTCGTTTTCCACATCTTTGGTTATGTCGTGGATATCGCAAATACCTTTTGTTTTGCGGTGGATATAGCGTGTTTGTACTTTCATTTGTCAAAATTCATTAGTTCATAAAATGCGTGGTAACGTTCACTAATACTACTTGTGCCAAGAGCAGCCACCCGATTGACAGAATATTCTTCCACGGTATAACTTGCCAATGTGCTGCCGTAAATCATGGCTTTGCGCAAAATTGCGTTGTTTATTTTGTTCTGTGTTGTAAGATACCCCATAAAGCCTCCGGCAAAACTGTCGCCGGCGCCAGTGGGGTCGTTCACCATTTCCAGCGGAAAAGCTGGTGCATAAAATACACTGCCCTCGGAAAAAAGGATGGCGCCGTGCTCGCCCTTTTTAATTACCACATGCTGGGGGCCCATTTTGCGAATTTCAGCAGCAGCTTTAACGAGATTGTATTCACCGGAAAGATCGCGTGCTTCCTCATCATTCACGAAGATACCCTGCGTTTTTTGCAAGACCTTCATTAAATTAGGTCTGTATTCACTACTGTTAATCCAGTAATTCATGGTATCCATACCGATAAACACCGGATTTTTCGCCTGGTCAAGGACATGCAGTTGCAATGCCGGATCGATATTTCCCAAAAAAAAGAAAGGCGCTTCTTTATAAGTCGCTGGTAAATCTGCGGTAAAATCGAGCAAGACATTTAAATGGGTGAACAATGTGTCACGGACATTCAAGTCTTTGTGATATTTTGCACCCCAATGAAAAGTGTCGCCCTCAAGCTCCTGTAATCCATCGAGATCAATTCCTTTTTCGCGTAGCAAATCCAGATATTCCTGCCTGAAATCTTTCCCGGTGGCGGCAACGATTCCCACTTTACAAAAATAACTGGCAGCCAGACAAAGGTAGACCGCAGTTCCACCGAGTTGTTTTTCTGCTTTGCCAGTTGGAGTCTCTACAGTGTCAAACGCGATTGTTCCTATTGCCACTAAATCCATTTTATTTTATTCCTGTTTTTATGACTACTTTAGCAGATTGACCAAATTATCCCGACTGCGTGAAAGTTTTGGAGGCTGAGATTGTCGAAGCCGGATTTAGTTCAACCGGGCGCTTCGACACTTCGACCTTTTTCAGTGCAGGCAAGATCGGCGACCGGTTTACGCTGCATTTTTACACAGCCTGGACATAAATATGAAATGTGCCAAAGTAGGATTATTCAGTGGTTCATTTTATTTAAATTGTGCAATCTTCTTGCACAGGGAAGTCCTTACATGCGCTCCGGTGCCGAAATTCGCAGCATTTTTAAACCGTTAACGAGTACGCTGCGAGTGGCTTCAAGTAACATCATTCTCGCATTGCTTAATTGCCGGTCGTCCGTGACAATGCGATTGTTGTGGTAAAAGCTGTGAAAAGCAGCCGCCACCTCCATGAGATAAGCAGGCAGGTGATGTACTTCCATCAGACGGGCACATGTACTCACGACGTTTGGATATTCGTTCAATTTCCGAATAAGAGCGATTTCTTCACTCGCCGTTAATAATGAAAGATCGGCTGTCAAATCGAGTTCAAGGCCATTTTCTTTTGCAAATTGAATGACGTTAACGATTCGTGCATGGGCGTATTGCACGTAAAAGACAGGATTTTCATCACTGCGTTTTTTTGCCAGGTCGATATCAAAATCGAGAGGGGAATCGAGCTTACGCATGACAAAGAAAAAACGGGCGGCATCAATGCCTACATCCTGCAAGACTTCATTCATTTCGATGATATTGCCGGCGCGTTTGCTCATTTTTACCAGTTCCCCATCGCGCAGCATGTTGACCTGCTGAATGATGCGAACATTAAATTCTTCTTTTGCATGCCCCAGTGCCTGCAATGCCGCTGAAACGCGGTCGATATAGCCGTGATGATCCGGTCCCCATAAATCATAGAGCACCTCAAAACCACGATCGAACTTGTTCTGGTGATAGGCAATATCGACCATGAAATACGTTGGTTCGCCTTCATTTGTCACCAGCACGCGGTCTTTTGCATCGCCAAATTCCGATGATTTAAACCACAATGCGCCATCTTTTTCGTACGTGAGGCCTTTTGCTTTTAAAGCTTCAACAATTTTAAAATGCGATTTTTTATCCCGCAGTGCGCTTTCGCAGAACCATGTTTGGTAATCGATGCGATACTCATGCAATGCTTTTTTATGGAGAGCGATCATCTTTTCCAGAGCAAGTTTCGCTAAAACTGACTGGCGTTCCTGTTTTTCATAGGAAACGAACTTGTCACCGTGCTCAGTTTTTAATTCTTCCGCCAGACCTATAATATAGTCGCCCTGGTATCCGTCTTCGGGCACATCCTCTTTTTGATTAAACAATGTCATATAACGAGCTGCGACCGAGGCACCCAACAGACGGATTTGCCGTCCGGCATCATTGATGTAATATTCACGTTCCGCCGCAAAACCGACTTTATTTAACAATTCAACCAGGACATCACCGGTTGCGGCTGCGCGTGCTGAAACCACGTTCAATGGGCCAGTTGGGTTAGCGCTGACAAATTCAAGATTAATTCTTTGGCCATTTCCCCAATCGTCTTCGCCAAATCGCTCGCCGGTTTCAATGATATGAAGCACCGTATTTTGCCACCAGGATTGTGATAAAGTAATATTGATAAATCCCGGGCCATCAATGGTGACATTTGCAAATATCTTCTTTTCGTCGGCGATGTTTGCAACGATGGTTTCTGCGATCTGCCGAGGTGCTTTGCGCAAGGTCTTTGCCAAACCGAGGGCAACGGTTGTAGCGAAGTCACCCCAGGTTTCCTGCCGCGGCTTCTCAATGAACACAGTTGCATCCTGATCGTATGTGTTCTTTAACGCTTCCTTTATTTTTTCAGCAATATATAATTCAACTTTCATAATAACCCTCATCGACCACTTCGCATTCGACATCTCCCCAGATGCGCTCGAGGCCATAAAATTCTCTGACGGACGGTTGGAATATATGAACAACGAAATCGACATAATCCATTAAAATCCATCGGCTGCTGCTGACACCTTCAACGTGATTGGGATAAACTGCATCTTTACGCAGTTCCTCTGCAATATTGTTGTGAATGGCCTTGCATTGCACGTCGGTACTGCCCGTGCAGATCACGAAATAATCCGTGACACTGCTGATGCCACGTAAATCATAAATCTCAATATGTTCAGCTTTTTTATCCAGCGCCGCGATTGCCGCTTTCTTTGCTGCCTCTTTAGCTTCCAAAAAATTGACCTTTCAAAATTTCAAGGTGCCCTTAAATCTTAATCATTTATGCATATTAGCCTGAGAACGCCGGCACCTGCGTTCCCGACCCTTCAGTAAACAAAATGTTAATCCATTGCCTTCTTTCAACAAAGCAAGCTTATTCTATTTTTTCCAAAACTGCTTCGGGTGGAATGGAATTCATGCACAGGAAATGTCCCTTTGGACAATTCTGCCTTCCGACATGGCTGCATGGGCGACATTTCACTGTTTCGTTCTCGATAACCCGGCTTTCCCGCAAAAAAGGATAAAATCCAAGCTGTCGCACCGTCGATCCAAAAATCGCCGTGACTGGCGTTTTTACAGCTTCAGCCATGTGCATCAAACCCGTGTCATTTGTAACAAGACGATCGCATTTCTCCAGCACCGCAGCACTTTCCAAAAGCGATAATTGGCCGGTAAAATTGACAATTTCCGTTGCTGTAGCTGCCACTTCTTTACTCAACTGCTGATCGCCAGAACCACCGAGAATAATGCACTTTTTGCCTTGCTGTACCAAAGCTTTGGCAATTGTTTTATAATTCTCAACAGGCCATCGCTTCGTAAAATGCGCTGCACCCGGCGCGAGAGCGACAACCACCTGAGATTTCGGTAAGGATAAACCTGTTCTTTTTTCAATCTTCTCGAGCAATTCAGCCGGCGGGAATAATTCCGTCCCTTCGCCGTCATCGGTGATACCAAGAGAAGCCGTAGTTTCGATGTAACGCAACATGACTGAACTCTCTTTCGCGTAAACATCCAAACCGAATTTGACCAGGAGTGTCCTGCGCCATCCGTGTTTACGAAATCGGGCTTTAATTTCCTGCTTTTGACAAACGCTCAAGATAAGGGAACGAACATTTTTGTGCAAGTCAATTATTGCATTATATTTCTGCTGATGAATATCATGCCAGATTGCTCGGAGTACACCGAGATTACCAGGCTCAGGAAACTCCAGAACTCGTGTTAGATGTGGATTATTCTGCAAAAGTTCGGCGAAACGTGATTTCACAAGATAATCAATTTGCGCCTCCGGATATTTTTGCCGCAAAAGCCGGATTACAGGTGTGGTTAAAACGATGTCACCGATTGAGCTAAGTCGGATGAGGAGTATTTTGGTCTTTTCCCCTCCTTGCATTGAAACTCCATTTGATAAGGCCTGTGTTTATTTGATAACACCGGGGCGAGAATGTAAATCTGTGAGAATGTACTTTTAAAGTGTGTTCACTACAATTGGCTGCAAATTGAACTTGAAATGCTGTGGAGGACTGTCATAATACAGCGACCGGAAATGTAACGGGAGTTGCCAGAGAATTCAACTCCCGTCGAAATTTGTTTTAAGTATGATGGCTACATTTGGGTTTTAAACCAGGCGATGGTTTTTTGCAACCCTGCATCCAAATTGACTTTTGGTTCCCAACCCAGCATGTCACGCGCTTTGGCTATATTGGGCTGGCGAATTTTTGGATCGTCTGTAGGCAGCTTACCAAAAGAAAGGGTGCTGTTGCTTTCGGTTAAATCGATAATTTTTTCCGCCAGTTGCTTGATAGTCATCTCAATAGGGTTGCCAATATTGACAGGTTCATTGATATCGGATACGAGAAGTCGATAAATTCCTTCGATCAGGTCATCGACATAACAGAAACTGCGGGTTTGCGAACCATCACCGAAAATTGAGATGGGTTTATTCTGTAGTGCTTGCGGCACAAAAGCCGGAATCGCACGACCGTCGTTCAAGCGCATGCGTGGGCCGTATGTATTGAAAATCCGGACTATTTTTGCGTCCACATGGTGGTAGCGATGGTATGCCATTGTAATTGCTTCAGCAAATCGCTTCGCTTCGTCATAGACTCCCCGCGGGCCAACGGGATTGACGTTTCCCCAATAATCCTCTGTTTGTGGGTGCACAAGGGGATCACCATAAACTTCCGAAGTACTTGCGAGCAGCAGAGTCGCTTTCTTTTCCAGGGCGAGACCGAGGACTTTGTGGGTTCCCAGCGCACCAACTTTCAATGTTTGTATCGGTAGTTCGAGATAATCTGTCGGGCTGGCTGGTGAAGCAAAATGCAAAATATAGTCGATCTCGCCTGCAATAAAAATATATTCGGTAACATCATGTTTGATAAATTTAAATTTTTCGCCTTGCAGGTGGGCAATATTTGAAATGTGTCCTGTGAGTAAATTGTCCATGGCAATTACGTCATGCCCTTTTGCCAGCAAATATTCACAAAGGTGAGAACCAAGAAATCCGGCACCTCCGGTAACCAATGTTCGTGGCATGTGTTATCCTTTCCTAGATGAAAGCAATCAAAAAACTGTCCGATTAATTCTGATATTTCAAAAAGTTGCAGCAGAAACTCTTATACTATACATTCTTCAGGATATAGCATGCAGAAATCATTTGCATGCATTTTGAGTAATCAAAATGTATATTTCCCCTCTTAAAAAGTCGGAATTCTCTACAAAACTTTAATTAGGTTTCACTCTCTTATTATTAACGCTGCTAAAATTTCAATGCTCACGGCTAGTGATAAAATCGACCAATTTCAACAAAACCTGCTTGTATTTTGAATCAGGGTAATAATCGAGGGAGGCTGAAGCTTCGGCGGTGAGTGTTGCTGCTTTTTCGGTTGCGTACTGAATGCCATCGTTTTTCTTTATGAAATCAACAATAAACAAAACATCCTTCTTCTCAGCACCTTTTTTCATCATTTTGATGATTTGTCTGCGTTCGCTTTTTTCAGCGTTTCGTAAAGCATGCAACAGGGGCAGCGTGATTTTATTCTCCCGTAAATCATTTCCAATTGGTTTGCCAATTTTTTTCTCCGTGCCCAATAAGTCCAGCAAATCATCCCGAATCTGGAATGCAAGGCCAATATCTTCACCAAACTTTGCCATCATCGCAATTTCCTTTTCATTTGCACTTGCAGAGATCACCCCCAACTGGCATGCAGCCGAAATCAATGAAGCGGTTTTGTCGCCAATCATTCGGAAATAAACCTGTTCTTCCATGTTATAATCACTGCTGCGTTCCATTTGCAGCAACTCACCCTGGCTCATGCGCTCTGCCGTCCGGGAAATCACATCAAATACTTTAAAATCCTGCATTTTCAGCATGGAGAGCAAGGATTTGGAAAACAGGTAATCGCCTGTAAGCACCGAGATTTTGTTCTTCCAGATGGCATTAATCGAGGGAAAACCACGTCTTTGATAGCTGTCATCGACAACATCATCATGCACCAGTGTTGCTGTGTGCAAAAGTTCAATTATTGCTGCTGCATGCAATCGGCGCGCATCCGGTTCACTTCCGTTCAAACGACTTGAAAGGAGGACCATAATTGGTCGCAGTCGTTTCCCTCTGTGCGCCACAAGATAGGAAATCACTTTATCGACCAGAAAAATGTCACTTTTCAAATGGTCTTTGAAAACTTTTTCGAACGCATTTACATCATCTTTAATTGGAGCGATAATTTCTTTCAGCCGCACCGGTTCCTCAAATTAATCATTTATTCACCAAAACATATCGCTTAAACAGCCTTGTTCAGAGTTTTCTTCCTTCACTTTCCGTAAAAAAACTGGTAAAGATAGTGATAAATTCACCCTTTGTCAACTTATGTTGCGGTATGGAAGAGACAACGAGGTACTGACGCCATTTCATCAATATTTCCTACATGGAAAATGAAAACGGCAACGAATAGTCCTGAGGAGTTGGTATGGAAATAAAAATTACCCCTTAGTTCAGTCAATGGAGAATGAATTCGCTGGAAAAGCAAATTTAATGAGGTGAACACGAAATTTGAGGCAGCACTGGTATTGCTTAAAAAGTCTTCAATACATAATCAAGTCAGTTCACATGGTCCATCAGGGGGAGGATAACAGTAAACTTTGTCCCTTTTTGGATTTGGCTTTCCACGGTAATTTTCCCTTTGTGATGCGTCACAATGGAATTGGCGATGTGCAAGCCCAGACCTGTGCCTTCGCCGATGGGTTTGGTTGTGTAAAACGGGGTGAAAATGTGTTTCAGGTTCTCCGCAGGAATGCCAATACCTGAATCCTCAAATTCAACATGAATATGCTTGTCAATTGCATCTATGAAAGTCCGTATTTGCAATTCACCCCCTTCCGGCATCGCCTGCATTGCATTCATAATCAAATTGAGGAAGGCATGCCGAATACCCTCGGAATTTACCTGGCTGATAACCGGTGCGGATAAATTTTTATTAATAAGGATTTCACGGTGGCGCAACTCTTTCTCGATTAAACCAAGCGTCGATTCGAGAACATAGTTCAAATCGGTTTCTTCACGCTCCAAATTATTCTTGCGACTGAATTCGAGCAGATTATTAATAATTTTCGATGAACGCTGCACATTAACACGGATTATTGCGAGCTTTTTCTGAATATCCTCCTCTTCCTCCGGTACGATTTCCGAAAGATAATAGCGCGCCGCTTCTATGATATTCAGCGGATTGCGTAATTCATGGGCAATTCCTGAGGAAAGAATGCCGATAGTGGCAAGTTTCTCACTCTGTATAAGTTGTTCTTCCAGGCGTTTCTGCTCCGTTACGATACGAATGTGCTCAATGGCATATTCATCATTGTTGGTGAGCCCGGGCATGGGATTCGCCCAGATATGCAGAATCTCTTCGTCGTATTCCGTCTCAATAAAATTTTCACGCCGGTGTCGGAAAGTTTCCTCCAGAGGACAGTCTTCACACGGTTTTTCACGCTTAAAATATGCTGAAAAACATTTTTGACCAATCAATTTTTCCGGTGTGTTACCGCACCAGTCCGCGAACCGATTATTCACCATAACGATGGAATAATCCTTATCCTGAACAGAAATAAGATCATGGACACTGTCGAACATTGCTTGTAACCGCCCCTTACTTTTCAATATTTGCTGCTGCAAATGCCGTTTTTCAGTTATATCACGGAGTATGCACTGCACGATGTTGACATTATCAGCATCAATTACATTGAGCGAGACTTCGGCTTCATGCGTGTTCCCGTTTACATCCCGAAGTACGAGATACTCAATTTCTTCATACAAGTTATCTTTGACTCGCAGAAAGGCAAACTGCAATTTCTCACATTCATCGATATCGCAAAAATCAAACAAGCTTTTTCCGACGATTTGGGATTGCTCACCTCCAAAAACCCTGGTTGCCCGGCCATTGGCCTCGAGAATTTTGTGGGTTTCACTATCCAAGATGAGCACAGCATCATGGGAAACGTGGAAAAGTTTAGCATAGCGTTGCCGGCTTTGCCGTAGTTGCCTTTCCAGGTCAGCTTTTTCGCAGGAAGATCGGATGATGAAAGGTAATTTTTTGAGATAATCCCCGTCTTTTATTATATAATCGTATACACCTTGCTTCATTGCAGCTACAGCGACCTTCTCATTCCCTGCTCCGGTAATTAAAAGAATCGGTGTATCTTTAATAATTGAACGAACCGATTCAAGCCAATCGAGGCCGGTCATTTCCGGCAGGTTATAATCCAGTAAAACAATCTCAAAAGTTTGCTGTTTAACCAAGCGGAGCGCTTCATTCGGATCCATTGCATGCACCAGGCTGAATTGCTCTCCGCTTTTACGAAGTTGAATCTGGGTTAAATTAGCAATATCAGGATCATCTTCCACGAGTAATATTCGAATCATTGTATTCCTTGTCCTCTTCGCTGCGCTTCAAATTCAATCTCTTCTACATGCAATATCGGTTCTGACGGCAGATTGGATAATAACGGTTTCATGAAAGATAATTTTTCTGGCTTACATTTTGGCTCTTCTCAGTTGGAAGTGTAAAATAAAAGGTTGTTCCTTTTCCGCGCTTTGATTCAAGCCAAATTTCCCCACCATGGGCTTCAACAATCTTCTGAACAATCACCAGGCCGATCCCTGTGCCACTCACATTTTTCTTATTGCCTGCACGACCAAACATATCAAATATTTTCTTGCGTGCAGAGGAAGGAACACCAACCCCGTTATCTTTCACGAAAAATTTCGGAAAGAATTCATCAAATGAACAACCGACTTCAATTTTTAAAGGGACTTTGTCATTGCAATACTTGATAGAATTCACGATAAGATTTGTGTAAACATGACGCAAACTGTCCCTGTGTCCAATGACAACAGGCATATTTTCGGTTATTTTTATCGTTTCCGGAGCAAACTGGTATGCACCATAAAGATCGATGAGAATATCTTCAACCAGTTCATTTAAATCGACGAGGGTGAACTCCTCCGGGTTAATACGTATCCCGCTCAGGGTCAGCAAATCTTTAACAAGGACCTCAAGTCGTCCAACATTATTCAAAATGCCCTGAATAAATCGTTCTCCATCTTCAGGAAGTAATTCGCCGAAAGAGTCCTGCAGCAGGCTTGCATACCCCTGAATTGTTACTATGGGTGTTTTTATTTCGTGAGAGAGAATGTGAAGGTAAGTTTCCAGTTCATCGTCTTTTTGTTCCAGAAGCTGTTCCAGATGGGCTATTTCATTTTCCAGCTGACGGATTTCATTCGTATGGTTTTCTTCAGAGGTAAGAATTTCAGAGGTTTTCACTGCGGTTCCCATGCTGTATCCTTAATATGCTCGTAAATTCTGTTCAATCGGTGAGATTTTCAGCTAAACTCGTGCTAATGTAAACGAAAATTGTTGTTTTAAGATGTGGTGGATTGCTCCAGCAGCACTTTTTATTTTGGTAAATATAAATTCGGTAAGTTTACGATTAATTGGTCATATGATTTGTGTTTTTATGTCGTGAAGGCAATATAGAAAAATAATCGAATCGCGCAAAAATAACTATGCTCATTGCAATAACTTTAAATGTGTAGAATTTCTATCAAATATGTTAAAAAGATGGGTAATTTGAAGGGGAAATGCTTTAATATTTTGAATTAATGATTGCAATATATTGTTAGAAAATCCCTACGATGGTCGTATTCAGGCATCACGACTAATCAGTTCCATTCGGTTGCGGACTATCCTGCACTGGTAATGTAAATGAAATTTTCGATCCGATACCTTCTTCCGATTCCATCCAGATTCGTCCATTATGATTTTCAACGATTCGCTTTGCTATGGTTAATCCCATTCCAGTACCATCGACTCCATGGTAGCGATTGTAACGTTTGAACATTGTAAAGACATCATTAATATGCGTGGAGGAAAGGCCGATTCCATTGTCCTGAACAAAAAAAGTGATAAATTCATTGCCGCTCTCAGCACCAATCGAAATCACTGTCTCATCTTTCGAGGTATCGCGGAATTTGATTGCATTGCCAATTAAATTGGAAAATACCTGGGTAATTCGAATAACATCACAATAAACGATGGGTAGATTTTCCTGCACATCAATTCGGATATTTTTGCTTTGCAGTTGAAAAGAAAATTCCACAAGGGCCCGTTCAACAGGTACGTTACCTTCCACAATCGCAAGCTTATTCCGATTTCTCTCGAGGCGGGAAAGCTCCAGCAAGGCCCTTAAAAGCTGTTCCATTTGTACTGCGTTTTTTTGTACCCGATCGAGATAATGTCGAGCGTCATCATCGAGTAAATGACTGTATTCATCGATCAGAATAGAAGTGAATCCCTGAATTGAGATGACCGGAGACTTGAGATCGTGCGATACGGTATAGACAAAATTTTCAAGTTCGGAATTTGCACGAATGAGGTTCGCATTCTGTTGATTTTTTAACCTGTAAATCGACTGCACCTTTAATACATTGGCAAAAAGCGTTGCAAGTATATGCAGTAACTCCTCATCCCAACGTGTAACACTATAATGCTCGTTCCACAAAAGGCCAAGAACGGCTTTGGTTTCACCGTCAAAAACCACAGGAACAAACACACATGTCCCATAAAACTTAGAATTTTTTATCATTGCTTCCAGTTCCGGGATCAGATAATGCTCTTGTCTAAGGTGGAGTTTTTCCTCAAATTCTGGTGCATGTTTAGCAATTTGCTGCAAACGTGACTTGCCTATAATCCCTTCTTCCCGATCGTAAAGATAGAGTAT